>JAKAKJ010000046.1 GCA_021824575.1 Chloroflexota bacterium
TAATTTCTGCTCCAATCACTATTGCACCAACGATTCATAAAGTCTGTAAGCGGGGAGAATGATATTGCATCAAACACGAATTGCGCTTTACTAACGTTCAGGCTCGAAGCTGTTTAGAGGGTTGGAATCGTCCTGAATGATTACGCTGGGAGAGTTTAAAAAACGTAATTACTGATTTTTGTAAAAAGAGAGTCACAAAATATGCCATAATAGTGGCATGAGGAGAAAAGGAACCAACCAACAACTGAGAATTGTGCGTAATCAAGGACTGGCTCTGCTTGAAAAAGGAAAGAAACCAAAAGAAGTTGCAGAAATACTCAAGGTCACACCTCGTTGTGTGTATCGGTGGCGTCAAGAGAGCGAGAAGCCAAAGCGGAACAAGGCAAGTCGCCCCCTCGGACGCCCAAGAAAACTAACTGAGAAGCAGGTCCAAAGACTTGAAAAGGCATTGGATCGAGGCGCATTCGCTTTTGGGTATGCGGGCGATTACTGGACACTCGATAGAATTGCCCAAGTCATCTGGCAATTGTTCAAGGTGCGCTATCATCCGAGTGCAGTCTGGTACGTGATGGATCGGATGGGCTGGAGCAGCCAGCGTCCACAACGTCGCGCATTTCAAAGGAACGAAGAAGCGATTGAGAAGTGGAAGAAAGAAGTTCTACCAGAGATAAAAAAAGACTCGTGAAATGAACGCCACACTGGGTCTTGAAGATGAAGCAGGCTTCACTATGGTATCGCCGCTCAAACGCACGTGGTCGCGGCGAGGACAAACCCCCATTCATCGCACCAGCATTGATCATCATGAGCACCTCAATCTCTTGGGCGTTCTACTGGTTTCGCCAAAAGGAAAGAAAATTCGTTTGAGCATAAAATCTTCTTGGCACAGCCTAAAAGGTGAAGATGTGATTGCTTTCTTGAAACAGATACTTCGCTTGGTGCAAGGTCATATTGTATTGGTTTGGGATCGGCATCCCATTCATAAGCGCAAAGCCGTGCAGGAGTTTATTCAATCGCAAAAACGTTTGATCGTTTTTGAATTTCCAGTGGCGGCTCCTGAACTCAATCCAGCCGAGTTTGTCTGGACGCAGGCTGTTGAATATGTCGCAGGAACTGCTCCACATGATCAATATGAATTACAGGCCAATGTTTTTGCTGCTATTTCGCGAACTCGAATTTCGCAAAAGCGTTTGTTCTCTTGCTTGTCTGGTTCCAAGCTGGACTGGCTCAATTAATGGACTTACTTTTTTCAAAAATCAGTAATATTCGTTTGGATGTACATTATCAATTTACATCGCAGGATGGGGGAACCTTATTGATCGAGCAGATGCTCATTTCGGCTCCAGCCTTGGTGAGCAGTTATGTAATCAGTACAGCACAGCGAGTCCAAGAGCAGACCCTTGCCAACTTGAAACGCCGACTTGAAGCCGAGCAAGCAGCTTAATGGCTTCGTCTTTACGCCCCACAAAATAAAATGGGACAACAGTGGTTGTCCCATTCAAAATTTAATTCGTGTGAATACAAAATTTATCTCGTCGGTGTCGCGCGCAAGCGGCGTGCGAGGAAGATCACCACGATCAGCGCCATGCCAACGATCACCAAACCGGGTGCGCCATACTGGTCGCCGATGCCGGTGCCGGGCAAAGCCGTCGAAGTGGGGACGTGGGTCAGCTGGGCCTGCGCAGCCAAAGTCAAAGCCGCGGCAACGGTAGCCGTAGCCGGGTCCTGTGTGTTCGTGGGTGTGATTGGAGGAATTGTCGGCGAGGCTTGCGCGACCACGGGCGTCTGGCTGGGTGTGACCGTCGCGGTCGGAAATGTGATCGCCTGCGAGGTCGAAGTCAATGCCTGAGCCACCACCGCGTTCTGAGTCGCATTGGCGCTTGCTGCCTGCTGATTGGCTTTCTGCTGCCCGGGCAGAATCAACAACGCATAACCGGCGAGACACGCTATCGAAAGAAGCACAATGCCGCCAAGGATTCCAGCCGCAATCAAAAATGTTCGGTTGTTGGATTCTTCCGGCGGTTGAGGTTCGAGGTTGGATTGGTCGCTTTCGTACATGTTGTCTTCTCCTCACGTGATATTGTTTATTATCCCACAACTTCCAGATTTACAAGAGGGACGAGCAGCTGCTCGCCGTTCTCGAGTTTGATATTGGCCGCGGCAGCGCGCAGGCCGCTCGGAAATGTGGTCAGTCCGGATTGCAGTGATGTGATCGTCCCGATCATACCGACCGCAGGCGGGCGGCGCAAACGAACCATTTGCCCCGCTGCAAATGTTTCCACGTCAACTGGCGGCGCGGGTTCGGACGAAACCGGAAGCGGGATAATGACCTCGGGCCGTGCCCCGCTGTAACGGTCAAAGGTTTCCGCATTCAACGTGGCTTCGCGTTTTACATTCGTTGTGATCAATTTGTATGCAGCGGAGTTCATCGGCATCGCGCCAAAGCCATCGGTCAACACAATCGGATAGCGCATATCACGCGCCATCGGCAAAAGAGATGGGAACAGGCATGCAAGGATCAAACCGCGCACAGGCAATTCCGCCGCGGCTTGCAGCGTCTCGGCATCCCGCACCTGCCCGGCAATGATGACCGAGCCGCGCATGCTCACATCCAGGCGCTTGGCGTTCAGGATCGCATCGGGCTTTTCGGCAAGATTGATCATCACGCCCGTATCGACGCGTCCGTTGCCCCACACGCCCTGGATCAGCGCTCCCGCGGTTTGGATCACCACCCCGCGATCCGGGATGATATTGACAACATTACCGGAGATTCCTGCGCGGAGTTCCATGCGCGACTCGCCCGACTCGATCAAAACCTGACCTCCACCTGCGGCCACCACGCGGCCTTCGACCGGCGTCTTGACGATTTTCGGAATCAGGCCGCGGCCGCTGGCGATCACCGCCCCTGCTGCGAGTCTGTCGTTGACTTTGCAGCGAATCAATTTGTCCGCCGCGTCGGGCGACAGATTCAATGTGCGAGACACATCGAGAAAAATATGTTCGCGTGACCAGGTCGCTTCGGCAACAACATCCGTTGGGCTGACTCTTTGATTCAGGCGCGCCAGCACTTTGCCTTTTACAGGCAAAACGCGTTCGCGCACAATGGTTGTGAGCGGAAGGATATGATGAACATGCGCCAGTGCCATCTCTATTTGTCTCCGTGTATCTCCGGTTAGCCTCCAACCGTCCATAACCAGCGTTTGATCAATTCGCGCCGGCGCACCGGGTCATCCGGAAGAATCAGCGGACGGCCGCGTCCATCAATGACAACTCCCATCGCTCCACCGCTGACGGTCGTTGTGCCGCCGCGCCCGGAGCCGAATCCAACATCCGCGCCGCGCTGAGGCTGAAGAGTCAGCTTGGCTGATTGTCCAACTGGCAGGGGCAAAATTTCCATGCTGCCATATTTCACATCCGCGCGCGCTTCGGTTCCATTTTCATAAACCAGACGAGCGCGTACGATCAATGATCCATAACTTGCATTTCCAACAGCGGAAACGACTGTGCCCAGACTTTGGAACGCACCCGACTCCAACACATGAACTGGAAGGATGCTGTTGCGCGCCGCGGCCGCGCCGAGCAATGGCAATAAATTATTGCGATCCAAAATGATCGTGGTCACGCCGACAGGTTGAATGGCATCCAACAAAAGCAATAAACCTTGTCCGGGTGTAGGTGCATCGCCAAGCGCGCCGCCGCCTGCGATGATCGGCTCGAAGAACGGAAGCAATCCCGGCTTGGGAACGCGCGCCGAACGCGGAAAATCGCGCTTGGCTGTTTGCATCGCAAGATACAATGCTTCGCGCGTCACAGCCTGTGCAATGACCTGATCCTCCTTCGTTGCGGGGATTGACGAAGGATATAAAGATTTTTGGAAAATGTAGTCGCGCAAAACGCCCGTCGCAATATCGAGCGGCGACCAGCGCAAAATATTTTCGAGCGTTGTATATTGAAGCAAGGCGGGCAGATTTTCGCCGAGACCAAAATGCGGATACACGCCCAGCGAATTTCTTTCGCGGAATCCAGCCGCGATCACCGCCGCCGACGCGCCAATGTCAATGCCGAGAATGCCGCCGCGCGCTCCGCCATAAACCTGTCCAAGGAATCGCATCATGCGTCCTTCAGCATACGCGGTCGGCAAAACATAACCGCCAGCCCAGGACTCCAGCGTATCCACGCCTTTAAGCTGGCGCTTGCGGATTTCCAGATAAAGCGAGGTCAATTCACGCGCAGCCGGTTCGAGATCTTCGGTATCGAGCGAAGGCCGCACATTCGGACTGAAATGCAGCGCCGAACTTACGCCGCCCAAAAGTTCTTTGACTTCATCATCCAGTTTTTGATTTCCGGCAAATAACACCGCCGGTCTTCGTTCGGGCGCCAGCAAATAACTTGAAAGTCCAGTTGGTTCGAGCATCTTGTGGATTGAGCGCGACGCGCCGCCATCCGTGCCGCCGGTGATGATGACAACATCAGGCCGCAATCGCAGGAGCGTATCAATCTGCATATCAGGTTTACGATGATCGTTCAACCCAAATGAATCGACCACGCGTGTGTACGTTGTCTCCGCCAGGCGCCGCGCGCTTTCGAGCGAGACATCTGACAGCAGGCCAACGATGACGGTCTTGAGGGCCGGGCCAGCGGATAGCGTGCATACAAACGCGTCCACGCCGGACCCATCGGCCTGCGCGGGCGTGATCAGCTTTCGATCCGCTCCGAGAAATGTACGCCCGGTGACCATCTGCAAATTTTCGAGCGCGTTGCGGACTCCCTCGCTCACATCCTTGAATGGCGCTTCGGCTGTGGACGGCGCGGAACCCGACGCGAGAAAACGATAGGTGCCTTCCACAACATCGAACAAGACGGCGCGCGTGTTTGCGCCGCCGATGTCCACTGCGAGAAGAGAATCACCTTCGACAAGAGAAGCAGGCATGGATCAATTTCCCAATCCGAAGAATGTACCGAAGAAATGCAGGCGTTCGATCAAGGCTGTCAACGCCGCGGAATAAACGCCCGCAAACAAAACGCCGAGCGTGATCGCCACAAAGATTCCGCCAACAAATGCGATGATCTCGATCAAACCAAAACGCTTCACAGAACCTTCAGCGGTTGTGCCTGCGCTGAAATGAAAATAGGCAAGTGTTGTGACCACGCCAACCAAAATCAACCCGCCGTTGACTATTGCATCAATTGGAGAAGCAACTTTACTCAAATCAAACGCGTTGATCGTCGCGCTGATTTGCGGGAACAAAGTTCCGGTGACCGCGCCGCCAATCGCCACGGCTGATCCGATGCCGACCAGAATTGCCATCGAAGGTGTGCCCAGCCGCGTCAACTGCGGCGAGATCTTCATCAACAACAGCACAGACAAAACAAGCGGAATCGCCAGCAATGCGCGCTGAAGTGTCGTTCCATAAATGAGCGGCTGGATCAAATCGGGCCATATTGCCTGCCAGAAAGCCACCGCCGCGACGTATCCCGCCGAAACGCCGACGAAAATATAAACCGCAATGCGAAAGAGCGGATTATCTCCGATGAGATAACTCAGGATCATCAATGAAAAAAAGAAGGCGAGAATCCCGGAAATCAAATCAAGTGAAATCATCTTGTCCCCTGAGCGCGGCGCGCCTGCAACCCGAGAATTAGATTCCACAGGCCGCCCAACACGATCAATGCGACTGCGATCAACGAGCCAACGCTGTACGCATCCCAGTAACGGCGGACAAAGCCGGGCAATCCACCGTTCGCCTGCTCAACTCCGGCAGCGCCGCTCAAACCCGAAACAAGCCCAACGATCTGGCCGGAGTCAACATAAGGCAGGAACATCGGCCCAGCCTGCGCGCTCGAAACAATGATCATCGGCGAAGCGCCGCGCTCGAGGGCGGTCTGCTCGATCCAGGTCCGGCCCGAGTCAACGCTGTCCGTTAAAACGATGACCGCCGCAAAGTCCGAAAGATGCGTCACACCTTGAAGCGGCGCAGATTGCCAGACCGCGCTCCGATCCGCGCCGAGCGGCATGGCTGCCATCGGATTTTGTGCGAACGCATATACGCCGGTCAAACCGCCGGGCAGATAGCCAAGGTCAACATACTGCGTCCCGCGCTGATAATTCCGCGCCGCGAGCGCATCGGACATGAAGCGCTCCGCGAGCGCCGCGCCGGTTGGTGATGTGGACACAATCGCCAGACGCGGATGCTTCAATAAAAGCAACTGATTCATCAGCGATGAGCCGGTCGCTTCCATTTCGCCAACCGTGGACGGTTGGTAGTCGAAGACTGCCAGCACAGGCGCACCATCCGGAATTGCGCTGACAGCCCGCATCGCCGCGCTGGTTTCATTGGGAACCTGACTCGGCAGCGGGAAAATCTGAGTGCGGCCAAAAACAACGCCGCCCAAAACGATCAAAAGAATCGCGCTGAGCGCCCATCGCAAAACGCGTTGTGACGTTACCACCGAACTGGCTTTCATCGGAATCGGCGCGGTTTCAGCGCCAAGGATCTTTTCGAGAAGCGCAGCTTGCGCCTGTTGTTCGGCGGTAGCGTTGAGTTTGATCGAATGCGATTTCGGTTTGCTCGACGGAACGACTGCGCCCGGAATCGCCGGCAACACACCCTGCAAACCGGCCAGTGGTCCACTCGATTCAACCGCGCCTTCGCTGGCGGGCGCGGATGGTTCGGGCATTGCGGCTTCCACCGGACGCATGGCCCGCACCCACGAAGGCAATTCAGCGGGAGCAATTTCCTCCCCGGCGGCGGACGGCGGATTTTCACCGGCAGATGGCTGCCCGGTTGCGGCAGCGCTGGTAAGCCAATCGGGCAACTCCATCGCACCGAACACATCGCCTGCATCGCTGCTCAAAAGCGATTCCCGTGTGAAAGCGGACGCGTCAGAAGATTCCGGGGCCGCCGGTTCCTCGGAGGTAAATACCGATTCTGATTGATTCGATTCGGACGGCTGAGATTCGCCCGGCTTGAGTGATGCAAGCCAATCGGGCAATCCCGTTGAAGCCGCTTCTTCAGATTCAGGCTTCGCCTCGGGCGGCGTTTCGCTGGACGCATCCGCAGCTTGCAGCCGATCGGGAATTTCAGATTTTGTTTCAGCCGTTTCCCGAATCAATGGAGTCTCAACGGGATGTCTTTCGACGGGAACATTTTGTGCGGACGGCTGCTCGATGGTCGTCGCGTTGGCATCGAGATTCTTCAACCAATCCGGCGTTTCAACTTTCGATGATATCTCCGGCTGCGATTGTGCGGGCGCTTTTTCGATGACAGGAGCACTTTTATCGAGGTCTTTCAACCAATCGGGGATTTCAACATTCGATGAAGGCGCAGGTTCGACATCCTTTTGTTCGACAGGCGGCGCGCTGGAATCGAGATTTTTCAACCAGTCTGGCGTCTCGATATCCGACGATGGCGCGGTTTGTGCGGGCGCCAGTGCGGACGCAGTATGTTCGTCCAGGTCTTTCAGCCAATCTGCCACATTCGAATCTAAAGATTGGGAGGGCTCGGGCTGGGATGGAGCGGGTTGAACAGGAGCCGCGCTCCCGTCCGCGGCGGAACCGGAGGCTTGGGCAAACCACTCCGCCAATTCGTCTTTTTCGGGCGCGGCTTCCTGTCCGGCCATCCACGCAGGCAGTCCGCTTTGTTCTGGTTCCTTTGTCGCTTGATCTGAAGAAGTTTCAGCAGGCTCTTCATGCCTCAACTCAACGAATTTGACCTGGGCATCTTCGGGTTCGATCTTCTTCCTTTTCGACGGAATGCCCGTGATGTTCGTCAGCCAATCGGGAGTCTCTTCATCTTCAGTTTCGTTTTGGGACGCAAGCCCGGCCAGCAAATCGGGAGCGCGCGGGATCGGCGTGGTCTTTTGTTCCTCTTCCTTTTTGGTTTCTTCCTCTTCCGCCGATTGCCGCGCCTGCTGGCGCGCCTCGCGCAGCCATTGAGGCAGGATCGGTTCAAGCTCGGATGTGGTTTTCTTTGTCGGGACCTGACCCGGCGTGAGCGGAGCGTCTTCGCCCTTGAGCGGACCCGTCAACGGCTGGAGCCGCGATTGACAATTCTGGCAAAACTCCACATCTGCCGGATTAACTTCGCCGCAAACCGGACATTTGATCGTCTCTGCCATTATTTGCCACCATACGGGCGATCCGCGCCGAACAACACGCGCAGGCCGGTTGTCAGTGTACCGAGCGCAACGCCGATCAAAATTCCGCGCGCTCCGCCCAATGCCAGCACATGTTGAAACCATGGCCGGAGAAAATCATTCAACGGGCCAACCTCGCCAAACGGCAGCGTCGCAGAAGCAAACAACATCAACACAGCAGTGAGAATAAAAACCACGCTCATCACATTTGCGCGGCGCCGCAAGAGACGAATGCTTGCGTAAAGAAGCGTGACAGCCAGTAATGCCATCAAAGTTGCTTCGACCGGAACGATGACCGCGTCCACCAACAAACGGATATTGGGATCGTCCGGGCCGAGCGCAAGCCCAAAAATAAATGCCGCAAAAAGGCACAGCAATAACAGCGCGCTGTAAATGCTTCCCTTCTCACGCTTCGTAACCTTGGTCCCATGAACAAGGATTAAATTGAATACGCCGACCAGCGTAGCAGTTCCCGCCAAAATAATGGACCAGGTCAACAACATATCCCGGAGCGGGGCCAGCGCCGGAACAAAATATCCGACGAGGACGACCAGCCCGGTGAGAATCGCAAGGACAAGCGCAACGTAACGCATCAGATGACCCCCAGGAATTTCAAAGCCGCGCCCGCCAGCAAAATCAAAATGATGGCCCAGCGCAGAATATCCTGGACCGTCAGGCTGGCTTCATGCGAAGCGGTCGCTCCCAAATACGCGCCGGTCGCAAAAAGTTCTTCACCGATCAACACTTCGGGCGCGGACGCATATAACGCGGCCTGCGCCGAAAGGTCATCGCTGGAGCCAAGCAAAAATTCATTCTCGCGGTCTGCGGCATCAGCGATCAACGCGGACTCCACACCAAAGTGCCCGATCAAAATACTGGCTGAAACATTTTCATCGAACAGGATTGGCATCGTCCCCACCGCAGAAGAAAAAGGCGTCAGGCCGGTCAATCGTCCGGTTGTTGGCTGATAAAATTCCGCCGCGCCCGCGGCTTTATATCCAGCCTCGAGCGTATCCTGCGCGAGCAATGTCAATGCAGATTCGCCGGATGCCGCGATGGGTGGATTGTCGCTGAGCGAGGTCCGTTCCGTAAGATGGCGCAGCATTCCGAGACCCGCCAGCGGCGCGCCCGCAGACGGCGTCAACAAGCTGGTATTCCCCAGCGCGATAAAAAGCCGCGTGCCGTCTTCGACACTCAAGCCAAAGGCGCGATACAACTTCGACAGCGCGGGGATGACACGCAGCTTGATTGGCGATTTGCGTTTAATGATTGAAAGAGCCAGAAGAAGAATTGCGGAAAGGACAACGACGCCAAGACCGATCAGGTTCATGAGAAAGATTCCCCATCGAGGAATGAAGCAAAAGCACGCGCTTCATCGTCTGATTCGAGCAGGCGTGCGAGCGGCTCAACGCCTTGTCCAAAAAACGGACGCCCGAAATAAAGCAGTTGCGCGGAGAGCAGCGCCAGCGGCCTGCCAGCATCAAGGAACCAGGATGCAATCCCATCGAGTTGGTAACGGTGCAGGGTTTCAGCCCATTGAAGCCAATGTTCGCGCGGCCGTAGGTGGCCTGTATGCCACAATGCTTGCCCGTCAGGGTTTTGCATAATAAGAGTATAGCATATTTTAATTTTGAACCGCCGCCTGGAAAATCAACAGAATTGCAGATGAATTGCAGAATGGGATTCGTTACATTCGGGTTATACAGCCGCAGCGGAAGTTTTAAGCGGCATAGTATAATCTCAGCGAATTCACCCGCGGAGGAAAAATGAGCGATAAGAAAATCCGTGTGCTGGTGGCCAAGCCCGGCCTCGATGGGCACGACCGCGGCGCAAAAGTTGTGGCGCGCGCGTTGCGCGATGCCGGCATGGAAGTAATCTACACCGGTCTGCGCCAGACTCCTGAAATGATCGCAGAAGCCGCTTTGCAGGAGGATGTGGATGTGGTGGGACTTTCCATTCTATCCGGCGCGCACATGGCGCTGGCGCCGCGCATCATGGAATTATTGAAGGCCAACGGGCAGACTCATGTCAAAGTGTTCATTGGCGGCATCGTTCCGGATGAAGATATTCCGCGTTTGATGGAGATGGGCATCAGCGGCGTGTACGGCCCTGGCGCTTCGACCGAAGATATAGTCAAAGATATTCGCGAGGCGATCAAGTAGCTTTTTGTCTTTTATGAATTGATAAAGTGTAGGAAAGTTTGATGTCTCTGGCAGATTCTGTTTTGAATGGTGACCGCCTCGCGCTGGCGCGTGTGTTGACGCAAATCGAAAACGACACGCCGGATGGCCGCGCCGCGTTGGATTTGCTTTTTCCACGCACGGGCAAGGCGCACCTCATCGGTGTGACCGGCGCGCCCGGAACGGGCAAATCTTCGCTGGTCAATCGTCTCGCATTGCATTTCCGCACACAAAACAAACGCGTCGCGATTGTCGCGGTGGATCCATCGAGTCCGTTCACGGGCGGCGCGGTGCTGGGCGACC
This sequence comes from Chloroflexota bacterium, assembly GCA_021824575.1. Lineage (GTDB taxonomy): Bacteria > Chloroflexota > Anaerolineae > Anaerolineales > Villigracilaceae > Fen-1038. Next base: position 10,617 of record JAKAKJ010000046.1, read on the forward strand.
GAGTCCGCATGAAAGATTTGAGCGGCGACAATGGTGTGTTCATCCGTTCGATGGCATCGCGCGGTTCGCTTGGCGGATTGGCGCAGGCTACGGCAGGCATGGTGCAAGTCTTCGATGCGGCGGGATACGATGTCATCATGATCGAAACGGTCGGCGCGGGACAAAGTGAAGTGGACATCGCCCGATTGGCCCATACCACGCTGGTAGTGGAAGCGCCCGGCCTCGGCGATGACATTCAAGCGATCAAAGCGGGTATTCTCGAAATTGCAGATATTCTGGTCGTCAACAAAGCAGATCGTCCCGGCGTGGAAAATACGGAGAAGGCACTCAAGTCCATGCTTGAGCTGGCGCACCCAACGCAACGCGTTTATTCGCATCATGGAAAATACATGAGTGTCGCATTGCCGATCGAAGCAAACACAGACATGTGGATTCCACCGATTGTCAAAACCATTGCAACAGAAGGTAATGGAATCCCTGAACTCGCCGAACAAATTTCAAAGCACGCGGAGCATTTACGCATCAGTGGAGATTGGGCCGCTCGTGAGCGCGCCCGCCTCGAGTCCGAAATGGAGACGGCATTGCAAGAAAAACTGATGAGTCAGTTCCGCGAGCGGGTCCCGCAAGTGCGTTATGATGAGATCATGCGTCAGGTTTTTGAGAGAAACTTATCGCCGGGTGAAGCCGTCAAGCTATTGACAAATGGGAGGACGAAATGATTTATGGAAAGCGTGTGCGCTTGCGCGGTGTGGAAAAAACGGACGTGCCCAAATTCTATGAATGGATCAATGATCCTGAAGTGATAGAGAACCTCGCGATGTATTTGCCCATGTCCATGAGCGATGAAGAGAAATGGTTTGAAGGCGTTGGCAGCCGTGATCAGCACGAGAAACCGCTGGCAATCGAAGTAAAGGAAGGCAAGGGCTGGAAACTGATCGGCAATTGTGGTTTCTTCAACATCGAATGGACGCATCGCGTAGGCGAACTTGGAATCATGATCGGCGATAAAACGGTTTGGAACAAAGGTTATGGCACCGAGACGATGGAATTGTTGTTGAAGCACGGATTTGAGACTTTGAATTTGCATCGAATTTTTTTACGAGTTTATTCCACCAACCCGCGCGCCATACGCGCTTATGAAAAAGCAAGGTTCGTTCATGAGGGAACCATGCGCGAAGCGGTCTATAAGAACGGCAAATATGCCGACATACATTTTATGAGCGTACTGCGTTCTGAATGGAACGCGCGCTCGGAGGGTAAATGAGCACCCATTATCACCAGCACGAAATGAAAGTTTACGGGGAGATCAAGCTCTTTTCCGGTACCGGCTCGCCCGAACTGGCAGATAAAATTTCAAAATACCTTGGCTCACCCTTGTGCGGACACGAGGTCATCGAATTTCCCAATGAAAATCTGTTTATCAAACTTGACAAGAGCGCGCGCGGCCAGGATGTATATGTGATCCAGCACACCGCGTCACCCGTGCATCGCAACCTGATGGAATTGTTGATCACCATTCAAACGCTGCGGCTTGATTCCGCCGCGCGCATTACGGCGGTGGTGCCATATCTCGCCTACGGACGATCTGATAAAAAAGATCAGCCGCGCGTCCCGATTACAGCGCGGCTGGTTGCAGACATGATCGAAGTCGCGGGGGCGGACCGCTACATGACTCTCGATCCGCACGCGGGACAAATCCAGGGCTTCTTCTCCATCCCCGGCGATGTGCTGACCGCGTCTCACACGATCACCGAACATCTCAAGATGACGATTTGGTCGCAGTTGAAGGACCCGGTCGTGGTCGCGACGGATCTGGGCTTTGCCAAAAAAGGCCGCAACTACGCTGCCGATCTGGATACGCCGATCGCATTTATCGAAAAGCGCCGTTCGGGAAATGACGCAAAAGCTGAAGCTTTGACTTTGATCGGCGAAGTAAAGGGCCGTGATGTTCTGATCGTGGATGATGAAGTGAACACCGGAGGCTCCATCGCGCAGGCTGTAAACATCGTCAAACAAAATGGCGCGCAGGATATTTACCTGGCCTTCGTCCATCCGCTTCTTTCACGCGACGCCGCAGAGCGGCTGGCAGATTTGCCCATCAAACACATCATCACAACGGATTCGGTTCCGATCCCCGAGGAGAAGATGAAATATCTTCAGGGCCGCATCACGATTCTGTCCGTGGCGGAATTGCTTGGAGAAGTCATCAAGCGCGCCCACGAAGGTCGAAGCGTGGGAGAAATGTTCAACGAGTAAAGGTGTTTAAGTGTCAGGTATCAGATATCAAGTTAAGTTTCATCACTACTTGACACGTGACGCATGACACCAGATTCTTAACTCATGCCCGAACTTCCTGAAGTCGAAACCATTGCTCGTGCTCTGCGTCCTGAACTCGTCGGCAGGACAATCCTCGAAGCCGATGTCCGCTGGGCACGGACCATAGCTGTGCCATCTGCAAAAAAATTCAGAGACCAAATCAAGGGCCAGGAAATAATTGCAGTCTCACGTCGCGCAAAGTTCATCAACATTCAACTTTTGGATTTCAACCTGTTCATCCATCTCCGCATGAGCGGAGATTTGATTATTAAAAGCAGTAAAATAAAAGCAGAGAAACACGATAGATTGATACTGGCTTTATCGGATAACAAGTCGCTGGTATTCAACGATACGCGCAAATTTGGCCGCGTTTGGTTAACAAAAAACATAGAAGAAGTATTGGGTAAACTTGGACCTGAACCATTCAGCAATGACTTCACGCCGCAATGGTTATACAATGCGCTTGCATCCCGCCATCGCCAGCTCAAGCCTCTGCTCCTCGATCAAACGTTCCTTGCCGGGCTTGGCAATATCTACACCGACGAAGCTCTGCACACGGCGAAATTGCATCCGCTGAAATTGTCGGATACAGTAACCAAGAAGCAGGCCGAACGATTGCATCACGCCATCCAGGAAATTTTACAGGAAGGCATCCGCCGCAACGGTGCCAGCATTGACTGGGTTTATCGCGGCGGAGATTTCCAAAATCATTTTCGCGTCTATGGGCGTGCCGGTGAGAAATGCCCGGTCTGCGGAACAAAAATCAAAAGGATCGTTGTCGGGCAGCGCAGCACGCACTTCTGCCCGAATTGTCAAAGGAAGTAAGACATGCAACCAATCACTCTTTCCCTTTTTGCATTGATTGGCATCGGCCTTGCATTGATGTTCTTTGGTTATTTCTTTGGCCTCTTCGAGGGGCGCGGCCAGGGCTATAAAAGGCGCAAGAAGGAAGAAGCGAATGAAAAAGCAATTCAAACGCCTTTGCCGCCTCCGAGTCCGCCTGCGCCCATCGTTGACAGCAGCCTGCTCAAACTCAGCCTCGATGAAAGCAATCAGCCGCGGCTCGATCTGGATGGTCAGCGCGTGGACACTTCACAACTGACCGCAGATCAACGCAAACGACTGATTGATTTAATGGTGACGATGCGACCGTGGATCGAAGCGAAACCGACAGCCGCGCCACAGCCCGCAGCGCGACCTATCGCCGCACAAACGCCTTCACTTTCAACACCGCGTTCCCCTTCGGGGACGATGCAGACTCCGCCGGCAGCGGCCTCCATTTCCCAGCCAAAGCCAACGCCCGTTGCTGCCGCGCCCGCATCCAAGTTGAAGGATGAACCGCCTGCCGCGCCAGCCAACAGCATGGTCGCACAGATTGACACCATCCTGCAAAAGAGTCTGATCGGCACACCGCTCGCCGAACGCGGCATTCGCTTGATCGAATCCCCGCAAGGCACCGTCGCAGTTTATGTGGGATTGACTCGTTATAACAGCGTGGGCGAGGTGACCGACCCGCAGGTGCAGGCCGCGATCAAGGCCGCCATCGCGGAGTGGGAAAAGAAATTCGTTCCCGGCGCGTAAATCCTGTGGGGCACTGTGCCTCTACGGTTTTTGTTCAGGCATATAACGCGCGGTTAATATCGGGCATTGTGCGCTCTCCGCAACTTCATCGGTGACGTTGGTCGCATACATTTGACGCAAGCCGTGCGCGCTGTATTGCGAGCCCATGCAGACCAGGTCGTAATTCCTCTCTTTGATCTCCGCTAGAATTTCTTCGACAATGTTTCCCTGCCGCGCTTTGACGGAAGCCGTCAGGCCCGCGACGCGCGCGGTTTCAAGCGCCTGCCTGATATTCCGCCCCGGCAGCGTGTTAGTGTTTGCCAGATCACGCCATTGCTCGCGCTCGGCACGTGCAGTTGGGTAATTCAAATCCACGGGCGGAGCAACGTGCAGCAGTGTAACTTCAGCTTTGCTCAAAACAGCAACGCGGACAGCCAAATGTTCAGCAGTGATCTCGTAGCCGAGTCCGCCGAGGCAAACGAGCATTCTTTTCAATGGAATACGCGCCTGAGGAACATAAAGAATCGGCGTGGTAATTTCAGCCATAAGATGATGGATGGAACGCCGCACCAGCAATCGGCGCACGGGCGGGCGTCCCAGTGGGCCGACGACTGTGATGCAGTCTTTTGGTTTTGCGATGTGCGGAACGACATCTTCTGCATTTCCATTTTGGATTTCCAGCGAATAATCAATCCCCTTTTGCTGGAATAATTCAACGGCGCGCGCAAAAATCTCTTCGAGCGGATATTTGTCATCAATCGGTGCGCTCGGCAAATGCTCGGCGATGCCCAGCAAAGTCACAGGCGCATCGAGCAAAGCCGCGGCCCACGCGCCATATTCGATGGCCGGCCACGTGCCTTCATTTCCATTCGTACAAATCAAAAATTCGGTTTTCATCGGAACCTACCGAAACAAAATAATTCCGAGCAGACCGCCGCCCAACAAAACCAAAGGCGGCGGTGCGCCCAGCACCAGAGCAACCAGACTCAATGCGGCGATCAAAAGAGGACGCTTGCGAATACTTTTACTGCCGCGAAACAATTTCCACGCCGCAACGGAGATCAACATGGCAACCGCTGGAACCATTCCGTGGATAAATCCATTCATCCATGGTTCGTCCTGAAAGTTTTGCACAGCCAACGTTACCAGCAACATGCTGACAGTTGGCGGCAGAGTCGAGCCGAGCAGCGCCGCGATGGTTCCCGGCAATCCGGACGCGGAAAAGCCGACAAACATCGCCAGCTTCAACGCCTCGCTTCCGGGCAAAAAATTCGAAACGCCGACTGCCTCCACAAATTGCGCCTCGGACATGATGTGTCCAACCGCGTCTTTATACAACAATCCAACAGATGCCGGACCTGAAGATGTCAGCAGGTTGATTTTCAAAAACATCCAAAATAATTTTATCCAGATGATGAACCTGGACGGTTGCTGATTCATTTGAATAAAAAGATTCCCACGAGACCCGCGGCGATCAGGACAAGAGGCGGGGGCGCGTCAAAAATAAACGCAACCAGGCTGACGGCACCCACCGCCAGCATTTCCCAGCTGATAATTCCTCCGTTTCCTCCAATCATGAGTTGGAACGCCACAAAGACCATCAACACCGCGACTGCTGGCGTCAGTCCTTCAACGAATCGACTCACCCATGCCTCGCGCCGCAGGCGATGAAGAATCGCCGCCACACCGAGGATCAGAAAGGTTGGAGGCAAAATGGAGCCAAGCAACGCGGCCATTGCGCCCGGCATTCCATCCACGTGATAGCCGATGAACATCGCCATCTGCAATGCATCACTCCCGGGCAGGACACTCGAAAACGAAACCGCCTGGATAAATTGCTCCTCGGTCACAAATGTCCCAACCGCCTCTTGATGCAAGAGTCCGACCGATGCGATGCCCGATGTGCTGAGAAGATTTACTTTGAGAAAAAGCCAGAAGAGAGAAAGAAGAATGCCCAAAAATTTCCCTGTAGATGACTCGAAAGACTAAACAATGTTTTTGAGCAGATACAGTTCGCCGCGTTCAAAGCCGCGCTCAAGATAATACTGCCGCGTCCCCACTGCTGAGATGACAGCCACGCGATTGAAGCCGTGTGATTTTGCGATCAAATCCGCCTGTTCAAGCAGACGCGTTCCCAGTCCCGCGTGCTGCGCCGCGCCTTCTTTTTCCGCGCCAACGGGAAGTGATTGCCCATAAACATGGACCTCGCGAATCAACGCTGCGCCATCCAAATCTTTCAATCCGGTTTGCGGCGCGTTTTTGGAGGGCAGAGATAAACGCAGAAATCCAGCCAGTTTATCGTCAGGTGTTACAAAGGAAATAAAATGCTCCTCTGCATAGTCGGCTTGGTAAACAAGATCATCCAATTTGAGCAATGAGGATTCAACAGATTTGCCGCGCACTTCGCGGCAGCGCACACACTGGCAGGTTGTCCCGCGCCGTTTCATTTCTGCAAAAACATCCTGACGCAAACTCGTGCGGCGATTCCCGTCAACGACATTTGTGGATGGAATATCACGTATCACGCGGTTGATGCGGCAGTAGCGCGGCACGGTCGGCTTGACATTTGCGATCAAGTCAATCAACTGTTCGGTCGTGTACGGATGAAATTCTCCACGCTGCCAATATTCGTAAAGCTCGGCATTTGCCAGCAATTGATTTGGATAGATTTTTATTTCATCCGGGCAAAAGCCTCTCCACAACCGCGCAAAATCTTCGCGGTCCGATTCGGGTGTAGCACCGTGCAAGTTTGGCATCCAGTGCAAAACGATTTTGAAGCCTGCAGCACGGAGCAGCGCGGTTGCGCGCCGCGTGCATTCGACATCATGCCCGCGCTTGTTCATTTCAAGGATTCGGTCGTCCAAACTTTGCGCGCCCATTTGGACTTTGGTCACGCCAAGATGACGCAACCAGCGCAGTTCATCGGGTGTGATTTCGTCAGGACGCGTCTCGATCACGAGTCCAACATTACGGTGAGGAGCGGATTCGTTTAGCGATTGCACTTCAGCCAATTCGCCATCAGCTATCGCGCCCTCGCCCCTCACCCCTAACCCCTCCCCCAATTTCGGGAGAGAGGATTCATTCATTGCATCGAAGCAACGCTGAACAAACCATTCCTGATAATCGCGGCGATACGAACTCCACGTGCCGCCGAGAATCAACAATTCGATCTTGTCGCTTGGATGACCGAGATTTTCAAGCGCCTGAATCCGTGATTGGACTTGCATATATGGATCAAAATCATGTTCGAGTCCGCGCATCGCACCCGGCTCATCAGGCAGATATGATTTCGGCATGCGCACATCGGTCGGACAAAAGATGCATTTGCCGGGGCATGGATATGGCTTTGTCAAAACTGTCACGGTCGTCACGCCAGAAAGTGTGCGGACAGGCTTCATGCGAATCCGTTCGAGCAGACGCACGTCCGCGCGCAATTCACCGGCATCCACCATTTGATGATACGCGGCGACTAAAACATATTTGCCAAGATAGCCGCCATCTTCAAGCGGATATTTTCTCAGTGCATCCATCACCGGCTTGCCATCGCGAATTTCATCCATCACCTGGCGCGCCAAAACCATCCATTCAGGTTTGATGGTGTGAGTCGCAACCCATTCTTCCTGTTTTGGCGATCTCATCTCGCGTCCTCAGGTTCCATCACAAACTGATCCTTGACCTCAGCCAGCTCTTTATGCTTGAACATGTCAGTGTGAAGTCCGCATTCGGTTTTGCCGCGGCCGGCCCAACGTCCCGCGCGATCGTCTTCATTCAATCCAATGGCGACCGTGCATGGCGCGCATCCGATGCTTCGATAGCCGCGTTCATAAAGCGGGTGCACTGGCAGTTGATGATCCGCCATATAAGTTTGAACGTCGCGCTTCGTCCAATTGAGAAGCGGATTAACCTTCAACAATCCGTCATCCTGCAATTCCAAAATCTGCGCGTGAGCTCGGTTGGAAGTTTGATCGCGTCGAATGCCGCTGACCCAGGCTTTCAACCCGCTCAACGCTTTTTGCATCGGCTGGACTTTATAAATGTAACAACACAGGTTCGGGTCCTGGAGCGGGAGCGAACGCACATTCTGGCGTGCAAAATGATCCCAACGCGAATCGCGATAAAGATCAACGACGTTGAGATTCCATTCGTGCTGGATTCGTTCGCGGAAAATCAGCGTGTCCCAAAAATGGTAGCCTGTATCGAGGAAGAAAATTTTGATGTCAGGCAGGATGCGCGTGGCCATATGCAGAAGCGGCATGCTCTGCGTTTGGAACGACGTGCTCAACGCGATCTCGGGCGCGAACTCGTCCACCGCCCACTGGATGATTTCCTGCGGTGTCTTCGCCTCGAACTGCGCCGAAAGCGCGGCGATTTCTTCCTTCGTTTTCATGGCTGAAAATTATACCCGTTATAATGTTGACGTGGACTCGGCGACTGCCCAGCGATTGCTCGATCTCAACCGACAGTTTTACACGGATCATGGCCGCGACTTCTCCGCGACGCGCGAGCGATTGCAACCCGGCGTGATGCGCGTGCTTGAAACTTTGCGCGGCAGCGAATCGATTCTGGACTTGGGATGCGGCAACGGCGAGCTGGCGCGGACGTTATCGCGGCGCGGCCAGCGCGGTTCGTATCTGGGCTTGGACTTCAGCCTGCCTCTGCTCAACGAGGCGAAACGGATGCCTTTCACTTTTCCCGTTAAATTTTTGGCGACAGACATCACCGCCGGAAACTGGCGCTCCAAACTTCCACCAGCCACTTTTAATTTAATTTTTGCTTTCGCGGTGTTTCATCACATTCCAAGTTTTGATCTGCGTTTAAACATCATCAAGGAGATTTATGACCTGCTCGAGCCGGGCGGACTCTTCATTCATTCCAACTGGCAATTCCTGAACAGCGAAAGATTGAAAGCGAGAATCCAAGCGTGGGATAAAGTTGGTTTAAGTCCGCAGGATGTTGATCCAAACGATTATCTGCTTGATTGGAAGCGCGGCGGAACTGGTTTACGCTATGTGCATTATGTCAATGAAGAAGAACTCAAACAATTAGCAAAAGCCAGCGACTTTGAAATCATTGAAACATTTTATTCGGATGGGGAAAACAAGAAATTGGGTTTGTATCAAGTTTGGAGAAAATAAAATGCTCATCGCCATCACACGCGAAGTCAGCCGTTCGATCATCAATTGCGAATTAACTCATCTTGCCCGCACCCCGATTGACGTGGAGCGTGCCCGCGACCAACATGATCAATACGAATCTGCGCTTAAACATTTGGGCGTGGCGGTTTTATCTTTGCCCGAAGAACCGACCTTGGCCGATTCGGTTTTCGTCGAAGATACGGCACTTGTATTGGATGAATGCGCGATTATTCTTCGCCCTGGAGCGGAGTCTCGCAGACCTGAAACAGAATCAATTGCGAAAATTCTTGCGCCGTATCGCAAGCTATTTCACGTCGAAGCGCCCGCCCGTGTGGATGGCGGCGACATTTTACGCGTTGGCAAACGAATCTACGTTGGCTTGTCCACACGCAGCGATACGAATGCCATCGAGCAATTGCAGGATTTCCTCCAGCCTTATGGTTATGAAGTTCATGCGGTCATGGTCACGGGATGTTTGCATCTCAAATCTGCGGTGACGCAGGTTGCAGAAAATACTTTGTTGATCAATCCCGCATGGGTGAATAAAAACAATTTCGACGGAATGACATTCATCGAGATTGATCCGTCCGAGTCGTATGCCGCAAACGCAGTTTTGATTGGAGAAACAATCATTTATCCGACATCGTTTCCGAAGACGCAGAAAAAACTGGATGAGGCGGGAATCAAAATGGTCACGGTGGACGCGGACGAACTTGCCAAAGCCGAAGGCGCAGTCACATGCTGTTCGCTGATTTTTAACGGTTAAAAAATCGCCGCAAAATCCCTTCAATGGCGGCGACCGCTAAAAGTCGAGGATCGAACAAGGAAAATTCCTTCACGTACTTACCGCAACGCGATTCCGCCCTTTGTGCTTTGCGATGTACATGGCTTGATCCGCGCGTGCGATCAGCGTGTCAAGATTCGGTGTGTTCTCATCCAGTTGGGCCACGCCGAGACTCGCGGTGACTTCAATCTCAATTTCATCTGCGATCTGAAGCGGGTTGTTCGCAACCGCTTGCCGCAGCCGCTCCGCAACATTGACAGCAGTTTGAAGATCGGTCTCCGGCAAAAGGATGACGATTTCCTCGCCGCCATACCGTCCAACCAGGTCAACATCCCGAACGGATTTGCGGCAAGAACTGGCGAGGTTTTGCAGCACGAGGTCGCCAGTGAAATGACCGTAGCCGTCATTGACTTTCTTGAAATGATCCAGGTCGGCCATGATGGCCGAGAAGGGACGCCCCGCGCGGTGTGACCTCGCAAACTCGATCTTGCCAATCTCGAACAGGCCGCGGCGATTGTAAAGCCCGGTCAAATGGTCGGTCAGGGCCAGGTTTTGGGTCTCCTCGAATAAGCGCGCATTTTCCAGCGTGATGGCAACCTGTTTGGCAAAGATGGCCATTACCGGCAAATCCGCCTCGGTCACGTTCTGTCCCCACAGCCATAACGCTCCCAACAGATGATCTTCAAGCAGTAATGGCAGGTGGATGATCTCTGTTTCGCGGGTCACGTCTGCCGCGTGCAGCGCGGACGATACGGCGCTTTCAGGGTATCCGTTCAGGATGATTCTCATCGTTTGGATGGGATCGGGCAAAACCACAGGAGCCAGCACATTTTCGATTCCAAACAACGATTCCATTTTCCCGGCGCGGACGCGATAACCAAACGCGTCCCTGGCCGCGACATCGCCCAATGCGGAAAGAAGTGGAGCGTATTGAAAGACCATCTGATCACTCTCCACCATGTACAAAGAGAGCATGGACTTCAATCCCATCTCCTGGAATTCCTGCTGGAGTGTCTTGATCACCTCCGCCGGACTGACCATTCTTTCGATTTTCGCGGCGAGAGAGGACAGGGCTGAAGTCAATTCATTGGAACGAACCAGCCGATCCATCCAGTGATGCTCCGCGTCCAGTGTGCGGAGATATTCGATTGCGGTTGCGAGCTGTCCGGCAAAGGTCATCAAGAGGGATTCGTCGTTTGGGGTGAACGCGTTCAACTCTGCGCTCTCAGCATTGATCACGCCAAGGACTCGCTCTTTAACCTTCAACGGCACACACAATTCAGAACGGGTGCGGGAATCCACATCGAAATAATTCTCGGCCTGACGCACATTCCCGACGCGCTGCGGCTTTCCGCTTTGCGCTACCTGACCGCTTATGCCCCTGCCCAGCGAAACCACAAAATCGAGGGGATCAAGGTTTGTCAAATCATATACGCGATAGGAAGGATGAGCGCGCAGCGTACCGGACTTTTCATCCAGAAGCAAAATCCCGAAATTATCCGGGAACAGATTCTGACCGATGATTTCCGTCGCCAGTTCCAATAATTTATCTTCGCTTTCAACCTGCGTTGAGGCGACGGCTATCTCGTTCAGCACCTTCAATTCTTTAATGCGCCGCCCGGCAATTTCGAAGGACTGCACCCGCGCTAATGCAATCGCAATTTGATGAGAAGCCAGTTCCCCCTGCCGGATTTCATCTTCGCTAAATTCGTGCGGCTGACGATAGGTTAGAAAAACGATTCCGAGTTTCTTTCCGCCCATTACCAAAGGCAGGCCGAGCATGGTATTCACGTTGGAAATAAGAAAGGACATTTTCGCGCTGACCATCCCGCGGTAGGGAGAGTTTGCGAAATCCTTTATCACAAGGGGAGAGCCGGCGCTCAAAATGCGGCCCGCAAGGGTCGGTTCCCCAATTTCAAAACGAACTGACGGATAGACTCCACTGCCAGCGCCATGCGCTGCCAGAGGAAACAAAGATTGACGCGTCTCATCCCATGAAGCGAGATAACAACCATCCGCTCCAAAAAGTTTGATGATTCCATCCGTAACGATCCTGGACATTGCGCCGACATCTTCCGCGTCCAACGCAGCCCATGTGATCTCATTCAACAAGGACTGGAATCGAAGACGGCCCTGGCGTTCCTCTTCGAGCTTCCTCAGTTCCAGGATGTCGGCGCGGTGCTGCCGCACCAGCCTGCCGAGGAAGCCTGTGATTCCTCCAACGACCAGGAGCACGAATCCCACGACCAGGTCACTGGGAGTCAACATGCCGAGAGGAGACGAACCGGATGCCATCAAGGCAAGAGAATGAACGATCACCATGACAGCAGAAATCACAATTCCGGCCAACGAGCCGAAGTACCACCCGTCTGCAGCCACAGGGAATAATGCAAGGGAGACAGCGGCAAGCCCGATTTGATTATATAAAAGATAGAAAGCCAGAAAATATAATCCCCAAAGGATCAGGATCACAATCCGAGGCAGCGCAACAGAACGCGGATAAAGAAGCTTTTCCAGCATTGAATGTCCCTGACGAAATCAATTAAATTCTATTGCCCTCTCATTGAATCCACATTACAACTGGCGCGCGTTGACTGAACAGTTTTGTTAACCGCATCGAAACGCACCGCTGAGCTCTTGGCAGTGCGTTTCGATTGTCTGGATGCTGAAATGCCGAAGGGCGAAACTAAACCCTTACGTTGTTTGGGTTGGCAACGTATTGCCACCAGTTGTTGGCAATCCCGTTCTGGATCCCCTTCACCTTGGGCATGTGGCTCAGCCACCAGCGCTGAAAAGCGCCGTCATCGCCGCCCCCCCATTCTGAGGTCGCGACGGAACGAACGTCGCCTTTGAAATCAGGAAAATTCTCCCAGTCATAGCATTCGCTTCTGACCAGAGTCTGGTTGCCGTAATCGTAATCCTGCACGCTGTTGGGAGCGTAATGGACAGTCCCAAGAGCGGCGCGGCCTGGCGCGATTTTGTCGAAGAGGATGAAGCGCTGGAATAAATTCAGGGTCTGGGTTGGACTGATCGTCGCGGGCGAACGATTCGGCTGGTAAGCCCATGTCAGGAAATCCTGGCAGTGATAAACCTGTGCCATGATGCTTTCACAGCGATGAGCATAGGAATGCAGCATCTCGCCCACGGTCCGCTCATAAGAGAGTCCCATCACCACGAAGCGCCGGCTGCATGAACTGGTGTTCTGAAGAGCCGGCCCATTGCACCAAAACGCGCCAGCGCCGCCCATCGTTGATTCGTACAAACCCGCATACGGAAACGCGACCACCCACACTTCATCATACACATCATCGGCAATATTCTGCAAAATATCGAAGCGCGTGAGAATGGCGTTGTAATCTATGCCCATTGGCGTATGCGGAGGCGTTGTCCCGTTGATCACGTCGAGAAAAGTCTGGGGATTATAAACAAAGCCGTCGGCCAGAGCCGGAAACTCATCCAGTTCGACGCGCTGCGTGATTTGATAATTTGCCAGCCCGCCGCTGACTTGCGTCAGATCGCTGACGAAGCCGTTGATCAATTCATCCGGGTCAGACCAGTTTTTATAGACTGAAAGCTTTGTCCCCGCGTTTGGATCCATCGTCGGATTGTAAATAATCAGAAAGACCCGCGCGTTCATGACTTGGGTCGGCACATCGGGATCACTCACCGTTAAACTCGCATGACCCACAGCGCCGCCGATCACAGGATGACCTGGCTGCTGGGGCTTTATTCCCAGCAGCGAGTTAAGATAATCCGAGAATGGCATGGAAAGCTCCTCCTTTGGCTTTTAAGGCAGATTTGCGGCGAAGTATACCTTGTCTTGCACTGCGAAATACAACACGTGATTCGGGCTGACGGTCATTGCACCGATGCGCCCCGGCGGCAGCGGATTATTGCCAAGCGTCTGCGGGCGAAGCTGACTCTGCAATTCCAGCGAGAGCGGCGCAAACCGGAACACGCCTTGTCCATCCGAGTCCAAAAGCAGCAGGGCGGAATCAGGCGCAGGCATGAACATCATCTGCGTGAAATGCGCCTGCGAAAAAAGATTCGCATCTTTATAAGCCGGGAACGGATTCACCAGCGGCGCTGGGTCCACGCAGCGCGTCGGGACGGTTTGGATGCGGCTGTAGGAGCAAGTCGAGAGATGACCGTCCGAATGCAAAATATAAAGATCGTCGCCGCTCACAGCCAGGTCAATTGCGTCATCCAGCGAGGGAATTTGTCCGCCAAAAAAGAAATACGGGCGGTCCACGAACGCACCATCTTTGCCAACATAAACCCAAACGGCATTAGCCTGGGCGTCCAGCACATAAAGATTGCCGCTGTCCATCGTAAAAGCTGTAACGCGTTTCCAATTCGTATCAGGAGGCGGAAGCGGGATGGCTTGCGGAACGCTTCCCGGGGAACAATAAAGCAAATTTCCTCCGGCATCCACGCCGAGCAAGGCGGCGTTCAGCGAGTTATTGATGGGCAGGGCAAGGATGTCCACCAGCGAGCCAACGCTATATGCTCCATACGAGCCGGGCGAGCAATTGAATGAGTTATCTCTTTGAAAGCCGCCGCTGGTCAACGCAATGTGCAGGACGCTTCCATGTTGGGCATCCAACAAATATAAATCATTTTCGTTGGCTGCCAGCCGGCTGATCTGAACGCCGACGCCCGAATCCAAAACCGGTTGAAATTGCAGACGCATAATCCCCTGCAGCTTATCGAGGTTCGATTGCGCTTCCTGGCGGAGCGATTGTGTCTCGGCGGTCTGGTCGTATGACTCGGCTTTATCGAGATAGAAAAGTTCGCGCTGCCAGGCTTCGCGCTGGGCCGCCGGATCAGTAATTCCCTGAACCTGCGCCCGCGCATCGCGCGCCTGCACAAGATATTCCTCGTACTGAACACTGCGCCCGTAACGGAAGTAAATCACGCTGGCAATCGTCACGACCACCAGCGGAATCAAAATTGCGATGAAGGCCATCGTGGAATTGGACAGCGTCATCGCGGCGTCCTCGGACCCGGGCAGGAGGCGCGGCAAAAAATTTCTCAAACCCTGATCCATTCGCTCGCGGCCCTGGCGCCAGGACTGCATCCCGTTTGCAAGTTTTTTCGCCGTCTGACGCGTCCGCTCGGATGACCTGCCCGGCGCAGTCGATTCGTTTTGCGTCTCATCAACTTCTTCTTCAACAGCGGGAGATGGTTCGATGATTGGCTTGGAGCGCGGCAATGAATCCAAAATATTTGAATCGGCAATGACAGGTTCTTCAGGAGACAGGGGAGTTTCTTCTTTTGGTTCCGGTGGAATCGCATATGCAGATGGCTGAACAAAATGCGCGTTGGGAATCGAGTTGGGCAAATCCGTTTCGGGCGCGGATTCAACTTCTTGCGCGGCGACCCGGCTCGTATCCACGATTGGATGCGATGCGGGCTGCGGCCTGACCGGAGCCGGTTCCGGCGTTGGCCGCAAAACCGTCAACGTGCCGGTCCCTTCCGCCGCGTAAAGCAGAGCCGCATTGAGGTCTTCGTTCGTGATGGTCATCAAGCGGCGGCGCGTGGACTCCAGCGAGGCCGCACTCGTATCTCGCAACGCGGAATCCCAGTTGCCCGGAACATGGCTGGCAAAAATCACGCGGTCGCCCGCTTGAAGAGCGGCCTGCGAAAAATGATACGTGAGCGCTGCGTTCAGGCCCAAACCTTTGCCCGCCAGCGAATCTGAAATATCCTGTGCGCCAGCTGCACTCAACACAAAAGCATGGATTGGCCCGCTAAAAAGAAAAGTAATTTGCGATTCGCGGACAGCCGCCAGCGCAAGCGCGCCATTCGCATATTGGCCGCGCCCGCTGGTGGACATGTTGCGTTCGAGCAATGATTTATTGACCGCTTCCGCCGCGATTCGAAGCGCCGAAGTCAATGTTCCGTGCGTTTCAAAAAAAGTCGCGGCCGCGCGGCTTGCAAGCTGAACGTATTCCCCCGTTGAAAAAACTGCATTACCGGCAAGCAAAAGATAAACGATCAGGCGGTCGCGTTCGCGGCCGCGCGCTGTTTTGCGAGGCGGCATGGCCGCCATCAAACCGGGCAGTGAAGCCTGATCCATTCCACTGATTCGATAGAGCGGGGCAAGAGTCAGATCGAGCGGCATAGTAAGAAAGCGAATCAATCGCATATCATTATACTGGTAAAATCTTGGCGGCACAAAATCACCACAGCGTCGCAAAGGGCACAGAGATTCCTTTGTACCCACAAAGATAACACTTTGTGTTTTCCGTGTCTTTGTGGTGAAAATGTTTTGGTCTTCATTGGATAAACATGGAATTCATCCTTCATAAAGATTTTTCGGAAATCCCCGCGCCTGAATGGAACGCGCTCGTCGGGCAAAGCATCAGCGATACACCTTTTCAACGTTACGAATATTTGAGTCAATGGTGGAGGACATTGGGCGGCAGCGAATGGCAACAAGCCGAACTGGTTTTGGTCTCCGCTTCCGAAAACGGAAAATTGCTCGGCATCGCACCGCTTTTCAAAGCCGAACATGACGGACGCCCTGCACTGCTTTTGATTGGAAGCATCGAAATTTCGGATTATTTGGATTTGATCGTCCGCTCCGATGACTTGCCGCGCTTTCTTTCGGGACTCTTTGACTTCCTCGCTCGATCCGGAATTTCAGCGGGCGAGGCCTTCGACTGGTATAACCTCCCCGATTCATCTCCCACACTCGCGGCGCTGAAAGTCGAATCTGATAAACGCGGCTGGACGCATCGCGAAGAAATTTATCGTCCCACGCCGCGCATTACGTTGAGCGGTGATTTTGATTCATATCTGGCAGGCATCGAAAAGAAGCAGCGCCATGAAATCCGCCGCAAGATGCGCCGCGCCGCCGAATCCGAAATCCCGGTGAAGTTTTATATTGTCGAAGACGCGGCCAGCCTTGCTTCCGAAATTGACGCGTTCTTTGAACTAATGTCACACGACGCGAGCAAGGCTGGCTTTCTCACGCCGTCCATGCGCGAGCAAATGACATCAACAATTCGTTCAGCATTCGAGAACAATTATCTTTGGATGGCTTTCTTAACGGTAGATGGAACCAAAGCCGCGGCCTGTCTCAACTTCGACTACAAAAACAAATTATGGGGCTACAACTCCGGCGTCAGCCGCGACTTCATGGATCTTTCTCCCGGCTGGGTCCTGCTCGCGCATCAACTGCAATGGGCCTGCGAACACGGGCGCGCCGAGTTCGATTTCATGCGCGGCGACGAGGAGTACAAATACCGCTTCGGGGCGGTCAACCGGTATGTGATGAGGGCAGTGGTCACGCCAAAATAGCGGACTGCTGGGACACGTCAGGCCGACTCAATAGGAGTCGGCCTGACGGTTATAAATCTGCAAAGCCAGCGGCGCGGCCGCTCGCGAATTGAATCCGCACGCTTTTGATTGTATACTAGGATTGCATCCACCCAAAGGAGCCGACCCTATGTTCGAAAAAATCCTGCTGGCTGTAGATGGATCGGATCACGCCCTGCGCGCCGCCCGCGTGGCGGGGGACTTGGCGCGGGCGATGAATTCCACCGAGCTGCGAATCGTCGTCGCCTACGAAGGCATCCCGCCCTATCTGGGTGAGCCAAACCTGGAATATGCAATCCGGTCTCGTTTGAAGGAGGCCGAGGAAATCATGCAAAAAGCGCAGGAAACTGCCGGAAAAGCGCCAGCACAGATTCATACAGAATTAATCGAGGGCTCACCAGCAGAGGCTATCATTGAAGTAGCCCGGACGCGCGAAAGCAATGTGATCGTAATGGGATCACGCGGCATGGGAACGCTGACCGGGCTGGTGCTGGGCAGCACGAGTCAAAAAGTGGTCAGCCACGCGCCGTGCCCGGTGCTGATCGTGCGCTAGCGCGCCGCTCAGCCTCGGCAAATTCCCCAGGCGTGTTGACGTTCGAGAAGGCAATTCCATCCGGATCGTAGCGATGGAGTTCATCCGGCGCAAGCTTTCGGATTTTGACTTTTGGGAACCACGAGATCATCCGCCATTGATCGGATTGTATGGCCGCTTCAATGGCCGGAATGCAGGTGACGCGGCGGTACACCGCATGGAGAGGCTCAAAGCCCTCGGCGGTTTCCGCAATCACCACATCCGCTTCGTCCCGGACCAGGAAACTGGCCGCGGCGACAAGAAGCGGAGCGCTGACAAAAGGCATGTCACACGCCACGACCGCCACAACCGGATATTTGGCAGAAACGAGCGCGGTGTAGAGTCCGCCCAATGGACCGCGGCCCGGCATGAGATCCGGAAAGAGGGGAAGTCCGAGGAAAGAAAAGCTCTCGGGCTGATTCGTCGTAATCAGGAGTTCGTCCGCAATCGGCGTGAGCCGCTGGATCACGCGCTGGATCAAGGGCCTTCCCAAAAAAGGCTTGAGCGCCTTGTTCTCGCCCATACGGATGGATTGTCCTCCGGCTTGCAGCGCGACACTTAACATTATGCGGATTATAATAGCGAACATTTTGGAGGCAGCAGCAGATGTTTAATCGAAAGTTTTTCAGCAGGATCGGATGGCTGGTCATCGTCCTGCTGATCGGTGGGGCGGCAATTTATTTCCTGGGGAGCCAGTTGATCTTACGCACGGCGGATGGCATTGCACCTTCGGCCATGGCGCCAGCCATAGATGATTTTCCTGTGGTGACGAATAAATCCCAGCCCAATGCAGTTACATTCAACGGCTGTCCGCCCGAGGGCCAGGGCGGCGATGCGGAATTCAACGCATTGGAGAATCGCGTGGATGAAGGGAAATATGTCGACATATCCTTCGACACCCTGCTTGCGCTGAGATGGCCGAGGAATGCGGAACGGCAGGTCATGAGCGCATGGTCGCCCCAGAGCGATGCTTACATCGAACAATATCAGGGCATGCCAATTGCGCTGACGGGTTATATTCTTCTTGCGAAAGAGGCGCCGCCTTCGCCAGCCAATTGCAACCGCAACAATTTTGAAAACTCGGACTGGAATTTATCCATAGCAGACAATCAGGGAGACAGCCTCTCGCAGGCGGTCATAGCGGCTGTCACGCCGCGCGTCCGAAGCAAACATAAATGGACGATAGATGCGATCCGCAGGGCCAGTTACCAGCATTTGCAGGTGCGGATCAGCGGCTGGCTTCTCTTCAACCCAACCCGTCCGGGAGACGTGGGGACAAGCCGCGCAACGCTGTGGGAAATCCATCCGGTGATGCAAATCGAAGTTCTGCAGGATGGGCACTGGGTTGCGCTCGACAAGTTCTCCTATTAGCTTGAGAGGTGAAGGCGAGGCGGCAATATGAATCAGGCAGTACAAAGGCCCAGACATGCTGCGCTGCAATTGATTCTTTATAGATCATCGAAAGGATCACATGTCTGTTTTAGCAGACCGACTGGATGATTTAACAGTTGAGGGAATACTTTACGAACACTTGCCCGACCACGCGGTCCGCTGTTTCGCCTGCGGACACCGGTGCCTGATCCGCGAAGGGAAGCGCGGGATATGTCAGGTGCGGTTCAATCGAGGCGGTGATTTGCGTGTGCCGTGGGGCTATGTCGCCGCCCTGCAATCAGACCCAATCGAAAAGAAACCATTTTTCCACGTGATGCCCGGCTCCAACGCGTTGACGTTCGGAATGCTCGGCTGCGATTTCCACTGCGGATATTGCCAGAACTGGTTCACATCGCAGGCCATGCGCGACCCAGCCTCGGACGCATCCATGGCTTACATCCGCAAAATAAAGCCTGACGAAATGGTCGAATTGGCGCGGCGCGTGAAGGCGTCGGTGGTGGTTTCTTCTTACAATGAACCGCTGATCACAAGCGAATGGGCAGTGGATATTTTCAAGGAAGCGAAAGCCGCCGGTTTGATGTGCGCTTACGTTTCCAATGGAAACAATACACCCGAAGTGATGGAATTCATCAAGCCTTACATCAGCGCGTACAAAGTGGACCTCAAGTGCATGCAGGAAAAAAATTATCACAAGCTGGGTGGTGTGCTGAAAAATGTTTTGGACGGAATCCAGCGCGCTCATGAGCTTGGATTATGGGTCGAGGTTGTAACACTTGTCATCCCCGGCTTCAACGATTCGAACGAAGAGTTATGGGACGCGGCGCGGTTCGTCGCAGGTGTCTCGCGCGATATTCCGTGGCACGTCACGGCTTTTCACAAGGATTACAAAATGACTGACCCCGCCAACACGGATGTCCGCACTTTATTGCGCGCTGCCGAGATCGGACGCGAGGCTGGACTCCGCTACGTCTACGCGGGCAACATTCCCGGGCGCGCCGGTGAATACGAGAACACCACCTGCCCAAACTGCAACACAACGCTGGTCAAGCGTTCAGGATATGTCATCCTCGACTACCGGCTGACTGCGAACGGCTCCTGCCCGAAATGCGGAACCAAAGTTCCGGGTGTGTGGCCGCAAGATTCATCCAATGTTCAATTGAACGGATACGGGATGCCAATCCCGGTCTATTGAAAACCATCTGCGTCAGAAATCCTGAACGCAAAACGGACGGGCATGCCCGTCCGTTCGCATTTATCAAAAATTTCTGAATCCTTTTATGGCGTAATTGGATGGATCATGCCGACCATTGCCAGTGCGCCGAAAATAAGGATCACCACCGCCGCTCCGGTCAGGACTTCACGCGGCTCCCGTTTATCGGCCAGACTCAGCGCCGGATAGATTCCCTGCACCTCCCAGCGCGGACCCGCGAACCATGTGAAGATCAATCCGCCAAATAAACCGCCGATGTGTCCCCAAATATCAATGCCTGGCGTCAGATCGAGCAGCAGGTTGACCACCACGATGAAAACGATATTCCCAATTGCGCGTCCAAAATGGCCGCCGAATAACTTTCGATTCTGGAAGAGAAAAATTCCTTCGGCGCCAATCAAGCCAAAGATGGCGGTAGACGCGCCGACGGAATATCCGCTCGAAAGCAAAAAGGACAATACGTTACCGGTAAATCCTCCCAACAAATAAAGCAATAGAAATCGCCCGCGTCCGAAATAACGCTCGAGGGTGGGCCCAAAGATGATGAGCGCATACATGTTGAACAAAATATGCGGAATGGATGCGTGCAGCAAAAGAGGCGTTATAAATCGCCACAATTCCCCGGCTCGAATAAACAGGTTGATCTTCGCCCCGTATAATTCCAGCCAATCCATTTGCGCTGCGTCATTGGCATAACCAAAAACCCACACGCTGACCACCTGCAAAATATAGACAGCTGTGGTCAATCCGATAATTGTGTAGGTGACATAAGGAACCGAATTCGGCATCGGGATGCTAACGGACGCGGGAGGAGTCGTCCCGGTGGATTGGCCCGAGGACGGCGAACCGGTTGAAGGGTCCGGGTAAGAGGCGGGATAATTATTCACAGATCGACCTTTCGTTGTTGCACGCGATGATGTTCGGCTTCGATAATGGCGCGGACAGTATCCACCGTATGATCCAGTTGGAAATCGTGATTGACAATCACGTAATCGAATGCTTCAAGCCGCTTGAGTTCCTTTCGCGCTGTCGCAATGCGGATCGCAAGTGAGTCGGAAGTCTCAGTCTTGCGCTCCTGCAAACGACGGACCAGTTCATCTTCGTTTTCGGTCGTGATGAAGATCAACAGCGCGTCGTGTGCCAGCTTGCGGACCGTTTCCGCGCCCTGCACGTCAAGCCGCATGACCACATCTTTTCCGCTGGCCAACGCTTCGCGCACCTGCGCCTTGGGGATGCCTTTGTAATCGCCGTAGACAATTGCATATTCGATGAGTTCATTATCCTCGATCATACGCGCAAATTCTTCCTTGGATACGAACCAATAGTCCTTGCCGTGTATTTCGTTTGGACGTTTCGGACGCGTCGTGGCTGTGACCACAAAATGAAAAGGCAGGCCGCGTTCCTGCATCCGCTGGACGACCGTGTCTTTTCCCGCGCCAGACGGACCGGAGATGACGATCAGCAAAGGTTGAAAGGAATGAAAATCAAAATCTGGATCAGAAGTCATGAAAGTATTTTACCAGACCGAGGTCTTTTCCCTATGTTCCAGTCGAGTTAAAATCAGAATATGCCAACCTATGATTTCATTTGCAACGACTGCAAAGAAAAATTCGATGTATTCCTAAGCTTTAGTGAATACGGAAAGAAGCCTGTCATCTGCGCTCATTGCGGAAGCAAAAATGTCCGCCGACGAATGACAAAAGTGCGGATTGCCAAGTCCGAGGAAAGCCGCATGGAAAGCATGGTGGATCCGTCCGCGTTGGAAGGCATGGAAGATGACCCAAAGGCTCTCGGCAAAATGATGAAAAAAATGGGGAAGGAAATGGGGGAAGAGATGCCGCCCGAATTCGATGATGTCGTTGACCGGCTGGAAGCGGGTCAATCGCCGGAGGAAATCGAGGCCGCTCATCCCGATCTCGGAGCGGGCGCGGGCGGCGGGGACGATGATTTGTAGGAGCACAACGACGTTGTGCCTCTACCGTTTCATGCCGTCAAAATAATCGGCTCGCTTTTCGTAACTATAATCGTGTGCTCGAACTGCGCGGCGATGGCATTATCCGCTGTGCGAAGCGACCAGCCATCGCGTTCTTCTGCGATGCGACCGCGCCCGGTTGTCAGGAATGGCTCGATGGCAAGCACCAAACCGTCCTTCAAGATTCGGGGATCGCGGGGATTGTAGAAGTTGAGGATTTCACGAGGGTCTTCATGCAGACCGCGTCCGATGCCGTGACCGGTCAATTCATAGATGACGTTGTAACCGCGCTTCTTCGCTTCATTCTGGACCGTTTTACCGATCTCGTTTAATGGGCGTCCCGCGCGTGCGACGTTTACCGCCTTCATCAAAGTTGATTTGGTCGCTTCGAGAAGTTTATGGATTTCAGGCGAACGCTTCGACACCCACAACGACGAGCCGGTATCTGCAAAATATCCATCGAGTTCTGCAGAAACATCAATGTGGATCAACTCGCCTTCATGCAAAACATAATCGCCGGGGATGCCGTGCGCGATGACAGGCGAAACGCTGATGCAGGTCGCACCGGGGAATTGATACGTCACCTCGGGGGCGGAATGTGCGCCGCGTGACTCAAGGAGGCCGCGTCCGATATCGTCCAGCTCGCCGGTCGTGATGCCCGGTCGAACCGCGTCCATCATTTTTCGCAAGACTTCAGCGCAGATGCGTCCAATTTCTTTCAACGCTTTGATATCGTTCTCGGAGTCGGCTGTCATGAATGGTTCGCCTTCACGGCGCGTTCGATGTAAGCACGATGTTCGGCAAAATGTTCAGTGGTGTTCGCCAAAACCCATCTCATCAGCGGGCGTTTTTCGGGATCATCGGGGAAGCGCGGCTGCATCAAATCTTCGAACGACAATGCGTTCAGCCTTGAATACAATTCCATGCACACATCCCGAAATTCAGTGATCACATCCCATGCGGGCAGTTTGCGCTTGCGCTGAAAGATCAAATCATTGATGCCATCGAAATCCTCGGCGTCGGTAAGCCGCTGGTCCACACGGAGCACCTCGTGCCACGGACGATGGTCGAGATGATAGCCGATGAACGATTTGATCCATTCAGTGACGTGGGCAATATTGTCTTTTGGCGCCCACCCGCTTGAATCGGGCGTGGACATTTGATCGTCGCTGAGGCTGCTGGCAAGATTCAAGAGCGCGGTTCGTTCGCGGTCAATCGCAAACATCAGCTCATCTTTATCTTTTGGATACCAGTCGTCTGACATGGATATCTCCTTGCGATAATTCTACCGCACAACCAAATCCGCCTGCGCAGCCGAAAAGTGGAATTTAAAAAATTCTCCCCGACTTTTTATGCCGAGGAGAATTGCCTGCTGGAAGAATCAGCGGCTAGTAACGCTTGCCGCCGCCGCGCTGCGGACGATGCCCGCCGCGGTTGCCGCCCCGATTGCCGAAGCCGCCGCGCTCCTCGCGCGGACGAGCCAGATTCACCTTCAACTCGCGCTGCCCCAGTTGAAAGCCATTGAACATGCTGATGGCCTTCTCCGCCTCGGCCTGGTTGCTCATCTCGACAAAGGCAAAGCCTTTTGATTGACCGCTGTCGCGATCCTTGATCAGCGCCACCGAAGCCACAGTCCCCGCTTGCGTGAACAGGGTTCGCAGGTCCTCTTCCGTGGTTGAGTACGACAAATTGCCAACGTACAATTTGGATTCCATTGTTCTCCTAAATGGCAGGCTATTGCCCTGCCAAACGCCCGCCATGTGCGGGCAAGAATCAGGCCTCGGACACCCTCGAAAGAGAATCGCTCAACCTGTTGACGACGAATTCAGTATATCACAGGCAAGTATGACTTTTGATTCTGATGGCTCTCCGGGAAACGCTCTGTGTTCATGGCCGCATTGAATTCTCCATGAGGTCAGTGCGGCGAACCGCAACGCGCGGCGGAATATGACTTAGAAAAATATCGGGCTGGCTCGGCGAAATCAAAACCTTTTCAAGAGTTTTTGAAAAGCCATTTGGGTTTTTGGGAACCAGCAATAACCCTGCAGTGATCTGCTTTTGCGGCGCAAGGATGTCAACATGGTCGGGGATTTGACTGCCAGGCTGGCCGCATCTGATCTGGGAGATTTCGTCGAAAGCCAGGAAAATGCGATAATCAATTTGTCCCGGAATGTAGTGAATTCCGATTCCATCCTCGGTGACGATATAGGTGGTTGATGCTCCAAGCAGCAATGCGTCTTTATATAACAACGTGAACCCTGCAAATAATAAGATCATTTGTAATTCCGATAGGCCGATCAGTTTGGCCGACAGCCAGCCAAGCAGTGCGCTGATTGCAAATAAGATAATAAGGTTGCGCACCTGCCAAAGCCGCGGGGAATGCGGATGGTCAACAAAGAAAACGCCATCCGGTTCATGATGATTTTGGCGTATGCTGGCCTCCCATGCCAGCTTTTGCCATTTCATTAACAGCAGTCCGATCACAATGAATGCAACCAAAATGCCGGAGATGATTGGCGGCCATGCCCACAAAACCACAACACCGATCCAGCCATAGGGAATTTTTTTGAGAAAAAGATAGGGGATGCCGAGAACAAAATCATTGGCCGCGCGCATAAATTCATTTTACCAGCGCGTGGAAGAATCGGTTGAAGCAGGATGGCAGGGGAAGAAATCGAACTTCTGCCGTTTCCAAAAAGCGCGCCGCAAAGGAGAGCCTTCCAATTCAAATACTGGAAAAACCGTAAAGAATGATGCGCTCCGCTCAGGCGCTGATATTGTTCCAAGCCGCGACACTGGTGAATACAATCACATCAACGTGTGGATAAATCCAATGAGCGCGCCGCCGGCAATCAGCCAGGTGGAATTGGGCTTGAAGCGCAGGAGCACAACGAGGCTCACGAGTGCAATCCCTATGGTGAGTGGGTCCACGATGGCAGTCGTTGAGAGTTGAAGCGTGACCGCCAGCATCAGTGCCAGCGAAGCGACGTTCACTCCATCCAGAAAACCGCCCGTCCACGGTGAGTTGCGTATCTGTTTGATGAACAAACTGCTGATGCCGACGAAGAAAAAGGATGGCAAAAAGATTCCAAGTGTGGCAAGCAATGCCCCCGGCAAACCTCCCAACAAATAACCAATAAAGGTCGCTGTTGTGAACAGCGGACCCGGCGTGATCTGTCCGATCGCGATCGCATCGAAGAGCTGACGTTCCGTCAGCCAGCCGAGATTTTGAACGAGGTCGGCATGCAGGAACGCCAACAATACATAACCACTTCCATATAAGATGGCGCCGATTTTCAGGAATGTGAGAAACAGCAACATGAGGCCGAAAGGAACCGGGCCGGCAATGATTCCCAACCCAATCAGCGGCGGAAAAAACCCGGCGGCGGGGATCTGTTTCATATTCGAAAGATTCTTTATCAACATCATAACCAGTCCCGCTGCGAGGAGCAACATCAAAATGTTCACGTTCAGAAAATAGAGAGCCAGAACGATCAAGCCGACAATTGCCGTCAGCCAGCCTTTGACGGCATTTTTGCTCATATTCCATAACGCCTGCGCGATGATCGCAATCACGACTGGCAGGATTCCATAAAGCATGCCGCTGGCGATGGACGTTGTTCCAAAGCGGACGTACGCCCAGGCGAGCGCCAGCACAATCAACATGGCTGGCAGGATGAAGCAAACTCCGCCCAACACCAGGCCGATCCAACCCACACGGCGAAAGCCAAGATAGATCGCCATTTCCGTCGAAGTTGGACCGGGTATCAAATTTGCCGCGCCAAACAGGTCAAGGAAATCCTGTTCGCTGATCCATTTGCGGCGCTTCACCACTTCATCGCGCATGATGGCAATATGCGCCGCGGGACCGCCGAAGGCTGTTATGCCTAATCGAAGGAACAATTGCATTACCTCGATCACGCGTTGACGATAAGAGGATTCGTTTGGGTGAATTGTTTCCATTCTCGGCGTTAGTATAACTCGTGAGTTGGAGGATTCCGTTTGGCATCCATATCATGGAGCGGCTAAAAACAGCCAACTGGAATCTCACCACAGAGATCACGGAGTTTGCAGAAAAAATCTAGGAAAAAGCCCTGTATCGAGCAACGATTCGTCTCATCACACTTTCATTTTAGTGAGGCTTGGCATCTTGACATGGGTTTTTTGCGGGAGTACACTCACAACGCAAATTGAAGCCTCGTTAGGCCAGGAGGCTGCATGGTAAACAGGCCATTGTCCTGAAACGTCGAAAGACGCCAAAGGGTATGCCAGGTGAAGTCGGATTAAGGCTTTACTCGATATGGCTGGGACGCAAGACGCCCTACGACATGCAGCGCCAAAGCTAAACCAGGAGGTGGTTGTTTTTTGATGCGCTTAACCTGCCTCCTGAGAAATTACAGGAGGTTTTTCTTTTTGACTCTGCGCTGGCTTTGCCAATTTCAAAGCGCAGATGGGAAGGAGCTGCCGCATCATGGATCCAGATAGTAAGTATATGATTCTGCGTTGGCGAAATGCTGTGACGCTCTTTCAAGGTGCATCTGTATTTTTCCCCCTGTGATTTCTGAGTGCAATGGGGAAAACAATGGCACGTGATGAAAGCGCCGCCTTTTCGCCTGAGCGAGGGCGGTTTTTCTTTGCCTTCGCATCCCGAATTTATTGGAGGTCGCGATGACATTTTGGGCGAAAATGCTGGGCCGTTTATCAGTCCACCCACAAGAAAAATTTATCCTCGGGCGTGAAATCCCGATTGCACAGGCTGTTAATGTCCCCGACCAGACGGCCATTCGCCCCGCGCATGTAGCGCGGGATCAGGTCCCGTTACGAAGATACCTTCAGATCCGCCTTATCCGCTTATCCCAATCTTTTGGGAGTCTCAATTCGAATGTTGAAAATATCTGGAGGTACGAATGGGATTCTTCGCAACGATTATTACCACACCGCAGCGCTGGATAGGCCCGGCGCGCAGCAACGGGATTCAAGTCTCAAAAACACTTATAGAAAGCGCCCGGGTGGATTCATCCACGGTGCTCGAAAAACTGAATACGACCCCAAATGGCTTGACAGTTGAGGAAGCCGAGGCCCGCCTCGACCAATACGGTTTCAACGAAGTTGCCAAGGAAAAGCATCAGACGTTTTTGATGCGTCTGGTGGATAACATCAAGAATCCGCTGGTGATCCTGCTTTCGGTGTTGGGTATTGTCTCCTATTTGACGGCGGATATTCCAGGGACGATCATCATCTTCATCATGGTTCTGCTTGGAATTGTGTTACGCTTCATTCAGGAGAGCCGCGCCGATTCGGCCGCAGAGAAACTCAAAGCGATGGTTAGCACAACTGCAACCGTGATACGCGGGGGCCAGCGCAAAGAGATTCCTTTACGGGAACTTGTCCCCGGTGACGTGATACGTCTATCTGCAGGTGACATGGTTCCGGCGGATGTGCGCCTGCTTTCGGCGAGAGACTTGTTCCTTAACCAGGCGGCGCTGACGGGTGAGTCCATGCCTGTTGAGAAGCTGCCGGCTCCAGTCATGGATGAGGCGCAGAATCCGCTTGAGATGCAGAGCTTGTGCTTTCTCGGTTCCAACATCGAGAGTGGAACCGGCATGGCGGTTGTCGTTCAAACCGGGAACAAAACTTATTTTGGTTCGTTGGCTGGAAGCATTGTTGGCCAGCGTCAGATGACCAGCTTTGATAAAGGGGTCAACGGCTTCACGTGGTTGATGATCGGCTTCATGGCCGTGATGGTGCCGCTGGTCTTCCTCTTCAATGGCTTGAGCAAAGGCGACTGGCTCGAAGCCTTCCTGTTCGCTCTGGCGGTGGCAGTTGGCTTGACGCCTGAAATGCTGCCAATGATCGTCACCGTTAACCTGTCCAAGGGCGCCATCTCGATGTCGAAGAAGAAGGTGATCGTCAAGCGTCTGAACGCCATCCAGAACTTCGGCGCGATGGATGTGCTTTGCACCGACAAGACCGGCACGATCACGCAGGGCAGGATCGTTCTCGAAAAGCACATGGATGTGAAGGGCAATCCAAGCGAGCGCGTGCTTCACTACGGTTACATGAACAGCTATTATCAGACTGGCCTGAAGAACCTGATGGATGAGGCCATTCTGAATCATGTGAACCTGAACGCCGATCTGCAAGTGGATGAACTCTATCGCAAGATTGACGAACTGCCCTTCGATTTCCAGCGCAGACGCATGTCGGTCATCGTGGAAGACAACAAAGGCCAGCACATTTTGATCTGCAAAGGCGCAGTCGAGGAGATCATGCATCTTTCGACGCACGTCGAAGTCAATGGCGAAGTGTTGGAAGTCACAGCCGAACACGATGAGCATCGCAAACAGCGCATCAAACAATTGAATTCCGAGGGCTTCCGCGTCATCGCAGTTGCGTACCGAGTGTTCCCGGGCGACAATGATGAACCGCACTACACCGTCAGCGACGAGTCGAACCTGACCCTGTTGGGTTATCTGGCTTTCCTCGATCCGCCAAAGGATACCGCTTCGGAGGCGTTGACCCAACTGAACGCGCATAATGTTGCGGTCAAGATTCTGACCGGCGACAATGATATCGTCACCGCCAGCATTTGCAAGCAGGTCGGCATTTCAGTGGACAACATGCTTTTGGGCACAACCATCGAGAACTTGACGGATGAAGAGTTGGACTCACTCGTCGAGTCGGCAACGGTCTTTGCAAAATTGTCGCCCGCCCACAAGGAACGCATCATCCATTCCCTGCACCGCAAGGGCCATGTGGTCGGCTTCATGGGCGACGGCATCAACGACGCACCCGCTCTCAAGTCGGCAGATGTGGGCATCTCGGTGGACAGCGCCGTGGACATCGCCAAAGAATCGTCCGACATCATCCTGCTCGAGAACAGTCTGCTTGTTTTGGAGGAAGGTGTTCTCGAAGGTCGAAAGGTATTTGGCAACATCATCAAATATATCCGCATGGCAGCTTCTTCCAACTTCGGCAACATGTTCAGCGTGCTGGGCGCCAGCCTGTTCCTGCCGTTCCTGCCGATGCAGCCTATTCAGGTATTGACCAATAACCTGCTGTACGATTTTTCGCAGACATCCATCCCGACAGACAATGTAGATGCCGAGTGGCTGGCGCGGCCGCGCAAATGGGAGATCGGCGCGCTGCGGCGCTTCATCATCTACATCGGCCCGATCAGCTCGATCTTCGACTATATGACGTACTTCATCATGCTGTACGTCTTCCATACCTGGAACAACCCGACGCTGTTCCAGACCGGCTGGTTCGTTGAATCATTGTTCACGCAGACGTTGATCATCCACGTCATCCGCACGAACAAGATTCCGTTCCTCCAGAGCCGGGCGAGTCGCTCCCTGATGTTGACATCGCTCGTGATCGTTTTGGTCGGCGCGTATCTGACGATTTCTCCGCTCGCATCCACACTCGGATTTGTGGCTTTGCCGCCGCTGTATTGGCCTTTGCTCTTCGGGATGCTTCTCTGCTACATCATCCTGACGCAGATCGTGAAGATGTGGTTCGTGCGAAAGTTTGCGGATTAGGCGCAAAAAACGGGCCTCCGAGATTATCTCGGAGGCCTTCTTTTAGGGGCAAAAGCAGGCACAAGGATTCCCGGGTTTCTTCATGTATGTTACTCAAAGTGTGTAGACTTATTGTCTGCATGGCATTATCGTTAGAGCATTCGGATACTAATTTCATGGATGGCACGGGCTTGTCTGTGTGGTGTAGAATCGTTGTCAGACAAAGTGAGGAAATATGCCGTCAAACAAATGGTCACGCGAAGAATTGATACTTGCCTTCAATCTTTACTGCAAAATTCCATTCGGCACAATTCATATTCACAACCCGAAAATAATCTCTCTTGCGAAGATTCTAGGTCGTACACCTTCGGCGGTATCTTGGAAGTTGGCAAATTTTGCAAGGCTTGACCCATCTTTACAAAATAGAAATATTGCTGGCGCTTCACATGGGAGCAAGTTAGATGTTGAAGTTTGGGAAGAGTTTAATCATGACTGGGAAAAACTTGGTTTTGAAAGTGAAAAGCTTTTAGCCGAAAAGATAGGTAAACGCATTGAAGCAATAACCGATATTGAAACAGACGACCTTCCTAAAGTTGGCGAGGAACGAGAATCGATGGTGAAAGTTCGCGTGAATCAGAGTTTCTTTAGAAAGTCTGTACTTGCTGCCTACAACTTTCAGTGTTGTATTACTGGTTTAGCGATTCCAGAAATGTTAAATGCCAGTCACATTGTTCCTTGGTCTAAAGACAATGTTAATCGTGTAAACCCACGAAATGGGCTTTGCTTGAATGTTTTTCACGATAGAGCGTTTGATCGAGGGTTGATGACAATTACAACTGACTTTACGGTAAGAATATCCCCTGTAGTCCATAAAATTTCTAAAGACCCGTTTGCAGTTGAGTTCTTATTAAAATTTAATGGGCAACCTATTCAACAACCTGAAAGATTTGCCCCTAACATCGACTTCATAAAATATCACAACAAAAACATATATAGGAGAGAATGAGATAGTGGCAAGAATATCATTAAGAGCCATGAGAACGTATTTGACGGATAAGCAACAAAGGAAGTCTTTGAAAGCATACTCTTTAGCCGCCAAAACCGATTTTGGATTGCTCTTAAATGAATTAGGACTTCAAGAGCGGTTTACTCCATCAGCACTTATGGCATTTCGAGGGTGGAATTCCAAGAATGGTTGGAATGCAACATTATTTTTCCCTGAAATAATAAAGCCGTCAAATGATTACTCGTCAAATCGGCAACCGCCAAATCCTGATTATGGTTTGCACACTATTTGCGCCACCTTTCATCAGATAGGAATTCAAAGTTATTTCTGTTCACCAGTAATTGGCGAAACCGACAATCCAGATTCGATACAATGGAAAGCTGTGCAATTGGGCCTGCCCGTTCAGCAGGCGTATCAGCCTTTCCCTGAAAATATTCATGGTTTTCAAGAGAGAGCACGCCGTTATAATTTTTTGCGTTATCACCTGGATGTCTCGTCCATTCCACAAATATCTTCCCTGCCGGAAGAGTTTTCCAAGGAACATTTGCGGGTTACTTTCCAAAATAAATTCATGTCTGAAATGTCCGATGTTGACGGTATTTTTTGGGGAAACCAATATACATATCCTGTAGAGATCAAGGAAAAGACGGTCGGGAAAGATAATAAGGTTGGTGATTTTTTCGGTCTTGATGTAGGTCCTTTTGTAAAGTTGGCGTTTTATGCCGCCAAACGAGGAAATCTACATTCGGTATTTGTGGTACGCGAAATTGATAATCCGCTCGAAAGAAACCTTTTGAATTGGTGGATCATTACGTTTGAGCAAATGGCGCAATTTGCATCATGGAATCCAATAAGCGGGGGAACAAATATGCGGGGAGGCGGCAGTACAACCATCAAGATTCCAAAGGCAGAATTCATGCCAATGAGTCTTGAAACACTCAAATCCTTATAAATGCCTGACGTCTTTACAAAAGAAAAGCGCTCCGAGGTCATGTCCCGTATCAGGGGGAGGGGAAACAAGGATACGGAACTGGCGATG
>JAKAKJ010000031.1 GCA_021824575.1 Chloroflexota bacterium
TGGATCAGCCATAAAAACTCCAATGTGTTAATTGTTGTGCATGGCAATGCCAAGCGGAGTGACAAATAAAGGATTGCCGGGCAAAACTGTTTCGATGCCCGTCACTTCGTGAATGACCTTGTCCATGCCGGGGTAAGCACACGTGCCGCCCACCAAATAAATTCGTTCCACGTGATGGCCTTCAATGTGCCGATTGATAATGCTTCCAACCTTTTCCATCACGGGGCGGACGACGGGGAAGAGCCGCGTCTGCTCATTTGGATTTTTCTTGAGCGCTTCAGCCTCCTCGAAAGTGGATCCCATTGAACCGGCGATTACCAGCGAGAAGTGTGTCCCGCCGGTCGGCTCGTCAGCCGTGTACACGACCTTGCCGTTTTCAAAAATGGCGATGCCGGTTGTTCCACCGCCGACATCCACGATGGCGCCATCTTGAATTTGCAAAACATTATTTGCTGCGGTCGGCTCGTCAATCAGACCGGTGCAATCCAACCCTGCGCCATATAAAACATTCGCCGTTGCACGGACTTCCGCCTGCGGCACGCCGGGCGGATACGCGGTGGCGGCAGATGTTAATGTGAATCCAAGTTTCTCCTCGACCTTTGATTTCATCTTGCGAAGCAAATCCACCGCGCCGACAAAATCCACGACCAGGCCATCGCGCACAATTTCCGCAAATTGATATGTGCCCGCGATAGGCTGGCAATTTTCATCAAGTACGACCAGCACAGTATAAGCTGTTCCCAAATCCACGCCGACGTGAACCGTGCCGCGGTAAATGCCGGAGGGGGACAGCAGATCAGGATCGGGGTGCCAGCCATTGGCTCCAGACATGATCGAGTCGGTGCGGGTGAGAAGGTCAGAAAGATTCGGATTCATAAAATATGTCGTTGGTCGAGTAGTCGGTGTTCTCCCGACGTACCGAGGCCAACATATTATAGGTGGTTTCGGTACGGCTAAGAGCGCCTACTCAACCACCGTTCAATTTTCCTGCTTTGAAGTACAACTCTAAAACGTAAACTGCGGATGAAAAACGATTCAATGCGTGTGAAATATTTTTTCCAATTCCACTTTGGTCGAGGCCGCGATCTGTACCGAATGCTTCTAATGCAACCACTTCGACTTCGCGTGCCTGCGTTCGCAAGACATTCAGCCAGTGAATCATCTCGTGGTCTTCCGGCCCCGGAATGATGTGCTGGATTCCAAGGTGACGATCAGGCCAATGCGAAATTTCATGAAGCTCTTCCTCGCGTTTGCCCAATAAAATCAGCGGAGCGACTTGACGCGAGTTGTATTCCGCGCTCATGATCTCACGGCAATAAGCTGCCAGCGTGTCGAGGTGCGATGCCAGATTCGTCATCTGAAAGCTGCGCGCTTTTGCCGCGGCAAGCATGACAAAAGCGTGAAGCGAGTCAACGCGTCCACGGAGCATCAGCCTCGAGTCCGTTTTGGATGCGAAGTGTCCCGCATCCAATTGAGTCATGTGATCGGGTTTGTGCTTGATCGGCTGTCCGCATACTGCGCAGACGGGAACCGATCCCGTGAGAACAACAGGAAATGTGCCGGGCTTGTCCCATTCAGGATGTATGTGATTCGGTTCAATGCCTGCCGTCGGAGTTTGCACGTCAATTTTGTGTTGACGCAAAAACTCGCGCGCTGAATCGGTGAAGCGCGTGTCAGACGGAAACGCAGGCAATTGTCCACGCCCGTTCTTCCAAAATTCACGCAACTCACTTTCGGTGATGATCGTCATTTCTCGTTCCAGTTCACCGGATATACCACATACACAAAGCGCGTCCGGCTCGGCGTGCCGAACGTGATGCTTGATCCTTTCGGGATGTAAATCACATCGCCCGGACTGCCGCGCACCTGCTCGACGCCGCGCGTGATCACAAGTTCGCCTTCAAGCACGATGTCCACTTCATCGTATGTCAATGTCCACTTCATCTCGCCTTTGTCGAGCGCCATGTAGCCCGCGCCCATTGGCCCGCGATCCTCTTTGATTACCACATCTTTCAGCCGTACGTTTGTGCCCGGCGTGGCTGACCCTTCGAGGAACGGTTCCATGTTGACGCTTGCGCCATGCACGACTTTCAACGGTGGAAGATTCGTGACAAAAGACGGCTCTTCTCCCCTGGATTTAGAGTCTGATTCCGTTTCGCGGATGACTTTTACGCCCAGGGAGTACGCCACGTCCATGGCTTCATGCGTGACGATATCGTCC
This sequence comes from Chloroflexota bacterium, assembly GCA_021824575.1. Taxonomy (GTDB): domain Bacteria; phylum Chloroflexota; class Anaerolineae; order Anaerolineales; family Villigracilaceae; genus Fen-1038. Next base: position 2,222 of record JAKAKJ010000031.1, read on the forward strand.
GCGCCCAGCAAGAGCGTGTCTGATCGCTCGCGCGCAATGCGGCGAATGTCTTCTGCCGTGAACAGTTGACGCGACATGGTAAACGGTTCTTAACCGCGAAGAACGCTAAGAGCGCGAAGATTTAAATTTCTTCGTGTTCTTCGCGAGCTTGGCGGTTTTATCAACCGCTTGAATTACTTTTCTTTTCCGCCGCCGCGTCCGCCGAAGGAACCCTTCGTATTTTGCGGCAGAATCATCTCGACATCAGAATGGGGGCGAGGTATCACGTGGACCGAGGCAAGCTCGCCGACGCGCTTTGCAGCGGCCGCGCCTGCGTCTGTGGCGGCCTTCACCGCACCGACATCACCGCGCACCATCACGGTCACATATCCGCCGCCGACATATTCACTGCCGATCAGCGTCACGTTGGCGGCTTTGACCATGGCATCGGCGGCTTCGATCGCACCCACCAAGCCTTTGGTCTCCACCATTCCAAGTGCAATCATGGAAACATCTACTGGCATAGCAAACTCCTTTGATAATAATTTTTCCGATTAGACATCGGATGTCAGGGTTGGAATTTTTTTCAAGCCCTGAAATCTGGCGTCTAATCATGTCATTGCGAGTCTTCGAGAAGCAATCTCTTGGAATAATCAAATGGTTGTTACATAGATTGCCGCGCTTGGCCTCGATACGGCATCTCGCTTCGCTCGAGAACACTGCCTACTCGACCAGCGCTCGCAATGACATGACAGAAATTATTTCTTCAACTCCGCTAAAACTTTCCTCACGATCTCGTCAATTTGCGAATCCGTCGAGCCTGATGAAACCGACGCAGGCGATGAATAAGCATTACCCGTGAATAAACTTCTCTGTGCGGGTGCATCTGTCGAACCGGGGGCAAACGCTTCGGGCGGAGGAACGCGTATTTCATACGCCAGCTTCTTCACGTTATAAAGATGATGAACGGTGATGTTATCACCTGTAATCGCGCCGCCGATTCCACCGGAGCCGAGCGTCATGGATGGCATCACACCAGTTGTATAACCTGTTGCGCCAAGCGTGCCCCAGGTGTTGACCAGAATGCGAAAGACCGGTTTTTCAAGTCCGAACTTCATGATGACATCCTGATCCTGAGCGTGGATCACGAGCGAATGACCGCGTCCGCCATACTGAATCAATTCGATGGAGCGTTCGCAACCCGCCTCCCAACCATCGGCTTCGTACCAGCCAAGCACCGTGGTCAACTTCTCGCCGGATAGTGGCTCTTCTGGGCCAACGCCTTTCAGTTTGCAGACGATGATGCGGGCCCAATCCGGCACGCTGAATCCGTACATCTGCGCCAACTGTTGTGGACTCTTCCCAACGGCTTTTGGGTTTGGCAAATGCCCAACAAACAGATTCTTGGCGAGGACTTTTGACATGGCCTCGTCAGCAAAATACGCGCCTTCGGCTTTCATCAATTCTTCGAGTTTGGATGCAATCGGGCGATCCGCAACCACGGATTGTTCGGTGGCGCAAATCACGGAATGATCGAACGCTTTGGATGAGACGATATATTTTGCGGCGCGCTGTAAATCCGCGGAGCGGTCAACATAAACCGGCACGTTGCCCGGACCAACGCCATACGCTGGTTTGCCAACCGAATGCGCGGCGCGCACCATGTCCGAGCCGCCGGTGGCGAGGATGAGCGCCGTGTATTTATGTCTCATCAATTCCTGTGTGCCGGGCAAAGTGATGCGTGTCATGCACGAGATCAAGCCCTTTGGCATTCCAGCCCGTTCTCCAGCCTCAGCCATGATGCGAATCGTTTCGATACAGCACTTATACGCGGATGGGTGCGGCGCGATGACAATCGCATTGCGCGCCTTGACTGCAATCAGCGTTTTGAACATCGTGGTTGAAGTCGGATTCGTGCTGGGAGTTAACGCCGCGACCACGCCCATCGGCCAGGCGATATCGTACGTTCCTTTTTGCGAATTGTGTCCGATCACACCGACCGTTGGAATGTCTTTGATCGCGTCCCAAAGAATCTTCGACGAAAGCACGTTTTTCAAAACCTTGTGTTCTGGCACGCCGTAGCCTGTTTCGTCGACCGCCATTTTTGCCAGCGACTGCGACGCGTCGTACGCGGCCTGCGCCATCGCCGCGCAAATGCGGTCCACTTCGGCCTGAGTCGCGTGAAGGAATTTTTGCTGTGCCTCGCGCGCCTGAACAGCCAGCGTGCGTGCTTCTTGAATGGAGAGAAGATCGTTATCAAGGTCTGCCATAGTCACTCTTCTTAACCACAAAGACACAAAGGTCACGAAGGAAAAAGAAAAGAAGAAAAATCTTCGCGCTCTTAGCGTGCTTCGCGGTTCCTCAATAATTCATCGGTTGGCTTGCAACCTCTAACACTTTATCCTGAAATGCCGCTGCGGCGGCTTTGCATGCAGGCTGGTCGCCGGTTAGCATCACGCCCATGTAATTTGTTTCCGAGGGCGGCATGGTCAACGATACAATGCGAACATCTGTTGCCTTGAGCGCAGCATCCAAGGCAACCAGACCTTCGTTAGGCGGTGCAATCAAATAGGCAATTGGCGAGCCGGCTGGAATGTTGCAAACTTTCGAAAGATAGGTCCCGGTGCGCGAGATAACATGCGGAAAGAATGCGATGGATCCATCTTCATTGGCAGAATACCAGAGGGCTTCATTCTTCAGGTATTGAACCGCGGCATTGAGTCCGGCTCGGACTTCGGCGGGATCGGGTCCCGCTAAAATCGCCATGATCTCGCCTGACAATTTTCCGGACGTGTGCTTGACACCCGCGTAAAACGAATGCGCGTACACAACTTCCACATCGGCCATCTTGGTGGCTTCATCAATGGACACGTATGTCGCATCATCGTTGTCCGCGCTGATGAGACCGATGGACAGTTGATCGTCGCGGAGATTAAGCCGACTCGCGAAGTTGCGATCCACCTGCGGAATCAATTGGACACACAATGGCGTTGCATAAATTGGGTCGAGAATCGCCATGGAGACTCCTTACTTTGCCAACTTAAGTTTCACGCCCGATGCCTGGTTCTTGCGCATCTTCTGAGCAATTTGTACCACATACGCGCCGGCTTCGAGCGGGTTGGTTCCGCCGTTTTCAAAGATGTTGCAGACCACATCGCGATCGGCGTCGGTGTCGCCGTATTTCGGTTTGTAACCCATATATGCGCTCATTGATTCAGCGCGACCCAAACCGGGACGCTCACCGATCAACAAAACAACCACATCCGGTTTGACGAGTTCGCCGACATCGTTCATCACGCCGACGCGGGCATACTTGATGAAGAATGGCGTGCCAAATGTCAGACCTGCATTTTGTACGCCTTGCTTGACGACCGGAAAAATCTGACGCAGATTTGCTTCAATTGCCGCGGCGGATAATCCGTCGCCAACAACCAGCTGCACATTTACATTCTTCTGGCATTTCTCGTTGATGGTGCGTTTGGCGTCATCGCTGAGCTGGCGTCCGAGATCAGGGCGCAGAAGATATTCCTGCTTGCCGCCTTTGACTTTCGTTTGCACGGTGAACAGATTGAATTCATCGAGCAGTTTCTGATCCACATCGCGATATAAGGCGTCTTGAGTCACGGCGTGATCGCCCTGGAATAATAATAAGGAAGCCGTGCTGTAACGCGGGCCCGCGCGTCCAACGCCGATGCGGGCGGTGGTCGAAGCCATCAGCGCGCGCAGTCCGTTTGAGTCTTTTGGATTTTTCACGCGCGGCGTGTTGCGCGCTTGCGGAGTCGTCGGGTCGGGAAGGTCAATGCTTAGATTCACTCCAGAGCCGGAAGTGCGCGATTTGACGGGAACAACCGAAGGCGATGATAAATTTGTCGAAACGGAAGCCGCTTGCGAATCCAAAGAAGAAGCGGCAGGTTTTACTGCTCCTGATTCTTTTAATTCGCGAACAATCGCATCTACAATCGCGGCAAGCTGGGTGTCATCCATAATTTATCTCTTGAGGAAAATGGATGGGTCACCGGCTTTTTCGGTCAACACACCATTTTTTATCAAGCCGAGATCCTCCATCCATTTTTCGAATTCGGGAGCAGGGCGCAATTTGAAAAGCTGGCGCAAAGTTGGCGCATCATGGAAGGAAGTGCTTTGATACGAAAGCATCGAGTCGTCGCCCATGGGAAGTCCCATAAAATAATTGCATCCGGCTGCGGTCAACATGACCGCAAGGTTTTCGATGGCATTTTGATCGGCGCGGGCGTGATTAGTATAACAGGCATCACAACCCATCGGAATGCCCGTGAGTTTGCCCATGAAATGATCTTCGAGCCCGGCGCGCTGAATTTGCCGCGCGTCGTAAAGATATTCGGGACCAATGAAGCCAACGACCGTGTTGACTTGATACGGATGATAGCGTTTTGCAAATCCGTAACAGCGCGCTTCCATCACGAGCTGATCCCAGCCGTTGTGCGCGTCAGCGGAAAGCTCGGAACCCTGGCCGGTTTCAAAGTACATGAAATTTGGGCCTTTGGGAAAGCAATGCTTTTTAGCGAGTTCGTAGGCTTCGTCAATCATGCCGACGGAGATGCCAAATGAATCATTGCCCTTTTGCGAACCCGCGATGGATTGAAATACGAGTCCAACTGGCGAGCCGGATTGCATGCATTTCATCTGGGTGGTGATATGTGACAGTACGCAATTTTGCGTTGGGATATTCCAGGTCTTGATGATGTCATAGGTCATATCGAGCAGACGCGAGACGGAGCTGTAAGAATCATCCACTGGATTGATGCCGATGACCGAATCGCCTGAGCCATACGAAAGACCTTCGTAAATTTCGGCGCGGATGCCTTCGGGCGAATCGGTCGGATGATTAGGCTGGTTGCGCGAAGATAGCGTGCCGGGCGCGCCAATGGTGTTGTTGCAATGTGCAGTAACAGGAATCTTTTTCGCGCCGTATATCAAATCGAGATTCGACATCAACTTCGTGACCGCCGCGATCATCTCGGCGGCAAGACCGTTCGATACGCGATGGATCATTTCGGTAGTCGTTGTGTCCGAAAGAATCCATTCGCGGAATTCGCCGACCGTCCAATCTTTGATCTCGTTGTAAACTGACTCATCTACCGCGTCTTGAATGACGCGCGTAATTTCATCTTGGTCGTACGGTACGGCGGGATTTTCGCGCAAGACCGAAAGCGGTACCTCGGCCAAAATTAATTTTGCTGCGACGCGTTCCGCGGCAGTCTCCGCACCCACGCCCGCGAGACGGTCACCCGATTTTTCCTCGTTGGCTTTGCCCATCAGGAGTCGGATATCAGGGAATTCATAGATCTTGCCGTGCAGTTTCGTGCGGAGAAGCATAAAGTTATCTCTTTGCCACGTACTTACCTAAATGATTTCCATTTCAAACCAATATAAACGGCGAAGAAAGCCGCAATGGCTGTGCCAGCGATAATGGAAAAAGTTTGAAGAAAAGAAGTGAGTGGAAATAAACCATCCAGAACCATAAAAATACGTCCGATGATATCTCCAACGAGCAAGATAATAGCAAGTGCCGCAGCCCACTTTCTTCCAAACAGGATAAACAAGCCACCAAAGAAATAAAACAAGCCGATAGTAACACCTAAATAAGTGGAAAGACTCGCCTGAGTTGTGGTGAGCCCGAAAAACTCATGCGAAAAGCCTGTTTTCACTTCTGCCAAACCAAAGAGCATCATCAATGTTGCGATGATTAAGATGTCTCGCGGAAGCTTGTAGTTTATGGCTTGATTTTCTTTGGTTGAGTTCATCGTAATTCTTTTTGGCTTATTCCTAATGATAAAAAATCAACGTCTTTACGCTCAACGGGACGACGCGTCCATCCATGAGCGGCGTGCCTAAATCAATATAATCGCCTTCCGATAAACCGACTTGATCAATGACTAATAAAGAACGTTCAGGTGCAAGTCCTTTTACAGTTTGTCCCAATGCTTGAGCGTAATCGCGTTCGATGATGACAACCAGCGGTCGTTCCTTCGGCATTGTATCCGAAAATTCGCGCAGGCCGCTCGCGAGTTGTGAGAGCGAAGTATAGTCGAGCGGACGGTTTAGTTCAAGCGCAACGGCAAATGGATCAGTTGCAATGTTCACATCCCAGCGGCGCACGGCTTCGGCAATTGCCATCGAAATGGAAGCCGGTTGAAGGCTATCCTGAAGTGATGGATGAATGACCGGAACATTTTTCATCGGCAAAATCTCGCGCTCAGCCCAAATCGTCGAACCGGATAATGTCACGGTTTGCGTGCTCGCGCCCAAAACGGTCGCTCGCAGCGTTTCGGATGGACGCTCAATTTCATACGAGTTCAACACCGCGTGTTGCCGCATTGATTCAGCCAGTAACGGACCAACATCATCGTGAATGGTCGCGTCGGCGACTGAATTAATTTTGATTGGATTGTAATAATAATGTCCGATGCCGCCCGAAAACATCAGCACGGTGCCTTTGCCCGAAACAGCGGGCGGCGTGAGATAAACTTTTTGTGCAAGCGGTGATGATGTGCCTTCGATCAATTCGACAACCAGATCAGCCATGCGATTCGTGAAGCGGCGCAAATCATCGAGCGATGGACTTGCCCCGACTTCAAGTTGGATTCCCAAATCGTTCAAGATGTTTTTTGCTGGCTCCGCGATGTGACGGATTTTTCCGCTTCCGTGCTCGACCTCGAGGATACGTCCGCCAAAATTCATCGCCGCGCCGCTGATGTAGTTTCCGTTTTCAAACGTGACGCTGTTGGCGCTTCCGCCGCCGATGTCAACATTCGTGACGCTCGCGTAATGTGTTTGCGAATAAAGCGCCGCGCCCGCGCCTTTGCCTGCGATGAGACTTTCCACATTTGGCCCGGCCACGCTGACAACAAATTCACCGGCCAATCCCGAAAGTGCGCGCAGAATTTCATCAGCATTCTTTTTCTTGGCTGTCTCGCCTGTGATGATGACCGCGCCCGTTTCGACTTGTTTCGGATCAACATTCGCCGCGGCATATTCGCGCCGCACGATTTCGTTGAGCTTATCTGCGTCAACGGTTTCATAATCTTTGAGTGGAGTGAAAACAATCGGGCTTTGGTAGATCACAGCGCGGTCGGTGATGTTGATGCGCGGAATTTGTCCGGGCCGCGAAACATCGGTGAGACTCAGGCGCGAAAAGACAATCTGCGTGGTGGTGGTTCCCACATCCACGCCCACGGAAAGCAGATCGCGCGCCTCGTTGTCTGCCATATCCTTGTGCAATGATTATTGTTTTTTATAAGTGAATTTCCCACCCGATTCGAGCGAGTCGATCACACCGACAATGACCGAATCGACCGACGCGTTTTGGGTGAGTCCGGTATAACGGGCGGACGAGCCTTCGGTAACGATCACCAGATCGCCCGTCCCCGCGCTGACCGTATCTACTGCGATATAAGGTTCGCCGGTTGGCTTGCCTTCCGTATCCGCCGGACGAACGATCAGTAACTTGCGTCCACGCAAAGCTTCGTCCTTGATGGTTGAAACGGTCGAACCAATGACAAGTGCAATTCGCATGATGGCCTCACAGATTTCAATGGGTTGTTGTGAAATCTTTTGGAATGGAACATGAACGAGCTGGTCTTTTCTGATTGTACAGGATGAACGATATTTGAGCAAATCCGGGGTATTCATTTTTGGGAAACATCGGCATCGTTGTTCAGACCAATTCTTTTTGCAGGAATTAGTCCTTCATCTTCAATAACGCCGCTGCCATGAGAAGCCCACAGGCCGCAGACAGTATGAACATCAAATGGAATCCGGATGCGTCTGCAATCCATCCGCCGATAACGGGCGCGAGAATCGTCGCCGGCGCGGGAATTGTGTTTGCCAGCCCGATATAAATCGGGCGGTCCTCCGGCTTCTCGGCAAAGCTGACACTGAATGCCAGCGGGATCGTCCAAATGGCGACGGTGGCTACGGCTTGCAAAAGAAAGATCGCATAAAACCATTCAGAAGATGATGCGAACCACGCGAGGAACGCGCTCAACGACGCGCCCAACGCACCGAGCGCCATCACACCGCGATGACTCCAGTGGTCGCCCCAACGTCCCATCAACGGGCTTAAAACAATTTGCCCGATCAAGAGCAGCGAAACCAGGATACTGGCCGCGGCGTCGCTCATCCCGAATCGTCCGACCGCGTAAATGATGTAAAACGAAAAAGCCATCCCGGCAAATTGACTGAGAACGCGCACAAAAAGGAACATCCGAAAATTTGGATCGCTTCGCAAAATCGCAAGCGATTTCTTCAGGAATGCGGAGACTTGTTCTCTTTCCTTTGGTTGTGATTCCGGTTCGCGCGTCTGTGAGAGAAAAACAAATGAAACGGCCATCCATAAAAACGTCAGCGCAAAGCAAAGGCTGAAGTTCAATGGCCCCGCTACTTTGTCCAGAATCAGACCCGCCAAAATCGCGGAGAGTCCCGCCATGCCGTTATACGCGGCAGATTGCGTGCCGAAAAATGTTCCGTGCAATTCAACCGGCATCACTTTCGAAACCATACTGGTCCACGGATTGGCCGCCAGCCCCGCGCCAAATCCCTGCCAGACCAACATCATGAAAGTCAGTGCCAGTGCGACTTCTTTTGTCACTTGCGGTGAAATGAACGCCACGATTGCCAATCCCAGATAGGGGACGCGTTCGTGAATCGTCATCAGCAAAACAAGAGGCTTGTAGCGCTTCATCCCGGACATCCAGCCGGCGGTGAGCAATTGCGGCAGTTGCCAGCCGATGTTGTGAACCGCGGGAACCAGTCCAACGAGAAGCGCGGAATCTGTCAGATGATGAACGAAGAGGGGAATGACTGCGGCGAACGAAGCGAAGCCAACGCCGAAACCGAAAAAGCCGCCATCGAACATGCCGATGATGAAATTGAATCGCAAATGTTTGCGGATGAAGGCTTCGGCGTTGGGCGGCATAAAATGAATTCTATCACTTGACAGATTCGCTTTCGCTGCCTACAATCAAAAATGAACGTTCGTTCATTTTTGGAGAAATGTTTTTTCATGGTCGAAGAATCGGTTTCAAAAGGCGAGCGGACGCGGCGGGCAATTCTCGACGCCGCGTATAGCCTGATCATCGAACAGGGTTACGCCGCCACATCCATGCGTCAAATTGCTGAACAGACCGGGATTGCGTTGGGTGGAATCTACAATCATTTTTCGTCGAAGGAGGAAGTCTTTCAAGCCATCATTGAAGAGCGGCATCCGTTCTTTCAAATTATTCCAATACTCAATACTGTTGAAGGAAAAACTGTCGAGGAGTTTGTCCGCAACGCGGCTCACTCACTTGTCACCGAACTTGGACATCACCCTGATTTTCTGAATCTGATGCTGACCGAAATCGTGGAATTCAAAAGTCGTCACGTCTCTGCGGTCTTTGATAAATTTCTCCCGATGATCCTGCCGCTTGCGGAGCGGATGGGAAATCTGGATGGCAACTTGCAGCGCATTCCACCGCCGGTATTATTGCGTGCTTTTCTGGGTATGTTCTTTTCCTATTACATCACCGAGATTTTAATTGGCCGCGCCATGCCGCGGGAAATGAAAACCAATGCGCTCGATTATTTTGTGGATATATTTTTGCATGGAGCTTTAAAGGAGATCAAATGACATTGCGACTTGCTTCGATCATTCGCAAGGAATTCATTCAAATCCTGCGCGACCCGCGCACGCTGATTATGACATTGATCATGCCCATCATGCAATTGTTCCTGTTGGGTTACGCGGCGACAACGGATATCAAGAACATTCCGATTGCGGTCTGGGATCAGAGCCGCTCACCGCAATCCCGCGCGTTGCTGGATGCCTTCCGTTCGGCGAATTATTTTACGATTGAATATGAAGTCGGATCACAGCAGGATATCCGAACGTTGATCGAGGATGGAAAAATCCGCGCAGCGCTGATCATTCCTCCGGATTATTCGCAGCAATTGATCGAGAATGATGCTCAGGTCCTGGTAATTCTGGATGGTTCGGACGCCACCAGCGGATCAACAGCTTTATCCGCATCGCAACTGATTGGGCAGGCGTATGCCACCAAGATCATGACTGAAGACGCGTCGCGGCTCGGGCGCGGATCGGCGGTAGCGCCACCCGTGCAGTTTCTTACGCAGGTTTGGTACAACCCCGATTTGGTCAGCGCTTATTTCATGATCCCGGCTGTCATTGGGATCATCCTGTATGTAATTTCCACGATGCTGACAGCCACAACTATTGTCCGCGAACGCGAACGCGGCACGATCGAGCAGTTGATCGTCACACCCATCCGCTCATGGGAACTTGTGGTTGGCAAAATTCTGCCGTATGTGGTGCTTGCCTTTCTCGATACCTTCGAAGTCCTGATCCTTGGACACTATTGGTTTGGCGTTCCTGTGCGCGGCAGTCTTGCTTTGATTTTGGAGACATCAGGACTGCTCCTGCTTTCCAGCCTCGGTATTGGTTTGTTTGCATCAACCGTTGCCAACACACAACAGGAAGCCATGCTCACGGTCTGGATGACACTTTTGCCCTCCATCTTCCTTTCGGGTTTTTTCTTTCCTCTCGAAGCCATGCCGCCATTTCTGCAGGCTTTTGCCTATATCATTCCTTTGCGCTATTACCTGATTGTCATTCGTGCGTTGTTAATAAAGGGCGTCGGCGCATCTTCCATTCAAGGTGAGATCATTGCCCTGGCCGTCTTTGGCATCATCATCATGGGCATAGCTTCCCTGCGTTTCCGCAAGAGACTCGATTAGGCTTTCAGTGCTATGGATGATATCAATCTGATCGAAGCAAAGAATCTATACCGACACTTCGGCGCAACGCGCGCGGTGGACGGTGTTTCAATCAGCGTCAAAGCGGGCGAGATTTATGGTTTGGTTGGCTCGGATGGCGCAGGCAAGACCACAACCATGCGTCTTATCGTCGGCGCATTACTACCGAATTCTGGCGAAATAACCGTCTGCGGTTACGATGTAAGGAAACATACCGAAGATGCGCGTTCCCAGCTTGGTTACCTTTCTCAACGCTTTTCTTTGTATGAAGATTTGACCGTCCTTGAAAATATTCGTTTCTTCGCGGAAGTGCGAGGATTGAAATCGAATGAGTGGTATCCGCGTTCGATGGAAATCCTCGAATTCGTTGGACTGGCAAATTTCGCCACGCGCCGCGCGGGTCAGCTTTCGGGCGGCATGAAACAAAAATTGGGATTGGCTTCGGCACTGGTCACGCGTCCGCGTGTGCTGCTGCTCGATGAACCAACAACCGGCGTTGATCCGGTAACGCGCCAGGATTTTTGGCAGTTGCTGATTCAAATTACATCTACCCCCCTCGCCCCAAATTTGCCATCACCCCTTCACTCCTCTCCTAACATTGGGAGTGGGGATGGGGGCGAGGGGGCTGTAGCCGTTCTTATCTCTACGCCCTATATGGACGAAGCTGCGCGCTGCAACCGCGTTGGATTCATGCGACATGGAAAAATTATTGCAGAGGGTACGCCGTCGCAACTCCGTTCGCGGCTCACAGATCGAGTCATCGAATTGCGCGGGTCGCCGCTCAAACTTCTTCGTCGCATTGCGCAAGAAGATTTGGATGTGGAAGATGTGCGCGCCTTCGGAGACCGCCTGCATTTGCGCGTCAGAGAAGGGAAGGCTGATTTAGTGGCGAGCCGCTTGCCGTCCGCGATACGAAGCGAAGGCGGAAATGTGGATGGTATTCGCGTCATCCCGGCTGTGCTCGAAGATGTCTTCATTGAATTGTCGGAGCAATCGTATGAGTGATGCTGTCGTACGCGTCGAAAATCTCACGCGCCGCTTCGGTGAATTCATCGCGGTGGATCACGTCAATTTTGAAGTGAATGCAGGTGAGGTTGTTGGTTATCTCGGCCCAAACGGTTCGGGTAAGACCACAACCATCCGCATGTTGCTCGGGTTGCTCGCGCCAAGTGACGGCAAAGCGACTGTGCTGGGCTTCGACGCGTTCCGTCAAAGCGAAGAGGTGCGTGCCCGCGCCGGATACATGTCGCAAAAGTTTGCGCTGTATGACGATTTGACTGTGATGGAGAATTTGGTTTTCTACGGCGGCGTGTACGGCATTCGGGATAAAGGACGCATCAGAGAGACCATTGAACTGGTCGGACTCAACGGGCATGAGTCCACGCTGACGCGCTCACTCTCCGCAGGCTGGCGTCAACGGCTGGCGTTGGGTATCGCGGTCGTGCATCAACCGAAATTGCTTTTCCTCGACGAGCCGACCTCAGGCGTTGATCCCACCGCCCGCCGCGCGTTTTGGGATTTGATCTATAACATGGCTGAAAGTGGCGTGACGATTTTGGTCACCACGCATTACATGGACGAAGCCGAATATTGTGAACGCGTCGGCATGATGCGCGATGGAAAATTGCTGGCGATGGATACGCCATCCAAGTTGAAAGAAACGGTTGTCCCCGGCGATGTGTGGGAGGTCTTCGCCGAGCCATTGCAAAACGGGTTGGCTGCCTTGCATGGCGTGAACGGCGTTCTGCGCGTCGGGTTAGCAGGCGACCATTTAAGAACGATAACAGAGAGAGGAAAGAAGAAAGAAGACTTGCAAAAAGTGTTGAAAGATAGAGGCGTGAACGTGAGCAACGTCCTTGCAGGTGAGCCGACATTGGAGGATGTGTTTTTGTCGTTGGCGAGATGAGGAATCCAAAGCTGCGCGCATCTTCAAGGAATTCTGCTTGACAAAGTTTGGAAAATCTCTATACTTGTTGATGCTGGTTATCATCCCTAATATTTCGTTCCATGGGGTGCTCTATGACGGAAGAAACTTCTCCTTCGCTGGAAGAATTTTACGAATTTGATTTTCGCGAATTGCCTATTGGGGTTTATATGGTGGACGCGGATGGACGGTTCATTGTCTGCAATAGGATGGTCCGGCAAATGCTGGGGCTTCCAGGTCAAGGAGATATCCAGGCAAATATACAAAGTTTCTATGCCGATCTCGCAGACCGTGATACCCTAATAAAAAAAGCTTTGAGCGCCGATAAAGAGGGCAGGCCTTTGGAGAGAGCGTTGATCCATTTTCGCATAAATGGCGCAGATTTATATGTGGAAGATTATTGCAAGCCGTTGAGGAATCCGTACAGCGGAGACTTAATCGGTTTTGTTGGATGCCTCGTAGACATTACAGGTGAGTACGAGACTAAATTACGCGAGAGGGAATTGCAGCAACGAGTTGAAGAGTTAACGTTCGATATTGGCCGTATTTTGCATGCCAACACCACAACGCTGGTCATGGTCGTTCAGAGTCTAAATTCTGTTGTGCAGGCATTTGCGTCGAATCCCTTTGCAGGTGACGGAATACCTTCCGCGGAGGAGATTGAGGCCGCGTTAACAGATAGCGCCAATCGCCTGGCAGCTGCGATTGAACGTCTAATTTTGTCAGGAGATGATGAAAGGCGTTCAAAGGCCTTGCCGGAATTCAAGTGGACAATACTTGATGAACAAGTGACTGCCTTGCGGGAATATAAACAACGAATTGCGATAATCGAGTCGCAACCTGCGGCCCTGAGGGTTGCGGCTCACTCGATTGGACAGATTTGCCAGGACATTATGCCGGGTCACTTGCCTCGCGAAGTCATCCGGGATTTGCAGCAGGCAGCCTGGCATTTGGAACGCCTTACCACCCTGATTGATGTTTTGAAAACCCGGAATGCGGTCTTGCAAATGGATTACACTCTCCAGAGTCTTCGGGAATATGTTACCGCGGATGTGCGCGAGACATCGAAAGCAACGACAGTAAGCATAAAGTCGTTGATTGACCAGGCTGTCAGCCGACTGGCAAGCTTTGCCCAGAATTCACGCGTTGACATAAAAACCTATGAAATGGCAGACGCTTATGTAAAGGTGAACGAACGCGAGATTGTAAGGGCGTTTTCGAACTTGCTGCACAACGCGATCAAATATACTTGGAGACGCGATCAAACGAAGGCTCCATGGGTTTCCATTCAATCAAAGTTTCATGATGGAACCGTATTTGTTGAATTTGAGAACTGGGGAGTACCTATTTCGAAAGAGGAACTTGAGCAGGAACTTGTCTTCAAATTGGGTTATCGCGGAAAATGGTCTACGGACCGCGGCCGGCTGGGTACAGGCATTGGTTTAACTGATTCGCGCCGAATTGCCCAAGCCCATGGAGGTGGAATATCAATCGAGAGCAATCCAACGCGATATCATCATGAAGACCATAGCGATTATTTTCGACAGCCTTTCCTGACAAAGGTTACGCTTTATCTCCCGGCAGAGGGAAAACTGCAATCCAAGGAGTAGAAATGAAGCCAAAAGTTCTATGGGTGGAAGATAGCGCTCGGTTTGAGCTAAGTAACTTGACAGGCCCCGTTTATTTCAGCGGGAAGTACGATTTTCAGCAGGCAGAAAATGTCACGACAGCGATTAATTTCCTGAAGACCAAGGAATTTGATGTGCTGATTGTGGACATCCGGCTCCCGCCGGGTGTGGATAAATACTGGCTTGATCTTTACCAGAATATCAGAACGGATGGAGGCGGTGAGAAACTCGGCTTGAAATTTTTGTACTGGCTTTTTTCACGCGATGGTGAATATCCTGGAACACCTCCCTCCTGGATCCATCCGTCTTCGGTCGGCATCTTTACTGTCGAGACTTATTCCGAGATCTCAGTTCAATTGACAGACTTGGGTGTGACCGTGTTCAAACAGAAAATCGCCGGTTTGCCTGATACGACCCTGCTTGAAATGATCGAAGATATCATTGCAAACAAATCGAGGAACAAAAAAGCGAACTAATGCCGGAGGTATCATGGATATCCCCTTTGATGGGATAGTCAGTCTTCTCTTGTTTCTTGTGGGGATTCCCGCCATCGTTCTCCAATTTATGGCTGAAGATGTGCGGCGCGTACTGATCAAAAGAGTCACTGCCCCTCGGGAAATCGCTTCAAGATTGGGCATCGCTGTGCTGACTGTAATCCTTGCCATCCTGTTTGTTGTTCGATATCCTGACCGTGAAGAATTTATTTGGTCTGTGATGTTCTTCCTGCTTTTGATTATTATTCTGTGGACAACTTTTCAAGTTCAATATCGGTATGGTTGGCGCGAGATTATTATTTTGGGGCTAAAAAAAGATATCATCAAAAAGCTGGATGGCAGGCAAGGAAGGTTGGACAATAAGGGGTTGGATACGTTACTCGAAATCGGAAAGCAATCGCAGGCTGGACCAGATCGCCAGGTAATCCTTATTGCCCTCTCTGAAATTGCTCATGAGACTTGTTTTCATCCAGATTATCGCGGCGATGCGCTGGAGACATTAATAGATGGTTTAACCAATATGTTATCTACCAGACCTGCGGCGGAGGATATCCCAAATTATCAAATCGCCGTTAGCGTTTTGACAACGATCCTGTCCACTGGAGGAAAGATGGATATGGACGGCACGGCGAGTCTGATTGATCAGCAGCATGCCGTCCGTGCGGTGAGTGTTATTGGTCAAACTTTCCTTTCAGAAATCAATGTTTCAGTCAGCGCAAATCACATTCTTATGGATTATGAGGAGGCCCTTGGCCTGGCAGTCTATCGCCACCCAGCCATGTTGACAGATGTCAGCCAGTCGCTCCTGGAAGTTGGAGCAGCGGCTTTAGAGCATGGACATTATTTGTTCGCCGTCGCAACTTTGGAGCGGCTTTTGTCGATCCTGGAAGAATCCTCCAATTATTCTGAGGAGGCTTTGGCGGACCTGCTGGGCTTAATGGCTCATTTTTGGGCCGCTGGCGAAAGCAGCCATGAATTTGCACAGTCGCGACTTTCTCGTGTAAAGGTGTGCCTGAAGGAAACGCTCCCACGCTCGATCGAGAAGGCTAGACTACATTCCCAAATGACCATGCGTTTTGATACCGCAGATAAACTCTCGCAAATGAAAAAGGACTTGACGCGAAGGAAATAACCAGGGACAGCAATGGGTCGGATTTCAAAAGAAATCCGACCCATTGCTCACTGGCTTTGCTTTGCTGGCGCTTCGGGAATGACAATCGCCATAATGATGTAAGCAATCACGACTCCGGGGCCGGTAAGGAAGAAAAGAAGTACAGCGAGAAGGCGGATCACAGTCGGATCAATGTTTGAATATTCGCCGATCCCGGCGCAAATCCCCGCGATCATGCGATTAGTTGTACTGCGTGTCAGTTGTTTATAGGAATTATTCATGTGATTCTCCTTTTGATTTCTACCAGACATACGCAGTCATTTTCAAAAGGTCGCAGGTTTATTAGTTGATAGTAACAGACCAATTTATTCACCAATAAGCTGTAAAATCAATTCTCTTTTTCGCGGCCTGTTATCGAAGTCCATGTAAAGTAGATTTTTTCGCTTATTTCGTGTGGTTCCTCTTCCGCTCGAACAAAAAGAACTCGATTGTCTCTGGATGAAACCAGACCCAATAATTGCTAACGACAATCCGTAATCTGGCTCGACCAGGATCACTTCGGCAAATTTATGCAAACGCAGATTTGTTTCCTGCTTTTCCAGAATCCTGCCTTGTGTCCTCACGGTTTTACCAAATTCGGGAAATTCGCCCATTTGCGATATTCGCGTTTCAAACCTGCCAATCTGCTTTGGCAAAACCATACTTGTGCCTTTGGCAAGGCGAAATTAATTGGTCCTTGAGCAGGCTCTTATGCCCTAGCCGAAATATTGAAATTGCGACCAGAATTCAGGCCACGGCATGAGCAGGTTGTGGCAGACGTAGATCGCCCGGTGATCAATCGTCTCTTCGTTCTGGATGTTGAACGGCGTGGTGATCGAGGCGATGAACCTGCAACTCTGGAAATTATTTAGCACGTCAGAGCCGAAGCCAACCACAAGCACTGTTGTGGGCGGCGGATTTCCGTAGCCGAACTGCCAGTATGAATCGAATCCGCTGATGACTCTGGGCAAGCCGTAGGTCGGGCCGTACAGGTCAATCGAACCGATCTCGCCAGAACCGGCCGCGAGAATCGCCGCGCCCGTTCTTTCGTCCGCGGGAAGCGAATTGTAGGCCCTTGCCACCTGTTGAGCAACTCCCGGCCATCCGACTTCTGCTGTCAGATTGTTATTCACTTTACTGACAACGTCCCACCACGCGGAGCCTAAAGGAGCAACGGGCAGAGTCAACGCAATCGTCAGGATCGCACCGACGATGAGCGCAGTTCGTGGCCTATGCCATA
Source organism: Chloroflexota bacterium (assembly GCA_021824575.1). Taxonomy (GTDB): domain Bacteria; phylum Chloroflexota; class Anaerolineae; order Anaerolineales; family Villigracilaceae; genus Fen-1038. The sequence continues at coordinate 19,428 of JAKAKJ010000031.1, forward strand.
AGAAACGCACGCGGCTGCCATCCGATATGTTCCTCAGGCGTTCATCCCACCACGCCGCGCCGCCTGCCGCTAGCATCGGGTAGGTCGCCGCCAGATAATAACCTTTGCCCTGCGTGAGCACGAGCAGAACAAAAGGCACAATGTACATCCAACCCAACATGCGGTAACGCTGACCGGCCGGCGTAAAGAAGAAATAATACAGCCCGGATGCCGCCAGATACATCATTACCGGGTTGATGTTGAACAGGATTTGATCCAACAGGAAGCTGCTGGTCAGGCCATTCTGCACGTCGCGTGTGTGGATGCTGGCGAGGAAGTACAGCGAAACAAAGTGGTTCTGAAATTGCCAGATGAGGTTGGGAAGCCAGACCGCCAGCGCCAGCAAAGCGCCGAGCCACAACCAGTGGCTTTTAAGATAATGACGGTTGCGGGTGACTAAAACGCCAACGATCAATCCTGCGACTGAAAAGGCGATGGTGTATTTGGTCATCATCCCCAGTCCGATGGCTGCGCCAATCGCTAACCACCAGCGCGGATTTTCAGTCTTCAACAGGCGGACGACCGTAAACGCGAGCAGCACCCAGCACATATAGTCCAGGGTTTCATATTGGAACAGTCCGCCTTGAACGACGGAAATAGGTGTTGTGGCGACGGCTACCGCGCCGAGGATTTGCGCCCAACGGCTGCCGCCCAGATCGCGGATCATCAAACCTGTCAGCAGCAGCACGAGTCCTTCTGCGATAACGGCAAAGGAACGCAGACCAATGGGCGACAGGCCGAACAACATCAGCGACACGCGCGCCAGAAACGGCGTGATCGGCGGCCAGGCGACGTATCCCCATGCCAGTTGGCGCGTGGCGATATCCATCGTGACCAGTTCGTCTTGATGAAAGCCATATTGGCCGTTGGTAGGGATTTGCAATAGAACGCGCGCCAGCGCGAGCAAAATCAGAATCCCAATATCACTTGATAAAAAAGCCGTTATGTTGAACCGATTTTTGTTCATGTGCATCTCTGTTGGATAAGATTTTTGGTTAATGGTCTATTTGTAAGTGACGTAGAGCGAGCTGCCATCTCGCTCTACAAAGCGTATCACTCACTTTGAGCTATTGCCCAGGCATTTTCCCTTTGTGTGCTTTGTGTTTAAAAAGGTTTTCCCGTAAAAAACTGTAGAACCCAAATTATTCGCCAATCAGCTGCAAGATCAATTCCCTTCTTCTTGGCTTGTTGTCAAAATCCACATAGATGATTTGCTGCCACGTTCCCAACGTCAAGCGCCCATTCACAAATGGGATGGTCAATGATGGCCCAAGCAGACTGGCACGCACATGGCTGTGACCGTTGCCGTCGTGCCAGGCCGCTTCGTGAGCATAAGCGCGGTCCGCAGGCGCGAGCTCATCGAACAAACGGCGCAAATCGCTGACCGCGCCAGGTTCGTATTCGATGGTTGTCAATGCGCTGGTCGAAGATGGACAAAAGATCGTTACCGCGCCATCTTTGAGTCCGCTTTGAGTGACGAGACGCTCGACTTGATCCGTGATGTCGTGAATGTCCGCGTCGCCGCGCGTAGATAATTCAATGGATAGCGTTTTGACTGGCATGAACTGATTATATCTTCCTGATCAGAATTGTCATGATGATTCGCCGTGATGGATAACCTTGTCACCGTATTTTTCGCGCAGCTTGTCAACGGCTTCCTGCAACTTGCGCGACTTTTCTGACCCGACATCCCACAATCCCAACTGGCGGATCGGCGGCCCGAGGCCGCTCACGCCGACGCCGATCAAGCGCACCGCCTGTCCTGACTTTCGAACAGCTCTCATTAAATGGATCGCGGCTTTGCCGATTTCATCTTCCTGATCGGTCGGCGCGGGCAAAGTCATTTGCCGCGTCAGTGTTGTGAAATCAGGCCAACGGATTTTGAGTTTGATGGTTGTTCCTGCCAATTGATTCTTACGCAATTGTTTCGCGACTTCCGCAGATTGCTCGCGCAATGTCTTTTCGAGTGACTTGTCATCGCGGACGTCGCGGCTGAATGTGATTTCCTGGCTGATGGATTTTGTCTCGCGCTCGGTGACGATGGACCGTTCATCCTGACCCTTGGAGTGTCGCGCCAAGTCGCGGCCGTTCTCGCCAAACAAGCGGATCAATTCATTCTCCGGCCATTTAGCGATATCACCGATTGTGTGGATTCCCAATTCAGCCAGTCGTTTGGATGTTTTTGGCCCAACGCCCCAAAGCATGTCAGCGGGGAGGGGGGCGAGGAATGCGGCTTCTTCGCCCGCTGGAACAATCGTCAATGCGAACGGAGGCGCGCCGCCTTTCGCGGCCCTCTTTCCAACCTCGGTGGCGATCTTCGCCACGAGCTTGTTTGACGCGATCCCGATTGAGCTGGGCAAGCCCAATTCGTCGCGGATGCCCGCTTGAAGTCCACGCGCGATGCGTTCCGGGTTTTCATTCAAATCTGATATATCGAGAAAAGCCTCGTCAATCGAAATCTGTTCGACCAATGGAGTCAGGTCCCGAAGTTTCGCCATCACTTGTTTGGATGTTTCGCTGTAAAGTTTGTGCTGACTCGAGATGATGATCAAACCGGGGCACAAATGAAGCGCCCGTGCCATTGGCATTGCGGAGTGGACTCCGAACTGCCGCGCTGTGTAAGAGCATGATGCGACCACACCGCGTTCGTCCGGCCTGCCGCCAACAGCAAAAGCCTTGCCGCGCAAGTCTGGGTTACGTGTTTCTTCGACGGCGCAGAAGAACGCGTCGAGGTCGAGATGGAGAATGGCGCGAGCCATATTTCGATTATATAGCGCGTTTGGGGGAGGTTTCACATATTGAACAATCGTTAAATCAAAGTTATACTATATATGGCGCATAGTCAACCGGAACTTTTCATAAAGGCGGGCGTCCACTATCAGGCCTTTCTCTGATTCCGGATTGAAAAAGGAGAGTGTTATGAAATCGAAACTGACTTTGGGGATAATTGTACTGGCCGCCTTGGTGCTTTCGCTGGTTCCCGCGGCAGCAGTTGGCACTCAACATGCCGAGGCGCAATCCATCTGTGATTGGGCGCAGTTTATCACCGATGTGACGGTTCCTGATAATACGGTTCTCCAGCCTGGAACAACCTTCACCAAAACATGGCGGCTAAAGAATATCGGCACCTGCACATGGACGACTTCCTATTCGCTGGTTTTTGACAGCGGAACGCAAATGGGCGGGCCCAATTCCGTTAATTTTCCGAATAGTGTTGCTCCGGGCCAAACTGTGGATATCTCCGTGAATCTCACGGCTCCCAGCACCGCTGGTAATTACATCGGCTATTGGAAATTCAGGAATGCATCCGGAGTGATTTTCGGGATTGGCACATCGGCCAGCAAGTCATGGTGGGTCGAGATCAATGTTCCCCAGGCTGCTCCTTCTTATGGTGTAATCTATGATTTCACTCCCAATTTGTGTTCGGCCAACGTGCGGAATGATACGCAGAGACTCCCTTGCCCTGGCACGGATGGCGATAAGCTTGGCTTTGCGTTGACGCTGAATAATCCGATTTTGGAAAATGGCGTGCAAGCTTCGGCGCCTGGAATTTTGATGTCGCCTCAGCAAGTTTACAACGGAACTGTGTACGCCATCTTCCCGCAAATGACTTTCTTCAAAGGCGATTTATTCCAGGCAACTGTAGGTTGTCAGAACAGCGCGTTTGGCTGTTATGTTCGTTATGTTCTATGGTTCAAGTCGGTGAACGATCAATGGACGACATTGTGGAATTGGGATGAAAAGTATGATGGGCTTTCTTACAATGCCAGTGTGAAGCTCAATTCATTGGACGGAAAGACTGGCAGTTTGGTTCTCGGCATTCGCGCGCTTGGCTCGCCGACCGACGACCGCGCATTATGGATTCATCCGGTCGTTCTTCGGCCCGGGATAAGCGTCTCGACCCCCACTCCCACTCCGACTGTGGGGCCGGGCACACCAACCGTCACGCCCACGGCCCAGCCTCCATCCTGTACCGACAAAGCGAAGTTCATCTCGGATGTGACCGTTCCGGACGGCACGCTCTTTGCTCCCAATACGCCATTCGTCAAGACGTGGCAGATCAAGAATGTTGGCACCTGCACGTGGACAACTTCTTATGCGCTGATCTTCGAATCGGGCAATCAAATGGGAGGGCCTTCGCCAGCCAATTTCCCAAGCAGTGTGGCTCCGAGTCAAACCGTGAATTTGTCCGTCAACCTCACCGCGCCCAGCGCGGGCGGTAAGTATGTCGGTTACTGGCGTTTGCGAAATGCCAACAATGTGCCGTTCGGCATTGGAGTGGATGCGCTGCATTCCTTCTGGGTTGATATCAACGTCAGCGGCGCGGCTGCCACACCGACTCCTCCCATGTCGCCCACGCCGGGGGGACCCACACCAACGCCTCCAGCGGGCGCTGTATATGACTTCGCATCGAATGTTTGTTCAGCCGCGTGGTTCTCAGGCGCGGGCGCCCTGCCTTGTCCCGGAACCGATGGCAGTTCGAACGGATTCGTTTTGCAGGTCAACAACCCAACGCTTGAAAGCGGCGCTGCCTCATCGGGCCTCGGTCTGGTGACTTTCCCACAGAATGTTTATAACGGTTATATCCAGGGCATCTATCCGCCCTATACCGTCAAAGCCGGTGACCGTTTCCGCTCCATAGTCAATTGTTCGTATGGACAGTCGAGTTGTTATGTGATCTTCCGGCTCGATTATCAATCGGGTTCCGGGCCGATCACAACTTTCTGGGCATTCGCCGAAAAATATGATGGGCAATATTATCAAGCCAATCTTGACCTAAGCCCACTGGTCGGTCAGAATGTGAAGTTCATTCTCACGGTGCTGTCTGTTGGGTCCGCAACAGGCGACCGCGCCTTGTGGGTGAATCCAATGATCTACAACAGTTCATCTGGATCAATATCGACTCCGAATCCTCCCACGTCGACGGCGGTTCCAGCCACTCCGACGCCCACCACGACCGGAACGAATACAAGCAATTGGAATACATATCAAAATACGAAATATGGATTCTCCTTCAAGTTCCCGCCAGGCTCTGTGGTCTCAGGCCAGACCGACACCGCGGGACGCGTGTATTTTCCGCTTGTTACCCAGGGCACCAATTTGCAGGAAAAGTTTGTGGATGTAAGTGTGGTGGAAGGCGCAACGACCTGTAAGAGTCCTTCGACCAGCCCGATGGCAACTTCGGAAAATGTGACCATCAATGGTGTTGCCTTTCTGAAGGAAACCGGCGAGGAAGGCGCGGCGGGCAATATCTATAATTGGATTGGTTATTCCACGACCAAGGGTACTGCCTGTATCAGTCTGACCTTCGTTCTGCATGCGACGAATCCGGGCAATTACCAAACGCCGCCGCCAGTGTATGATATGAACTCCGAGTCGGCCATCTTCTCGACGATCATGTCCACGTATGCCAATCAATAATCAATAATAATGAAGAAAAGAAATCGCCCGGAGTGGGCGATTTCTTTTTTGATTTCAATGGGCGGAATATTCACATCAGTTCGAATTGTTTACTTTTCCCTTCTGCCTTTTGTGACAATGCGGATTGGCGTGCCCAGGAATCCATATTCCTCGCGCAGACGATTTTCGAGATAGCGCATGTAACTGAAGTGCATCAGCTTCGGATTGTTGACGTAGATCATAAAGGTCGGCGGGTCAGACCGGACCTGTGTGCCATAAAACAATTTGAGCTGTCTGCCCGCATGCGCGGGCGCGGCGTGCATGTCCTGCGCCTCGACCAGCACCTTGTTGATCTTCGATGTTGTCAGGCGCACCAGCCTTTCTTCCTGAACCTGCAATGCCAGCGGCAAAACCTGGTCCATGCGCTGGCCCGTTTTTACAGAGATAAATAACAGCGGGACATAATCCACAAAATTCAAATCCGCGCGGATCTTGCGCGTGAATTCTTCCATGGTCTCATTATTCTTCTCAACAGCATCCCACTTGTTGACCAGCACGACGCACGATTTCCACGCATCCAAAACAAAACCGGCAATATGCGCGTCCTGCGCGGTGATTCCGGTGGTCGCGTCGATCATCAGCAGGACAACGTCGGCGCGTTCGATGGCTTTGAACGATCGAAGCACGCTGTATTGCTCCACGCCGTGTTCGATTTTTCCGCGGCGGCGGATGCCGGCGGTATCAATCAATGAAATTTTGATTCCCTGGAATTCGAACTGTGTGTCCACCGCGTCGCGGGTTGTCCCCGCGATGGGACTGACGATGGAACGTTCCGCGCCGACCAGCTTGTTGAGCAGACTCGATTTTCCAACATTTGGTTTGCCAACGATGGCGATCTTGATTGTTTCGTCTTCCTCCTCGACAGCTTCGGGGAAACTGCTCACCAGCGCATCCAGCAGATCGCCGACATCCGTGCCGTGAACGGCTGAGATCGGATACGGATCGCCGAGCCCAAGTTCATAGAATTCGCTGGCAGCCGCGCGTCGTTCCGCCGATTCACATTTGTTCACTACTACAAAAATGGGCGGCAGTGATGTTCCGTTTGGCTGCTTCTTTTGGTAACGCCGCAAGATGTCGGCGACTTCGCGGTCGGCTGCGGTAATGCCGGTATCGCCATCGGTCACGAGCAGGATGGCATCCGCATCTTCAGTGGCGATCAGCGCCTGGGATTTGATTTCATCAATGAAATCCGCGGAATCGATGGAAAGCACGGCCTTGCCGCCATGCGTTGGATCAATCCCGCCCGTGTCCATAATGCCAAAGGCGCGGCCGTTCCACTCAGTCTCGGCATATAAACGATCCCGCGTCGTGCCGGCAACATCATCCACGATGGCGAGGCGCTCGCCGACGAGACGATTGAATAAAGTGCTTTTACCAACGTTCGGTCGTCCGACGAGGGCAACAAGAGGTTTGGGCATAATTCCTTTTTACCACAAAAATTTTCTGGCTGAGCTTTTCGGATCAGGGCTGGGGCGTGGCGGTAGGCATGGGAGCGATGACCACGCCAACCGTTCCGGGAAGAATCGATTCAACGATCACGCCCGCAGCAAGGACTTCGACCTTCGGAGTCAATTGGTAGGAACCGGCATCGTATCCCGTCACATCCACGCTCACGCGGACATCCTGGCGGGTCAGTGTGTCAAGCACTGGCAAAGGCCCGGAGAGGATCACGTCAACCGTGGCCGGCGAAACTTGCGCTTGCATTCCCTGTGCAACCCCGATCACTTCCACAGTCTCGCCGGACATCGTCAGGCTGCTTTGGATGGCCGACACCGCGGCCTGAATCTGAACAGTTGGCTGTCCCACGACGGAAATGCCGTCCGGCAAATTGAGCGGGACGCGCGCATTCAGGTTATCGCTCGCGCCTTGCAAGTCAATTGGCTGGGTTTCGACATAACCGGGCATGGCATTTACCAATGCCGAGTCAGACGAGTAAACGGTGATAACCGGCGGAGAGACGGATATGTTGTCGAGCCGATAGCCGCTAGCGACCTGTCCGCGGACGATGACTTTTACGGCAACATCGCGAAAGCCGCCTTCCTGATTCACCGGCACAGTGACGTGCGCCGTATCAGGATGAAGGGTAAGACCGGAAACAACCTGGTTATTCTTATTCAATGCATTGATCGCCAGCATCCGGTCAATGCTCCCGCGCACCTCGTTCAACGTCAGGCTGACGCTCGTCTGCGTCACTTGCGAAACGAGCGATTGAGGGCCCGAGATCGTCACTTCGGTCGGGTCAATCGTCGAAGTGCCGGCCTGATATCCGATTGGCAATTGGCCGGTCAGGTTCAATGCAATCGGAAACATGCGGGTGATGAGCGGTTCGAGCGTGAACGCGGCCGAGGATGGATTTGCACTGACGATTTGCACGGGTCGAAGGCTGACCTGGATTTGCAGGTTCGCCTGGTGCTGGCCCGCGTCCAAACCGGAAAGATCGAGCACAGCGCGCACGCTGTTGGGTTGGGCGGTCAATTCGTCCCAAACGGAACGCGGAGCGCGCAAGGTTACCTGCGTTTCCTGTGGAATGTCTCCGCGCACGACCAAACCTGGGTCCTGTCCGACGATTTGGATCTTGATCGGGTTTGGATAAACGCGCACCTCATCCGGGTCGGCGGCAGTTACCGCGGCAACCCAAACGGCGAGAGCCAACACAAAAGCCCAGATAAAAGTTCGCAGGTTCTCACCAAAGCGGCCCAGCATTATTTATCCTTGCGAGGAAAGAGATAACTGAAAAAACCGTTGAGCCATTTGTTGCTTCGTCCTTCGGCAGATGGCCGGAAAAAAGCCAACAGGATATTTTCAAGCCGATCCGGGTCAATGCGGCGGATCATGCGGCCCGTATGTGCGATGGAGATCGCGCCGGTTTCTTCGGAGACGACAACAGCGATCGCGTCGCTTTCTTCGGATATTCCGAGTGCGGCGCGATGGCGGAGTCCCATTTGACGTTCAGGCGAGCGGTTCAGGATTCCGCTCGAGGAGAGGGGCATCACGCAGGCAGCCGCGACCAGCCGGTTCCCGAAAATGACTGCCGCGCCGTCATGCAAAGGCGTATTGGGGTAAAACGTCTGCAGCAGGATTTCCGGTGTCACGGCGGCATCCATCCGCACGCCGCTCTGGATGAATTCATCGAGACTATCGAGCCGCTGCATCACGATCAGCGCGCCATGTTGGCGCGCTGACAGCCGCGCCGCGGCAGTGACCACCGCATGGATGGGTTGTTCGAATTCGCGGTTGGCGTTCTTCGCGAACATGGATTGGAGGTTTCCAGCGCGTCCGATTCGTTCGAGTGCGCGCCGAATCTCTGGCGCAAAGATGACTGGTATGGCCAGCAGCATGGCCGGCACCGAATTTCGCACGAGCCACGAGAATGCCGGCAGGTTCACCAGGCTGGTCAACAGCACAAGCACAACAACGATCAGGATAACGCCGCGCAGCAGCGCCATGGCCTGCGTATCGCGCACCCAATACAGCAAGCCGAAAAAGATCAACGTGACCAGCACAATATCAATGGCGCTGAGCCAGTTGAGTCGTTGAAATATGAAGAGGGCGTTATTCAAAAATTCGTTCACGCTGAAATCGGGCCGGGAAGTAGATCATCCAGCGCGCCCGGCACCTTGTCGCGGAGGATTGGTCTTTGGTTAAATTGGACGCAGGACGCGGTCCTGCCGCATTTGTTTGAAAAATAAAGCACTGTCTGCCGGCATCGACTCGAGCGCGGCATCCGTCCAGGCTTGAACGGTCAACGAGTCGGGCGTCCGTTCTTCGTAGCCGAGTTTTTTCCATATATGCTCACGGCCAGCCAATTCGCTCGTTGGAAAGATGAGCGAGGCTTCGCACTGCAAATCACCAGAGGCGCGCTCGACCTCGCTGATCAGGGTTTCGAGTCCTTTGTCAACATCAATGCCCGGATCAAGGTACAAGTCCGTTGTTCGCGCAACCAGGTTTTCTACCTGCCATGCGGCCACGCCAACCAGATTGTCTCCGACTTGCAAGAGCATATAAGCTTTATCGCCGAATTCAGCCATGATGTCATCGGCGCTGACCTTTTCGTGGTTTTGGCTCAAGCGGTTGATCAAGTTGGCGATGGCTTCGGAATTTTTGGGCTTACCTCGGCTGATGCTGAATTCGCCTGCCGCCGCTTTTCGGATAATCGTTGGCTGTGTTGGTCCGGCTGGCACAGCCTGCTTCCAGGCGTTGTTCACCTGCTTCCATAAATCTTCATACGAACCGATATTGCGGATGACAACATCCGCCGCCGCGACCTTGTCGCTTTGCGGCGATTGTGCACTGATGCGTTGGATGGCTTGTTCGTGCGTCAAACCGCGTTTACGCATCAACCGTTCGATCTGGACTTCTTCGGGCGCGTACGTGATCCAGACCGAATCGCAGCCCCGACGCAATTCGCTTTCGAAAAGCTTGATCGCTTCGATCACGACCACGGACTGGCTTGCGCGTTTAATCAACATATCCACTGCCTGTCCCACGAGTGGATGAATAATGTCTTCCAGTTTTTCGAGCGCGGCCGGCTCGCGGAAGGCGAGTTCGCCAAGCTTGCCGCGGTTGATTTCGCCGTCGGCATTCAGAATCCATTTGCCAAAATATTCCAGCACCGGTTTGTAACCCGGTGCGCCTCTGGCGATGGCGCGATGCGAGAGGGCGTCCGCGTCGATTGTATACGCGCCCAGATGTTCGAGCATCCTACGAACAACACTTTTACCGGTGGCGATGTTGCCGGTCAGACCGATCACATATTTTCCAGGCCAGTTGCTCACTTGTTGCCTCGATGGAAATTTGATTGCAAGCCTATTTTACATTAAAAAACCGTCTTTGACTTTTTGCGGAGCCGTTAAAAAGTGCCCGCCAAAGCAGACTTAAGAAACCCTACCATGAGAATACAGAGTTTGCCAAAAAAATGAAAAAACTCCGCACTCTTGGCGCGCTCAGTGATGAATTGATTTAACCAGCCCACAAAAGAAGACGTTCCCCAGTAACCATAAGTGTTGACGCCCCATGTGCGAACGTGTATGATGAAAGCGCCTCAGGCCGGTCAGGTGATCGCGGTCCGCGCATAGGCGTTGGATCGAGGAAAGTCCGTACACTGCAGGGCGCGACGCCGGGGAAATCCCGGGATGGAGTGATCTATCGGATTGGGCCACAGAAACAATGCGCCTTCATCCCCGACCCCTCTCCCGTTGGAGGGGAAGAGGTGAGGGTAAGAGTGAAATGGCGGTGTAAGAGACCACCGGCGTTCACAGCAATGTGGACGGCCAGGCAACCCCCGTCGAGTGCAAGGTCAAGCAGAGACGATGGAGCGGCCCGCTCCTATAAGTCTCGGGTAGACTGCATAGATAGATGATCACCGGAGCGAGGCGGCAGGGAGGAAGCTTGTGCCGAGCCGAAAGGCGAAGCATCTGCGTAAACCTGCGCGCCTTGCTTTACAAAATGCGGCTTATAGACCGACCTGAGGTGAACAGAACCTTAACAGCCGAGTTGATGTAGACTGCGCTCATTATTCGATATCACCTTTCTCGCCAGATTGAATTTCGTTTGCGCGCATCTTTTCCGAGGCAATACGGGCATCCTTTTGCTCAGTGTAAATATAATACCTACTCGTTGTTGCTGGATCAGCGTGACGTAAAATCTTTGCGACAGTGTTAATCGGTGTATTATTCTTTGCCAATTTCGTTGCTACGCTGGCCCGTAAAATTCGCGCATTGATTTTAGCGGATGCCATTTTGGATCGCATCGTTCATAATGCACATCGCATCGAATTGAATTGAAAGGAGAGTCGCAAAGAAAGATCCGAGCCAAAAAGAATATGCCTAACACCAATTAAAGTACAATGCAAATCTCAGTACGTTTTCTATCCCGCTAAGTGTGCGGCATGCTCCGGATTCAGTGTGCGACTTGTCCGGAATAAGTATTGGCGTTTACGCCTAATTGACTTGACGATATATTGTTTGGCCAAATACACAGCTGAACACCCCTGGCGGCCAACAAGTCATGCGTGAATAAACTGTTGGTTGTATAATGACTTTTAACATTCGACTATTTGGATTTCAGGCGAGGTCTGTGCTATGGCGAAGGGAAAAGAAGAAAACAGCAATGGTCGAAGTCCGTTCTGGGCAGGTTACGGCAGGCAGGTGTTGATTGCCCCTGCATTGGCGTTTGCTCTTTTAGCCGTTTTCAGTTATTTTTTTAGCTTCGATGCAAGCCTGCTTTGGACAAATGCCATTGTTCTGGCAATCTGGTTTGTTCTGGTTTTGTTTGCATTTCGCAGTCGTGCCAAGGGGGGAGTGTGGCGGGATTATCGCTGGATCATTGTCCCTGCCGTTCTAATTCTGCTCTTTCTCTTTGATACATCTTGGGCGCAATCGGCACTTTCCACATCAAGCTTGAAAAAAAATATTGTTGGAGAAACTTCTTTGGGCAGTCTGCAACTTCATGCAGAATATCCGTCTCAAATTCTTTATGATGATATTAACGAATCCAATATTCAGCTATGGGTCACTGGTTCATCAGAGAGCGCCCAGCAAACAACGGTGGAAGTTTCATCAACCGGCCAGGCGCTTCTATTTGCTATTAAGCCGCAATCCGATAATGTTCCTGTGGAGTGGCGCGGTGCGTTAACTCTGGAATTGGCAGAGGGAACAAATGCAATGACGTTGTTGGTGCAGCCGATCAGTCCCCCAGACGTGAATTCGCAACTAACGAATTTAATTTTGAGTGTGGGCAGCAAGAATTTAGACACATCAAAGTGGAGTCAAATAAACGTTGAAAGTAAATTGGCTTCGCAAATTCGCACATGGAAAAAGAACTTTCTGGATGCAGGCAGCCTGGTGGTTTCACTAATTACCGCAGTATTTGTGGGGGTTAAACAGTTGGAAGAAGAGAGGAAACGGCAGAGAGCAGATCAAATCAAACAAATTATAGAGACTTTCGACGCCAATGCAAAAAATGATCTTTCAAAAACGTTACAGGAACATCTGGAATTAACTGCCGATTGGGATGAATGGGACAGGGTGTTGAAAGATCAATTTCGCAAGAAATATTCTTCTTTTATCGAAAGGGGGTTGTGGGACGCACTTGCAGCTAAAACACTGGAAGAAATCAAGAGCGATGTTGAACACTGTCTTCAAATATATGCAAAGGTATTCCAAAGCCGAGGAGATGAAAAGTTATTTTTCACGTTAAAACGGGTGCAATCCGCCTTGCAGCAGGACGGGAAAGCCTTGCTGTCTTTAGTTAGAAATTATCCAGAAAGCATCGCGATTGCAAGACGAATCGCCAAAAATTATCCAACAGAAATTAAGGATAAGATCATACAGGATTTAAGAAAAGACTATGAAGGCGAGATTAAACGACTTGGCAGAGAACTTGGTTTTCCGACAGATTACCCTCTCTTGCAGAGTCTATTTTGGCGTTACAGTATTCCCAATCAGGACGAAGGGAAATTGAGAGAATGGCTAAACCTTCACAAGTTAACCCTGTCTCCATTTGCAGATGCGGATACCCCTTTTACATATTTGTCTGGGCAAAGTGAAAATTTTCTTATTGATTTGACCTCCACCGGCTTTTCGTTTGATCTTCCGCCCCAAAAACAAGTGTCCTTCAAGTTCAACGATCCCTGGGACCTGCGGACAGTAGTTTACAATTTCTGTAAAACCTTGCCTGCAACTGTTGCGTCACAAGCGTTTCTGGTTTTATTTCCCCCTTCACTGCTGATTGACTTTGAAAAAGAGCCAGCCGTCAATTTGGTATTGCATGCTCTTGGGAAGCAATGGTTCAATACAATTGTAGATGAGCCAACCACGCTTTACGATTTGAATATTCATGAGCAAAAAGTGTTAGCGAGGCTTCTCTGTTGGCATTATGGATCAGTACACTCTGTACTTGCACGACTTTTCAAAGAAATTGACAAAAGGTATGCGTTGATATCAAACAAAAATCAACTGCCAAATAAGGATGTAAGTGATAAAGAAAAAAATGCCAGAGAATTCTTGAAGAGAGCTTCTAATTGGATGGAAAGCATTGTGTCCACTCCTGTTGAACCTGAAGAAATACCCCATCTAATAGATTTAAGACCATCATCCACGTATAGCACATTTTTTCTCATGCCATCCATTGATTTGGACTTCTGTTCAGGAATAAGTGTTCACCCGGAAAAATACAGGGGGGTTGACGCGATTGTTGATTGGCTCGATATTCACCACTATACTTTTGTTCATTTTTATCTAACCGATCAAGACTGGCGGCGCATTAATGATGAAAAGGTGTTAATCGAGGTCATAAACCAAAGGGTACAACAATGCGTCGTTCAAAAGGATTTATCTTTGGACCAAAAAATCAATTCTTTAAATGACTTGTTTGTTCGGCATGACAAAGAAGAAGCTCAACGAATCCTCGCGCAAAAAGCGGGCGGCTCCCCCGGCAGAATGGTAAGATTGGGTCAAAAGTTGCTCCTGCAACACGTGGAAAAATATCCTCCCAACCAAGACTTACACATCGAAGATCTGCTTGCCCTCGAATGAAAAGCACCCCTCCTCCCGAATCTCTGTTCCATACGCTCAAGGCGGAAAACGAACCCTGGCTGGATGATGTGTTTGTCTTCCTGCCCGCCTTTGAACGCCTGAGGGAGGCGCATTCGGCTATCCTATATGGAGAGGTAGGGGGAGGGAAAACAGCCATGCGTTTGGCGTTGACGAAGCAGGAAAATGCGGGAGTCTTCACCGCGCTTTGGGGGCCAGAGCCGATCCTCGAAAACCCTCCCACAGGCACGGAGCTTACCCATCAAGCCATGCGCCAAGCATTGAGTGCTTGTGTGGAGAGTTTAATCCTGGATGGCAATCTGCCGGAACGCCTGGGAGAACCATCGGGTCACATAGCATCTGCCCTGCAATGGTTCCTGAGGAATTGCCTTCCCTTTCACGCCGAATTCTATATCCAAAGCCAGGCCGACCGAATGATGCAGGAGAAGACGCTGTGGTATTCGAAATTGCTGGAGCGATCCCTCCCTTCTGTCATTACAGAACAAATAAGTCTTAAAGATCAGATCCGCCTTTTACTGATGATTCTGAAAGCGGCAAAATATGAGCGGCTTTGGCTGATGGTTGATGGGCTTGAGCGTTGGATTCCATACCAAGCGGGCGAACAGGTGGAAACGTTGGTGGATGCGATCCTCTCCACGCTGGTTATCTTCGATGTGCCCGGAGTCGCATTCAAGTTTTTCCTGCCTGCATCGCTCAAGGATATCCTAAACAGCACCAGCGGCGTGGAGCGTCATCGCGCAGAAGAGGTCATGCTGGAATGGTCTGCAGAGGACCTGCAAGCCATGTTGGAAAAACGTTTAGCGTATGCGTTATCCAAAAAGGCTTCGCTGGACTCGCTGTGCGACGGCAATGAGTTCCTGAATTGGCTGAAAGAGTTTGGCGGGGATTCACCTCGCGAATGGCTTCGTTTCACTGCGCCTCTGATTGCTGAATATCAAAAACACGGCAGACGATTGACTGTTGCCCAGTTGCATGACTTCATCCTCCAGCATCCCGCGCCGCTTCGATTGAATCGTGCGCGGCGCGAAGTCTGGCTGGGGAAAAAACGTATTTCCATCGGTTCGACAACTGAATTTCGAGTGTTGGAATATCTTTCTAGTCATCCAGGGATGATATGTTCACTGGAAGAATTATATTATTATGCTTATAAGGAACTGGATACCGTGCCAGACAAAGGTGAGACCAACTGGGTCCACAAGGACACGTGGCGCGGCGCGATGGACATGGTCATCTCACGACTGAGGAAAAAAATTGAGCCGACGCCTGAAGGACAGTTTTACCTCGTTACCCACCATGGGAAAGGTTTGGAATTGCTTCATGCAGAAGCGTGAGAAAGTTGTGAGAAAACTGCGGGGTGAGTGTAAAGCTTTGCCTTTATACTACCTACACGCCGATAAACCTGTATATTCAATTGGTGGAAAGGAAATTTCCTCGATAACACCTGACGTTCCTTGTGCTCTGAAAAGGGCAGGAAAAAACGAAACAGATTCATGTTCGCGGAACGTTTGGACGATTTGCCAGGGAAATGTGTATTTATGGAACCTGCAGTGAGAGGCCTGTCTGCCTTCGGATTCGCGTTTGATCCTTTCGAACATTTAGATAGCACCAAAGATGCTCATCTGCAGGAATATCTGGTCATCCCCAAAGCGGTGGAGATTGCTCTGTCCGATCAGCCGGTTGCCATCTTTGCTCAGCCCGGCGGCGGAAAAAGCGCGCTGAGGATTTATGCTTCGAATTTTTATAAAGACAGCCGAGGTGTTCGATTTCCTGTTACCTACATCCCCGAAACGTATTCGACCGAAACCAATTTTCACTTTGAAGGGATGAATCGCTCTCTGGCGCGCGCCGCGTTCATGTATCTGGTTTCTTATCCCGATCTCTACTTTGCCCTAGGCTCCGAGAACAAACAAAAATTAAAGAGGCTTTTGCTTGAAATTCCCTTTGGACTGGATTTCAATTTACACGCCTTGAGCGAATCCCGCTTCGTTTCGGACCTCGAGCAGGCGCTCGGTGTCCCAGCCTTTTCCGGCATCCCGAGGCTGGATCGCACACACCGCCAACTAGCCCGCGAATTGGAAAAAGAATCCTCATCAAAACCTCTCTCGCTGGAAAACTGTTTTGAATTGATAAACAACGCCTTTGGGGCAAAATCCATCCATATCCTTGTGGATGGACTCGACGGCTTCATGGAAACTCGATCTTCGCAGGCGCTGACAACCTGGATCGAACCTTTATTGAATATTCTCGATCGGTGGGATCAGGGAAACAATTACCTCAAGTTCTTCCTGCCTATGGATATTTCCGACGCGCCCGCCCTGGTGAATTTGAGCGCTGTGCGCTCCGCCGCCCTGATATGGGACGATAACCTTCTTGCAGAAGTTGTCCGCCGCCGCGTGTTCGTTGCCAGCAGCGGCAGGTTCGATAGTTTGGATGCCATCAGCGCGCCCGATGTACGCAATGTCGAATTAACTCTTGTTCGTCAATTGGGGAGAAAAGAAAAACTGCCCCGCCAGGTCATCATCAAAAGCAGAAGTTTACTTCGCGCTCTCATTGTGTCTGGAAAGAGTGAGATTTCATCGAAACATTTATTTTCCATTGGGGAACTACCCTATGCAAAAGTCCTATAAAGTATTTAATTCTGCCGAGTTCGCAGACCGGAACGCGGAATTCGAGCGTGTTCAAGCAATCCTGCAGGAAAGAAACAGGGGGGGAGTCATCTTCGAAGGAGAACGGGGCAGCGGTAAAACAACGTTACTATTTGAACTCTACCGGCGTTTCCATGAGCAAATTGAAATGAAGCCTTTCTTGATCAGCCTCTTCCCTTATTCCGCGCCCGAATTCGAATCGAACAAGAATATCTGGATCAATTCGGAAAGGATGTTTCAGAAAGAGGATATTCCCAATTTGTTGAACCGAATTACCCGTTATCTCGAAATTGATTTTATCGAAACCGAGGATCGTGATTTTCAAAAAGATTATTTTGCCCGCGGGCTAGCTTACCGCGCCTCTAAAGCTGTTCCCATTCTACTCGTAGATTCAATATATGAATGCCCTGACGATGTTAGAACAGAGCTTGAAAAATATATTCTGACTCCCATCCTTGCCTCCGAACGCGTTTTCATTGTTTTATCCGGGCGCGGCAAACGACCGATTTGGTCGAGGCCTGAATTACAAACAGCAGAAATCATCGAACTTCATCCTCTTACGGAAATATTCGTAAAAGAACAACTGGAAAAAATGAAAAGCACCCGCGCCGCTGAATTCCAGCAGATCGCAGAGTTGAGTGGTGGTTATCCCCTGATCGTGCGCATACTGGGGGAATCAGACAAAGCACTAATCACTGCATTAAACGATGCTATAGATATCATCATCCAGGATACATTGCCAGAAAATGAAAGGGAGGGGAAAAGATATTTGGAAACTCGTTCGCAAATCGAGAAGTTATCGCTCGTAGATATTCCTTTCCGTATTCCAGACGTGGAAGATTACCTTTACCCGAATGATCCTGAACAACGCGCACAAGCCAATCAACTGTTCAACGTACTGCTGGCAAGCCGTATCCTGCGCTATGAAGGGAAGGGATATCAACTCAATCAATCCATCGTCCACCCAGTCCGAAAGTGGCTGGCGCTGAAACAACATTCTGAATACCGCAATAATCTGGATCAATTGAAGCGCGTAAGCCAAAAGCTCCAGGAGGAGTATCCTTCGGCCAGTACCTGGTATCAACGAATGGTCCCAACAGATTTGATCACGGCACAACACTAACTGGGGAGTTCACACTATGTTTCAAGAACCGTTTTCCCTCAAGAAACTCGAAGAGTTCGTCGGACGGCAATCCATCCTGAATCAGGTGCGCGGCTGGCTGGAGGATGGCAATTTTCACCTTGCCTTCTTTAGCGGCGAATACGGCGTCGGCAAGACGCGCCTGCTCCAGCGGATTCTCGACTTGGAAAAGAAATATGACGGCGCACCCGCACGTCTGATTGACCTGTATCATTTCCGTCATCACTCTCCCGAAGGCTTGGCGCGTGCGATCTTTGCCTGCTTCGAAAACACGGAGAACGAACATTACTTCAACCCGTTTATTACGGCGCGCCGCAGGCTGGATGCCGCACGGGTGGGCGTGGATAGCAAAGCCATCCACGAGCAATTGCAAGCCCTGCTTGATGGTTGCAGAGACGGCGTAAAAAAGATGAGCGACGAGCGCGGTGTCCTGCTCCTCTTCGATACAGTCGAGCAGTTTGTGTATCCCACCGGCGCGCGCTTCGCTCCCGCCTGGGAATGGCTTAAAGGCTGGATCACGGAGTTGCCGCGCGGCGCGGTTCTCTTTGCCGGGCGTCGAGGTGCTTCCGCCATCTTCCAAGACTTTGTGCTTTCCACTCTTCCGCTTGGCTTCTTTACTCTAGAGGAAAGCGCTGCCTATCTGACAGCAGTGGCGGATCGCTGGTTCCAAGGAACAGGTCAATCCGTTGAATTTGCGGTGGAGGATATTCAAAAACTTCATGCCTTGAGCCAGGGACGCCCAATTCTGCTAGCAATTTTTCTTGAATCACGCATGCGCAATCCGCAGGCGTTCAAGGATTTATCGGAATTTCAAACGGAAACCTTCGAGCAGAAAGTTATCGAGTACCTCCTATCCCAGCCAGAATTGGGTGAGACGCTCAAAGCTACCGGGCGGGCGCGGAAGGGTATGGATTCCGAACTGCTCGCGAAGATTCGCGATATATCCCGGCAGGAAGCAAAGGAAGCGCTCGATACGCTTAGGAACATGTCCTTCGCAAAGACGTTTCCTGATGACGATCGGGTGTATCTCCATGACGACATGTATTACCTGCTCGAAAAGTACGCGTATTTGGATGATGCCGACGCCGCCGAGCGGCAAACCGCCGCGCAAGCCATCTACGAATATTACAAAGACGCCATCAAACAAAAGGATGAAGCACTGAGAGATGTCTTCGCCGGCTTGACGCGGGAAGCCCCTGGGCAACCCGCATTATCGCCCGAAGAGTATGTCCCGAAAATCCGCGAGATCGAATCCTTCCGCCAGCGCCTGAAAACAGAATTCATTCACTACCGTTTACGCAACCCGGTGGAAAAACCAGGCAAAAGAAAGTGGTTCGAGGACGATCCAATCTTTACGGGGTTGAAGATGTATTACCGCTACGGACACGAAGCCGCCACCAGCGGCAACGATGAAATCCTGTTTCCCTTGCAGATCGAGTTAAGCAACTTCTGGCCTAGACTTGATAATGGAAATTTCTGGAAGCCGTTCATCGAAGGGATGTTGTTGGTGAATGAGGTATGGCTCAAAGTGGCAACGGGGCAGCCCTACGTAGATGATGTTACCACCCATGAAGAAGGTCTTCCTGCGGTTTCCAAACTCGCTTCTGATCAAAAAGCGATCCTGCACGCTCTGCTGGAAACCTGGAAAGGAACGGGGCTTGTGTTTGCAGACCAGCCGGATTATTCCCAGGCGGAAAAGGTATTTACCAGTGTCATCCATGAATCAGAAAACCTGCTTGTGGACAAACGCCTGGATTGGTTCAAAAATGTTGTCATCAGCCTGGCGTACCGCCAGCGGGCGTATCTGCATCGAATTCATGGCTTGTTTGAAAACGCCATCGGGGACTTTAAACAGAGTTTGTATTACAGCCGCTTCATTCACTTCAACCACGAAGAAGCCACTCTGCGCAATGACCTGGGCTTTGCCCAAATGCAGGCGGGCAAATTCCAATCTGCCTATGAAAACATGTGGGACGGATTACAACTCAGGTATAAACTGGCGGTTGGGCATCGCATTGCACTCAGCCATAGTTCGCTGGCACAGCACTTCATCGCTACAGGCGCGTATGAGGAGGCGCGCAAGCACGCCCAATACGCCGTAAGAATTGCGGGCGCGGTGGGGTATCGCCGCGGGAAGGGGTTCGGCAACCTGGCGCTAGCGGAAGCAGCGCGGCGTTTTGCTTTCTCCGCGCAGGCGACTTCCAATCAGGTAGAATATCTGCGCGAAGCGCAGGATGCCATTGAAATTGCTCTTGAAAACCTCAGTGAAAAAGCTCGCGTGATTGAAGCAAATCTGGAACAAGCCTGTTTCTACCGCGACCGCGTCCGAATCGAGACGGATCCGGCAAAGAAAAAAGCTTGGTTTGAGAAATCTGACGAGCAGTTCAAATGGGTCGCGAACGAAGCAGAAAAGGCAGAAATCGAATACCGCCAAGTGGATGCCATGTGCAACCGCGTCTGGCTGGGATACTATGCAGGCGATGTGGAACACGCGGAACAAGCCGCTAAAGAGTTTGAGTTGCCTTCTGTCCTTGAACCCTACTGGCTCAGAAACGGTAAATTCGTGGATGAAAAAAGGGCTCGCGAGAACCCTCAATTATGGGCGCAGATCGGCAAGTACTATGTGGGGCGTGGTATGGTGGCACTGACAAAATGGAAGAAAGAGAAGAAAAAAGAAAAGAAAGAAGAGTTTCTCAAGGATGCCGCATGTTGTACGATGTTGGGGTTGACCTACAGCACCGCATTTGTCGAAGATCACCGCGGCTTGCGCGAGGGTCGCCGCACACTTCTGAGCGAACTTGCAAAATTGGACGCCGATGAACTTAAGCGATTTAGCGATTATGTCTTGGGAGCGGAGAAATCTGAAAAAGTAGTTAAGAAGAACGAGCAATCAGCGCTTCAAAGCTTAATGAGGGATCACGCTCTATGGTTTGCCTGACAACCCGTATAGACAATTCTACGTTAATCAATCCCCGGTTTTTTAGCCGGGGATTGATTTTTATAAAGTTTAGCCTATAATGAATATGCGCGTTTGCACCGGTCCATCCTAACAGAATTTGGGGAGACCTATGAAACCAAAAATATTATTTGTCCACCCGGCCATGGGAAAATTTCGCAAAGAACACGATGGCGGTTGCGATGGAGATTGTTCTGTGCAAGAGGGGTATGACAGCGATTGTGCCTGTTCTGAATTAATTTCTTTAAATGCAAGCAATCGAATCGAAGACGTACGTCTTGGATTGCAATCGCTTAGAGAAGATGGGGTGTTGACACAACTAGTTGACTGCGATGGTTGCGATGGCGGTGGAGTAACCCATTGGCTAATTGAAAAAGTGAATCCTATTTCCCATCTTGAGGGAAAAGTATTGGCTCGAACCGTTGGCCAGTGGCATTTAATACCCATTGACTTTGACCATCATGCGCTTCTGAATTCACAAGCAAAAGCTCCCCTTTTTGTGCTGAACACTCCTGCGCAGGAAATTCTGGATTTCTTCTCCCGACCGCGCGATCCTGCTGAATGGCCTCGAACCACTTCCATTGACTATCACGACGCGCAACTTGCCATTGCACAATTCTACAAAGCGGGGCTTTTACAAGAAGTATCAGCCAAAACCGAAATAACAACGTTTGACCACACCTCTTCACCTCTGGAAGCCTGGCTGTATCTTACGCGCGCCTGCAATCTCGCTTGCACACATTGCTTCGTAAGCAAGGACGTGCGCCGCATGAGTCTGGAAACAGGCTTGCAGGCGGTGGATTGCCTGTTCGATCTGGCTGAAAAGCATGGTCATCCCGAAGTCAAGATCAAATACGCGGGCGGCGAGCCGACCATGAATTGGGATTTGATTCCCGCTCTGCATGAACGGGCAAAATCGCTGGCGCGTGAAACTGGGTTGAGACTAATCGAAGTACTGGTTACAAACGCTACTTTGCTTGACCATGAGCGTTTGCAGTTCATCAAGGATGAACGATTCCACCTCTCCATTTCGCTGGATGGCTTCGGCGAGGGACATGACCGCCAGCGTCCCGTTCGCAACGGCAACCCGACCTTTGAGCGGGTTCTCCGATCCGTGTTTCTCGCGCTGGAGATGGGACTTTCGCCATACTTAATCATCACGATTACCCGGCTGAATGTGAAGGAAGTCCCCGCGCTGGTTGCTTTTGTGCTCGAGCACCGTCTCATGCTCAACCTGAACTTTTACCGCCCGCATCATCTCGACGATACTCTTGCAGCGGATAACGCCGAATTGACCTGCGCGCTTCAAGATGCTTTGAAAGTCATTGAAGCGAATCTGCCTGATTACAACTTCATGGAAGGGTTGATTGACCGGAGTAACTTCGGCGCGGCCCACCAGCACGTCTGCGGCGCGGGGCGGAATTACCTGAGCATTGACACCGACGGCAGCGTTCTCCCCTGCCACATGCTCACTGGCTACAACCTTCCGGGTATTTCACTTCAAATGCTGGAATCGCCGCGCTTCGATGATTTTCCCAACCCACCGATTGATCACAGAAATGGATGCAACACCTGTGAATGGCGTTATTGGTGTGGCGGCGGCTGCCCCATCCACGCGAAGAATATCATGGGGACATCGAACGTTTCGTCGCCGTATTGTAGTGTTTACAAAGCAATCTACCCAGAACTGGTCAGATTGCAAGCATTGCAACTTCTCCAAGCAGACCTACAAAACGCATAACTTCCCTGTTTAATTCAAATCACGCATTAAAGTAACTTTTTGGTGGATTGGAGTCGCTCCAATCCACCTTTCTTTTTTGGGTAGTGGTCAGGTAATAAGTGATAGGTTGTGATGGATAATAAACAGTCTGATTACGATTTCGTGCATCGCATCGGATTTTGAAAATGAGAGTGTTTTTCGGACGAACCGCGCACACGATTGTCGCA
>JAKAKJ010000055.1 GCA_021824575.1 Chloroflexota bacterium
TGTGAAACGGAGTCCGCTAAAACGTCGGCGCGTGAGACGATGGTATTCGTCGCCGTGATCGCCAATGCCAAAATGATTCCCATTGCAACGATTAAGGCAGTGATTTGTTTTTTGAGAAATTTTCTTGCTAACATTTTCCCTTTAAGTATATCATGACGATAATTTGTACAATCTTCATCTACTATATGTACTTAGGAGCTCTTTTGCAGTATAATGCCGCCGTTAAGTTTTCGGAGGGAGTGGGTTCCTTATTTCTTGGATGTGATTTTTAGTGTTGTGGAAAAATTCATTTGAGGAGCATCCATGATCAAAAAGTTGTTCAATGTGCTGAACCAGCCACTGGGTCGGATCGGCATATTCATCATCGCGTTGGTGGTGCTTAGCGGCGCGGTTTGGGGCATCGCCCAGGCACAGAAACCGCCTCAACAGCCAATCCAATTTCCGCATAATTTGCATGTTCGATTAGGTATTCAATGTTTGTATTGTCATCCAGGCGCATTGCGGGGACCATCGCCGGGCATTCCCACTGAAACAAAATGCTGGGGATGCCACCAGCAGATTGCGATCCAAGGCACGGAATTGCCGAAGCTCGCGGCTTATGTAAAGAATAATCAACCGATTGATTGGGTTCCGGTGGCGCAAGTGCCGGACTTTGTGCATTTCGTCCACCGCCCGCACATCGCCGCGGGCTTGAATTGCGAAGACTGCCACGGCAATGTGAGCAACATGACTGTGTACCAGAATCCGCAGGTGATGAACATGGGTTGGTGCCTTAATTGTCATCGGGCAAAGACTGCGAACAATCCGCAGAACAATCCCACAAACGATCCGGCGGTTGCCGCGAAACTTGAAGCCTTGCGCGTCAAGCTGACGGATTGCAGTACCTGTCATTACTAGACCGGGCGAAAGGAAGAGAGAGCACATGGATAAAAAGATTTCCCGGCGTGACTTTTTGAAAGTGGCCGGTGTGGGTGCGGCGACAACCGCCGTGTTGACCGGCTGCGGCCCGGCATCGCGTTATGTGACGCGTCAGCCGTACACCAAAATGCCGGAATACACCTATAACGGTTTGAGCACTTATTACGCCACAACCTGCCGCGAATGTTCCGCAGGTTGTGGTTTGATTGTTCGGACGATGCAAGGCCGTGCCCTCAAAGCAGAGGGCAATCAAAACAACCCGGTCAATCTCGGAAAAACTTGTGCGCGCGGCCAAACGACTTTGGAGGGTTTGTACAATCCTGACCGCGTGACCGATCCAATCCAGCGTGACAGCCGCGGTTCGACAATTGCGAAAAAGATGGATTGGAATTCGGCAATCCAGGTGGTTGCAGATGCGCTGAGCAAGAACAAGCCCGATGAAATTGCATTCCTCATGGGATTAGCTCCCGATCATCTCTTTGATTTGGTGACAGATCTGACCAAAGCCATTGGCGCGGCCGCCCCAATCCGTTTCGGCGCGCTGGGCATGTTCGAGGCGCGCGCGACGTTGGTGCAAGCCGCCAGCGACATGTTTGGTCAGGAAGGTTTGCCTTTCTTCGATATCGGCAATGCCGATTTGGTTTTTTCCTTCGGTGCGAATTTCCTGGAGACCTGGCTCTCGCCCGTGGCTCAGACGCGCGGATATTCCCAGTTGCGGCGCGGCAACCCAAACAGGCGCGGCTATTTTGTGCAGTTCGAGCCGCGCATATCGCAGACAGGCGCCAAAGCCGACGAGTGGATTCCGGTCAAGCCGGGAACCGAGGCGTTGGTCGTGCTGGCGATTGGCCGCCTTGTTGCGGAAGCAAATAATATTACGCTGCCCACGGCCTTTTCCAACGCGGATGTGAATGCCGCGGCCGCGGCGGCGGACGTGAGCGTGGATACGCTGAAACATTTGGCGAGTCTGTTTGCGAGCGCCAGACGTCCATTGGCAATTCCGGGCGGCGCGGCGCTTGGAGAAAGCAATGGCTTGCAGACTGCAGATGCGGTGCTGGCGCTAAATGCTTTGGTTGGAAATATAGGCAAGGATGGCGGCGTGTTCCTTTCGCCGGTTGCGCCGCTGACCGATGCTTATCATCGCCCGGCGAATCTTAAGGAAATGTCGGACTTCGTTGACCTGCTGAAATCGGGCAAGATCAAAGTTTTATTTGTGCATGGTGTCAATCCTGTTTTTGAATTGCCCAAGTCGCTTGGACTCGAAGATGCAATGTCCAAAGTTTTGCAGATCATTTCATTTTCGAGCTTCCCGGATGAAACGGCACTGCAATCCGATTACGTTTTCCCTGATCATCATGGGCTCGAGTCGTGGGGATACCAAAAAGTCGCAACCGGCACAAGCTCGTCCGTGCTTTCGGGCGCGCAGCCGGTTATCGTTCCGTTCTTCAACACAAAGGCCACCGCGGATGTGCTATTGGCCGCCGCGCAAAAGATCGGCGGAACGCTGGCTTCGACTTTGAAATTCACGGATGAGCTTGCCTACATTCAAAGCAAACTCAGCACTTTGATTTCGGAGCCGGATGGTTTCTTCTCCGCACCGGAGATTAACACCTTTACAGCCTCTTTCCAGCAATATGGCGGCTGGTGGAAGACAACCGACAATCGCGTCGCGCCGTCAGCTGGTGACGCGTTGAATAAAACATTCAACACGTCCGCAGCGCAATTCAACGGCGATGGCGATTATTTCTTCCTGCCGTTCGTTGCGCCGGTGATGGCGGAAGCCGGCGCAAATAAACCGCACTTGCAGGAAACTGCTGACCCGACCACGACTGTGATGTGGAATACATGGGTGGAGATCAATCCTGATACCGCCAAGCAATTGGGCATTCAGGATGATGATGTGGTCTCCATCACATCCAGCGCGGGGACGGTGGAAGCCTCGGTTTATGTGTATCCGGCCATTCGTCCCGATACGATCGCCATGCCCTTTGGTCAGGGACATGCCGCTTACGGTCAATTCGCCCAGGGGCGCGGCGCCAATCCAGCGGACCTGTTGAGCAATTCCACCAACGAAGCAGGTGATCTTGCTTTTGCTTCGATGAAAGTCAGCGTGAAGAAGACTGGAAAGAAGCGCCAATTGTCCCGTTTGGAAGGCGTTCTTGGCGTTTATGGAAAATTTGGACAACAGTAGGAGAGAGAATTTATGCCGAAGGAATTGAAGTCTCCCACAAGTAGCGCCAACACTGCACAGGATGTTCAAGGCATTTGGGGTATGGTTGTTGACCAGGATTTATGCACTGGATGTCAGGCTTGTGTTGCGGCATGTTCCATGGAAAACAACGTCCCGTTTGTCGGTGAAGTGGACGCTGGTTATGGCCGCTCGATGCAGTGGATCCGCATTGAACGTTTCTGGCAGGGGAGCTATCCAAACATCAAAGCAACACCTTATCAACCGGTGATGTGCCAGAATTGTCATAACGCACCATGCGAACCAGTCTGCCCGGTTTATGCTTCTGTTCACAGCCTCTCGGAAGATTTGAATTTGCAGGTGTATAACCGCTGTGTGGGCACGCGTTATTGTGCCAACAACTGCCCGTATGAGGCGCGTGTGTTCAATTGGCGCGATTACATGGATCCGCGACAACGCCCAGAGTTGGTGACCCTCGCAAATCATTTCAATCCCGATGTGACCGTACGCCGACGCGGCGTGATGGAAAAATGCACATTCTGCATCCAGCGTATTCGTCATGCGGAAGATACTGCGGCCTCCGAAAACCGCGACATTCGCGATGGTGAAGTAGTTCCAGCATGTGCACAGGCTTGCCCAGCAAGCGCCATCACATTTGGAAGAATTGATGACCCAACCACAAAGGTCAGTCAGGCGGCAGATACCAGCCGCGGCAGCCATTTGTTGGAAGAGCTCGGTACGATACCTCATGTAACTTACTTGGCGGGAGGAGCTTAATGAGCGCAATCGCAAAAGCATTACCTAATCTTCGTCCGGAGGAAATGGAAGATCCAAAAGAGCATTTGATGCATGACCCGCTGCCACGCGGTGAAATGAACAGAATGGTGCTGGAGTCGATGCATACTACCACATGGAAATATTGGACAGTTGTAACCATCCTTGCATTCCTCGTTGTGACCTGCCTGGGATATGCATGGTATTACCTGATCATGCAAGGCTTGGGCGTATCTGGCGACAACCGTCCTGTCTACTGGGGTGTCTTTCTGGTTAATTTTGTTTACTGGATCGGCATCAGCCACTCTGGCACACTGACTTCGGCGATTCTGCGTGTTTTGAAGATTGAGAGCAGACGCCCTTTCACACGCGTGGCGGAATTGATGACTGCCTTCGCCATAGTTAATGCGGGTCTCAGTATCTTCATGCACATGGGACGCGTCTGGCTCGCTTATTGGTTAATCCCGTATCCGAATGAACGCGGCATCTGGCCCGATTTTCACTCGCCGTTGATGTGGGATTTTATGGCGATCACCACGTACCTGATTTGCAGTTCGCTATATCTTTACCTGCCGCTCATCCCGGACCTGGCGATGGTACGTGACCGTTCCAAAGGCTGGGTCAAAACTTTCTACAAGATCTTCGCGATTGGTTTCCGCGGCACAGAAGGTGAGTGGAAGAATCTGCATCTGGCAATGAACATCTTTGCCTTTGCGATCATCCCGGTGGCGTTCTCAGTGCATACGATCGTGGCATGGGACTTTGCGATGGCAACCCGGCCTGGTTGGTCTTCTTCAGTCCTTGGACCATACTTTGTTGCCGGAGCTTTGCTATCGGGCGTGGCGGCAGTGCCGATTGTGCTTTTTTTCGTCCGCTCCACCATGAAGAACATGAAATACTTTCTTCGCCCGGAGCATTTTGATACGGTTGGCAAAATGCTGCTGATCATATCCATGGGCTGGGCTTATTTTTACTTCAACGATTACATCGTTCCGTGGTACGCAGGCGATAAATGGGAAAAGATCTTGACTCTTTTTATTGAAGCTGGTCCGCAGGCGTGGCTGTGGTACCTAATGTTATTCTGTAACATCGTCGTGCCTTGGTCAGTTTTGTGGAGAAAGAAATGGAGGCAGACACCCTGGCTGATGGCGATTGTCGGCATCCTGATCAATGTTGGCATGTATACCGAGCGCTACATCATCGTTCCCGAAATGTCGACGATCAACCGCATGCCCTTCACTTGGCACATCTATATTCCAAGAGTGGAAGTCATACTTACCATTGGAACCTTTGCCTTATTCCTTCTGCTTTACTTTGCAGCTTCAAGAATCCTCCCATTGATCCCCAACTGGGAAGTGCAGGAGGGGCAGGAAGGTCATATCCTGCGCAAAATCGGTAAAGCCAAGATTCCGACCATAAGTCAAATTGATTAAGGCGGAAGGAGTTTATGAATGTCTGATTCCAATACGCTTTTGGCAGTGTTCGAAGATATTGAACCTGCAGCCGATGGTATCGGCAAGCTGCATGAACTGGGTGTCGCAGATGAAAATATGGATGTTATTTCGGGCATCCCGATCAGACCAGCCATTTTGGAACGTCCATCAGCCGTTACCCGCGTTGGCTGGATCGCATTGGCAGGCGCGATCCTTGGATTGCTATTGGCTGTCTTCTTCGTTTGGGGAATACCCTATTTATTTCCCCTGGATGCCGGCGGACAGCCGATCTACCCTGTGCCGCAGCTGTTGATCATTATGTTTGAGATGACCATGCTTGGCTTAATGGGCTTCGCCTTCCTTGGCATGTTGGTGGATAGCGGCATTCCCTCTTATACTCCGAAAGAATATGTTCCTGAGATCAGTGATGGCAGAATCGCTGTATTGTTCAGTTGTCCAAAAGAGGAGCAAAGGAAATTTGTGGATGCGCTGACAAAATTGGGCGCTAAATCTGTGGAGCCTGCGGAGGCGCGTCAACTATGAGCACGAGTTGGAACGTAATTCTCAAACGGTTGGGAATCGTAGCAGTCGTTGTGCTCGTGCTCTTTGGGGTCGTGGAATTATTTGCTTACGATGTGATAAAGATTCAATTCGTCAGCTTCATGGCGATTTCGCCGGCCATGCAGCCGATGGAGAACCCGCTTCCCGTCCCGTCGCAGTCAATTCCGATTGAGGGACCAGCTTACATTCCGAACATGGGCGCGCCAAAGAACCCCGTCCCAGCGGATCAAGTTTCGATCGCGCGCGGCGCTGAATTGTTTCATATCAACTGCACCGCCTGTCACGGCGAAGATGCCAAGGGTGATGGGCCAGTCGCTCCGTTCCTGCAAAAGCAGAAGCCAGCCGATCTGACCAGCCCCACAGTCCAGTTCTTGAGCGATGGCGCAATCTTCATGGTGATCTCTAATGGGTTCGGCATGATGCCACCGCTTAACGAAAACCTGACGGTGCGCGAGCGGTGGGATGTGGTTAACTTTCTACGAACCCTTTCAAATTCATCTTCAAGTGCAGCCGCACCGACAGCAACATCCTCGACGGGTTCGTCTCCAACGCCGACAGTTTCGGGCGCGTCAGCAACTGCAACACCAGCAACTGCTGCGACTTCTTCTTCTCAAACCGAACCGGAAGCAACCGAAGAAGTAGCGCGTCCATCGAATCCCGGTGGACCGGGTGATGCAATCAATTTGACCGGTGATCCGAATTCAGGGGCGCAGATTTTTGCGAACAATTGTCAAACTTGCCATAACGCTCAAGGCAAAGGCGGAATTCCCAATCCGGGTTCGAGTGATGGAACATTTCCATCCCTCAACCCGATTGATCCGACCATCAAAAATTCAGATCTCAAGACATTCGCATATAACCTTGATTTGTTCATCCAACATGGTTCTACACCCGAGTCGCTACCAGGGGCTGCCCCAACGTCAATGCCTGCCTGGGGTGACAAGAATGCCCTGACACAGCAGCAGATTGCGGATGTGATTGCATACATCATCAGTTTGAATCCTTAAAGTAGGAAGATATCATGGATGATTTTCGCAAAATACTTTACGCCGTTGTCATCGGGTTTATTGTTGTAATCGTTGGATGGGTTTCGTTCGTCACTTTTTCAGGATGTGGTTTGTCTCTGAACAATTGCAATGCCGCTACGATAAAAGTGGAACGAACTTCGATTCCAACATTGATTCCGGCGACGCTTCCAGCGCAGGTCCGCTTTCTTGGCGCGACTGCAACGGTTATTTCCACGGCAACCACGCCAACAACCGAAGCGACCGCCTCGGCTTCCGGTGAAACTGAAACAGAGAATACTGTCGCGCGTCCATCCAACCCGGGCGGGCCGGGACCAGCTATTGGTTTAACGGGCGATCCGGTTTCGGGCGCGCAAATCTTCGCGACCAATTGCCAGATTTGTCATAACACGCAAGGCACCGGCGGAATTCCCAATCCGGGTTCGACCGATGGCTCGATCCCATCCCTCAATCCGATTGACCCAACCATCGCAAATGCCGACTACAAAACGTTTGCCACGAACATTGACTTGTTCGTAGAGCATGGTTCGCGACCCGAAGGCGTCAACCCGACGTTCTCCATGCCTGCCTGGGGCGATTTGAAAAAGCTCACGCCACAGCAGATTGCAGATGTGATCTCATATATCATTAGTCTAAATCCTGTTTCGACGACGGCCGCATCTGCAACGGAAGCGCCGACGCCAATCGGCGGCGTGGACATTGCGCGCCCATCGAATCCCGGCGGTCCCGGTGATGCAATCAACCTGACAGGCAACCCAACTTCCGGCGCGCAGATTTTCTCTCAAAATTGCGTGTCTTGTCATAATACAGAAGGCACAGGCGGAGTTCCCAATCCCGGTTCGGATGATGGAACCATCCCGCCGCTGAATCCGATTGACCAAACCATGGTCAGTTCGGACTATAAGACTTTCGCGTTCAATATAGATTTGTTCGTTCAACATGGATCAACGCCATCTGGTCCCAGCCCAACGTTCTCCATGCCAGCCTGGGGCGACTCCGGAAAGTTGACACAGCAGCAAATCGCAGATGTGATTGCTTACATTATCAGTTTGAATCCTGTTTCACCCTCAGCAACAGAAGCACCATCCAGCGCTTCGGGGACCACAACGCCGGCGGCTTCCGCACCGACGACAGCACCTGCCGCTACAGCTACACTCACCGCAGCTGCGCCTGCATCTTCGGGCGTGCCGCGCCCATCCAATCCCGGTGGGCCAGGCGATGCGGTCAATCTGACCGGCGATGCGAATTCGGGCGCGCAGATATTTGCCCAGAATTGTGTGCCATGTCATAACACGGCGGGCAAAGGCGGAAATCCGAACCCCGGCTCGGATGCTGGGACGATCCCGGCGTTGAACCCGATCAACCCGGCATTGAAGAGTTCAGATCATCTGACCTTCGTAACAAATCTCGATCTGTTCATTCAGCATGGTTCCACGCCGGCGGGCCCCGGCCCAACGTTCTCGATGCCTGCGTGGGGCGATAAGAACGCGCTGACGCAGCAACAGATTGCAGATGTGATCGCGTACATCATCAGTTTGAATCCATAAACGGTTTTGTGACACAATACCATAGTCCCCGCCGAATTGACGGGGACTATCTCGTTAATAAGCCGGAGTGCGCTGGAAAATCACGCCTGATGAATTGGGATTTGAACAATGATCGTCAAGCCCTCGCCCGATTTGCTCTCGGCCCAAATTTTCCCATCGTGTTTTTCGACGATGGATTTGGCAATGGCAAAGCCGAGGCCAGAGCCGCCCTTATCGCGTGCGCGGGAGGATTCGGTCCGGTAGAAGCGTTCGAAGATTCGATCCAGGTCTGCAGCCTCGACACCCGGGCCGCTATCCTGGACTTTCATTTCAACGCTGTGATCAACAACATTTGCCGACAAAAGGATATTTCCGTTTTCCGGCGTGTAACGCAGAGCATTGTCAATGATATTTCCAAACACCTGTTTCATGCGCTCCGGGTCCACCTCGATTTCAGGCAGCTTCGGCTCGATCTTCATGTTGAGTGTGATATTCTTTTGGCTGGCCTGATGAGCAAAGATTTTCTGTGCGTCATTCAAAAGCTTTTCGGGCGGGTAAGGCCGGATCGCCAATTTGAGTTCGCCGGCGTCAGCCATGGACAGCGTTCGCAAGTCATCCACCAAATGCTCGAGGCGTTCGGCCTCTTCGCGGACAATTTCAAACGTTTCAGGCGAAGCGGGAAGAACACCATCATGAACGGCCTCGGCATGGCCGAGAATGACGCTGAGCGGTGTACGCAATTCATGCGCGATGTCCGCGGTCATTTGACGGCGAAGGTTCAACGAGCGCGCCAGGTCCGCGCTCATGCGGTTGAAAGATGTGGCCAGTTGGCCTAATTCATCGCGTGAGCGGACTGGGACTTGCTGCGGCAGGCTGCCTTGTGATGTAACTTGCGTGGCCGCTGTTAGTTCGCGGATGGGACGCGTGAAAGACCGTGACAAAATGATTGCCAGAACAAGCGCGATGACGATGGCTGTCAGCCCGCCCAGCAGAGTTTGCAAGTTGATCCGGTTCAGGAAATTTGACCCCAATGTATTGATGCGGAACGCGGTTCGATTGATCAGGAGCGTTCCGACTGTTTTATTGTTCACCTGGATTGGAATGCCGCCTGCGAGTTCATTCGGAGGTATATTCTGGCCCATTTGATAACCCACGCCCGCCAGCACGATTTGGCCGTTATTATCCACGAGCGTGAATGCACCCTGCTCGAACGTGTGCGGATTGGGCGGCGGCGGTTGCTGCACAGGCAGATTGGCGTCGGAAACACCATCCCACGAACCATGCTGCAGGTAATAATCTGAAAAGGCCGTCACCATGCTGGGGCGGTTTTGATCAATTATGAAGGAACGGAATTCCTCGCCGCTTCTCCAGCGTGTGAACACCACAACCAGCGCGGTGCTGATTGCACTGATACTGATAAAAGCCAGGATTAGTTTAAAGGTGATGGATCGCGTCATGATGAATTTTCTCTCGCGAACCGGTAGCCAACGCCATAGACTGTCTCGATGTAACGCGGCGAGCGCGGTTCAGGTTCGATCTTTGCGCGCAGGTTCTTGATGTGCAAGTCTATCGTGCGCTGATAACCTTCGTAGCGGACGCCCTGAACGATGTCGAGCAGGTCGAGGCGCGAGAAGACGCGTCCCGGCGCGGACATCAGGGCGGCCAGCAGATCAAATTCCGACGGCGTCAAATCCACGTAGTGCTGGTCCACTTTTACAGAGCGGCTTTCGCGGTCGAGGGTGATATCGGAAACGGAAAGAACTTTGGCTGCCGGTTCCAATTCGCCGGCGCGGCGCAACACTGCGCGGACGCGCGCCATCAGCTCGCGGGGACGGAAGGGCTTGGTGACGTAGTCATCCGCTCCGAGGTCCAGGCCGATCACATGGTCCTCCTCTTCAACACGCGCAGTCAACAGAATAATTGGAGTCTTGTGATCTTTTCGATACGTCTCCAAAAATTCATAGCCATCCATCTCAGGCATCATAATATCCAGGATGATGAGGTCTGGTTCTTCCTTGTGCGCGTTGTTCAGGGCCTCGCGGCCGTTGAAGGCCGTGATCACGCGAAAGCCTTCCTGGGCGAGATAACTCTCGACCAGGGAGACCAAACGCTTTTCATCGTCAACAACCATTACTGTTTTTATTGTGTTCATTGCTCATTCTTCATCCGGTCCATGCAGCCCTAGTATAAAACGCTCTTACATTCGAATCATTATTGATTCGCGTTATCCCGGCTGTACCTTCGATTGAAGAAGCTTCACAAGCTGCAAGATCAGCGTTGAGTTAAAGCTTCCGATACCGCCGCCGCTCGCCCCGGCACCGCTGTTGGCCGCGGCGCCATTGGCGCCTGGCGTACGAGCAGCGCCGCCCGGACCGCCGCCGAACAAGAAGCCAAGGCCACCGCCGCCTCCGCCTCGATTACCGCCGCCGAAGTTTCCGCCGTTTCCAGAACGGGTGAATCCGCCGTTTTGACCCGCACCGCCTCCGCCGAATCCCGATGGGAACGCGCCGGATTGCTGCAGAACGGTGAAAACGTCCCGCTGTGAAATTTGCATCCCTTGAATCGCCTGTACCTGCGCGGGAGTCATCGCGGCTTGAATCGCGTTGACAGTGGCCGTCACTTCCTGTGGTGCGGTTGAACTGCTGGTTTCCAATTGATTCATCAATTGCCAGAGGGGGATCAATTTTGCGGCTTCAGCCGCGTTCACAGCTTGCGGGGTGCCTTCCAGTTTGAATGTGCCAATCGCCAGCATGGTGGTGGGAGTGAGGGCGGCGGTGCGGGCGGAACCACCGCTCTGATTCGATGCGGTGAAGCCGGATCCGTTGGTTGTGGCTCCGCAAGCCGTTAAGATCATTGCCAAAACAACAATTAGGGTGATGCCAAGTGTTTTCCTTCTCATTTTTTCTCCTTCGAGAGTCGGACTGATTTCAATTACTCATAACGCAGCGCTTCAATTGGATCCAACTGCGCGGCGCGATTGGCCGGGTAGAAGCCAAAGAAAATTCCAACGATCGCGGATGATCCAAATGCCAGAAAGATGGAGCTTGGTACGATCACGGTACGCATTCCGCTAATGCTGCCGAATAATACAGAACCAACTACACCTACAACCAAGCCGATCAAGCCTCCGATGATGCTCAACAACAGCGCTTCTGCCAGGAACTGGATGCGAATATCGTCGGTCGTTGCGCCGATGGACTGGCGGATGCCAATCTCATGAGTTCGTTCCGTGACGCTGACCAGCATGATGTTCATGATGCCAATTCCGCCGACGAGCAGCGATACGCCGGCGACCCATGCCAGCAGCGAACGGAACGCGGCCGTTGTGGATTCCTGCGTGCTGATAATGTCCTGCTGGGTCGTGATGGTGAAATCAGGATTGCTGGCAGTGACTCCATGCCGTTTGTAGAGCAGCAATTGAATCTGGAGGATGACATCGCTGAGCGTATATTTCGGATCAACCTTTACATAAATCAATCGGACCCTGTCGCCCAGGAAACGCGCAAACTGCGAGGGCGTGAATTTTTCGAAGACCACGGTGATGGGCATGTAAACGCGGGAATCGTAATCCACGCCGCCGACTGAGCCGCGCGGCCCAAACACGCCAATGACGATCAACTGCGTATTGCCGACGGTTACATATTGCCCAACCGGATCGGAATTTCCAAAGAGCTGCTGGGCAATGCTCGATCCCAGCACTGCGACTCTTTGTTTATCGTTTACGGCCTGATCCGTAAAGAAATTCCCGTTGGTTATGGTCATACTTCGAACGGTGGGGAAGTCGGGCGTTGTTCCGAGGATGTCCACGCTGGTCAAGGTCACGCCATTACCGGTGACATTTTGGGTCGAGCCTTGTTCCACGGTTACGCCGAGTACGCCGGGAACCTGCTGGTCAATCGCCGCGGCATCGGTAAAGACCAGCCCGCCTCGATTGTTGGGAGTAAAGCTTTGGGCGCCGCCGCGGTCGAAGTTTGGCGTGATAAAGATCAAGTCCGAGCCGAGGCTGGTGATCTGGTCGCTGATGGTGGCTTCTGTCCCGGCGCTGATCGAAACCACCATGATCACTGCCGACACACCGATAATGATTCCCAATGTGGTCAGGAGCGACCGGATTTTGTTCTTGGTCAAGGCTTCCCAGGCGAATCGGAAGACTTCAGATAATTTCATTGGTTCATCCTTTCGCCGAATGATCGCCTTTGCCGTTTTGTGTGACTTTGGCGATCCTCCCATCCTGTAGTTCGATGGTTCGTTGCGCGTGGGCGGCGATCTTTGGGTCGTGTGTAACGATCACAATCGTTGATCCTTGATTATGGATTTCGTGAAACAGATCGAGTATCTCCGTTCCGGAATGACTGTCGAGGTTGCCGGTTGGCTCATCGCCAATCAGCAGGACTGGGTTATTGACCAGCGCGCGCGCCACGGCAACGCGCTGCTGCTGGCCTCCGGACAATTCCTGCGGCTCGTGATCCAGACGCGTGCCCAATCCGACCCGTTCGAGAAGTCCGCGCGCCACTGCCTCACTTTCGGCCGGCGTCTTGGTATTCTCCCGATCATAAATAAGCGGTAACATGACATTTCGCAAAGCGCTCGTGCGGCTCAATAAGTTATAGGCTTGAAATACAAAGCCGATCTTGCGGTTTCGGATGAACGCCAATTGCTTGTTATCCAGATTGCTCACATCCTCTCCATCGAGTATGTATTGACCGGATGTCGGACGGGAGAGACAGCCCAGGATGTGCATGAGCGTGCTTTTCCCTGAACCGGATGGGCCCATGATCGCTACGAACTCTCCAGGCTCAATTCTCAGGCTGACACCATCCAGCGCCCGGACTTCGGCATCACCCATGCCGTAGACCTTGGTAAGGTCCATAGTTTCGATAATGGTCTTGTCACTCATTGCGATTTCGTTCCCACCAGCCCGGTGCTGACAACTTCGCCCGGCTGCAATCCGGATTTGATTTCCGCATTCACCAAATCCTGCAAGCCAACCTGAACAAAGGTTACACTCAGTTGTCCGCTTCGATCGACGAAGACGGCATATTGGTTGGGCGCATACTCGTGCAGCGCGGAAATTGGGATGATCACCGCATTCTGTGCCTGCCCGCCGATGACTGTCACAGTGGCGTCCATGCCGATCAACAAATTAGCATTGGTGGGATCAAGCTGAACCAGGCCGCTTACAGCAGATTGTCCCGAACTGGTGTAGAGAGCCGGGCTAACCTGCACAACTTTTCCGGTGAAGGTTTGGTTGGGAAGCGCGCTGAAAACTACGTTCACTGGATTGCCGACTTTGAACAAAGCGTAGTCTGATTCGTCCACGTAAGTTTGAAGATATAACTTGCTCTCATCCGCTATTGTAATAATGGTGCTGTTGCCGACTGTATCGCCAATTTGCGCGTTCACCGCTGTAACCACACCATCAAAGGGCGCCACGATCTGCGCGCTGCCCACATTCGTTTGAGCTGTCTGCAGGTCGGATTTAGCTTTTAGCAGGGCGGTCAAATTGGTTCCGGTGGCATTGGCGGGAATGTCCTGGCCCTGCAACGCATCCAGATACCATTGATCTTCCTGCAGTGTGGCCTGCGCGGCCGCATAAGCAGCGCGTGCTGCAGCAATTTCCGCATCTGTCGGAGCCTGTATGGCCTTCGTCACGGAATTCCCGTTGCGTTGCATGACCGTAAAGTTATTTGGAACATAGTTCTTGACGTACCAAACCTGATTCCCAGCCAGGATGCCTTGGTCGGTCTGGAGCTTTGCTTGAGCAGCGTCAATGGCTTTTTGCTGGTCTGCAGTCGGCGACGAGCCGCCCGCTGCTTTGGCCGCATCGAGAGCTTGTTGGTCCGCTGCCACTTGTAGCTCTGATGTAAATACAGCCGGACTAATGAGATTCATCAGGGTAAGTTTGGCATTGAGTACATTTGTTGTGTCGGTAGCGACTGCCTGTTGCGCGGTGGCAATGGCCGCCGGGGATGTGAGATTTGCCAGGGCCTGCTGGGCCTGTTGCAGGGCGGTTTGTTGTGTGCTGTCATCAATTTCGGCGAGTACTTCCCCGGCTTTGACTTTATCACCGACAATTACATTTAACTTCGACAGGGTGGCACTGTTCGAAGAGCCGACTCCCTCGAATCCAAGATTCGCGGTTTGGGCTGCCTGCAAAGTCCCGGTGCCGCTTGCACTGAGGGTGATATCGCCGCGCCTCGCCACGGTTGTTTGAAGAGTGGCTTGACTCGACGCTGTTTTCTTTGACGGAAGATAAAAAGATTCATAATAAATCAACCCGCCGACGGCCGCTATCACAACAATGGCTGGAATGATCACGCGCCATCTCTTTTTGGAATCTTTGAGCAATGCGGGGATTGCTTTGATATTCGATCCGATACTGGAAAAGAACCCGGAGGTCTTCTTGCTGGATGCCATGGGAATTCCCTTTCTTGATTGAATTATTTCAATGAGTAGTCTATCAAGATGGAGTAATTCAACTGTTAAAAGATTATATAGACACTGTGTAGGCTTTGATATGAGTACAATTGAAAGGGTACTGCCGCAAAGGTGCGAAGAATGCGAAGTTTCTTTGCAGAATTCGCGCTTCAGCTTGTCGCTTGTTTTGAATTGCCGTCCCAAAATCAAAATATCAAGTCATAAAACAAAAACGCCCCAACTGTTTGGGATGTTTTCTATGCGGGCAGGATTTGAATATCATCCCCTCAATGGGGACGCGTGTTCCCAAAAGAAAAACGCTCCCTTGCGAGGAGCGTTCTTGAGGCGGACATATCCGCCATTCTAGCGGAGAGGGCGGGATTTGAACCCGCGTTCCCTTTCGGGAAACACGCTCTCCAGGCGTGCGCGCTAAACCAGACTACGCGACCTCTCCATTTACAGCTACGCCATCAGAGCGGGCGAATTATACCAGAATAAAAATGAAGGATGCGCTCATCGAGAGTGCGTCTTTGGACCTTACCTTTTCTTCGCTTCGGCTGGGATTTCGCGCGGCTCCAACATTCCCCAGCGGCTCGCACCCATGTAAAGAATCTCAAGGATCAGATCGTTATAAGCAATGCCTTCCGCACTGGCTTGCAGGCATAGATCACTGTAGCCCGGTGTCAGTCCGGGTAATGTGTTGATTTCCAATAGGCGCGGATTGCCTTCGGCATCGAGACGGATATCCGTTCGTGAGATATCCAACGCGTAAAGCAGGATGTGAGCGCGCCATGCAAGATACTGGAGTTTCCTGGTAAGTTCAGGTTCGATGTTTGCAGGGCAGAAGTAACCTGGAGCACCTTCCTCGCCAACGCTTTTCGATTTTGCAGCCTGGCTGTAAATATTTGGCGTGACGGAGCGGCTGCTGTCCAACTCGAGGATGGGAAAACGGTGGAAGCCATCCTTGTCATACCACTCGGGATGGCGGCTGTAAAGTTTGACATCCGGGCGGCCCATGATGCCTACCGTGAACTCGCGTCCGGGAAGAAATGTCTCGACCAGCGCGGGCTGGCTGTACTTCTCGATCACCCATTTGACGCGTTCGCGTAATTCCTTTTCATTCCTGACGACGGCCTTCAAGTCCACGCCCATGCCTGTCCCCTCGCGCGCGGGTTTGACGAACAGCGGATAGTTCAATTCAGGCCGCAGTGATTCATCGCCAACGATGAATTCCTGGAACGGCGCCACCGGCAAACGTCGGTCGCGCCAGATGCGTTTGGTGAGCGTCTTATCGAGCGAGATTCCGTTTGTCAGCACGCGCGAGCCGGTGTATGGAATCCGCATCATCTCGAGCAACGCGGGAATCTGCGCTTCACGCGCGTCGCCGCCTAATCCCTCGGCGATATTAAAGCAAATATCAGGTTTGTATTCTCGAAGACAAAAGGGAAGATTTTCGTCGGCCAGCAAAAATGCAGTTTCGTGCCCATCGCTTTCTATTGCTTTGCGGATATGTTCGATTGTTTCGATATGGTCGAAATCCGCGTATGCATCGGGAGGCACCCCCGGAGGCAAAGGCTGGTTTTCATCTTTGATGTTTGCCAGCACAGCGACACGCCAGTAACGTTTCGTGCGGTGACTGGGAGGCTGGTCTGCGCCAGGCTCCTTCATTGTATTCATTGCACGGCTCCTTCAAGGAAAATATCAGAAAGTTAGTATATAACAATGCCCACAGATTGCAAGAGGAAATTTAGTCGTTTCTCAGCATGGGTGTCCATTTACATTCGTCACCATCATTGCGATGGATGTAACTGGACAAGACATGTCCTTTCAGGTATCATTGCCCCGCTTGTAACCAATTACACAGACGCCCGGATAAAACAATTATCCGGGTTCTTGTACGTGAAAGACGAATAAAGGCCGGAAATCTCCGGCCTGAATTTTGAAGGATTGGCTGTGGAGGCGACATGACGGATGTAATCAAACAGATCGCCGCTGATTTGCAAAAACAAATTCAAAGTTATGAACCGCAAATCGGCGTCAGTGACATCGGGACGGTGATCGAGGCCGGGGATGGAATTGCTCGTGTTCAAGGTCTGGCCAATGTGCAGGCTCAGGAACTGGTGCAATTTTCGAACGGTGTGATGGGAACCGCGTTCAACCTTGAGAAGGACAGCGTCGGTGTGATCGTCATGGGTGATTATTCCGAAATCACCGAAGGCATGATTGTGCGCGGCACGGGCCGCATCGCTTCGGTTCCCGTGGGTGACGCTTTGATCGGGCGCGTAGTCAACGCGCTGGGTGAGCCGGTTGACGGCAAAGGCCCGATTGCGACGACTGGTTATCGTCCAATCGAGCGCATCGCGCCGGGCGTAATTGCACGCCAGGATGTGGATACTCCGGTTCAGACTGGAATCAAATCCATCGACGCGATGATCCCCATCGGACGTGGTCAGCGCGAACTCATCATTGGCGACCGTCAAACCGGAAAGACTGCCATTGCGATTGACACAATCATCAATCAGAGAGGCAAGGACCTGATTTGCATTTACGTGGCGATTGGACAGAAGAAAGCCGCCATTGCCCGCACCGTCGGCACACTCGAACGTTACGGCGCGATGGAACACACGATTGTCGTGGTCGCCTCGGCAGATGAGTCAGCCGCTCTTCAATACATTGCACCTTACTCCGGCTGTGCCATCGGCGAAGAGTTTTTGGAAACCGGACGCGACGCGCTTGTGATTTACGATGATCTTTCCAAACATGCGTGGGCGTATCGTCAGGTTTCATTGCTCCTGCGCCGTCCGCCTGGACGCGAAGCGTATCCCGGTGACGTGTTCTATCTCCACTCGCGCCTGCTCGAACGCGCGGCGCGCCTCGCAAACCAATATGTCATCGTGAAGAAAGATTTCAGCGGTTCGTTTGCGGGAGAAAAAGACTCTGTGGATGGAAAAGTTTATACGGGTCCGGTTTCAAAGGATCAAGCCGAAGAAGCGCGCAAGAAGTTAAACAATCCCGACGATCATAAAATTGTAAAAATTAAAGGCACGGGCGGATCACTCACCGCGCTTCCAATTATCGAAACATTGCTCGGTGATGTTTCCGCGTATGTTCCAACCAATGTGATTTCGATCACCGACGGTCAAATCTACCTTGAGTCGAACTTGTTCAATGCCGGTATCCGGCCGGCAGTCAACGTCGGTATTTCCGTTTCGCGTGTGGGCGGCGATGCTCAGACCAAAGCAATGAAGCAGGTGGCTGGACGTCTGCGCCTCGATATGGCTGCCTATCGCGAATTGGCCGCCTTTGCTTTGATGGCGTCCGATCTCGATAAAGCCACACAGCAGCAGCTTGGACGCGGCCAGCGCATGCAGGAAATTCTCAAGCAGCCGCAATACGAGCCGATGTCTCTTGTGGATCAGGTTCTGGTTATGTTTGCGGGCACGAATGGTTTT
The DNA here is from genome assembly GCA_021824575.1 of Chloroflexota bacterium. Lineage (GTDB taxonomy): Bacteria > Chloroflexota > Anaerolineae > Anaerolineales > Villigracilaceae > Fen-1038. Next base: position 18,292 of record JAKAKJ010000055.1, read on the forward strand.
GCCGACGCCGTGCCGGTTGAGCAGATGGCGAAATGGCAGACCGATCTTCTAAAATACATGGAATCGTCATACCCTGAAATTGGCCGGGAGGTTGACGAAAAGAAAACCATCACGGACGACAATCGCAAGAAATTGATGACGGCGCTCGAAACATTCCGCAACACGTGGAAGGCGTAAGCGATGGCATCTGCGCGTGAGATGCGGTTACGCATCAAAAGTGTAAAAAACATATCGCAGGTGACGCGCGCCTTGGAGGCAGTCAGCGCATCCAAGGTTCGCAAGGCGGTTCAGGCTGTGACGGCGACGCGTTCGTACGCGACCAAAGCCTGGCAGGTGCTGACTCACGTCGCTGCTCAACCCGGGCGCCAAAGCCTGCATCCGTTATTGACGATGCGCCCCAGTCCCAAAGCGGCTCTCGTTGTCGTCATCACAGGTGACCGCGGCTTGGCTGGCGCATACAACACAAACGTCATTCGCTACGTTGCCCAGCAATTCGATCATTACTCCGTTCCGGTGAAATACATTGCGGTGGGACGCAAGGGCCGCGACCTGCTCATCCGCCGCCACAAGGATTTGCTCGCGGATTTCAGCAATCTTCCCGCCGCGCCTTCGTTTGCAGATGTATCCGCAATTGGCCGTTTGGCCGTGGACGAATTCCGCAAAGGTGAAGTGGATGAAGTTTTTTTGCTTTATACCGATTTCATCAATATGAGCCGCCAGATGGCGACCGTGAAAAAACTTCTGCCATTGGAGATCAAAAGCGGCGAAGGACGCGTGATGGATTATGAACAGCACAGCGGTCCGTCCGCCGCGTACGAATATGAGCCGGACCAGCGTGAAATATTGGATGAAATCATCCCGCGCTTCACGGCTCTGCAGGTATATCAAGCCATTCTCGAATCACAGGCCAGCGAGCATGCGGCGCGCATGATAGCCATGCACAACGCCACGGACAACGCAAAAGAACTCGCCACGGCTTATCAGCTGCAATACAACAAGATGCGTCAACAGACGATCACAAACGATATTCTGGATATTGTGGGCGGCGCGGAAGCGCTTGCCGCGAAATAATCGGAGGAATTCATGGCAAAAGCAACAGGCCGAGTCGTACAAATTCTTGGTGGTGTGGTGGATGTGGAATTTCCGGAAGGTGACATCCCCCAGCTTTACGAAGCAATTGAAGTTAAACGTCCGGGAAAAGATGCACTGATCCTTGAAGTCCAGAAGCACATGGGCAACAACATGATCCGCACTGTTTCGATGGACTCGACCGATGGTCTGCAACGCGGACTTCCCGCGACTGCGACCGGCGCGCCTATTATGGTTCCAGTTGGTCCGGCCACTCTCGGACGCATCTTCAATGTGCTGGGCAAGCCCGTTGATAACAATGGTGCTGTTGATGCAGCAATGCGTTATCCAATCCATCGTCCCGCGCCGCTGTTCTCGGAACAGTCCACGCGTGTGGAAGTGTTCGAGACCGGCGTCAAAGTCATTGATCTAATTGCTCCGTTCACAAAAGGCGGCAAGACCGGCATCTTTGGCGGAGCAGGCACGGGCAAGACCGTCATCATCATGGAACTCATTCGTTCGGTCGCGACCGAACACGAAGGCAACTCGGTGTTTGCTGGCGTGGGTGAGCGCACGCGTGAAGGCACGCAGCTTTATCGCGAAATGCTCGAGTCCGGTGTTATGAAAGATACCGTGATGGTTTATGGACAGATGAACGAACCGCCAGGAGTGCGTCTGCGCGTGGCGCTTTCAGCGCTTTCGATGGCGGAATATTTCCGCGATCAAGGCCGCGACGTTTTGCTCTTCATTGATAACATCTTCCGCTTCTCGATGTCGGGTTCTGAAGTATCGGCTCTGCTCGGACGCATGCCGTCCGCGGTGGGCTATCAGCCGACTCTTGCGACGGAGATGGGCGAACTTCAGGAACGCATCACGTCAACGCGCACTGGCTCGATCACTTCGATGCAGGCCGTTTACGTTCCCGCGGATGATTATTCGGATCCCGCTCCGGTGGCAACGTTCACGCACCTCGACGCGACGATTGCCCTCGAGCGTTCCATCGTGGAAAAAGGCATTTATCCCGCGGTTGATCCGCTGGCTTCGACCTCACGCATTCTCGATCCGAACATCGTCGGCGTGGATCATTACAACACTGCCCGCGAAGTTCAGCGCTTTTTACAGCGCTATAAGGATTTGCAGGACATCATTAACATTCTTGGTATTGACGAATTGAGCGAAGATGATAAACTGATTGTAGCGCGCGCTCGCAAGATCGAACGTTTCTTCTCGCAGCCGTTCTTTGTCGCGGAACGTTTCACAGGCATTCCCGGACGATATGTTCCGCTCAAGGATACTGTCGCAGGCTTCCGTGAAATCTTGGATGGCAAATGCGATGACCTTCCCGAGCAAGCCTTCATGATGGCCGGGACGATTGATGATGTTCGTGCGAATGCGGAAAAGCTGGCAAGAACCTCTTAGTGTTATCGTGGATTTGATTGTCGTGACTCGGATGAAATATCATGCCTATTCGTTGTGAGATTGTCTCCCAGGACCGGACTGTATTCCAGGGCGATGTTGATATTGTCGTCCTGCCGGGTGCGGGCGGTGAGATGGGTGTCCTGCCTCATCACGCTCCGGTTTTGACCACGCTGAAATACGGCGTTGTCAAGGTGCGCCGCGGCGGCAAGGAAGATATTTACGCTGTGTCAGGCGGCGTGGCCGAAGTCCAGCCTGATATTGTAACGATCCTGGCTGATGCGGCTGAGAATGTCGAAGAGATTGATGTGGAGCGCGCCCAGCTTGCAAAGAAGCGCGCCGAGGAAGCGCTTGCCAAAGGCGCGCCCAAAAGTCCCGATACGCTTCTGGTTGTCGAAGCCGCATTGCGCCGGTCCAACCTGCGTATTGACGTGGCGCGACGTTACCGCAAGGGTGAGAATCACTTTCCGGGAACTTAATCCGTGGCTGTATTCTCAAAAGATCTGGGCATTGATTTGGGGACCATATTCACCCGCCTTGCAGACAGCACACAAGTGCTGATGCAGGAACCAACAATCGTTGCGATTGAAGTTAATGAGCAAAAGATGGTGGCGGCGGGAAACGAGGCGCGCGATATGTACGGGCGTGTCCCGGATAATATCGAAGTGGCGCGCCCGCTACGGCACGGCGTCATCGCCGATTACGAAATCACCGAAACTTTGCTTTCCTATCTGCTTCAGCGTGTGAGCGGATCACTGCGCGTCTTTCGCCCGCGCGTGATGATCTCGGTGCCATACGGTGTTACCAGTGTGGAACGACGCGCAGTCTATGAGGCCGTGATGGAAGCGGGTTCGCGCGAAGCGTCCTTGATCCAGCAATCGTTGGCGGCGGCTCTTGGGATTGACCTGCCCATTGCTTCGCCCTCGGGAAATATGGTCATCTGTCTTGGCGGCGGCTGCACCGAAGCCGCGGTCATGGCGATGTATGGAATTGTTGCTGCCGATACGCTTCGGAAAGGCGGACTCGATCTTGATGATGCCATTGTGAGTTACGTCCGCCGCAAATATGGTGTGATCATTGGTCAGGCAACGGCAGAACAGCTCAAAGTCAAGATTGGTGCGGCCGTTCCTCAAGAGACCGAGAACAGCATGGAAGTGCAGGGACAGGATCAGGTCACGGGTTTGCCGCGCCCCGTCACGCTGACCACAGGCGAAATCGTCGAAGCGCTGCAGGAACCGCTCAAGGAAGTTACGGAAACCTGTCGCAAGGTTCTTGAAAAAACGCCGCCGGAACTTGTCGCAGATATCATTGACCGCGGCGTGGCTTTGTGCGGCGGCGGAGCGTTGCTGCGCGGCATTGACAAATTGCTGACCAAAACTCTGGGCATTCCCGCTTATCTGGTGGACAATCCGATGACGTGTGTGGTCGAAGGTTCGATCCGCGGATTGGGAATGATGAATATTTTGCGGCGTAATCTGCCGCAGGTATAAAAGAAAAGGCGACCGGGACCGGTCGCCTTTTGATTTGCGCTTTTTTCTAGTCCAGATAATAAGTCATTCTTTGCAGGTGGGTGGATGGATCAATATGCTGGACATGCACATCATTTGGCACGTTGATGCTGACGGGGGCGTAATTGAGAATGGCTTTTACACCCGCCTGCACTAATCTGTCGGCGACGGCCTGTGCGGCAGAAGCCGGGACAGTGATCATCGCCATTTTGATCTTCGCGGCGTGGATGCGTTCCACCATTTTGTTCGTATCTTCGACTACAAAGTCCCCAACCTTTTGCCCAATCTTGGACGCATCGTTATCGAAGACCATGACGACCTGGAAGCCGCGGTTTTTGAAGCCTTGATAACGCGCCAGAGCATGACCCATGTCCCCGGCGCCCACAACGGCTACATCCCACATCTTGTTAACGTTCAGGATTTCGCGCAGTTTGTCCATCAGGAAGGGAATCGAATAACCAGTTCCCTGCTTGCCGAATTCTCCAAACTGGGAAATGTCCTTGCGGATCTGCGCTGCGGAAATGCCCACGTGTTCGCCCAGCTCCTGGGATGAGGTGGTCTTCATGCCTTTTTCGGACATGCGCTGCAGTGCCCGCAAATAGATTGGCAGGCGGCCGATAATGATATCCGGAATTTTATCTGCATTCATTTTGATCTGCCCTCGCCTTTACTGGATTTATTTATAAATCTACCATAAAAACTGATTTTGTACAATTCTCCACAATGTCAATCAAAAAAAATAAAGGCGAGCAATTTCTGCTCGCCTGATTCGTTAGCCCGGAATACATATACAGGTTTTCGGGTCTATGCCGTAAGGACAGGTTTTCCCTCCGCATAATGGAGTTGGCACGATCACTCCCGGAGGAGCGGGTTGCCCCTTGGGTATAACAACCTTGCATAAGCCGGGCACATAGTTGGTTGGGACAAATCCAATCGCCAGACGGCAGGTATTATCAATCTCAGCTAAAGCCTTTATCGGATAGGTTGGATAGCCGGTATTAGGGTCACCCGCTTGGACATGGGTCATGTGGTCGTTGAAGTCAAACTGACTTGGATCGATATTGGCTCCTGCCCAAGCACCCATTGCATACGATTTTGGATTGCCCAGCATGGAAAGTTTGAATGCAATTTGTACAGTATTTGGGTCGTTGGGATCAACACGCGCCCACGCGCCGTCAACCAGATCGCCTTTACCCTGATCGAAAACCAGCGTCTCATAGCCGTCACCGCTACTGGGATTACTGTCAGCCACAACGGGAATTGTTCCGCCGACGTCGCCATCGGAATCCTTCCAGGCCTGAACGCCCTGTGTTGTCCAGGTTGTGGACGAAGGATTGGAAGCGCGGATCAGCCAGTCGCCCCGGCCATCCTTGTTCAGGTCCAGTTCGACGGCGTACTCTGCGGAGAGATGACCGCTCTTGTCGGCTCCAGCCAGTGTGATCGTAGCGTAGCCCCATGTGTCATCCTTGAAACCTTGCGTGTTGACAATATCAATGTAAGGGAAATACGTGTCCATCGTGTTGGCGTTGAAGGGACGCTCATAAAGATCCTGAATGAAAGTGTCTCCGCCTGAAACTCTCCTGGCTGTTGCCATGTCCGATGAATCCATATCGCCAGCCTGGTCGAGTCGCTGGGATGGCAGGGCAACAGGCGAAACGCCCTGATTGACCGATATCGGTACCGCCGAAGGGGGAATGCTGGTTACTGCAGCCGGAGCTAATGTTGGCGCTGGCGTGGGAGTGTTCGTCCCCGTGCAGGCCACGATTGCCAGAAAGAGCATTAGCAGGGCCCAGGCAAAACGCATTAAATTCCCGGTTTTCATTTTTTGCTTCTCCTCATTGTTGAGTTAATTACTCTGAATATTCTATATTTGGGATTGCCGCAGTGGAATAGCCATAAAGTCATGTTTGGGTGAGATAAAAAATTTCCCTTCCGTTGAGAGCGAAAGGGAAAGATGGGTGACTTGACGAAAACCGATTTTATATTTTGTGGCGCGGCTGCATCTTTGAAAGAAACACCTTCTTCAAAAGTTAGGGTGGCGTGGCGACACTCAACGTGTAATGGATGTATTCCAATTGCCCGCTGCCTGTTTCAGCAGACAGGCTCATCAAATAGGCCTGGCCCGCTGAAACATTGACTTGTTGAGTCGCACCGCATAACGCTCCATTCCAGCTTTGAACTGGTGTGCCATTCTGCTGCAGGCTCACGTTCAATATTCCACTGCCGGTGCAAGTCAAATTGATAATTACACTTGTGCCATAAGGTGTGAACTGAATCCAATCCTCCGCATCGCCCTGCGGCGCGGAGACATCGCTGGAATAGATCAGCGAACGTGTGCCGGATGGCGAAAACGTAACATTGACAGCGGGCGACTGAGCTGAGTCCCCATCCTGCGGCGCGGGAATCAAAGTCGGCGTGATCGTCAGCGGGATGATTGTCGGCGCGGCGGTTTCGTTGGTTTGCATCGTCCCGGTTGCGTTCGGTGCGGGACTGTTAGGGGCTTCCGTTGGCGACGGCGTTGCCGCGTCTGCAATCGTTGGGATCGCGGTCGGGTTATCAACCTGTACGTATTGCGCGATGATCCAGCCTTTGCCGTCCTTGCCTTGCGGATAAATGATCTGGTACCATTTTCCGCTCGAGTCTTTTCCAACGATTTGAACTTTTGCAAATGGGCCAATCATCCCCAACAGCGCGCCGGATGTTGATGGATCGCCGCGCACATTCAATTGAGTTGACGTTGTGCCGGTAACGGGTGCAAGCGTCGGTGATGGTGTTGGCAGCACAGGCGTCAGCGTTGGCGGAGGAATGGGCGTTGGAGGCAGCGTCGCCGTGATGATGAACGGTGTGGCTGTCCCGCTTGAAGATGCTGAGAGAGTCAATCCGCAAGCAGAAAGCAAAAATACCAGCATGAATGTCACGAAAAGATATTTACGCACGCGGCAATTGTAATCCATCCATCCAAGCGGGCTTCGAAAAACAAAAACCGCCCGAAGGCGGTGTTCATGGTGCGCCCCTGGAGAGACTCGAACTCTCGCTTCCGGCTCCGGAGGCCGACGCTCTATCCGCTGAGCTACAGGGGCGGGCGCAGAGATTCTATCATAAAGTCTTGTTTGCCCATCCTTGACTCATGGAGCTGATGAAGTCACTTTCTCGCAAAAAGTCGGCTGTGCGTAAACAATCACGCAGCTGACTGGCGTATGATCGAATTCCACCAGCAAATGAACTTCTCCCAGCGTGTTGTCGTAACTGCTCACAACCAGGTGCCGCGGACGATCAATCAACTCCGCGATGCTGTTTACTGTGGAAAGGTGCATTTGCCTTGCAACCTTTGGGTCTACGCTTTGACCCTGATGGTCGAGCGCGTACTGAATGGTTTCATTCATCGAGGTGACCGCGCTGCGTAGAGGCTCGTTATTGAAACTGTCAACCCAGGTTCCTGAAAGCCCCATCAGCACAGCGCAAATGATCAAAGGGATCAGTTTTCCGCCGGATGAACTGGAGAAGACCGCCGATTCGGTCAGCATGGGCTGCATGAGTCCCGCGATCAAACCGAAGATCAATGCCAGAATCAGGCTCAGTCCAAATCGAACTTGGAAATCCGGGTAGTACACGTAGTTTAGCAAACCCTGGATGTCTGGCCTCAGCCATACGATCAAGCGCGGCGCGAATGTAAAAGGGATTGCCAGACTGAGCCATGCGAACGCGGCCAAAGGCGCCAGCCAAATTAGGATTTTGACATACATATTTTCAAACTGAGCGGAGAGTCTCCCGCCCAGCGCTCCCACGCCCACACATAGAATGCCTCCAACGATGAATTTTAGCCAGGGATAAAGCGCGTGCGCCTGACTCAAAATGTAATCGTCAACGCCCCACGCGGCGGAGGCAAAAGCCAATCCCGCGACGGCACCGTAGAGCATGCCGTAATTGTGTTTGGCGGATGTCAGCTTTCTCATGGCAGCTTGATCCGCGGTTCGCTTTAGAGTGTTCATAAGATATCTTTTGTGCCTACGCTTTGATGTGCGGCGACAGCATCAACAACCGATTTCGCAGTGTTTGAACGATGGCAGTATTGCCGCCTTCTTCGCCAAGCTTTTGCAATTGTTCCTTTTTGTGGGCCAGTTCGCCGCAGGTCTGATAAAAGCGGACGGCGGTAAAGCCGCCCGTGAAGAGGGCGGTGCTCATTGTCAGCGGGGACAGCGACCGTTGATACTGCGCTTGCGAGATCACACCCGATGCGACTTCTCCCATCAATTGTCTTTTCATCAGCATGCGTTCGCGGGCGATAATGATGATGATGAAAATCGCCATCATAAACCAGCCTGACCAGTCTGCCAGACTGCCCAGCACAAGACCGCTCATGCCGCCGATCAAATCGCCAAAGCTGTTGTGGAATGCATGGGCGAACACCGCAAAGCCGTAACCCGTCGGGACGGCGATGATCTTCACGAGGATGTTCCGGTTCATGCGTGCAACGGCCAGCCCGATTCCCGTGAATGCTGTGAAGAACGGATGCTGCCACGCCACGACCACGTCGCGGATGAAGACCAATTGCCATAATCCATTCCATCCGCCGTCAACGTAGCCGTGACCGTAGATGTATAGGACATTTTCCGTGGCCGCAAAGCCGAGCGCCGCAATGGCGGCATAGATGATGCCGTCGAGGATGGAATCAAATTCATTGCGGAAGAAGAGGAAGATGATCAGCACCGCGAAACCCTTTAGTCCCTCCTCCACAAACGGGGCGACCAAAGACGCTGTGGCCTGGTCGGCGATGTCTCCCGACCCGGTCAGCGCGTAGATGCCGATGCCAAAAACCGTGTTGATCACAAAAGCCGCGCCTGCCGCAACCACTGCACCCCAGAAGAACGTCGCGCCCAAAAGGATCAGCGGCTCCTTCTCGTATCGGTCGAGCCAGTACACGAACGCGGCCATCAGGAAAACAGGGACGAACGCGAAGAACAAGGAAACGAGGAACGGTATCATATTTCTCCGAAGAATGAGCGCAAATTTTTTGGAAATATTCTACCGATTAAAGCCTGGAAATCAAGTGAATTATTTCCGTTTATATGCTCGATGATAATCCCCAATGCGAACACAACAATTGGACGGTCCCGTTACGAATGCGTCCCAAGCACCTTATAAACGTTGACAGGTTCGCTTCTGCCTTTGACGGTGACCGAGTCCGCGAACTCAGTCTCAAATTCATCTTTGACCTGCTCATACGTGCTTTGGCTGATGAGGATCGGCCATTGATAGGTTTTGGTCAAATCCTGCAAGCGCGAAGCAAGGTTGGCGTTATCTCCGATGATGGTGTAGTTGATGCGCTGCGCCGAGCCGAGCAAGCCGACGAAGACTTCGCCGGAATTGATTCCAATCCCGATTTCAATGTGATGAGGGGTTCCCTGCTTCTCCCAAAACTTGTGCAAATCTGCCAATGCGGAGCGCATTTCGACCGCCGTCCGGACCGCGCGCAGCGCATGATCCTCGCGCATGACGGGTTCCCCGAAAAAAGCAACGATGGCGTCGCCTTCGTATTTGTCAACCGTCCCGCCAAATTTTTCGATGACCTTCGTCATGGCTTCGAGGTAGGGGTTCAGCACCGACACCACTTCTTCCGGCGACATTTTTTCGGAAAGGGTGGTAAAGCCCCGGATATCGGAAAAGAGAATGCTCAAGTTCGCCCGCTTGTTGAGCGAATAGATATCGCGCGTGGCAATGAGCTGATCCACCATTTCAGGCGAAATGAACCGGCTGAACAGGTTCCGGACGCGGCGCTTTTCCAGTTCCTGCGTGACGGATTGTTCGAGAGTTGGAAGGGTCACGCCCAGAAACAACATGATCTGCGGGGCGACGATGGGGATATACAATCCATTTGCGACAAAAACGAAGTAAGTGATGCCGGCATAAAGAACCATGGCGGCTGCCATCACCGCGAGGGTCGCTGAGGGTCGCTCGATGCGCGAGATAAACCATGCCGCCGCGGCCATTGCAAGGATGATGAGCAGGTTTACCCATGGGGGCGTCTCTGTCAGGTAATTCCCAGTGATGAGCGTATCAATCGCGTTGGCGACAAGTTCCACCCCTGGCATAGGCTGCCGGGCTGAAAAGGGCGTTGCATAAACATCGTGCAGGGTAATTGTCGTCGCGCCGATCAGAACAATCTTGCCTTTGAACGCGTTTGGATTTTCCTTCAATACATCGCCCAGTGCAACCTGATACACCGAATAAGTTGGATAGGTCCCAGCCGGGCCGTTAAAGTTGACCAACAGCAGGCCGTTATGCAGAGGTACGGTTTTGCCGTTGAATGTCAAGCTGTAGGCATTGGGATTGGACGGCGGGGCAATATTCAGGAATTGCGCCGCGGTCTGGAAAGCCCAGTTGTAATATACCTGTCCCTGGAAAGAATCATAAGCCTGTATGCTGCGCGTAATGGCATCGTTGTCCTGAATAATGGTGGTGATGCCCATCGCTTTCAGCGCGCTGCGGATGGGCTGGACGGGCAGGCTCAACGAAATCAAATCCGGCCGCGGGCGGAGGATTTCCATATCCGAAACGGACGCGGGCGATTGGCTCAATGCCTGCGCCAGCGCCGCGTCCCCGCCCGGATCTTGTCCGGCCTCCGTCAACAAAACATCCACTCCCACAACCCGCGCGCCGCCCGCATTGATCTCGTCCACAATTTTGGCGAGGTAGGAGCGCGGCCACGGCCATTGATAGCCAGTCCAGTTGAAGGAGTCGTCGTCAATCGCAACGATCACAATATCCCCCGAAGTGGGGCGGACTCCGCGCAGGCGCATCAGCTCATCCCGGCCTCCCAATTCCAGACCTCCGAGCAGTGTGTTGATGTTTGCGCTCCGTGCGAACTCAAGCGCCAACAATACAATAGCCGTGATGGCAATCAGGATCGTTCTAAAGTGGAAGATTCCCTTTTGGCGATTCATAAGCTCAATCTGCTAGGTATGGCTTAGTAACCACAATACGGCGGGGGAGTTACTGGCCCCTGTTGCAAAGGTGGACAATAACACGGAGCATTTGGATCAGTATATTGCGCATTCTGATAAGTACATACCAACGGAGGCTGTGTCGCAGGTGGTTGTGACTTCGGCCTCGACGTTGGTTTCACGTATTGCGGCTTCGAGAATGAATACTCGCTCGTCTGGCAGATTGGGGCACCAGAATTGTCATACGCCGTTATGCTCCACGAATAGGAACCGCCTGCTGGCATGGATTCTGCATAGCGGGTGATGCTTGTATCGTTGGTATAAAATGACGCGCTTGCGCCGTTCGGGTAATTGATCGTGAGCTTGTAGGAACTGGCGCCTTCTTTTGCATCCCATGAGAAAGTGGCGGGACCCGCCGAATCGAGATTTGAACCCGTACTTGGGCTGGTGATATTAAGACAGCCGAGCGAGGAAGATGTAGCGGTGGGTGGAACAGGCGTTGGCGTGGAAGCGGGCGATTCGGTGGACGGCGGCGCCAGCGCGGTCAATGTCGCGTACGCATCGTTGATCAACGGCAGGACTTCGGGATTTTCGTTCAGCCAGTTTTGATAATCTTCCGGCGTCATCGAGCCGATAACCGGAAGAGTACATTGGCCCGTTGTGGCATCACAGTGAAACAGCATCGTCTGCTGGCCTGTGCCAAAGTTGACACTTCCAGCCGTATTGCTCGCGCCGCAATCACCTTCCAAACAAGTGATGTAAACATTCAGCGTGTTCGGATCAACATACACTGACAGGTACGAGCCGCGTACGGAAGCCACCCCCGACGGCGTATTGACATTCAAACTGCCGCCTTTGAGGATGACAAAGATCCGGCCAAGTGTCAGACTCAATTGAGTGGATAAGCTTCCATTGTTGGGTTGGTTTGAAACGAGCGTAAAGACGGATGAGGGAGAAACGCGAATAATGGTTCCCGTTGAAAGGTCCAGGCGGGCGCGTCCGTCATCGCCGGTTTGGATCGCACCGTTTTGCTGCAAAGTCATGCCCACGGACGCGGTGGAAAAATTGCTGGCGCCCGGTTGTTTAATATCAACCGCTCCGGTTAATTCCTTCAATGCTGCCGTGAGCGCCAAAGCTGGAGATTGCTGTTGAAGCTGTTGCGGTTGGCAGGCCGTCAGGAGAATCAGGATGACCACCGGTATCGAAGTCAAAAGGCGATTATGGTTGACGCGCATACGCTGTCCTCTTTCAGATCCCCTGCAAAATGATGGAATGGATTTGTTCATTTGCAGCTTGTGAATGAAACCTGCCGAAAAAATTCTACCACGTTTCAATTTTTGAAGATCAATTCTGTTCTTTCTATCTGCACCTTTTCGATGGGGATTCCCAATGAATCCAAAACTTCTTCGGGACGTCCCGTCGCGCCCTCGCGTGCCGCCAGCCTCATCTGGATTTTGTTTTCCGAATTCATTTCAAGCATTTCGATAAGCGGACGCAGATCGTATTGCTTTCCTCGGCGTTCGCGCGGCAAAGATTCGCTTGCGAGCAATTGATCCACCTTTCGCTTCAACGCGGACTCGTCAGCGGCTTCCGTTAAAGTAACCTCGTACTCCGCCGCGACAACTTGTGTCTGCAGAGCGGGCGCGTGTTCATCAACCTGTTCGACTTTGATGATTCCAATCCCTGATGGCATGGCAGATTGCAGACGCGCGGGCAAACTTGTTAATTCGACATCTTCGTTGAGACGCAAATCAACGATTTCGCAATGAGATGAAATTCCAAGTGGAAGGGGGGAAGCGATATTAATTTTCGGCTGCGGATGAAATCCCTGCGTGTACGCCAACGGAAGTCCCGCGCGGCGCGCTGCGCGTTCCCAAATCGTGTGCAGGTCGAGATTCCCGATGTATTTCAGCGCACCGGTTTTCGAAAATGTGATTCTGATTCGCATCAATCGCCAACGACTGATAATTGATTACTGATCACTGTTTTTCTGGTTGCTGGCGACTTCACATCCGGGCATTTCCATTCTTCGCCGGGATTCTCGCGCCGCAGATTCGAGAATGTCGGCAGGATTCCGCAGGCGAAACAATTCAAGCGGCAGTCCACGCGGATTTTGCCTTCGAGCGATTGGCGGAAATCCTGGAAGAGGAAATTCTTTCGCACCGCCGCGCTGATGTGGTCCCACGGAAAAATTTCATCGGTGCGGCGCTGACGGTATGTGTAAAACGCGGGATCGAGTCCGCGTTCGTTGAACGCGTTCATCCAAACATCGTATTTCATTTGATCACCCCACGCGTCGAACTTCGCGCCATTCTTCCATGCGGTGTAAATCACTTCCGCCATGTGTCGGTCGCCGCGCGAAAGCCAGGCTTCGAGCAAGGTATCGTCCGGGTCAGTCCAGCTCAATTTGATGTTGTGATCTTTTAATTCACGCCGGAGCAATTCCTGTTTGGCGAGGATATTTTCGCGTGTGTCCACCGAAACCCATTGAAATGGAGTCTGCGGTTTGGGCACGAACGTGCTGACACCCGCATGAAGTTTGACCTTCCATCCCGCGACTTTGCGGCCTTCGTTAATGACGCGTTTGCATAAATCCGCGATGGCTTGCACATCTTCGAGCGTTTCAGATGGATGACCGATCATGAAATAAAGTTTGATCGTCGTCCAGCCGCGGCGATAGATTTCGCGTGTCGTGTTGATGATGTCTTCATCGGGAATGAACTTGTTGATGATGCGCCGCATTCGTTCGGTGGCGGCTTCAGGCGCGAGTGTAAATCCGCCGGAATAATGCTCGCGTAATTTGTCCATCAAATCAACGGAAACAGATTCGATTCGCAAGGACGGAAGAGAGATCGTGAGTTTGCGTCCCTTGAATCGTTCGCTGACTTTGTTGACGAGTTCCACAACATAACTGAAATCAGATGATGACAGGGACAGAAAAGCCAATTCTTCAAAGCCGGTCGCGTTGACCGCGGCTTCCGCAGCGTCAACGATTTCGTCCACGCTTCGTTCGCGGACCGGGCGCGTGATCATGCCCGCCTGACAGAATCTGCACCCGCGCGTGCATCCGCGCATAATCTCCACGGAGACGCGGTTGTGGACAATTTCGATATTCGGCACGATGAAATTGGTCGGCGGGGGAGGCAGATGTGCCACGATGCGTTTGACAACCGGATTGGCGATTCCATCCATCGTCGTTTCGACATGCGAAATCGTGCCATCGTCCATATAATGGGTTTGATAAAACTTTGGCACGTAAACGCCAGGGATCTTTGCCAACGCGCGTAAGAGATCATCACGTTTGCAGGTTTGCAGGTTTGAACGTTCTAACGTTCCAACCTGCAAACCTTTAAACTCTTGAACCGTGTTTATGATATCGTGGATCACTTCCTCACCCTCGCCAATCACGAACGCGTCAATGAACGCGTGCATCGGTTCGGGATTTGTGGCCGCGTGTCCGCCCGCGATGATGATCGGATGCGAGTCATCGCGATCCACGCAGCGAACCGGGATGCCGGAAAGGTCAAGGATGTTGAGCGCGTTGGTGTAGAGCGTCTCATAGGGGAGGGAAAAGCCGATGAGGTCGAAGCCGCTCAAAGGTCGTTTTGATTCGAGCGAGTACAACGGGATGCCGCGCCCGCGCATCAATGCTTCCATGTCAATCCACGGCGCATACGCGCGTTCGGCCAGCGCGTCGTCACGTTGATTGATCTGGTCGTACAGGATTTTCAATCCAACATTGGAAACGCCGATGTCATAAATATCTGGAAAGACCAGCGCGACTTTGGTTTGGATTTTGTCCCAATCTTTGACGATGATGTTGAGTTCACCGCCAACGTAGCGTCCCGGCTTTTGTACCTTTAAAAGTATTTCATCGAGGCGCGCCTCGATTTCTTGTGAAGTTAACATGGCAAAATTATAACCGTGTTTGTCTGGAACGGACTCACGCAGCAGAGAGATGAAATTCAAAGGTTTTTGGGTGAAATCGGGTATCTTGTTGCCCGGAATCGGATTGAAATTAACTCATTGAGCTTTCAAATTTGAAAGCTCAATGGAAGAGGGGGATGGAAGAAATGTAAAATAGCATACAATTTCTTTGTACTTTTCGATTGACTAAAGGAGATAGTGATGAAAAAGCTCTTAACTCTTGTGCTGGCGTTTTTGTTATCGGGCTGCGCGGCTATTGCGCCCGTACCGCCAACCCCAACTGCCGCGCCAACTTCTGTTCCACCCACACCGCAGGTGGTTGTTGCCACCGTGTTAGTGACCGTAGTTCCAACTCAAGAACCAACTCAACCTCCGACAGAAACGCCCGCGCCAACTCAGACGCCGCAAGTCATCGTTGTGACAGCCACAGGCGGTGCAGCAGCTCCCACGCAGGCGCAAAGCAATCCCTCGACCAGCAGCAGCTCGGGTGCGACCGCAACGGCCACCTTGCCTTCTGACGCAGGCGGACTCTCGAAAGCAGGAGCAGTTGAGTTTAGTAATCTGACCCGTTCTGGCAGTTACTTTAACCTCCGTTGCCCACCACAGGATATTACCTTCGGCGTTTCCACTTCCGATTTAAATGTGGTTGAAGTGGATATGTGGTATCGAATGGAAGATCTGACAACCCAGCCAGTCACCATAAGCCAATGGGAAAATTTGGGCAAGATGACAAGTGATGGCCATGGAAATTACACGATGAATGTTAATACGCTTCAAAACCTAAGCCCCGATTTAAGGGCTTCCGCCAGAGCTTGGTTTGATTACGAATTCATCAGCGTTGCCAAAGATGGTAATTCTCTTATGCAAAACCCCGGAAAAGTTACACAGCAAGTTCTCTACTTGAAGGATTGCCCGTAGATCAATTGGTTAACGAAAACAGCCGAGACTTTCCTCGGCTGTTTTTTTGTTAATGAGATTTACGCGGCTGGTAAAGCAGGCTTCTTGGAAAGCGCATCGCGTCCCCACAGCCAGACGGCACCAAGCCCAAGCAGGATGACTATGAAGTTCAATAATCCGCCGAGGAAGCCGGGGATAAGCGGGAACGACAGCAGCGCGATCACGACCACCGTGATGGCAACGCCGATCACCATGGGCCAGAATCTGTGTTCAGCCAGCGGCGACTTGACTTGAATCAAAATCCATTTGCCGAGCGCCATGCCGAACACCACTTTCGTGATGAATGACGTAACCAGCACAAATCCGACGATGAGCGCGAAGAGCGCCAGGATGCCGAGCCAGATCACCGTGCCGCTTAGGCCGCCAAGCGTCAACACGCCGAACAGGATTCCGCCAAGGATCAGCACGAACAGGATCAAAAGGATGGCGAAGAAGAACGCCGCATAAGCGACCACTCCCCACGCCAGACTCGGCCACGGCTTGGTCCCCAATTTCTCTGTTGGCTTTTTGATCAGGGCAGGGAAAAGCCAAAGCAAAAGCAGGCCGATCAAAATCAAAGTCACGAGCGAGCGCAGCAAATTCAGTGACCAGGTCCCAACTTTCTGGGCAGGCGTTTCGACAAAACCGGAGGTCCCTTGCGCCTTCTGATTTACGGGCGGTGTGGTGCGCGAGATTTTTCCGCTGACGATGCCAGCCGGGAAGGTCAGATCATTATTTTGGGTGTAGGCAAGATTGCCGGTAATTTTCGCGGACGGATCAATCGTCAATCCGGTTTTGACCAGCGGAATGGGAACAGTGGACGGTCCCATGAACATGGTCGGCGGTGGGCCAGCCTGACTTTGGTTGGCTTCGCCCACATCGGCTTTGACATTGCCGCCAACATTCCCCGCAATTTCCAGCCCGCCGGTTGCGACTTGAACATTGCGAGTCACATCGCCAGCCAGAAGGATTTGGCCTCCGGCGTAGATAACGTCGCGGCCAATGGCGCTTCCTTTCCGGGACTCGAGGCTGTATCCCGCGCCGATGACATCTTTGCCGATGTTGGCTTTTTCGCCGATGAACAACACCGACCCGGCGATTCGAGCCGCGCCTGTGACTGTGCCATTGATGACGATGGTCTGCCCGGCGGCCATCAAATCGCCATTGATCGTGCCGTTGATGGTAATCATCTGCCCGCCGGCGATCACATCGCCGTTGACGGTTCCATCGAGGACGAATTCGTTCGCGCCGACATAGAGGTCATCGTTGATGACATCGCCCGATTGGATGACCACTTTGTCGCCGCTTCGGCCATCGAATGCATAAGCCGGGGCGGCAGTTGTCAATGCCAGCAATGCAAGCAGGATCACAATACTAAAAAATTTATGGGTCTTTGACATCACATTCTCCTTGCTGAAAGACTTTCAAATGAGGAAACATTTCCACACATGTTTCTACGCAGGCAGGGAGATTGGGTTGCAAAACGTGCGGCGCATCAGTGCGCCGCACGTTTTGATCTCAGATTATGCTTGGGTTGAATCTAGAATCAATCAATCACGGTCCTGCCATTCTTATAGAATAGATCCCCATCCACTTTGACTTCCGAGTCGGACATATCACACAGCATATCCCAGTGCAAACCGGACTCATTTTTGCCACCTGCTTCGGGGAAACCGAGTCCGACGGCCAGATGGATGGTCCCGCCGATCTTCTCGTCGAAGAGCATGTTTTTGGTGAAACGTGTGATGCCGTAGTTGGTGCCAATGCCCCATTCGCCAAGATAACGCGCGCCCGCATCGCTATCGAGCTGCGCGGTCAATAATTCCTGATTCTTCGCGGCTTTCTCTTTGACGATTTTTCCATTCTCGAACCACAACTCGATATCTTCTATCTCCTGCCCGTCGAAGATGGCGGGATACTTGAAACGCGCCCAGCCGTTGACCGAGTCCTCGACCGGGCTGGTGAAGATCTCACCATCCGGAAAGTTTTGATCGCCCGCGCACGGGATGAAAGTACGGCCTTCGATGGATAATGTCAAATCCACATCCGCGCCTTTGATCGCGGCTTGTTTTCGACCTTTGAGCCAGTCTGCCAGCTTCTTTTGTTTCCCGGCTTCGCCTTTCCAATATGCAACCGGATCATCCTCGTTGAGCATGCCTGCGCCGAAGACAAACTCACGGTAATCGCTCAGACTCATGTTGGCTTCCTGTGCCAGCGCTTCTGTGGGATACACCGTCAGGCACCAGCGCATGTCGCCTTTTGCGATTCGGTCAGCAAAGATCTTGAAAAGCTTCCCGGCGGCTTTGCGGTGGCGGGCGATTCGCTTTGGATCCACTCCCGAGAATTCGCGCGTGTTGGAATCGGCCTCGATGACCATGCGTGCATCGAAGGTCTCGTATATCAATTGGTGCGCAGGTGAGATGAAGTCCAATTGTTCATCGGACGCATTCTTGAGAAAAACTTCGTCCTTGCCTGGGATGTTGTTGAGCGTGAAGACATGCGCGCCGGCTTTTATGGCTTCTTCCACAAAAGCCAGTGAGAGTTCATCTGCCAGTGGTGTGGTCTGGAGCAGAACCTGCTGACCAGGTTTCAATTGCAGCGAATAGTGAACCATGACTTTTGCCAGTTTTAGGATGCGCGGGTCAGACATGTGAGAATCCTTTGAGTGAATTTGTCGTCTGTGGAATTATAGTTGATGGCCTGAAGCAAGCGCTTCGTGGAGCGGATACGTCCAGTTCCGGGCCGCTCATTTGTATTCCGCCAGCGAATTATACTTTTATCCGCTGCTGATGTCGCGGCCGGACGGCCACGGAACATAAGCCGTCAAATGTGTACCTTTTCCCGGTTCTGATCTGATTTCGAGCCGGCCTCCGAGCAGATCAAGCCGTTCCTGCATGCCTATGATGCCAATGCCCTTTGTATCCGAACCTTGCACAAATCCTTTTCCATCGTCCTCCACGCGCAGGATGATGGAGTTGTCATTGTAATCCAGCATAACCCTGCTTTCATTTGCCTGGGCATGTTTAAGGACGTTGGTAAGCGCCTCTTGTGCGAGACGATATAAGCTGATGCTGATTTCCTCCGAGGTTGCCGGCAGCTCCCTGCCCTTGTAGCGCACTGGCAGCCCGGTCGTCTCTGAGAATTCCTGACAGAAATCCTCCAGGCCGGAATTGAGTCCCACAAAATCCAGTGTGGGAGGGCGCAGGGTATGCGCCAGGTGCCGGATGCGCTCGGTCATTTGGTCAGCCAGCATGATCATTTCCATCAGCCGTTCCCGGTGCGAAAATAGTTCGCTTGGCAGATCGGACATAAAGGCGGTCAGGCTGTATTTCAGTCCGATCAGCGCCTGGCCCGCTTCATCGTGCAGTTGACGGGAGACGCGCTGCCTCTCCTTCTCCTGGGCCATCACAACTTCATGGGTCAATTTTCGCAATTGAGTATTGCTTGCGACCAGTTCGGCTGTGCGTTCAGTCACGCGATGCTCCAATAAATCTTTTGTTTCCTCCAGAGATTGCTCAAGGAGTTTTCCCGCGCTAATATCACGCGAGACCCCCATCACGGAAACCACTTTGTCTTGTTCATCTTTTATCGGAACCAGCCACGTGCCCAGCCATAAGTTGTGGTCCGGGAACCCCGTTTTCGTTTCCGCGTAGACCGGGTTCCCCGTTTCAAAGACCCTGTCAAGGCTGCGGGATTGTTGACCGTCCTCATCAAGTCCGAAGAGTCGCGAGTGAGAGGCTCCCACCAATTCGTCTGGCCGGGAGTTGAACTGGCTGGCTGCGAAAGTATTTGCATATTGAATCTTATCGTCGCGGTCGAGGATGAAGATCATATCATGCGCGGCCTCGGCCAGGGTCCGATAACGAGCCTCGCTTCGATGCAGGGCCTCCTCTGCCAACTTCCGTTCCGTGTTATCTATAACGACTGCCTGGAACGTGCGCTTCAAGCCGTATTCAACTTCCTTGGCGTTAAACTCCAGCCAGCGCGTTTGCCCGTCATTCCGCACAAACCTGGCCTCGTAACGAAGTGACGCGGATTTTCCCTGGTAAAGAGCGTCTATGAGCTTCCTGAGATGCTGCTGTTCTTCGGCGGGGATGTGCTGGCGAATCAGCCCTTGCGGATATGAATATATTTCGCCGATGGTCAGGCCGACCATGTCTGAAAACGCCTGATTGCACAGCAGGATTTTTTCTTCCTGGAATAGGATCAATCCCAGTGTTGTTTGCTCGACCAGCGCGCGATAGGTTTCCTCCGCCAGTTTTCTTTCTGTAATGTCCACCCACGAGCCGACCAGTTCCAACGGATTGCCATCTGCGTCCTGCACGAACTTTCTTTCATCGCGGATCCAGCGATAATTGCCGTCCCGGTGCAGGAAGCGGTATTCGCAAACCGCCCTTCCTTTGCTGACAACTTGCTCAATCTCGCGCAGCACGTGCAGTGCGTCCTCGGGATGGATATGATCTTTCCAGAATCTCGGATCCTCGCAAAACTGTTCCGGTCTGTAACCCAGGAGACCCAAGATATTCCCGGTTATTGTGGTGACATCATAATTTCCCGCGAGCTTGGTGCTGTAAATTACCGCGGGACTGCGTTCCACCAATTCCTCCAGTCGTTCGCTTGCGCTTCGAAGTTCCGTGGTCCTCAAGGCCACGCTTTCCTCTAATTGATCTTTTGCCCGAAGCAGGGATAGCTCTGCCTGCTTTCGCAATGTGATGTCTTTGCCGATGCTGATGACTGCCTGGGGATTTCCTTCTGAATCGAGAATCAGAGACGCGCTGAACGCCGCAAAAAAGGGAGTGCCATCCTGCTTGAGCGCCGTACACTCGATATCTCGAATCGAACCGGTTTCCAGGACTGTCGAAAAAGCTGCCTCCATGAGCGGATGGTCGCTCAGGTCAATGAACGACAGGAAATCCTTGCCCACCATTTCGTTTGCCGATTCGTATTCCAACAGGTTCGATCCTGATTGATTTGTTGAGATAATTTTCTTATCCAGGCCAATCAGCACGACCAGATCCGAAGACAACTCCACCAAATTGCGGTAGCGTTCCTCGCTCTCTTTTAATTTGTTGAAGGAGCGGGCGAGTTCGTTCGTCAGCCGCGTGGAATTTTCGAGGTTTGCCTCCATGCCGCGCAGCAGCATGGTGAGAGTCAGCATCAGGAGGATACCCATGATCAGGAAGATCACGCCGCCGATTCCCCAGACCAGGATATTCGTCTGCCGCAGTCCCAACAGCGGTTCGAATCTCCCGGTTATGATGAAGAAGCTCATGACGAGGATCGTAAGAGCGCTCACCAGAAAAGCGATCACCCCGCCCCGCCAATCCACGAGCAAGGTGGTCATCGCAACCAGACTCAGGAAGAACAGGCCTGCGTCAACGTTCAGTCCGTTCAGGAAAAGATTGACGAGTCCCAGCGCGTAAAAGATGAACAACCAGCCGCTGGTGCGAATCAAATAGGGTATACGGCGGTAGAATGTGATGACAAGCAGCCAGATATATAGTACGGTATAGATGATGGGGAATTCTGCCAGCGTTTTCGAAAACACCGGTATCAATCCCAACCCGTAAAGGAGCGCTCCGATGACGCAGGTGCTGATCATCAGCCTGTTCAGGAGACTCTTACGCAGCAACTGCGTTTGCACGTTTCCCTCAGGCATGCCGAATATTGATCTGAATGATAGGAACCTCATGGGTCACTTCCTGAGAGTGTTTCTTAAATCTTTTCGGCTTTCCAACGGCAATATCACAAATTCTTTTGGACACGGATTTCACGGACAAGCACGGATTTTGTAGAAGATTCATCCGTGTGAAACTGTGGCTTCCGTGTACAAAAGTCTTTAAAGGGCAGTCTCCGAGACAGCCTTCTGCTTTATTGTCATCAAGCAGGACCCATTCATAAAATTCATTGGACTCTTGCGCAAATCAATCATTGCTTTGCAAGCCGGGAAGCTTACCAAAAGATTCGACAGTTCTTATTCGCCAATGATTTTCACCAGCACACGTTTCCTTCTTCGGCCATCGAACTCACCATAAAAGATCTGTTCCCATGGACCAAAGTCGAGCTGGCCGTTTGTTACCGCGACAACAACATCGCGTCCCATCACCTGACGTTTGAGATGCGCGTCGGCATTATCCTCGCCGGTGTCGTTGTGGCGGTATTGACTCACCGGTTCATGCGGCGCCAACCCTTCCAGCCATTTTTCGTAATCCTGGTGCAAACCATGTTCATCGTCGTTGATAAAAACCGAAGCGGTGATATGCATCGCGTTCACCAAAACGAGCCCTTCGCGGATTCCGCTTTCGCGCAAGGCTTCCTGCACTTGCGGCGTGATGTTCACGAACCCGCGGCGGGATGGAATGTTGAACCAGAGTTCCTTGCGATAGGATTTCATAGTCATGATTTGATCCGGCTTCTTCTTAACTTCAGAGATTTTACCTGACTCTTGTGCGTTGTCGCAACAGAACCTTACGTGGAATGCCTTCCTCGCGAAGCACCCCGCAGCGAAGCGGAGTGGGCATGGCGTGTAGCGCGCCGAGTAAGTGATCTCGCCTTGTGCATCCACTAACTGGCGCGGCGTGTTGGTGCTAAAGCACAAAGAATCAACTTAAATTCTTACCTTGGTAAATCCCCATAAGATGAATCCTTGTGTCAACTAATTATGGCCCTGCTGCCCATACTGCCGGTCCAACGTCATCAAGATTCACTAATTGAATCAAATCAGTGCCATCTGGCTTTACCACATAAATTCTCCACTTGCCGTCAGGGTTAGCCGTAAACAAAATATATTTACCATCGGGCGACCAGGTTGCAGCGCCAGCTTCAGCAGGCGGTTTTATGCCCTGTATTTTGAGACAAAACCTACTACTATAGTCGTCAGATTTCATAACAACAATTGCTGTACAATCGGTACAACAACCTGTGCGATATATGTCACCTGCAACAACAGTCTTGTTGTCTGGGGACCACTGGGGGACAATGCGTTCCGGAAAATTCGGAAGTTGCTCCTGAACTATGCCTTCTGAATTTATGATGAATGTCACCGTAAGGTCTCGGGTAGCAGGGATTGAAACGGAGATGGAGCCATCCTTGCGGTAAGAATATGCTGAAACATCGTCGACGAGTTTTCGCACTCCAGTTCCGTCAAAATTCATAATATACAATTCTTGCGGATTCCATCCAAATTTATTCAGAATATTTGTATTATCATGCGCGAAGATAATATTTGTTCCATCTGGAGACCAGGAGGGATC
>JAKAKJ010000016.1 GCA_021824575.1 Chloroflexota bacterium
ATGAAATGGGAGTGGTTTTCGAACTTCATGGCGAACAGGTGATGTTTGAAAATAAAGATAGGAGTAAAGATTTTGCTTCACGGTGCTGAGGGCATCCGAAAAAGTAGGCCGCTTCTTGAGATACCAAGCGGTCTGTTGAACAGGCAGTTGATCCTTGCAGGCATGGACATTGGCGAGCAAGGTGACGATCGAGAAGAGGCTGAGCAAAGCCGGTGTGATGCGCAAAATGGAAAGATCAGCCCACTGGCGTTGGGTCTCCACGCCGAGATGAGTTCGAGTCTCGTGGAAGGTGACTTCCACCTGCCAGCGCCGTGGAAACCATTGAACAATTTTCTCGGCGGAGATGGTGAGATCCGTGCACAACAAGGACTGCGTCTTGAACCTCTTCTTCGGATCGCGGACGATGACCCAGCGGATGGGCAAAGCCGGTTTGCCGACATGAAACCACACTGCGGTGCCGGACGTGAATTCGATCTGGCGTTTCTTTTCGCCATACCATTCATGAACGGTGAACTTTTTCCATTGCGTGCGTTGGTTTTCGGCAACCTTCTCAAGTGTCGGCAAACGCTTACCTTTTTTGCGCGGGCGGCCTCTTTGCCCCAAGGTGTTTTTGGCGGACGTATAGAGAGCCGCATCCATGCGAAAGCGAACAATCATGGCCACCGGGTTTTTGAGCTGGCGCAACTGCCAAAGCAGCTCAATCACGGCAAAACTGCTGTCGGCCACCACGATCAACTGGCGTTTCGGCAGCCATCGGCGAGCTTGAAGGATCACTTGACGAGCCCATTCCGTGAGCTTCTTATGCCGCCGGACTTTGCCTTGGTAATATCGCTCCGAAGGTGCCAGCGCGGTGAGGAACGGCAACGCCCAGGTGTGACCAGCCCATGGAATCGGTGTCAACAGCATCAGACTCAACCAACGCAGTCCACTGGCTTTGACGAAATGTCCATGGCTGGAACGGACCGGGTCTCGATAGATCCCTTTCGCACGAATTTTGCTGCCACGCCGCCGTTCAATGGTATCGTCCAAGCCCAGAATCACCGGCCCCCGTATCGCCAATGCGCTGATCAACAATCCCAACAGGATGCGACTGGCCTCCAAGCTCGACCACTTCGCCCGATTCAGAACCCGATGGTAATTTTCAAAATGCTTCTCCATGCTCAAACCCATCACACGCAGGGCCGCAGCCACGGTTCGTTCCGCCGGAGACAAGATCGCACCGATCAACAAAATCTTCGCATGTTTCCAGAGGCGATTCGAAAACAAGCTCACAAACGATCCCAGGATCGTGATATAGTCCGTTTGCAGGGTGGGCATAGGCTTCCTCTTGATGGAGAGTTTGCCTTAGCTTACCCTGCTTTAGCTCAATCTTCAAATGGATAAAGTCCAGCTTAGATGATATGGCTATTTGACACCCAGAAAGCCCCAGAGCGATTTATTTATTGATTTAGATAAGGATGATTGTTTGATCGGGCTATAAACCGTGTATTCTTGTTTTACTGGAGAGGAGGGAGACTATTTTTTTTCTTCGATTTTTATAATGCTTCGAGCTTTTTCAATAAGCTTTTTTGTTAATTCTTTATCGTATCCTGCCGACCTAGTAAATGCATCTTTTAGTTTTGCATCCAATTCTTTCATCTCTTGCTCATCCTTTACTGTCTTTACCTTTTTCGATTGTAAGTTTGAAAGCTCATTATCTAATTCAATTATCTCGTTTGATAGGCTTTCTATAACGAGCTGTCGTTTAACTTCCCTTTTACGCTCTTTATACTCATCAAGCAATTTTAGTAATCGGCTACGCATATACATGAAAACTCCAAATCCAACCATCACAATAAAGTAGAATCCAGAAGAACTTACAAACCACAAGACTGCTAACGGTTGATTAAAAAGAGCACATAGCAAAAAACCAGATATTCCCATTCCACAACACAATTGCACTTCGGGGCTATTGGTAATATAAATACTAGCTCCAAGAAAAGAAAAAATAGTAATAGCGGATAGTATTAGAGTCATTGCTATACCGATAGCACCTACTAATAAGTCGCTTTCCAAATCTATGAACTCTGAAACATCAGTTAGTAATAGATTTACTTGTTCCTCAAACTCCCTCTTTTCTCGCTCAAGTTTTTCTCTTCTAGACTTGAAATACTTAGCTAAAAATTCATCGATCTTGGGTTTTAGATAAGCAGGAACAAACCCAACGAGGATACCAATAATAATTACGCTGAAAAACCACCAAATGAAAGAGGGTATATCAGTAGGCATGATCGTTATCCCTTTCCTGTTTTGCCTATTTTACCAAATACTTTACATCAAACCCATCATGGAAAATTCAAATTTAAGGTAAAATTTGATTCTCCGGGGCGATGGCGGAATCGGCAGACGCAAAGGACTTTAACAATTTGAGCACCAGGGCAGGAAACTCCCTGTGTGAATTCGGTCAAACTCGGGAAAACCTTCGATGAACGATGGCAATCCCGAGCCAAGCTTCTTGCCGATAGATTGAACTCCTCTGTCCTAATTGTCATTCATTAACAGACAATTATCGGGGAAGCAAGAAGAAGGTGTAGAGACTTGACGGCCGAGACCTAAAGTGGACATCCATGGTCAAGAGAAAGTCCAGACTACAAACCTCCAGATGAGGGTGGCGCAAGCCATAGTAGCAAGAAAATCCTTCGGTAGTGATACCATGAGGGTTCGACCCCCTCTCGCCCCATAAGACGATATGTCATTGCTTCGTGGTGCAAAAGCGCCACGAAGCAATCCCCTGTTTTGTAGAGGAGATTGCTTCGGGCACGCTTCGCGGCACCCTCGCAATGACGTATGCATTGAAAGGCACTCATGTACTTTGACCGACAGAAGCTCGAAGAACTGGAAGACAAGGCGCTTGCGCCGTACGGCGTCCGCAGCAAGGACAGCAAAGGCCGCGCCTATCTCGACGCTGAACCGGATTACCGCACCGCATTCCAACGCGACCGCGACCGCATCCTCCACACCACGGCTTTCCGCCGCCTCGAATACAAGACGCAGGTCTTCATCAACTTCGAAGGCGATTACTTCCGCACACGCTTGACGCACACGCTCGAAGTCGCACAGATCGGACAAACGCTGGCGCGCGCGCTCGGAGCAAACGAAGACCTGGTCGAGACGATTTGTCTCGCGCATGATCTCGGCCACTCGCCATTCGGACATTCCGGCGAAGTCGCATTATCGCGGCTGATGAAGGATTACGGCGGCTTCGATCACAACAAACAATCGCTTCGCATCGTGACCGAACTCGAACAGCGTTACCCGGAATTCCCCGGTCTGAATCTCACCTGGGAAGTCCGCGAGGGGATGGTCAAGCACGAATCCGAATACGATATTTCGGATGCGCGCAATTACGATCCCAGCCTGCGCGGCAACCTCGAGACGCAGATCTGCAATGTCGCAGACGAAATGGCATACACATCTCATGATCTCGATGACGGTTTGCGCTCCGGCATGATCACGCCGCAAATGCTGTCCGGCATCGAGTTATGGCAGGTGCTGGCCGAGACGTACAATTGGCACGGCCCGCAGCTTGAAGATGTAGAACGCCATCGAATGATCCGTCAACTGGTCGGCTTGATGGTGACCGACATGATCGAGGCGACAGATAAGCGTCTGAGAGACAGCGCCGTTAAATCGCCGCTGGATATTCAGAAATTGAAAACGAATGTGATCGGCTACAGCGAAGACGCGCAGCGCCGCAACCGCGAGCTGAAAGATTTTCTGTACGCGAAAATGTACAAACACTACCGCGTCGTGCGGATGGCTGTTAAAGCCGAACGCGTCATTACAGATCTGTTCAACGCCTACAAAGCCGAACCGACAATCCTGCCGAACAGCGTTCAGATGTTCATTGACAAACGCGGATTGGAACGCGTTATCTGCGATTACATTGCCGGCATGACAGATCGCTTTGCAATTGAAGAACACGAAAAATTATTCAATCCACTCGAAAAACCTTAGGACTGTGCTATGCCCGAACCCACCTACCTGACACCCGAAGGACACGACAAACTCAAAGCCGAACTCGAAGAATTGAAGGGACCGCGACGTGAGGAGCTTGCAAAGCGCCTGCGTTCAGCCATCCAAATGGGCGACCTTTCCGAGAACGCCGATTATCACAAAGCCAAGGAAGACCAGGGCTTCCTCGAAGGCCGCATCCAGGAAATCGAGTATCTCCTGCGGAACGCGGTCATCATCGAAAAGAATGTGGGCAAAGATGTTGTCTCGGTTGGGAACCGCGTGACAATTCAGGAAGCGGATTATCCTCCCGAAACGTATCACGTTGTCGGTGCGAAAGAGGCCGATCCGCGCAACGGAAAGATTTCCAACGAATCGCCGATTGGCCGCGCCGTCATGGATCACAAAGTCGGAGATATTGTCGAAGCCGAAACGCCCGGCGGCAAGATCAAGTTCAAGATCGTGAAGATCGAATGAGTTTAAAGGTATCACCCTGAGCGAAGCGCAGCGACATCGTACTCAAAGAGTAAGTCGAAGGACATTACTAAATCATGTGCATTTCGACTTCGGCCTAAAGGCCTCCGCTCAAAGCGATATAACCCAAAAAGAATCAAACAGGCTGGCCTTTGCCAGCCTGTTGTTTTTGTTTATGCTTTTTGATCTGCTTTGCGCCACACCGCGAGCTCGAGCGTCGTGCGTTCAAAATAGCTTTTGTCCGGCATGGAACCATTGCCGTATTGCAAATCCACAACGGTCGCCAACAATTGAAGCGTTTCCGTTTCCAGCACCACCTGTTTCTGCGCTTCGATCTGGATCAACTCGCCCTTCGCTTCGAGCCGCGCCCGCAGCCCGGCGTCGTTGAAGGCGTGTGCACTCATCAAAACTTTTGTGGCAGTCTTGATATCATTCTTATCGAAGAGCCAGATTTCCAGTGCGGTGACTTTCTTCGGGTCGCCCACGCCGACCGTCTCGGAAACGCCGACGCCGTATTCACCCAAAAACTCACCGCCGCTCGTATCAATGCTGAACGATTCGTCATAGAGATCGTCGCCCAAAACATAGGTCGTCATGTTCTGCGTGACAGGCGGCGCCACGCCCATCGACTCGAAATTGGTCTTATTCTTGGACGCTTCGCGGGTGATCTCCATCGCCTGCATGGACGGCGTCACCTCATCGCTCTTGCGATTGGTAAGGAGAGGCCGCAGGAAGAAGAACGCCACTGCCGCGCCGACCAGTAGAACCAGAACCACACCAATCCCAACGACAGCCAGTCCGGAGATGGGTGCATTGGAGGCTGGCTGCGGAGCAGCGCTCCCGCCAACCAGGTTTGGACCATTGACCGTTTGAATCACTTGAACATACGCGGCAATCACAACCGGGTCAATCCCGCGCGGATCCTGCTGGATGGCTTGCAGCGCGGGCACAGCCGCGGGGCCAAGTTCATTCCATCGCTGCACAGCCAGATTCGGGTCCCGGTTGACACGGAACGAATCAATCGCCATGCGAAGATAATCCTGCTGCAAATCCGAACGAAGGACGGCTGGCGTCGCATCAATGAATTTGACCGGCTGAATCACCCATCCCCACAGCAAACCAATGATGATCCCGGCTACTGCTCCGAGAATTCCAACAACCAGCGGTTTTTTCAATAGATCGAGCGGAGACGTCATGGAGGCTCCTTTGTGTGATCTATCCTAATTATACAGGCTATCCCTCAAAGTGCAATCACTCCGCGCTTGTTTCAGGAATGATTTCTTCAAGCAAAAAAGTTTCCTGGCAGTTCGTGCATTGAGCTTCACGTTTATTGGAGACGACCAGCAAGCCGCCGCACTTTGGACACGGCTGAACCAGCGGCTTCTTCCATGAAGTGAAATCACAAGTCGGATAATTCGAACAGCCGTAAAATGTGCGGCCTTTGCGCGTCTTACGCTCGACCAAATCGCCGCCGTCTTTTGGACATTTCACGCCGATCTTTTCGAGCCACGGTTCGGTGTAACGGCAGGCCGGGAAATTCGAGCACGAAATGAATTTGCCAAACCGCCCATAGCGGATAACCAGCTCGCCGCCATCTTCGGGGCATTTGCGGCCGATCGGCTCCGGCCCGGACTTTGTAACAGGCATCTCAGCCTGGGCTTTTTTCACGTCCTCGGCAAACGGACGATAAAACTCGTGCATCACTTCCGTCCATTCGGCTTCGCCTTCCGCGATCATATCGAGATCCTGCTCCATGCGTGCGGTGAACTGCAAGTCAACAATATCAGGAAAATACTGCACCATCAAATCATTGACCTGCATACCCATTTCGGTTGGCACGAGGCGCTTCTCCTCACGCACAACGTAGCCGCGCTGCTGGATGGTTGAAAGCGTCGGCGCGTACGTGGATGGGCGTCCAATGCCGTCTTCTTCCAATGCCTGCACAAGCGAAGCTTCCGAATAACGCGGCGGCGGCTGTGTAAAGTGTTGTTCGGGAATCAACCGAATCAGTTTTTGTTCCTGGCCTTCCGCGACACTCGCCGGAATCTTCACATTCTCTTCTTCCTCTTCCGTCTTTACATCTTCGTTCCTGGCTTCTTCATAAACAACCAAAAAGCCGGGGAACTTAACCGCGGAACCGGAAGCCCGCAACAAATATTCATGCCCACTGGATTTGCCAGTCACCTCGACCTGCAGCGTGTCATACATCGCCGACTCCATCTGCGACGCGACAAACCGTTGCCAGATCAGGTTATACAACTTATACATTGCCGGTTCGAGATATTGCTTGATCGAATCCGGCGTGCGCGCCACCGACGTTGGCCGTATGGCCTCATGCGCTTCCTGCGCGCCAATCGTCCTCGTTTTATATTGCGGCGGTTCGGACGGCAGGAAGTCCGCGCCATATTTGCTCATCACAAAATCGCGCGCTTCTTTTTGCGCGATCTCCGAGACATTGGTCGAGTCGGTTCGCATGTACGTGATCAAACCCGTGGAGCCGCCATTGCCAACATCCTGGCCCTCGTAAAGTCCTTGCGCCAGAGCCATTGTGCGTTTGGCGGTAAACCCAAGTTTGCGGGAAGCTTCCTGCTGCAACGTTGAAGTCGTGAATGGCGCCGACGGTTTTCGCCTGCGCTCGCTGCGTTTGACTTTCGTGATCGAATACGCGGCCGTTTCCATGTCCGCGAGAATCGGTTTGGTCGCATCTTCGTTTGGCAATTCGGGGTCTTTATCATCAATCTTTGCAAGCTTTGTAACAAAGGCGGTTTTCATTCCATCGGATTTGAACTCGGCATGGATCGTCCAATATTCAATTGGGACAAACGCTTCGATCTCCCGCTCTCTCTCGACGATAAGCCGGAGCGCCACCGATTGAACGCGTCCCGCCGATAACCGGCCCCGGACCTTTTCCCACAGAATCGGGCTGATGCTGTAGCCGACCAAACGGTCCAATACACGACGCGCTTGCTGGGCATTCACCAAATCCATATCAATCGAGCGCGGATGTGCAAAAGCATCATGAATAGCCGATTCCGTAATTTCATGGAATGAAACGCGCTTCGCAACCGACGGATCAATCTCCGCGGCTTCCAGCAGATGCCATGAAATGGATTCGCCTTCGCGGTCGGGGTCGGTCGCGAGATAAACTTCTTCCGATTTTTTCGCCAACTGCTTGATCTCTTTG
This sequence comes from Chloroflexota bacterium, assembly GCA_021824575.1. Taxonomy (GTDB): domain Bacteria; phylum Chloroflexota; class Anaerolineae; order Anaerolineales; family Villigracilaceae; genus Fen-1038. The sequence goes on from JAKAKJ010000016.1 coordinate 7,652, forward strand.
ACGATTTCTTTCTTCTCGTTTGGTACGCGATATTTCGGCTCGAAATTATTTTCCACATCCACCGATAATTGCGACTTGAGCAAATCGCGCACGTGTCCCACCGAGGCTTTGACGGTGTATCCTCTTCCAAGAAAACGGCCAACCGTCTTGGCTTTGGCCGGCGATTCGACGATGACCAGTTTGCCATCGCGCTTCTCGATCTTTTCCGGCCTGGGAGGCGGGATCAGTCCTTCATGCGCGGGAGTCCGTCCCATTCGATAAAGTTTTGTCCCGCAAACAGGACAAGTCCCGGTTGTGATCGGCGAACCTTTCGCGTTAAATGACGCAACGGGGTCCTTGATCTCCCGCTTGGTTTTACACTTCATGCAATAAGCTTCCATTGAATCTCCAAAACTCAAAGATATTTCTCCTGTCTGTGCTTCTGTAAATGCTCGACCACTTCGCGCACTTTCTGCGCCTGGTCGGCTTTGCAGACAAGCAGCGCGTCGTCCGTATCAACGATGACGGTGTCATCCAGTCCAATCGTGACGATCAGCCGCTCGTGATTATTTCCATATACCAGTGTATTGTGAGTCTCCATTGCCAGATGCTGCAGAGTCGTCGAAACATTGCCGTTGATATCCGGGAACAGCACATCGAAGAGCGTGTCCCACGAGCCGACATCGTTCCAACCCAGTCCGCTGGCCGGAAGGATTGCCACATTTTCGGCCTTTTCCATCACGGCGTAATCAACCGTCTCACTCTTCAAATCCATCCAATTGGATTTCAAAGTTTCATCACGATTGGACGTATTCCATGCCGCCATGATTCTTTCCAGCGCCGCGAACAGCGCGGGCATTTGTTTTCCGATCTCGGCCAGGATCATGTCTGCGCGCCAGATGAACATGCCGCTGTTCCATGAATGATCGCCGGAGCGCAGGAAACCTTGCGCCGTCTCCTCATCCGGCTTTTCCTTGAAACGTTTGACTTTGTAAACCGGATATTTAAATTCGGTACTCAACAACTCGCCTTGTTGAATGTATCCGTATGCCGATGATGGATGCAACGGAGTAATTCCAAGGGTTACCAGATAATTATGTTCGGCAACCTTAAATGCAGCGCGCAAAAGATAATGGAACAAATCGCGGTTGCGGATGAAATGATCCGACGGCAGAATCGCCATCACCGCTTCCGGGTCGCGCTGCTTCAGGACCGCCGCGGCCAGTCCAACAACAGAGGCGGTTCCGCGCGGCGCAGGCTCGATCAAATAGTTTTCTTCCGGTATCGAAGCGACCTGCGCGCGCATCTCGCTCGCTTGCTCTTTAACCGTGACAACGAGAATTCGTTCCGGCGGAAACAAATCAATCAGCCGCGCCACGGTGCTCTGGAATAACGTTTCCTGTCCGAGCAAAGGCAAAAGCTGTTTTGGACGATTCTTTCTGGAGACCGGCCACAGGCGGGTTCCGCCGCCGCCCGCCATAATGACCGCGTAGGTATGTTCATTCATAACAATTCCCTAAACAGAGTAGCCCGATTGTACCTCACGAACCGCAACGTAATTCATCCCGCCCACCTGTCTCACCATTCCTTTGAGTTCCATCATCACCAAAGCCGCGGAGACTTTTTCAACGGGCAAGCCGGTTTGATTTCGGATTTCATCCACGTGCAGCGGTTCATCACCGAGCGCATTCAACAACTGAGCTTCGACTTCATCAGCAGGCAAAATCTTTCGAGCGGCTTTTTGTGCGCCAACACGCGTCAGGTTCAAGGCTTGCAGCAAGTCCTGCGGTGACAACAACGGCAGCGCGCCGTTCTGTATTAACTTGTTCGTGCCTTTCGACTGCGGCGCAAGTATACTACCCGGCACAGCAAATACTTCACGACCTTGCTCGGCCGCAAACTCAGCGGTGATCAACGCTCCGCTCGTTTCGCCTGCTTCGATGACAACGACCGCCAATGATAGCCCGGAAATGATGCGATTGCGCGGCGGAAAATTTGTGCTCTCCGGCGCAGTCCCAACCGGATAATCACTGACCAGCGCGCCGCGTGACATCATCTGTTCTGCGATGGCGCGATTCTCCGGCGGATAAATTCGATCCACGCCGGACCCCAAAACGGCGACCGTCCGCCCGCCAGCTTTGATCGCGGCTGAATGCGCCACCGCGTCCACGCCGCGCGCCAAACCGCTGACAACGGTCACGCCATTTGCCGCGAGAAACGCAGACAACTCCTCCGTGACCTGGCGGCCATACGATGTGATTTTACGCGTGCCGACAATTGCAACTGCAAAATGATCTTCAGGAAGGATTTCTCCGCGCACATACAAAACGGGCGGCGGCTGTTCGATCTCCTTTAGCCGCGGCGGATAAAGTTCATCATCCCACGTCAGGATTTGGATTCCCTGTGCGGTGATCTTATCCCATAATTTTTCAAGGTCAACACTTTTGCGGACTTCAAGCAATCGCTCAATGACTTTCGTGCCCAATCCCGCCGCGCGTAATTCATCCGGCGCGCCCTGCCAAGCAGACTTTGCATCGCCGAAATGATCAATCAGCGACTGCAAGCGCACTGCGCCGATACCGCGCACAAGCGTGAGTCCAATCCAGAATTGTTTTTCATCCATAGCGATATTTGATGTTCGATATTGGATATTCGAGATTCGATTTTCGAATAACGAATATCGAAGTTCGTTTTACGATTCCTCGATCAAACCGTCCAGCAGGTGAACGCGAATTAAACGGCGATCCGCCTCAATATCCAGAACGACCGACGGAATAACCGGCAGGAGAATTTCGCTTCCATCAGGACGAGTCACAATATAAACATCATTTGCGCCCGTCTGCATGATCTCAGTCAATTTGCCGACGGGACCTTTTTCTTCGTCCACCACGTCGAAACCAATCAACTCATGATGATAAAACTGACCTTCCGGCAATTGCGGACGATCCGCTGCCGTGACATATACCAGTTGATTGCGATAACGCACCGTGTCTTCAGGCGAATCGATGTCTTTGAATTTTACCAACAAGCCTTCCTGGTGAACTCGCGTTCCAGAAATTGTCATCGGTTGGCGTTTATCGCCCACAAAAACTTTTGTCTTTGCTTTGAGTCGTTCGGGAAAATCAGTGTGAATCTCCATCACCATTTCACCCCGCACGCCATGCGCCCGCCGCAAAAAACCGACTACTAAATATTCAGGCTCACCGGCGGACGGCGAGCCTGAACCAGCGCTGCTTGAAGTTTTTCGTGGGGCCATTATTCCGGCTCGATCACGTCGAGTGTGGCCTGTTTGCCCTCGCGTTCAGCAGCCACCCGCAGAAGTGTACGGATCGAATTGGCGACTTTTCCGCTCTTGCCGATCACGCGGCCCATATCTTCTTTAGCCACGCTCAACTCCAGACGGATGTGATCACCATTCCCGTACTCGCGCACTTCGACTTGATCAGGATGGTCAACCAGCGATTTGGCAATGAATTCGATGAGTTCTTTCATGATTCATCACTCCCCTCTCCCTTTTTGGGAGAGGGTCAGGGCATTAATCCTTGCGCGTCTTGGCTGGCGCGGCGCGTTTGGCAGTTGCTTCAGCTGCTTCTTTCAGAAGAGTCTCGACCGACTCACCTTTCTTGAAACGCTCGAAGCGATCCAGCACGCCCGCGCTCTTGAAAACCTGACCAACTGATTCAGTCGGCAGAGCACCGTTCTTCATCCAGTGGTAGACGCGGTCTTCCTTGACGTTCAACGTGGAAGGCTCTGTGCGCGGATTATAAAAGCCAAGAATTTCCAAAAAGCGGCCATCGCGCGGGGCTTCCTTGTCAGCGGCCACGATGCGATACGAGGGCTGTCCTTTTAAACCGATGCGGCGAAAACGAATGCGAACCATTGAAAACGTACTCCTTCAATTGATTATCTTTTTACTTTTTATTTGGTTCAGTCAAGCGAGAGAGGGGTGCGTGAAAGGACGCGCTCGCAAGCCCAAAACCCACAGGCGCTTATTTTACCAGAGATTTAACGGGGAAGTGAAAACGAAATTTTCGTTCCCCTGCCCGCTTCGCTTTCGGCTTTGATATCGCCGCCGTGCGCTTCGACGATATATTTTGCGATGGACAATCCCAATCCCATGCCGCGCGAATCGGCGGATTTATAGAATCGGTCGAAGACATGCGGCAAATCGGCAGAGGCAATGCCCGGACCACTATCTTCGACGGAAACCACAACGTGTCCCTCTGGACTCAAATCGGATTCCGTTAAACGAATTTTGACCACCCCCCCGCCCGGCGAATAGCGCAGCGCGTTCGACAGTAAATTTGTCAACACCTGACGAATGCGTTCGGGGTCAATCTCAAGCGACAATTCATTTTTACTGAACGATGTTTCGATCTTCAAACCAGTTGCATCTGCTTGCGATTGAAACGCGGCGACCGTTTCCCGAATCAAAGAAACCAAATCCGTTGGTTCGCGTTTCAGTTGGAGCGCTCCGCTTTCTGCCAGACTCAAAGTCCGCAAATCTTCGACCAACTTCGAAAGAACCTGAGTTTCTTCAAGAATGGACTTCAGCCGCGTTTCGTCGGCAGGATACACGCCGTCCAGAATCCCTTCGACGTTGCCGCGAATGATCGTCAACGGCGTGCGAAGTTCATGCGACACATCCGCCAGCATGGCACGGCGTTGTTGATCGTTTATTTGTAATCGTTCCGCCATCGAGTTGAACGCGCGCACCAGCGAACGAACTTCGCGCGGGCCGCGTTCATCCACGCGCGTGGAGTAATCGCCTTCTGCAATTTTATTGGACGCATCCAGCAAATCATCCAGCGGCATGGACATTCGGCGCAGGTTTAATCCAGCCAGCACCACCATCGAAATAACAAAAGCAAAGAAAATGCCGCCCAGCGGCGCGAGCCATTGGAACTGGGGAAGGGAAACATGAATAATACCAAGCGCATTAAGAACGAGCGCGACCAAAGCCGCCAGAAAAACAATGCTGAACAAATTAAATGCAGCAAAGGCACAACCCAATCGTTGCAGGAACGGATTCCGTCCGCGTAAGTTGCGCCAGTGGCGGCGCTTTGGCGGCCACTCTTCGTTCTCAGGCCACCACGGCGGACGATGTTCGCTCAAATATTGTTCACGCCACTGACGGCGCGATACGCGCCAGGGAGGCGGATTAGATTGGGGCGAATCAGGTTGATGATCCATATTTATCAGCGTTCATGCCGCGAGATTCTATTTTTTTCGCCGATATGAATGCCTTGATGCCAATCCGTGCTAACCGAAGAATACTTCAATCCCGCCTGCTCAAATAGCTGTTGAAATTCTTTTGTGCTGTAAATCTTTACATGTTCAGGCTCAATCCATTTAGCTATTACATCCCAAAATTTTATGATCCATGAGTCGGCAAGCGGATCAAGGATGTAAAGCTTTCCGCCGGTTTTCAACAGACGACGCATTTCCTTCAAGGCTTTATCGGGATGGAGGTAGTGATGAAAGGAATTGGTACAAATGATGATATCGAAGAAATTATCATCGAGCGGAATCGATTGGGAATTGGCCTGCAGAAAATGGAAATTATCCTTTCCGCTAAAGTTGCTTTTTGCTTTCTCGATCATTTTGGAAGATAGATCTACGCCGTAAAACAAACCTTTGCCATTCACCAACTTGGCAACTTGACCAACCGCCCAGCCGGTTCCGCAGCCGACGTCCAAAAAATGAACGTTCGATTGGACATTCAAAAGAGCAATGACTTTACCCTGGGCGGCTCTTAGAAATCTGGAGCGACGGCTGTTGTTATCGAGTGTGCCTGCCTCCGCCCATTGATCCCACATGGCTTCGTTCATTCGAGTGTGTTTGGTCTCGTCTTTCATTTTTATCATCCTTCTAAAATAAACTTCACTTATCCGCAAATTTATAACCAACGCCATAGACGGTGATGATATATTTCGGCTCGCTCGGCTTGACTTCGATCTTACGGCGGATGTTCTTGATATGAGCATCAATGGCGCGTTCATACGATTCAAATGCCACGCCGTGAATTGCGTCAAGCAACTGTGCGCGGGTGAAGACGCGTCCGGGTTGGCGCGCCAGCGTGGCGAGCAATTCAAATTCGGTGGGAGTCAGCTCTTCGAGGTCGCGTCCGCTGACAGTCACGCGCAGACGCGGCACATCGAGGGTCAGATCAGCAACGCGGATCACATCCGTCGCGGCAGTCGTCGCGTTCTCGATCCGACGAAAAACCACACGCACGCGTGCAACTAATTCCTTCGGACTGAACGGCTTCGTGATGTAATCGTCCGCACCGAGTTCGAGACCGACGAGCTTATCCGATTCTTCCGAACGAGCCGTGAGCATGATGATCGGCGCATTGGAGGCTTTGCGATATTCGCGGGTGAAATCAAGGCCGTCCATTTGCGGCAGGCCAAGATCGAGGACGATCAGATCGGGCTTCTCGGTTTTAGCAAGCGAAAGCGCGGACTTGCCATCATGCGCCACGCGGACGCCAAAGCCCGCACCTTCGAGATAATCGCGCACGAGTTGAGTGATCTTCGGTTCATCGTCAACAACGAGGATGGTTTTCATAATTTTTGTTGGGACACGATATATCGTGTCCCAACAATTATACGTTCGTTATTCTTTGTTTTCTTCAGGCTGTTTGGCATGCAATCGATCATGCATTTCCTTGACCATCGGCGGAACATCACCCTCGTACCATCCGTGACGCCAGGCACGACGTCCCATCATATGTCCGCCCCAGCCCCAACGCGGACCAAAGACGACGAAGCTGATCAGGCGGAAAACGAAGAACAGCAAGAACAATCCGATCAGGAAGCCGAAGATGCCGCCAAAGATTCCAAATGGATGCCAAAAGAATGGCGCACCATAATATGGATACGGCATGTTCCCGGGTTGAGTTGCGGACTGTGGCAATTTCGTCGCGACGCCTTGGGCGATCCCAGCGTTGAAGGCAAAGAAGGCGATTCCCGCAACGACAGCAATCAGCACCAGTCCCGCCACGACACGACCAAAAATATTATTTTCGTTCATTTTCACTCCTTTGTATGAACTTATGAATGGCAGTATAGGATTCAGTTGTGAATTGAGTGTGAAGAGAGGAGGGAGATTATATGGTTGATTCAGCAGCAGAAAAGCCGATGTTATAATCGCGCCATTCCAATCACAGGGACAAAGTAATGGCGCTGATCAGCCTGGCATTTCCCATTCTCGTATTAGTTGTGATGTACATTTTTGGCATATACACCTTCCGAAATATCGGATGGGTATTGCTCTGTTTGGTTTGGGGTGTCATCGGATTTTGGGCCGCCTTTCTTGCAAGCCCCGAGCTTGCGAAGCTGGGCCTCTCCAATCTGGTGATTGCCATCGTCATTGTGCCAGTCATTCAACAAATCTTCGCAATGCTGGGAGTATTTTTTGTTGACCACCGTCGAAAATTCGACAACCTGATAGACGGCGCCATGTACGGGTTCGCAATTGGCCTTGGTTATGCCATCACCGAAAATGTAAAGGTTGCCCTCGCGCTTCCCGCAGGCAGTGTTGAAACTGTCTTGTTGAGATCGTTTTCTTCGACTCTCGTTTACACCACCGCGTCGGGTATTGTCGGTGTGGTCGTGACACAATTCTATTTTCGTCATCGCGGCAGCCGCGCCGCGATCCTGTTCGGCGGGTTCATTGCCGCCGTTGCGTATACGGCACTTTTCAGTCTGCTCGTCACGGGCAAAATCGGCGGCGATTATGCGCCAGCAATTTATGGAATCGGCGGCCTCACGCTTGTGGGACTCTACCTCACGGGGCAATTACGCAGGATCCTGATCCAGGTGGGGATCGAGAAACAACGCGCAAACAACTTATTGGACATCGTCATTCCTATCGGCGTGCGGTTGAGCACGGAGAAAAATTTTGGCCGCCTGCTGGAAAATATGCTGGCAGAGGCGCGGAAGTTTTGCAAAGCCGATGCAGGAATGTTGTATCTGGTGCGGGAAAAACAGCTTGAACTCGCGGTCATGCACAACGACACGCTGCGTCTCAGCATGGGGGGCACTTCGCCCGTGGAAATCACTTTGCCGGGCCTGTTTTTGTATGACGATCAGGGAAATCCGAATGAGCGCAATGCGGCAGCGTATGCGGCTCTCCATGGCAAGACAGTGAACATCGAAGACGCCTACGAAACGAAGGACTATGATTTTTCGAGCATCCGCGCCTTTGACCGGACGCACAGCTATCAGTCCATTTCGTTCCTGACGATTCCACTGAAAGGTGGCGAAGGAAAAATATTAGGCGCATTCCAGTTGATCAATGCCCTGAACTCAAAGCGGGAGATCATTCCCTTCGACAAAGACCTCGAACGACTGATGGAATCTTTCTCATCCCTGGCGGCCGCGGCGCTGGAAGGATACATTCAAGAGCAAAGTTTACGAAACGAAATTCAACAATTGCGTATTCAAATTGATGAGGTGAAGCGCGGCAAGCAAGTGGACGAAATCACCAACACAGATTACTTCAAAAATTTACAGGAAAAAGCAAAGAATCTTCGAAACACTGCCCCGAGGCAGGAATAAAAATCAGACGACGCTTTGCTGCGCCCCGTCTCGCAAACGGACTTTGCATCACGGGACCGGACGATAGATGTGCGGCGCGATCCAAACCGCGCTTGCCCCAGACGGATTCCCATTAGCGCTTACCGATAATTCAAATTGGACGGTTTTGCCCGCGATGCCGCGCCAGATACGTGAGCAAGCGGAATTCGATGGGTGTCGGCGCGACGATGTTCTCGCCGCGTCGGGCCTGACCTCTGGCCTGATCCAGGACCAGATCTGCCACCACCACGACGTTTGAATCTGCCAAAGCTCAATCTCCGTATGTGCGGCGCAGCTGCGCGCGTATAGGGGAGACAAGTTCACGCAATCCATCCGCCGCGTTGGATTTCAGGACCACGCCGAATCCCTCGCGGCGGAGACTACAGCATTTTGATACAAAGTCAATGCGGCAATAACGCCTGTGCGCGGGCAGCGATACGTCAATTTCAAATTCATGCCAAACCGGGAAACTTGCTTGTATGATCAGTTCGTTCTCTTTAGAATTAGTTCGTTGGGAAGCAACCGTCAGACAAGCACAACATATTGACACGAGCTTCAAAATTGCGCCAAAGGACAATAATGACAAGGGCAAAAAAGGAAGTTAAAGACGGAATTGAGATAAGCATCGTTCTTCCGTGCTTGAATGAAGAACTCACTGTTGGAACGTGCGTCACCAAAGCCCTGGCTTTTCTCAAAACGAACAGTCTATGCGGAGAAGTCATTATTGCCGATAATGGTAGCAGGCTGCGCGGAGACAAAACCGGGTGCTAAACAACTACACTATCCATGACATTTTTAGCTCAAGCTTGGCGTTTATCCTTTTCTCGTTAATATACGTTTTCCCGGGGTACACTACAGCCTGGCTGTTTGACCTATTTGACTTCAGGAAACGCCTGCAATCTGTGCGCTTCGTCATAGCAATTGCCGTTTCAATTGCCGTAAGCCCCATCTTCGCATTTCTGACTTGGAATCTGGTATCTGTCAGATTCACTTTCGCGGCACTGGGCGTCTTTGCGATCGGTTTTGGCGTCATCCTGATGAAGTCGAGAACAGTTCCTGTTTCCGGTAGAATAAAACATTTCCAATGGCTCGCGATTCTTGCAGCCGCAAGCTGGACGGCTTTCACCATCGCGTCCCTGGTTGATATTCAAATTGGGGATAAACTCTATTTCAACATTGTGTCACACGACTTCACGACCCGCGTCGCGATTATTAATGCCATGACGCGTACAGGCGTACCACCTGTCAATCCAAGTTATTTTCCGGGTCACCCTGTGCGCTTAACATATTTATATTATTTCTGGTATATCCCATGCAGTTTGATTGATCAGATTGGCGGGGTCTGGGTAGACGCGCACGCTGCCATGATTGCAAGTGTTGCATGGTGTGGTCTGGCGCTGATGAGCATCGTTGCCCTATATCTCAGAACGAGAAACCCTGAAGGCGGCACAAAAGCGTGGAAATCAGGCCTGCTTGGAAATGCCTTGCTTCTCGTCAGCGGGCTGGATATCATCCCAATTTTATTCTGGCTGGCAAACCCAAAAACAGTGAGCAACTTTGCGTCCCTACAAGGCGATCTCGAGCAGTGGAATGAACAGATCACGGCATGGCTCGGTGCGCTATCCTGGGTTCCACATCACGTGGCTGCATTGATCGCATGCCTGGTCGGAATTATGCTGCTGCAGACAATCCGCAGGAAGTCAACATTCCAACAATTAAAAATAACGGTTGTCATTGGCCTGGCTTTTGCCTCTGCAATTGGTCTTTCCGTTTTTGTGACTCTGGTATTCGTATTCTTTTGGGGAATCTGGCTGACTGTTTTCTTTTTTCAGAAGGAACGCAAGTTGGGTTTGCTCATGGTGCTTGCAGGAATGATTGCGTTGATAGCCGCCAGTCCATTTCTTCTGGGGCTAATTACCCCCGGCTATTCATCCACTGGTCACGACTTACCCATCGCGCTGTCCGTGCGTGTTTTCAGGCCTATCATTCCATTGGTGATTACATATCCGCCTGCCTTGCTAAATTTGGTGTTCCTCCTTCTGCTCCCCATCAACTACCTCGTGGAGTTGGGGTTTTTCTTTATCACTGGTCTATTATGGATACAGCAACACAATAAGAGGCAGCTGCAACAGAACCCTTTCTATATCTCGGAGACCATTCTGCTTCTAGTAACCTTATTGATTGGTTCATTTGTCCGCTCGACAACAATCGAGACCAATGATTTTGGTTGGCGCGCCTGGCTACCCGGGCAATTTGTTCTCCTCATCTGGAGCGTTGACGTCGTCAATGCATTGATTCCAAATGGTTGGCGCAATATTGCATCAATTTCAAACCAAACGCAGAAACTCATTCGCCAGCTCGCGATTCTTCTTGCCATTGGATTGCTGACCACGATCGCCAACATTGTTCTTCTTCGCACTTGGCCTTTAATGGTTGACGCAGGCATAGCTAATTTTCCCAATGGCCTAAGCCCCGATACTCAACTTGGAAAACGGACATTGGCAGCGCGCCAAGCCTATGACTATGTAAATGAGAAGACGCCTGAAGCGACAATTATAGAATCCAACCCAATTGGTATCCTAGATATACCGATTGGTCTCTATGCGAATCGACAAATAGCTGCATCGGCCCACACAGCCTTTGGTGTTTCGGCAGAGGAATTCGAATCCCGCATTTCTCGTATTGCAACCATCTTCAATGGAACAAACTGGGACACAATGGACCAGACCTGCAAAGAAAATTCCATCAACTTGCTTATTGCAAATGATCTCGACCCGCTATGGAAGAATCTTCCCGTCCTGGAGCAGCAGCGCCAGCCACTTTATCAGAATCAGTATTATGCGATCTTTCCCTGCGGGAATCCTGTCAATCCCTGACACCGGTCAGGGCGTACACTGGCTAAGAACTCCGGGGCCGATCTGATTATCGCAAATCAAATCCTCCTTCAACAAAAATCGGAATGGAGGGCTGAATAAATTTCCAACCTTGGTTGTCCACCCCTCCGGTCCAGGGATTGAGACACTTATCCATTCATCAGCAGTGAGCGTGTTGGGATGATCAAATTCAGGAACGAAGGACTGGGCAATTGAAGGCGGATGCTTAAAATACTGATCAAAAACAAACGGTGAAAGAGATGGAAAATCATAGCGAACGGTCCGCACAATAGAGCGGTTAATTTCGTAAATAGGCGTCAGCGCGCCCAGGAAAAGAAAGCCCAAAATAACCGCGCGCGGGATAACACTCTTGTTTGTTTCAAGGAAGCGGGCACAACCGAGCATGAGGATATAAAGCGCCGGGATTGTGGTCCGCATCATAAAATCCCAGCTGCCTCCGAAATTAACAAACGGGGCAAAAACCAAAAAAAAGCCGGCAACATACCACGTCCAATCATTCTTATTACCGGGCAATAACAAAAACCACATCAACAGCCATTCGAGGAGGAGGAACAGCACATAAACTGCCGGGGAAGCAGGCAAGCCAAAACTTCGCGATTGTGCAGAAAGATTTGTTGAAAAGAAAAGTAAGGCAATACTTCCAATCATTACCCCCGTCAAGTTCTCAATCGTGAACACGCGTTGCAAAATAATTCCCGTCCAGCTTCGAGGTAATTTATCACTGATCAGCTTATATATTTCATCTATTAAGCGCCCGCCGACAAAGGGAAGCATACCCAATGCGGGCAATGGGGCAAAGAAAAAGCAAAGTCCCGCCAGAAAGACATCCTTCTTGATATTAGACGCAGTGACCAATAAAGACATGATCAGAAGGGCTGGAACAAACTGATTGTATGTCCAGTAAAGCTCGGTGGTGAAGGATGAATATTGTAACGAGCCTGCCCACCATTCCAGATGCTGGATCGGCGGCCACAAATGGGGATATGTGTATCCCGGCACATTTTGCAACAGAAGGACACCTACAAAATCCATCCCGCTAAAGAATATCACGAGCAGTGCCGCCTTCAAAAAAGAGAGCCTCAATTTGAGGGCAGTCAAGACAATTGACAAAACAATACCCAAATAAGTCCACATGAAGAGAGAAAAGTTCGCAACTCCCCACCCTAATAACTTGCCCACCAACGCCGACGGGAGCCAAAATCCAAAATAATATGACAAAATAACCACTGGCTGAACGCCGAACTGATTTGCAATTGCTGGGTCAAGATGATATAGGACGGGCCATGGGTAATTGATGAGGTCGCGGAAAACCGCATTGCGGCTATGATGATCCCAATTTTGAAAAGAGTAGCCTCCAACGCCAGACAAAAGAAGCCAGACACCCAATACAACAACCAACGAAATAAAATCGCTTTTCTTGAATTCCATGCCTTCTTCAGCGGGCATGGATTGCCATCCAAAGACCAGCCCCCCGATAATTATCAAAAAAACAATCACCGCGGCAATTATATTAAGCCAGCCAAAAATAAAAAGAATAAAAGGGATTAGCAAATATACATAAGCAATTCTCTTTACTGTGGTTATATTGATCATGTTTGCTAACAAAAGGCTTCCGGCCAAAACCGGAAGCCTTCTATCTCCGCTCGATATTATCCGTTGATACTGGGTGCCGGCGCTTTCGACCGCATGATCGCCCAGGCCAGGACACCAATCAGGACGAAAGCCACAATCCAGACGGCCCACAGAGCGACGCCGGTCACACCTGCGTATTGAACCACAATCGGTGCGATGATGACGGAAACAAGGTTCACGACTTTGATCATCGGGTTCAACGCGGGGCCTGCCGTATCTTTGAATGGGTCGCCAACAGTATCACCCACCACGCTGGCTTTGTGGCGCTCGGAGCCTTTGCCGAGATTCTTCTTCGGGTCCTTCGGTTCGTCTTCGATCAGCTTCTTCGCATTATCCCATGCGCCGCCGGAGTTGTTCAGGAACACCGCGAGAAGCTGGCCTGAAAGGATAATACCCGCAAGGAAGCCGCCAAGCGCCTGCACTTGCAGGAGCAAGCCAACCACAATGGGCGTGAGGATTCCAAGCAGCGCCAGCGACACAAGCTCTTTTTGCGCGGCGGCAGTGGAGATTCCAACAGCTTGCCGATAATCCGGCTTGACTTTGCCATCCAGCACGCCAAGTTTGAACTGGCGCCGGACTTCCATAACGATCAGGGACGCGGCGCGGGAAACAGCTTGGATTGCAAATGAGGAGAACAGCCACGGTAACGCGCCGCCGATCAACATCCCGACAAAGACCTGCGGAATGTCAACGCGAATGCCTGTGGCTTGAATCTGTTCAGCAGCCGGGATGCCAAGGTTGGTCTGCGCGCGAGAAACGTCAACCAGGAACGAGCCGAACAGCGAAACCGCGGCAATCACCGCCGAACCGATCGCAACGCCTTTCGTAATCGCTTTGGTTGTGTTGCCAACTGCATCGAGATCGGCCATGATTTGCTGGGCGTCTTTGGTGGCCTTATCCGTCTGCCCAGACCAGGACATTTCGCCGATACCATTCGCGTTGTCCGAGATGGGTCCGAACGAGTCCATCGCCACGTTGTTGCCTGTAAGCGTCAACATGCCGATGCCGGTCATGGCAACACCATACAAAATATATGTAACTCTGCTCGTTGCATCTGCGCCCGGGATGGTGCCAAAGATGAAGATGGAAGCAACGATGGTCAACGCAATCACGATAATCGCCCATACCGACGACTCAAAACCAACCGAAATACCCTGCAAAATCAAAGTTGCCGGTCCGGTGTCCGCTGCTTTTTTGATTTCTGTAACGGGAGATTTATCGGTGCCGGTAAAGTATTCGGTGAGGCGATCAATTCCGATGGCCAATAAGACGCCAACGGCTACAGCCGCAGGCGTACGCCACCAGCCGCCAAGAGCAGGATTCTGCAAATAGAAGAAGCCCGCGATAAAAAACAAGACAGCCGAGATCGCAGCCGAAGAGAGAAAGCCGCGGAAAATAGCCGCCATTGCGTTGCCGCTCTTGCCGGGACCGCCGCGCACAACATACGTTCCGATAATGGATGAAAGAACACCAATACCACGCACCATCAACGGGAAGATGATCCACTCAAGGCGACCAGTCAGATGCCAGAGCGCCAGAGCCAGAATAAGTCCTGAAACGATCGTGACTTCATAGGATTCGAAAATGTCTGCGGCCATACCCGCGCAATCGCCGACGTTATCGCCGACGAGGTCTGCCACCACTGCGGGATTTCTCGGATCATCCTCCGGGATGCCAGCTTCCACTTTACCAACCAAATCCGCGCCGACATCCGCCGCCTTCGTGAAGATACCGCCGCCCACGCGCATGAACAAAGCGAGGAGCGTGCCGCCGAAACCAAAGCCAAGCAGCGCGTCCGGCGCAGCAATGCCCAAAATGATAAAGATGATTGTTCCACCCAACAAACCGAGACCATCGGTCAGCATACCGGTAATGGTTCCTGCGCGATACGCAATGCGGAGCGCGTCGCCGAACGACTTTCTGGAAGCCGCAGCCACGCGTACATTGCCTTGAACCGCCATACGCATGCCGATCTGACCGACTGTCAGCGAGAAGCCCGCGCCCATGATAAACGCGATCGCGCGCGCGATGCCGATGATCAATTGCACTGACTGCGCACTATAACCGGCAAAGCGCGTCATGGCCTCCTCTGACGGCGGCACGATATAAACTGAGAAGAATAACGCAACAGCCAAAACAATAATCAACGGCGCGATGCTGGTCAATTGTTTTCGCAAATAAGCATCCGCGCCGTCTTTGATTGCGTTCCAGACTTCCTGCATCTTCTCGGTGCCTTTGTCTTCGCGCAAAATCTGAGAGCGGAGAAAAACTGCATACAAAAGACCGACAATGGCAATGCCAAATACAGTCCAGATCGCAGCTGTCTCCAATGGCGTCAATCCCATTGTAAACATACGGGGGTCTCCTCCTGAAAAATAAAAATATTAGGCTTGCGCCTAAAGGAAAGCACGCAGATTTTACAAGCGCAAAGTATTTGTGTCAAGAAAATTGGGGATAATTCACATTGGAGAATTCCCAGCTTTTTTGGGAGCTATGGCCAAGAAGTGTGATGATTGACAGCCACGATTAATTTTGATAAGATAGGTCAACTTAACTCCCAACAAGGAGAGAAAATGCTGCAAGATTTAGATGTTCAAACTATTACCCTGACACCAACTGCATCCAAAGCAGTCAGCGACATTCTGGCCGAGCGCAAATTGGAGGGATATGCCTTGCGCGTTTATGTGGCAGGCGGCGGTTGTTGCGGCGTCAACTTTGGAATGGCGCTGGATAACAACATCCGCGATACCGACTTCAAATATGATTCCGAAGGCGTGCAAGTTGTGGTAGACGAAGTCTCCATAGATTATCTGCGCGGCGCAAAGATTGACTTTGTCCACGATCCCGAGCGCGGCGCCGGATTTGTCGTTGACAGTCCCTCAGCAGCTCAGCACGAACATGACGAAGAAGGTTGTTCATGCGGCGGCTCGTGTTCGTGCAACAATTAATCAGCCCCCAACGAAACGAAAAGCGGATTCCATTTTGGAACCCGCTTTTTTTATCTGCCGCGCAGGAATGAGATGATCGTCCCCAACACCCCCACCGCGGCAAAGGCAAATATCAGCAAACCGATGGGAATGCGGCTGGAACTTCGAGTCTGATTTGCAAATGTCGGGATGACAAGCGGCGCCGGCGCGGTAAAAGTAGCAAGCCGCGTAGCAGCTACTGAAGGGACAAAGCGCGCTGCCAGCGTGGGATTGATTTGCGGCGTGGTTGCCGGCGTTGGGGTCGGCGGCGCGTCAATCAAAGGCAAGGCAAGATTCCCTGTTACGCCAGTGAGTGAAACATATAGACCGTAAACCCAGCCAATGGATCCCGGAACACCTTCATAGCGGATCATGATCCACCGGTCATCGGTGCGTGAACGGCCCAGCGCGGGGACTTTGATTCCTGTTAGCAACACACCAATGGCAGGATAGTTATAACTGCTCGGTCCGGCATAGACATCTATTTGCTCCAGGCTGGGGTCAACTGAAACCATCGGGCCGCTCGGCGTGCCGGTCACAGTTGGGATGGAGCCGGTTGGCTGCTGGGCCACGACAACTGTCCGGGATGGGAGAGTCAGGGCTAAAGCGAATATCCCCAATGCCAATATTACGAAGAAAACTGACTTGCGAAAATTCATTTATCTGCGAACAAACAGCGAAACAGCAAACACCAACGCACCGACGATCGCAACCACGATGATTGCCATACCCATCGGAAAACCGCTGGGGCTTGCGTCGGTGTTGGAAAATGTTGGCACAGCCAAAGTCGAAGCGGGAGGCGTAAAAGTGGGCAGACGCGTCTGCGTGGGCTGGATATTGAATGCCGCGGCGAGCGTTGGATCAATCGTTGCGGTTGCCAAAGGCGTGGCGGTCGGCGGCGGCTCGACGATTTGAAGCGAGCCGGTCAACGTGACATTGGCCGCGTAAACCCATCCAATGCTGCCTGGTGCGGACGGATAAGCAATCTCGATCCACGTGTGGCTCGGGTCTGTTCCTAAAGCGGGCGCAGTCGAACCAACCGCAAGCTGGCCGATAACCGGATAAAAAACAGTGCTGGGACCGCTGCGAACATTAATCGGCTCGATATAGGTGACTGTGATATAGGCCGTCGGCCCGCCGAGCGTATTCGTGGCAGCTGTCTGAGCGTAGACAGAACTTCGGGTTGGCGCGACCAATAAAAATCCAAAAAGAGACGCGGCAACACAAATCCAAAAGGAGAATTGAAACCAGAATCGTTTCATATCGTAAGATACTCTGAAAGGAAAATCGCGTTGCGATTATAATCGAAAACATGGATCAACGAATCTTTCACGGCGACATCACTCCGAATGATCTCGCTCAGGCGCTCGTAGCCGAATTCAATCATGGAAATTTGCGCGCACAAATTCTGGGACAAAGCGACAACATTGCGGTTCAGATCGGAACGCGGCCGGGCGCGGCATCAGGGGGCCAAATCGCGCTGGCAGTGACCATCCAAAAAGTAGCGGACGGCATTCTTGTCCAGATCGGCCAGCAGGATTGGCTTGGCACAGCCGCCTCGCTCGGACAGACAACCATCGCCGCGTTGATGAATCCGTGGACTCTGCTTGGACGGCTCGATGATATCGCGCAGGATGTCGAGAATTTGCAGTTGACAGAAAAAGTCTGGCAGGTAATTGATGAAGCAACCCGGGCAGCAGGCGCCACTCACCAGCTTTCGGCACGATTAAGCAGAATGGTTTGCGAATATTGCGGCACAGCCAATCCGGTCGGCGAGGGATCCTGCATCGCCTGCGGTGCACCGCTTGGAAGATCTCAACCGATTGCCTGCCCCAACTGCGGCTTCGTCGTCAATCCCGGCGAAGCAAAATGTCCCAACTGCGGACGATTGCTATAAACACCAAAAGCCTGACGGAAATGTCGGGCTTTTTTATCGGCGCTTAAAAGATTATGTATGTTATGCGCCAATTCGGGCGATTCGTGTTTAAAAACTCCTCAACTAAAAAAGTCATGATCTTGCGGCAAATCAGGCTTGCGGAAATAATCGCTCGCTTCTATAATAATCACGCAGGTTAAAATATAGAAATGAAACTACAGGAATTGGAAGCCCGGCTTCAGTCTTTAATCGAAGTCAAGTTGGTCAGTGTTCTGCCTGGGCAAAAAGCTGAAGACTTGATCGTCCAAAAACTGGTCGAGGCCATGAAATCAAATGTCATCGCTGACGACCGGGGAAAACAAATTGCTCCGAACGTGTACATGCTCCAGGTAAACAACGAATCGCTTGCGGAATGGAAACAATCCCAACTCATCGAAACCCTGATGGATATTCTGAAAGCCGCGGCAGAGGATGCCAAATTGCGATTCAGTTCTGCGCCCACCATCGCCGTAGCTGGAGACCCAAAGTTGAAGGAAGGCGAAATAAAATGGATTGCATCGCAACGAATGGAGATTATGGGAGAAACAGAGGATATGCAGGCCGGCAATGAAGGCAACGAGGATGAGATCGAAGCGCTTCCTGAGAGTGCTTTCCTGATCATCGAAGGCGTGAAAGTATTCCCACTAAGCCAGGCAGTTGTGAATATTGGCCGCCGCCTCGACAACACACTGGTCATTGACGACCCGCGCGTTTCGCGCAACCACGCGCAGCTGCGGGCCATCAAAGGTCGTTATGTCATCTTTGATTTGAATTCAACGGGCGGCACATTTGTCAACGGACAGCGCACAAGCCAAAGCGTGTTATACGCCGGTGACGTCATTTCGCTCGCGGGCGTGTCGTTGATCTTTGGGCAAGACAATCCGCCGCCGCGGCCCGATCTGGCTGGCACGGCCCCATTTAACGAAGCAGGCGCAAACCGGCCCACGGCAATCCTCCAAACCATGCCGCCCACCAAGAAAAAGAAAAAATGATTGGCGCACTCGTACTGGCCCTGCGCCTCCTGATGGTGCTGGCCCTGTACGTATTTGTTGGTTGGGCAATATGGACCATCGCTCAGGATGTGAAACGGACGGGCTTGCAGGCGATGCCGCGCAGAGTCCCGGCCATCCGCCTCGAGGTCTGGACCCAGAACGGGCAGGCGGTTTCCCAAGCCTTTTCCCAACCCGAAGTCACCCTCGGACGCGATCCGGCTTGCGATGTTCTGCTCGATGAAGAGACCGTCTCCGCGCGGCATGCCAGACTTTCTTATCATCATAACCAGTGGTGGCTCGAAGATTTGGAATCGACCAACGGCACCAGTTTGAACGCGACCAGGCTCAACACTGCGACCGTGCTGACAAATGGCGACGAAATTCAGTGCGGCAAAGCCCGGCTAACCGTAAGTCTTGGAAACAACGACACTCTTCCAATCGCCCAAAAATTATGAGGAAGCATCATGACTGAAACCATTGAACTTGCTGTGATCGGCGGCTCCGGCTTGTACGATATGAGCGGGCTGGAAAGTGTAAGGGAATATTATCTTGAAACCCCGTTCGGCAAACCCAGCTCACCGATAACCGTTGGAAGCCTGGAAGGCAAGCGCGTGGCGTTTCTTGCTCGTCACGGGATCGGCCATCACATCCTTCCCACCGAGGTTCCATATCGGGCAAACATTTACGCGCTCAAATCTCTCGGTGCGGAACGCGTCATCAGCATCAGCGCCTGCGGCTCCCTGCGCGAAGATTATGCGCCCGGCGACATCGTCATTCCAGATCAGGTCTACGACAACACAAAAAGCCGTGAACGCACATTCTTCGGCGAGGGATTGGTGGCGCACATCGGCACAGCCGACCCATTCTGCGAAGACTTGTCGAAACAGCTTGAAGATGCAGTTAGGGCGACGGGCGCGGTGGTTCACAGCGGCGGGACGTATATTACAGTCGAAGGCCCGCGTTTCTCGACGAAAGCTGAATCGCACATTTACCGATCCTGGGGCATGTCACTGATCGGCATGACAACCGCCCCTGAAGTCTTTCTTGCCCGCGAAGCTGAAATGTGCTACGCCGTGATGGCGCACGTGACAGATTATGATGTATGGCATGTGAGCGAAGCGCCGGTCACCGTTGACATGGTGATCCAAGTCCTGAACAAAAACACGCAGACCGCGCAGCAGGCGATCCGCCATCTCGCGCGCGGATTGAATCCAACCCGAAACTGTGATTGCGAAAACGCCCTTGCCAACGCGCTGATCACGCAGCGCAACGCCATCCCGAAGACCGCAAAGAAAAAACTCGAATTGCTCATCAAAAAATACGTTTAGCCCTGAATCAAATCCAGTTGATAGCGTGCATTCATTATCATGAACGACCAGCGTGAAAGCCGCCTGATTGCCCTGGCGGCTGTTTTCCTTTTTTTATATTCGGTCATTCTGACCCTGGCACCCGCCGTTCGCGAGCAAAGCCTGAACGTCGCGTTCCGCTTATCGCATTGGCTCGGTTTTGCGGCATGGCTGCTGCTGGCGTTCCTCGCGTACCGCGTCACGTCGCGCCTCTTGCCCGACCGTGATCCTTATCTCCTCCCGTCAGCGCTGTTCCTCAGCGGATGGGGATTGCTCACCATCTGGCGGCTCGACTCGGGCTTTGGCTTGCGCCAGGCATTGTGGCTCGGAGTCGGCGTTATCGCATTTGCCCTTATTGCGTTTTTTTTGAAGGACTTGAACTTCCTGCGCCGCTATAAATACATCCTTCTAGGCACCGGCCTCGCGCTCACCACACTGACGTTATTTCTTGGAACCAATCCGACGGGCGCCGGTCCGCGTCTCTGGCTGGGATGCTGCGGAGTTTATCTTCAACCGTCCGAGCCGCTGAAATTATTACTGGTTGTTTATCTCGCGGCTTATCTTGCAGACCGTCTGCCGACCAGCCTGAACTTTTTCCCGCTTCTGTGGCCCACCATCTTTGCCACCGGCATTGGGATTTCATTATTGCTGGTTCAACGCGATCTCGGCACAGCCAGCATTTTCATCATGCTTTACGCGGTCATCCTTTATCTTGCGACCGGAAGACGACGCGTATTGCTCGCGGCCACAATTGGTCTGATTGTTGCGGGATTGATCGGCTATTTCTTCATTGACGTTGTCCGCACGCGGCTGGATGTTTGGATCAATCCATGGAACGATCCGACCGGGCACGCATATCAAATCGTCCAATCATTATTGGCGATTGCAAACGGCGGGACAATCGGACGCGGTCCCGGGTTGGGAAGTCCAAGCCTGGTGCCGGTAGCCCATTCCGATTTTATTTTTTCCGCGATGGCGGAAGAAACGGGTCTGGCCGGGACCTTTGGCCTGTTCGCCATCTTTGGCCTGATCTTCGCCCGCGGCTTGATCGCCTCCCTGCGCGCAAAAGATAGATTCCGTCGCCTGCTCGCCGCGGGATTGACCACATATCTCGGCATCCAGGCCCTGCTCATCATTGGCGGCAATTTGCGATTGTTTCCCCTGACCGGTGAGACATTGCCGTTCGTTGCCTACGGCGGTTCATCGCTTCTGACGGCCTTTGTCGCGCTGGCATTGCTGCTCATCATCAGCAACCAGACCGACGTCGAGCCGGTTCCACTGCCATCGCCTCAACCTTATTTTTTTCTTGCCGCCGCGCTTGGACTCGGTTTGATAGCCGCATCGCTGACCAATACGTGGTGGTCGGTCATACGCTCCTCCGATCTTCTTGCGCGTACTGATAACGCGCGCCGCTCCATTGCGGATCGTTATGTGAAACGCGGCAGCCTGCTGGATCGAAATAACCAGCCTATTGATGCGACCGAAGGCTCGAGCGGTTCTTATAAACGAGTTTATCTTTATCCCGAACTTGCGCCCGTTGTTGGATACACGCACCCCATCTTTGGTCAAGCTGGACTCGAAGCTTCGCTGGACGATTATCTGCGCGGCCTGCAAGGGAATCCGAGCAGCCTCATCTGGTGGGACCATCTCCTTTATGGCACGCCGCCTCCGGGTCTGGATGTAAGGCTGAGTCTTGATCTTGAGCTTCAGCAACGCGCCGATCAACTGCTTGGAAAATCCACAGGCGCCATCGTTTTACTCAACGCACAAACCGGCGAAATCCTCGTGATGGCATCCCATCCAAATTATGATCCGAATAAACTGAATGAGATCGGCGCGTCGCTTGCAAAGGATTCAACTGCGCCACTGGTCAATCGCGCCGCGCAAGGCATGTACCCCGTTGGGACAGCAGCAGTTCCCTTTTACAGCACACTGGGTGAAGTCAACGCGCCATCCACGCAGCAATTGCAGGCTTTATTCGAGAAGCTTGGGTTTTATACAACACCACAATTAAGTTTACCAGTCGCGATTGCCGCGCCCAGGGACGAGACCGCAAATCTTCAGGTGAGTCCCCTGCAAATGGCGCTGGCCGCGGCTTCCCTAAGCAATTCAGGGATGCGCCCCGCTCCACGCATCGCGCTTGCCGTGAACACGTCGCAGCAAGGCTGGGTCATTCTGCCAGCGCAAACGCAGCCTGTTCAAATTTTTTCCGCGGATGTTGCCGCGGCAGCCGCACTTCAAAATTCCCTTCAAAACAAAATTTATTGGGGATGGATCGGGTCGGCGAATTCGACAAAGACGCCTGTGACCTGGTATCTGGGTGGAACCCTGCCAAACTGGCAGGGCACGCCGCTGGCAGTCGTGGTGTTGATCGAAGGCAATAATCCATTTACCGCGCAGTATGCCGGCCAGGAATTGATGCGGGCCGCGACAAAGCCGTGAAGTCTGGGTTAAAAACAACATCCGCACTGTAATGAGTGCGGATGTTGTTTGCTTTCAAAAGAGATTACGCGCCGGTATCGTTATCTTTGGAGCTATAACCCGGCCCGTTCTTGAAGAAATCGTAGTTCGGCTTGATATCCGGGGTAAGGTCTACAACTTCACCAGCGGCAAGCTGTTTGACGGTATCAAGGGAAATCTTATTTCCGTGATGGTTGACGCCTTCAAAGTGACCGGTGAGACCCACTCTGCTGATATACTCACCGCCTTTGGCCTTATATGCGGAGGGCACTTCATCTTCCGGGAAGATCGCCGCATACGGGCACTCCGGGATGCACGCGCCGCAGTCAATGCAGGTATCGGGATCTATATAAATCCACGGCCATTCGTTCAGCGGAAAGCCGGGGATCATGCACTCAACCGGGCAAACCTCGATGCAACCTCGATCGCGGACGCACAGGCTGGTAATAATATGGGTCATATTGTGTCTCCTTATTTGGAATGAACAATGTCAGTCGCTATTATATCGTGCTTCCGCACTTGTGCAAGATAGAATTTGCGCTAAAAAAGAACAAGGAAACATAGCGCGTTTCCTTGTTGGCAATTCGATTGATGAAACTTAAAAAATTATTTGGCGGCAAATCGCGCCGCGATCGCATCCCAATTCACGGTATTCCACCAGTTGGTCACGTATTCGGCGCGGCGGTTTTGATACTTGAGATAATACGCGTGCTCCCAAACATCAATACCCATGACTGGCGTCAAGCCGTCGGAAAGCGGATTATCCTGATTGGGCGTTGAGACAATCGCGAGTCCGCTGCCTTTCTTGACAAGCCACGCCCATCCCGAGCCGAAGCGGCCATTGGCCGCCTTTTCGAATTCAGCCTTGAAATTGTCGAAAGAGTTGAACACTTTATCAATCGCCTTGGCAAGCTCACCTTTCGGCGCACCGCCAGCTTTCGGAGCCATGATCTCCCAGAACATGCTGTGATTCCACGTGCCGCCGCCGTGATTGCGGACAACCATCCGCACATCTTCCGGGATCGCGTTCAAATCGCCCAAAAGTGCCTCGAGCGATTTCTTTCCAAGTTCAGGATGTTTCTCAATTGCGCCGTTCAAATTGCTGACGTACGCTGCATGATGCTTATCGTGATGAATCGTCATCGTTTGGGCATCAATATACGGTTCCAACGCGTCCACCGCGTATGGAAGTTTTGGAAGTTCGAAAGCCATCTTTCCTCTCCTTTGAGTTGGTCCGCCTCTCGGCAGATTTTTATGAGAATTATCATCAAAATTGTAGCCCTTCAAAAGGCACATGTCAAGAAATTGGAAGAAACGTTAATAAATCATTTAGACTGGAAAGTGAATTGACGCGCGAGTCCGGATTCTTGCATTGATTATTTCAACGGTATACTTGCTCGCATCTTTCCGGACTTATGACGGCACCCGATATGGACAAAAATCAACCCCGAATCATTCTCCCGTTCGCGCTTTTTATCGCAATCCTTGCCGTTTCGACGGCTTCGATCTTCATTCGTTTCGCACAGAAAGATGCGCCTTCGCTGACGATTGCCGCGCTTCGCCTCGCCTTTGCCAGCATTGCATTGACGCCC
Organism: Chloroflexota bacterium; assembly: GCA_021824575.1. Classification (GTDB taxonomy): domain Bacteria; phylum Chloroflexota; class Anaerolineae; order Anaerolineales; family Villigracilaceae; genus Fen-1038. Next base: position 32,010 of record JAKAKJ010000016.1, read on the forward strand.
ATCGCTCTCACGCGTCATCGCACAGAACTCAAAAAGCTGAACCGCCGCGATCTCTGGCTTGGATTGCTTTCGGGCTTATTTCTCGCAGTTCATTTTGGCACTTGGATTACTTCTCTCGAATACACAACGGTTGCGAGTTCAGTGGTTTTCGTCAGCACCGGGCCATTATGGGTCGCGCTGCTTTCGCCATTCCTTCTGAAAGAAAAACTTTCGCGTTACGCAGTAGTTGGATTGGTACTCGCCCTCCTCGGGGGAACCGTCATCGCGCTGTCTGGCGCGTGTGTTTGGAATAATGGGTTATCTTGTTCGTTATCAGATGCACTGCATGAGCGCGCCGTGTGGGGAAATTTTCTCGCGTTAGTCGGCGCATGGGCCGTGACCGGCTATCTCATCATCGGACGCCGATTGCGCGGAAGTATGTCTCTCGTCCCTTATATTTTTCTTGTTTACAGCATGGCCGCGATTGGATTGATCATCGCGATGTTCCTCGCCCGCGAAACACCCTTTGGTTATCCGCCGATGACGTACGTTTGGTTGCTTCTTCTCGCCTTCATCCCACAATTGATCGGACACTCGACCTACAACTGGGCGTTGCGTTATTTACCAGCTTCATTCGTCGCGGTGACAACATTGGGCGAACCAGTTGGCTCGGCCATTCTTGCATTCTTCATCCTGCAGGAAGTTCCAACCTGGTTTACAATTTTCGGCGGCGTTCTGATTTTGGCCGGGATTTACATTGTCTCAAGACAAAACATAAACGAACTTGAATTATCAGAAGCTACTTGAGCAAGAAAAAAATCTGCCAAACCTTCGTAATCTGTGGATGAATCAAAATATGAAACTTCCGTCACACATTTTTCTCGATAATCTCAATATCCCATACGAAGCGCGGACCTTTCCAGCCGAGACAGAAAAGGGCGCGGCAAACGTCGCGCGGGTATTAGGCTTCGCTGAACGACAGGCTGTCAAAACGCTGATCTTTCAAGTGGACACAGGCGAGCGCGTGCTTATCATGCTCGGCGGGGATCAAAATGCAATCTCCGGTAATCTCAAAAAAGCCATCGGCTCGCGAAACATTCAAATGGCCGCGCCGGAAGTGGTAAAAGAAACAACCGGATACGTGATCGGTTCGATCCCGCCCTTCTGCTGGCAGCCGGAAGGATTTCGATCCTTCCTCGAAGCATCATTAGTCAACGAACCGATTCTCGGTGTCGGCGCGGGGCAATGGGGAAACGAGATCATGATCACGCCAGAGAACCTAATCAAAGCCAGCCAAGCAATTGTGGTTAATCTGACGGATCGCGAAAAGCCGGTGTTATAGTCTTACAGGAATTGATTCAAAAACAGCCCTTATAATTGCAAGGGCTATTTTTTAGGCACTATCTCAGGTATATGTAATTCAACTCTCGCAACTTGGCCGCGAGGGGCTCACTCATATCCTCTTCCTTCATCCGCCATTCCCAGTTGCCGCCCAATTTGCTGGGGAAATTCATGCGCGCTTCGCCGCCCAAATCGAGCACATCCTGCATCGGTGCGATGGCAAACATCGCCACGGAAGACCAGATGGTTCGAATCAAATCCCAACTGAAATTATGCGAGTCGGTGCAAAGATATTTGAACGCATACTCGCGTTCCTTTTCCGGCGCAGTATTCAGCCAGCCGCGCGCCGTGTCGTTGTCGTGCGTGCCGGTATATGCAACGCAATTCTGCACATAAAGATGCGGCAGGAATGGATTGTCCGGGCCGGAGAATCCAAACTGCAAAATTTTCATGCCGGGCAAATGGTATCGCTCGCGCAGTTCGATCACATCCTTCGTGATGAGGCCTAAATCTTCCGCGATAATCGGAAGCTTGTCACCATCTGAAATATCTTTCAAACCATTCGCAATCACATCAAATAGATCCGCGCCGGGGCCGGGAACCCAGCGGCCAATCTCCGCCGTCGGATTGCCCGCGGGGATTTCCCAATACGCGGCAAACCCGCGGAAGTGATCGAGCCGGACAATGTCCACCATTTTCAAGATGGCGCGGAAACGTTCCAGCCACCACGCGTAACCAGTCGCTTTATGATTCTCCCAGCGATAAAGCGGATTGCCCCACAACTGGCCCGTCGGCGAAAAATAATCCGGCGGGACTCCGGCCACAACAGTCGGGTGCCGTTCGTCATCAAGATAAAACAATTCGGGATGCGCCCAAACATCCGAGCTGTCCGCGGCGACAAAAATCGGAATGTCGCCGATGATCTTGATTCCTTTTCCGTGAGCATAATCGCGCAAAGCAGACCATTGCTTGAAGAAAACGAATTGATAGAAGGCGTAGCGTAAAATGGATTCGGCCAATTTTTGACGCGCCTGCGACAGAGCCGCTTCGTCTCTTTTCCGGATCGAGGCCGGCCACTCCGTCCATGAGCCTCCGCCGTTTGATTCTTTCAACGCCATGAAAAGCGCAAAGTCATCGAGCCACTTTTTGTTTTCAACATGAAAAGAATCAAATTCCTTTTGCAAATCTTTTGACGTGTTCTTTTGAAAACTACGAAAAGCTTTTTCGAGCAGAGAAAGCTTCCACGGGATGAGCCGCCCAAAGTTTACCCTGAGCAAAGCCGAAGGGTCCACGCGCGGTGCGGAAAAGTCTGGCTTATCCGCTAAATCAGATTTGACCAGCAATCCATCGCGCAAAAGAAATTCAGGGCTGATGAGATACGGATTCCCTGCGAACGCAGAGAAACATTGATACGGCGAATCGCCGTATCCGGTTGGGCCAAGCGGAAGAATTTGCCAAAGCTTGCAGCCTGAACCGGCAAGCCAGTCAATGAAACGATATGCCTGTGAGCCAAGATCACCGATGCCATACGATCCGGGCAGGCTGGTTGGATGAAGAAGGATGCCGCCTGAACGAGGAAATGTCATTTCGATTCTCAAAGGGGATTTAGCGCGCCGCAAGTTGGGCAGAGACGCGTTGATAAAGTTGGAAGTATTGCTTCGCCGAAGAAGTCCACGAAAAATCCTGGGACATGCCAGCCTTTTGCATTGTCTGCCAACGTTCACGATCCTGGAAGATCGTAAAGGCTTTCTTGATCGCGGAAGTAAACCTGCCAACTGTGGGCTTGCCAAAAATAAAACCGGTCTCGTCCTTGAAGATCGTGTCCTTCAAGCCGCCCACCGCGCTGACAATCGGCACACAACCATAACGCATGGCGATCATTTGCGAGAGTCCGCACGGCTCGTAACGCGAAGGCATCAGAAAAATGTCTGCGCCCGCGTAAATCTGGCGAGCCAATCCGCTATCATATTTGAATTCGGCGCGGACGCGGTCGGGAAATTCAGATTGCAATGCGCGAATCGCTTCTTCCACCTTCGGAATCCCAGTGCCGAGGATAACAGCCTGCCAATCCAGGCTTTTTATCTTTCTCAGCGCGTCGGGAATTAAGTCAATGCCTTTTTGCGGATCCATGCGAGAGACAGCGCCCAGCAACGGAATATCCAGGTTGACCGGCAGGCCCAAACGAACCTGCAAAGCGGATTTGTTCAAAAGACGTTTCTCAAGCGTTGGGACTCCAAAGTTCGAACCAATCGCCGGGTCAGATGCGGGATTAAATGAGTCAACATCCAGACCATTCAAAATTCCATTCAGCGATTCTTTGCGGGCATGAAGATAATCTTCCAAGCCACAGCCAAATTCGGGCGTCAAAATTTCGCGCGCATACGTTGGAGAAACGCCCACGATCGAATCCGCTGCCCAAAGTCCAAGCGGCAGAGGCAACGCGTGCGCCCATTCGGGCAATCCAGTTTGAGCCAGCGACAAACCGTACGCGTCGAGGTTAGCCGAAACATCCGGTCCCATGAACGGCAGGTTGTGTAATGTCAGCACAGAACTCACACCGGGAAATTCGCCTTCCCATCGTTTCAATAAGAGTGCATAACACGCCAGCGCGGTATGCCAGTCATTGGCGTGAACAATGTTTGGTTTCCAATTTAATTGCTTGGTCAACTCGAGCGCCGCCAGCGAGAAAAATGTGTACTTCTCGCCGTCCAGTGCGGCGTCCAGCGAATAGACCGAACCGCTGGCTGAAATCGGCTCGCCATCCAGAAAATAAACCGGCAAGCCGTCGAGATTCGTTTCAAAAACCTGCACTTGCAATTCGCCTGTTTTGTGCGACAATGGAAAGATCAGTAAGGGACGCAACCCGCGCGTATCCGCTTTAACGACTGAGTGCATGGGCAGAACGAGGCGGATATCAACAGCGCTTCCGTTCGTGACTTCGGGCGGGAGTCCGCGCAAGGAGCGCGGCAACGACCCGGCTACATCCCCCAACCCGCCCACCTTGACAAAGGGTTCGGCTTCCGCGGCCAAAAAGAGAACATTCAGATTTTCGGGCATTGGGTAATTTTACAACGGAATGAGGCTGCGGAGGAAATTCCATTACGGGTAGCAAAGCTTTCGGGTTTGGGAGCAAAATTTGATGGACACCCGTCCAAGGATGAGGCGTTTTCCACCCTTATGCTACTGTAATACAAATGTCATCATGTGCCATTAGAATTAAGGAAAAGACTTGATCACTGTTCGTGCGCGAGCATAATTACTCCGCCTCCGGCGGGACATAACTTCGAACAAGAAAAAATTTTTCGAACATACCAAAACTGTATACGGAGAATCCTGGATGCCCAAAAATTTCATAGAGTGGCTTACTGCCCCCCGCCTTTCCCAACGCATTTGGAAAAAATTTCTTTCCACCTTCTATTATTTCCCCGAACAGTGGATCATACTGATCGCATCCAACCCGCAGAATAAGTTACTCTCTTGGGCAGATTTCAAGCCTATCCTCCCGCCGCCTGACCGTGATTGGGCCGATCCGTTCACGATCGTGCGCGATGGAAATTATTTCGTCTTTATCGAGGAAAAGATTTATTCAATAGGTCTGGGCCGCATTATTTGCCTGTCCCTCAACCAGAAGCTGGAAGTCCAGTCCACTCACGTGGTATTGGAGAGGCCCTACCATCTTTCTTATCCATTTCTTCTTGAATATGAAGGCCAATTATTCATGATCCCCGAGTCGGAGCAAAGCCGTCAAATCGAACTGTATCGCTGCATCCGCTTTCCCGATAAATGGGAATTTGAAAGGCCGCTCATCAAAGATGTCCGAGCCGTGGATGCCACGCTTGTAAAACACAACGAAAAATGGTGGCTGTTCGCGAACATAATCGAACCGGGAGGCACGAGCTGGGATACGCTGAACTTATATTATTCGGACAGCCCGCTTTCCAGCGAATGGACACCGCATCCGAAAAATCCGATCATAAAAAACATTCATACCGCGCGCCCGGCAGGATATGTTCAAAAAGCCGATGGGCATTTGATCCGTCCATCACAGGATTGTTCAATCCGGTATGGATACGCCACGAATTTCAACCGCATCGTAAAGATGACGGAAACAGAATACGAGGAAAGCACTGAACGAATTTACAAACCGCCGCAGAAAGGACCGTTCATCGGCGCGCATACATGGAATCAAACCGGGGATTTGGTTACCATTGACGCCATCTTCCGTCGGCGGCGAAACACTTCGCTCGCGTCTTTGTTGCCCGGCGGGCAGATCATCCAAAGCGCAGAATAACAGCGCGAAGAATAACCTTTCAGATTTTTTGGAATCGCACAATGCAGAAACAGATTGCCTTCATACGCCCCAAACCGTGGCCGCTTGCAAACATGAGGTTGAGTGAAATAATAAAGGAAGAATTTAGAGATTGCAACGTTGATGTGATTGACATCAAACCATTAGTCACACACAACCTGTGGATTCTAGGCGTCAACGCAGTGATTACGGGATGGCAATACGCGCCCGAACTTCTAACCGGAAAAAAACTATTCAGGGAGGCCTTCTGGCGCACGCCTTTTATGTTCAAGACAGTCAAACGCCTGCTGGCAAAAAAACTCGCTGGCAGGAATTATTGGTTTACCTTCCAAATGCAATCGCTGTTCGACTGCAGCCTGCCAGACACGCCGCATTTCATTTACACCGACCATACCCATCTGGCAAATCTGAGCTATCCAGGATTCGACAGGAAAAGCTTGTACGAAAAATGGGTAGACCTGGAGCGGCAAATTTATCAAAACGCCACAATAAGTTTTGTCCGCAGCACGAACATTCGCCAATCCATCATCGAACAATACAAACAACCACCGGAAAAGGTGGCTTGTGTTTACGCGGCCAGCAACGTCCAGTTTGATGCCTCCATCACCGAGGGGAAGTCATATGCAAGTCAAAACATCCTGTTCGTTGGCGCAGATTGGGAGCGAAAGGGAGGGTCGGATCTTGTTGAAGCCTTCAAGCTGGTTTTGGAGAAATTTCCAAAAGCCACTTTGACCATAATCGGCGCCAGCCCAAATATTCAACTAAGGAATTGTCAGGTTATCGGTAAAATCGCCCCGCAGAAGCTAATTCAATATTACAAATCGGCCGCGGTCTTTTGTATGCCAACACGAAAAGATCCATTTGGGATTGTTTACCTGGAAGCGATGCAGGCGGGTCTACCAATTATTGCAACAAACACCGGAGCGATTCCGGATTTTATTCAGGACGGTCATAACGGCTTTCTTGTCGAACCGGGAGACGTTCAAGGAATCGCATGCGGGATCATGAAGCTGCTTGCAGACGAAAATCTCTGCCAACTTTTTGGCAGGAGGAGCATGAAACTGGTCGAAGAGCGATACACAAGGCGCGCGGTCGGCGAGAAAATTCATAAATATATTTTGGAAAGCCTGTCAGTCAAGCCATTGACCAAGACTCAGTTTGACGTATAATTAGTCAAAGTTGGCTCAGGGCAAGAATTCCAAACACGCACAAGGGAATAATTTAAAAAGCAGGCCCACAGGTTTCTTCAAGCATTTTCGTAATTCAAATAGAATTATCCAAATATCCCTGGGGTGTGTTTGGAAGATGTTTATTTTGGAGGACGATCGTTGTCTCCAGTGGGTTTTGTTACAACGAGGAGGATGCGTATGGAAAACATTCTATCCAAGATAGAGGCCTTTTATAATTGGAGGCGTGTCGAGATCGAGGACAGCCTGCCAAAGACTGTCAAAGATTTTGGATGGAAAGTCCGGTGGAGGATGAGGCACGACCATAATCCACTTTTTATCAGACTTCAGGATAAATACTTAGCTAAAGCTTACGCGGAAGAACGAGGAATCAGGGCAGCTCGCGTTCTCTACGTAACCGATAAACCCGAAACCATCCCTTTTGATTCCCTGCCGGGAAATTGTTTTATCAAAGCAAATCATGGGTGCGGATGGAACGTCCTTTGCAAGGAACATCAATTCTTTACATATCGCAGCGAAGTCAATTTTCGGGGCAATAACGAAATCGCGAAATATAAGATAACACAGACAGAGGTCATAGATCTCTGCAAATCATGGCTCAGAAAACGTTATTCCAGAACACAGTGGGCCTATCAACATATCGTCCCAAAGATAATCGTCGAGGAATATTTGTATCCGAGAGAAGGCACGGAACTAAAAGACTACAAGCTTTATACCTTTTACGGAAAAGTAAAATTAGTGGACGTGCTTTCCCCAACCATCAGGCGAAACCGCGAGGAATTCCTGCTTAACACGAACTGGCAGCCAGTTGATTCATTTGTATACGAACACAATCTTTCCAATCGCATTCCCCAAAAACCTGATACTTTTCAAGAATTGATAAGAACAGCAGAGATATTGGGAAAAGAGTTGGATTTTGCAAGGATTGACCTGTATGACACAACGCTTGGAGTTGTTCTAGGCGAGATAACCATTTATCCCGAAGGAGGGCGGGTAAACAGCCCCGCGCATGATCGCGCGTTTAACTTGTGGCTTGGCAAACAATGGGTCTTGCCCAACCTCTACTGAGAATTGTCGTTGAAATCACGCCTTTGAAAACCTGTCCCCGGTGAGCCAACCCATACGATAGCTGGGTTATTGGGATCAATTGCAATTGGGTTGGCAAAAGGCCAAGCCATGCCTTCGTTGACCTGTGCCCAGGTCAGGCCGCCATCAATACTCCGCAATACGCCATGCGAGTTTGCAGGATCGCCGCCGCAGCATGAACTGCTGGACGAGGTGGCATAAATGATTTTGGGATTTATTGGATTTACAACGACACCGCGCATGTAATCATCTGTCAGCAATTTTGTCCAAGTCTGGCCGCGGTCGTCGCTGCGATACAGTCCGCCGCCGGAGCCAAGAAAAGTCACATAGACGCGGCCAGCCATTACCGGGTCTGGGACGATGCGGGAGATTCCCGACCAGGAGCCGCCATCCCACGGATTATCGCCACTGCCGACAAAGTCAGGATCGTTAACCTGTGCCCATGAGCCAGATGCGCCACCCTGATCAGAAACAAACAAGCCTGCATTCCCACCGGCATAAACGATGCTGCTATTGAAATGATCCACGGCGGTATACCAACATCCGCCGCAATTAAAAACCAAACTCCAATGCCACCCATCATCTGTGCTGCGATAAATATTTTTGTCCGCCGCAATAAACAAAATGCGATTGTCTTTCGGGCTGTTCACATCCATCGAAAGACCGGAAAGCGATGTATTAGGCAAACCGCTGTTAGATTTTTGCCACGACACGGCGCCATTATTGCTGCGTAATAAAGTGAACGGATATGAAAGATCACTTGTTTGTGCAGCCCAAACAACGCCGACACGGGACGGATCGGCCAAAATCGTTGTTGTGTTTCCGCCATAACCTCGCCAGCCATCCAGCCTGCCGTTGACAAATTTCGTTGTGCTGGACGGATCGTTGCAATTCATCCAGCTTATGCCGCCATTGGAACTGTGCCAGCAACCAATATCATAAAAGCCCAGATAAATATCTTTTGAGTTGGCCGGACTGATCGAAATATCAAACATCACCGTGTTGTCTATGCCCGTTGATTGCCAGTTCCCCGGCGCAGTTTGCCTGGTATATAAATTTATGAAATGCCGTCCATCATCATGAGTGGCAAAAACAAATTGACTCGTGGCCCAGAACAAAGTATTCGGGTCAGACAGGTCTTCACCAAACGTATGCGCCGCGCCGTCGAAACTTTCTGAGAAAGTCCAATCGAGGTTGGACCAGCCTTTGTCCCAGCCATTGATATTGCCAGCCAGCCGCCAGTTATGTCCACCATCGGTTGATTCCCACATTCCAGCGCGCGGGTTTGATTGCACCAGCCCCGAATTGATCAGCCGTATTGTGTTTTCATTTTTAGCATCCAGCCAAATTGTGCCAGTGCGATACGCCAGCAGTGTCCAGTGACCTCCATTGTCTTCGCTTTTATAGATCTCACCCCCATACGGACTTACCTTTTGACAGTTTTTGTCGCTCGAATCCGGAACATAATCGAAGGTCGTAAAATAAAGAATGTTTGGATTAAGTTTGTCCAAGGCAACATCCTGAACATCGGGAAGACCGCCGCCAAGCTTAGTCCAGGTCGCCCCTCCATCCTCGCTTCGAAAAAGGCCATTCTCGCCACATGCGAAACGAGAACCGCCGGAGAGTAGATACAAAATGTTTGCATCATCCGGAGTGACAATGATCTTTACGATACGCAAATCATTCGGCAGATCAAGGCTGGCTTGCCGCCACGTCAAGCCGCGATCTGTGGTCTTGTATATTTGTCCGCCCAGCGAAGCCATCGCCGGATGCCATGCGGCATATCCAATGTTCGGATTCGACAGTGAAAATTTTATGTCCAGAATGTAACCATTGCTCAATACCGGTTGAACCGTCTCGCCGCTGTCAGAACTACGAAAGATTCCCTGCTCTGTACCAAAATATAAGATGGATTGATCTTGCGGATCGAACCCGACGCTTGACACATCGTCGTTCGTCAGCCCCTGAGCGGAACCAATTGGCTTCCAACTGACTCCATGGTCGCGTGAGATGTAAGCCCCGCTTAAATCACTACCAACTAAAATAACTCCGGTCGGACCAGCTCCTACCGACGTGAATGCGCCTCCCCCTCCGGGATTCGAACGTATCCAAGCGCCTGACGGTGCGTTCTCGAATGGATTAATGGTGGGAAACACCGTTGGTGAGAATGGAGTTGGCGGCGCAGGCTCTGTTCTACACGAAGCCAGGGAAGCCGCCAAACTCGTAGCTACAACAAAGAACAGCACAACACGAACCCGATTCATAATCCTGATTTTAACCATAAGTTGACGGGAAACCAGAGTGATAATTTGCCGAGCCCTACTTATCACGTTCCGGACGCAAAAGCAGATTCCAATATGGGGGCCATGCGGTCCACAACACGTTCCCATGTAAACTCGCGGGCAACAAGGTCACGGCCAGCCATCCCCATCTTCTCGCGGAGTTCATGCTGAGTAAACAAGCAAATGAGGCTTTCTGCCAGTGTGTCAACCTGTTCGGGATGCACCAGGAATCCGGTCTCGCCATGACGAATGATCTCTTCCATTGGTTGACCCGTAACTCCAATACATGGCAAACCGAAAGCCATCGCCTCAAGAATCACATCCCCCCAAGTTTCCAGCCGCGAAGGCAAGATCAAAACATCTGCTTGAGAATACAAGTCAAGGAAACGTTCACGATCCCAGATAGGCAGCAGTATTTTCACACCATCAAGCGCCAATCGCGCCGGGATGGGACCCGCTGAGAGAAATATGATCTGAGCGTCTGGCACTGATTTTCTGGCCAATGCAAAAGCTTTCAGGACCAGATCACCACCTTTCCGGTAGAAATCAGTTCCGATGAATAGCGCGGTAGGTGCTCTGCCGACCGGACGCGGCTGAAGGTCTGGCAACTTATGTAAATTAAGTCCGCCGCCCACCACGGTAATGTGGTCGGAAGGCAAAGAGTAATCTTCAAGCAAGGATTTCTTTACAGCAGCAGAACGAACGCAGATATGGGCCGCACGCTCCATGGCACTGCGTTCGAGCTCGAGCCAACGATCAAGGGCAGTTCCATGAAAAGGAGAACGTCCAGCCTCTGGATGATTGGCAGACATGGATGCGGTATAGTCTGTATAAACCACGCGAGGCAAGGGATTATTATTCCATCCGGCATCGAAAAGCACCCCCAGTTGCACAATCAGGTCAACCTGACCTTCCAAGATGCGAGCTTGACGAGATGCTCCTCGAGAACGGCGGATGAAGCCATCCACGCTTTTATGAGTGCGTGCCCTCCATGTATCCAGATCAGGATGCCATACAGAGACAGCATTTACTAGGAGTTGCGTCCCATGCAATTTAGCGTCATAAATCGCGGAGATCGGAAATCGTTGCCTCAGCGCTTCAAGAAACACCCCATATTTCACAATGCTCTCCGGATCATGCATCATGTCGCCGCATAAAGCGACCATTATGCGCGGCAACCCCAAGCGCCCAACGCCCATTAAAGAAAGGACCTTTTCATCATGATGTGAATATTAATATGCGCCCTTCCGCTGCAATACAACTGCAACCGTACGGGCCAGGATATAAATGTCAAGCCATATTGACCAGTTGCGGACGTAGTATTCATCAAGGCTGACACGCTCTTCATATGTGGTGTCGTTGCGACCAGAAATTTGCCAAAGCCCGGTGAGACCCGGCCGCACCCACGTATAGGGATCGAAACGGCTACCATAATGGCGAACTTCATCGGACACAATTGGGCGCGGTCCTATCAAGCTCATTTCGCCTTTCAAAACATTCCACAATTGCGGCAGCTCGTCAATACTGTATCGTCGCAGAATCCTGCCCAGCCATGTCACGCGCGGGTCGTTCTTTAATTTATGATTAGCTTCCCACTCCACCAATGCCTCAGGATTCTGCGCTAAAAACTCTTCGAGCTTCGCGTCGGCATTGGGAACCATCGTCCGAAATTTCCACGCACAAAATTCGCGGTTTCCTTTACCGATCCGCGTGTGGCCGAAGAAAGCACCGGCCTCTTTTGAATCCCATTTCAAGAGCAGCCAGAGCAATCCTAAAAACGGCGAAATCAAAAGTCCGCCGAAGAGAACGAGGAGAATATCCATCGCCCGCTTGAGTGTCTGTTGTCCAGCGTCCAACAGGTTGTGGCGCACCTCAAGCCCAAGGACACCGCCAAAGTCGAACGCGTTCACGCCATAACTGCTAATCTGTTCCAGGTTTGGAATCAAAAGAAGGCGCTTAAACCCCCCCTGCCTGTTATCAGCCAAATAGTTTACAAAATCCGCCGGCACGTCCGATGCAATAATCAAGGCTGTTTCCACACCGGTAAGTTCGGCAAGGTCTTTTCCCAACGTCACATTGCGCGATTCCAAGACCCGGATATTCTTATAATCAACGGAGGCGTTTCCAGAAAAGTCCAATATCACACTCGGAATCAGGCCAAGCAAGCGGTTGCGAAGAAAAAATTCCAGCGCCCATTCGCTTTGTTTTCCGCAACCTATGACCGCCACGGTCTCCCCCCAGATATTCAACCGCGCGCCAATCGTCCGCATCAGATCCCTCCCCAACGGCAGGAGGAACAGGCTGAATATCCAGGTCAGGCCAAGAGTGAGACGGGAATAATCCTCGGCGTTTCTCACCCAAAAACTCAAAGCTGCAAACGCAAGGACCACAACACTCGTGCTTGTCACAAGTTTTCTCAATTCTGCGACAGCACTCAATCCCAAGGCCGGATAAAGCCCAAACAAACTATAAAAGACCATGGACACGAGCATCACGGGAACCATCTGCGGATAGAGGTCAAATCGCCAGCCATCATGGAACGGCACGCGTACCAAAATTGCCAAAAAGGCGGCTATCGAAAAACTAATCGCATCTGCCAACACAAGCATCAAGCCGCTTCTCACCCGCGGATTCAAGAAATTGACCTTGTGTCGGGAATGTTTTACTTCGTAACGATTCAGATACACGACTTTGACCGCACCCAAATTTACGCTCACGGAAACCTCTTTCGTCAATGAAACGCCAATGGCAGGAACATGAGATCATAAGGCCGTCATAACAGGTTTTGCAAATGCGCGGCCTGTTATGACGGCACCGCACGCATCTCAGATCAACGCATGATGTTCGTTGCCTACTGCTCCTTCTTGTTATTGCGATTCAACAAGCTGTCAATTGGATTCGTGACCTTTCCGGGATGGTTACGCAGCCAATTTACATAAACTGCAATAAATATGGTAGCCAGGATTAAAATAAAGGTAACGATCAAAGCAGGCAGAAGCCATCCTGGCCGATATACTGCCACGGGCGCACCAAGGTTCAAGGTGGGCGGAACAGCCTGCACTGCCGGAGTGCTGCCCGGAACCTGGGTGGAGGCAAGCGGAGCAATGGAAGCAATACGCGTATCTGCCGTTGTCACTTTCGTATTGTCTATGACTGCAAAATTGCCCTTCAAAGCAAAACTTAGTGGTGCGATCAGATGGGACGCTGCCCACGTTACACCCTGTTCTGTATTGCCCAGAGCTGCAATAATCACTTTATTGCTGTTCCATGGGGAAGTAAGCAATTCGACATATCCAACAGTCGTATTTGGCGCAATACGATATGTAACCTGCATCGGCGGCTCAGCTGCCACATCAGAATTACTGGCAAAAGGAGCGGGAAGCGAGCTATTGATCTCACTGATAATCGGCAATTGACTGGCGCGGCCTATCACCAGCAAGTTGTATTTCGCCCTCTCGGAAGCAGGCAGACCATCCGCGTAGAATACGGCGGGAGTTGTAATACTACCCTGGGAAACGCTTCCAAGATAACTTGCCACATTGACGGCAGCGCGCCAGGCCTGTAAGTCATCTTTTGGAAGCACAAACGCGGTGCTGGCGAGGGTGCTATCATACGAAAAAGGCGCCGGGTAATTCGTCAAATCGAAAGCCGCATTCGATCCGATCACGGTCGTTGTGAGGGGCAAATGCAATGTGCTTCCAGCCCACAGATTCGCGTATGTCCCGCTCAAATTCGGTGAAGTGCATAGATCCTGTGGAATCATGCTCACACGCACTTCAATGTTATTCCGTCCGGCATGCACAAGCTCAGGTGAGATGGTAAATTTCGCGCTGTTGACAGCCGTGTTCGCAGTCTCGGCAGTGAAAGCCGCGCTGCCAATCGGCTGGCCGTTCAACAACACCACAAGCCCGGAGCGTGCGTAATTGAGCAGCGCAGAATGGCCGTACAGCAGTTGGAAGTAAGCATCCGCTCCCAGTATTTGCCCAGGCGGAATATAAAAACTGTAGGTAAAGTAATTTACACCCAAACTGTTGGCCGTCTCAGTTACATAGCCAAGGTCTTGCAGAGTCTGATCAACCGGGATTGAAGCTGGCAGAGGGTTTTGCTGTACTTGTTTGATCACAGCCAGATTCGGAAACGAATCAGTCCGAAAAGCGCCCGTAGTCATGGCTTGGGCGGCCTTGACCGTACCCAAATCCGTATTCCCTGATATGACCAATACGGCCTTATCTTTGCTCCACGGCGAGTCGACCAGCTCGACAATTCCATCATCCGGATTGCCTGCATTGTTCTTGATCTGTCCATTGGTTACAGGCATAGGCAGTTGTAATTGCTGAAGAACAGAAGCCAGCGAGGATGCCTTGCCAACCAGAATCAGATGACTACTCCCAACCTGTTGCGGTGTAAGCTGGCTGATCGTGACAATATCCAATGCCAATCCCGCACTGGTCAAACTACCAAGGCCGGCCGCGACGGTCATAGCACTCTGCAATTCAGCAACCGAGGGATGATCCGGGATTACCAGCAACGCGGAGTCGGGGAAGGCGGAGTTTTGTTGGAATATTGGAGAAGGAAACAGAGTCAGGTCCGTATTAGGTGCGATGAGATCGTGCGGCAGGGTCATTGTCGAGCTTGTATGAATCGCGACCACAATGTTCTCATCATAGGTACAGGCCCAGCCACTATCGAGGGTGAATCGAAGTTCCATCAACCCATCGGTGCGCGCCGACTTCATAGCGTCCAGCGGGATCGGAAAGTGTTGTGTAACTTCGCCGACCTTCGTAAGGGAGATCACGCCCAAAAGCACGTTGTTCATTTGGACCGTCAGAGACCCGGCGGCGCCCACTGTGTTGGGCGCATTGCTCGTAAGGGCCGTATTGAAAGAAACCGCCATGGCGAGGTCAAGCCGGGGACCCTGCGTGAGTTTCCAGCCAGCAGGCAGCGCAAATATAAGGGCGTTCGAGTCAAATGGCCCAGTCAACGTCATATCGGATTTAAGCAACTGTGCGAACGCAATCACGTTGCCTGTATCCGAAAGGACAGGAACAGGAGCCGGCATGGTTGTCGGAGTTGGAGTTGCGGCTGGCGTGGGACTCTGTGCCTTGGCTGTTACCGCCAAACTTGCCAGGAAGATCGCACAAAGCAAACCCACTAGCAAAAGCCTCGTAAAATATTTAGTCATCTGAACCTCCTTGAGTACTCATATCAATTGAATAACCTCGCATGCTTCGCTGCATAGACTTCGTAATACAGCGCTTCGATACGGGCAACCATCTTCGAATAGGGAAACATCATCTCGACCCGCTGACGGCCAGCGCGGCCGAAAGCATTCGCCAGCGCGGGATTCCTGATTATCTGCTCGACAGCATCAGCAAGTGCGTTGACATCACCAATCGGGACCAAGATGCCGGTTTCGCCATCACAAACCGCCTCAGGCGTTCCCATGACGCGCGTAGCCACAACCGGTAGGCTGGCCGCCATGGCCTCCAGCACTGCAAGCGGAAAACCTTCCCAATGTGACGACAACACAAAACAATCGAATGATTTCAAGATTGCGGGAATATTGTCGTGGTATCCCGCAAAATGAAAGACGGATTCCAAACCGAGCGATTCAGCCAGTGCGCGTGACTCTGATTCAAGCGCGCCATCGCCAACCCACACAAAATGAGCGTCGGAGCAATTTGCATGGATTCGAGCCGCGGCGCGAACAAAATCTTGTGGGGCTTTTGCTTCGGTGAGCCGCGCCACCGTCCCGATGAGCGAAACGTCAACTGGAATGCCCAACGCAGCACGGACACCAGCACGATCCACCGGTTCGCGAAATGGTTCCAAATCAATGCCCGTATGGATCGTAACAAACTGTCCATCTGTTCCCACGGAATAACGCCGTGCCAGATCGCGCTCACCATCGCAAATCGCTATGATTCTATCGGTAAGATAGCGAGCCGCCACACGTTCAAGCGCGGCATAAAACAATGCTTCCCGCCGCGGCGCGCCATCATGGAATGCAAAATTTGCGGGCTGATAAATAACTGGCACCCCCGTGCCTGCTGCAGCCAAACGGGCGAAAAAACCGGGCTTTGAAGTGTGGGCATGAATTAAGTCAAAATCGTTCTCCTTAATGATTTTTGAAAGCTTCATACATACTTGCAAATCCGAAAACGGTTCAATACGATCTTTCATGGGAATACTGATCGCATCCACACCGTCTACTTGCGACATTTCAGCCGCCATCTGGTCAGAACCTTCTGCCAAACACGCCACTGTTATTTGAAATTTCTCTTTATCCAAAGCCTTTATCAAGCGGCGGGTATACATCCCGACGCCGCCTATTGATTTCGCTGCCTGAAAAACATGAAGGCGCTGGTTACTCATGTTGAACGACTCCATGTTGTGATAATAGCGCAGAGTAAAGCCGGATGGTTTTCGAATACATTTCATCCAGGCTGTATTTTTCCTTCGCCCGCGCATACGCCGCCTGACCTATCTGACAACGGAGATCAGGATCAACAACAAGGCGAAGACAAGCATCGGCAATTGCTTTCGGATCGGATGGCGGGACAAGCAAACCAGTTTCGCCGTCCACAACCAGGCCCGTTATTCCACCAACAGCAGTAGAAACAACCGGACGTGAAGCGGCCATGCCTTCGAGAAGCGCCATCGGCAACCCTTCATAGACCGAGGACAAAACCAAAATGTCCAAGGCATTCATGACCGTTGGTATATCATTCCGTCTGCCACAGAAAACAACTTCGCGATCCAAGCCCAAATCAGCAGATAACTTTGTCAACGATTCGCGTAACGGGCCATCGCCAACAATTGCAAACCGGGCATTCGGCGCCACCTTTTTAATAAGCGCCGCTGCCCGCAGGAATGTCTCGTGATCCTTTGGCGGATCAAGGCGAGCCACAATTCCGATAAGCGGTGCATCTGAAGCAATGCCCAACTCCGCGCGCAGATTCAAGGCCGCTTCTTTTTTGTTCTCAAAACGCCGAACGTCAATCCCGTTCGCGATAGTCAATATCCTGGACGAGGCAAGATGAAAATGATGAATGGCATAATCACGAACTTCTTCTGCCACAGCGATGATTCGATCTGCAAACCGCGTCGTTACCCCATAGGTAAAACCAAAGAACGGGTTTTTGGCCCACTCGTTGCAACTATGCAACGTGGACAAAACCACAGGCACACCGCTCAATCGGGCGGCAAATCTGCCATGGAAATCACTCTTAAATAAATGAGTGTGAACAATTTGCGGCGGGTCTCTACGAATCACATTAGCCATCCGTACAGGCAGCATGGGATCGAATCGCGAGTGCCACGGGATGTGCGTTACATTTACACCCATCCTTGTCAGATCATCGGCTATCGGGCCAGGCTCGCAATAACAAACGCTAACGCGGAAACCGTCGGACATAAGCTTGCGTGTCAGTCCCAATACCAACCCCTCTGCGCCGCCAACATCCAAACTATCAACCATTTGAAGAACGTGGATCGGCTTGTTCATGCGACACCGTCCGCGAGTGTTCGATATAAATCAAAATATCGCTTCCCCACCGCATCAAGATCATACTGTTCAATCGCTCGTTGACGCGCCTGCTTCCCAAGATATTCCATTTCCTTCGGATCGGCAATCAAATGCAAAATCGCATCGGCAAGCTGTCCAACATTATTCGGAGAAACCAATATTCCAGCGCCATCCGCAAGCGCATCAACCGAACCGCCAACATTCGTTGCAATGCAAGCAAGACCGGAAGACATTGCTTCCAATAAACTGTTGGAGATTCCCTCGCCCAGGGACGGCAGAACAAAAATATCAGCAGCATCCAGATATAGTTTGACAGAATCGCGCCTTCCAGCAAAGGTCACATGTGGAGCAATATTCAAGTCCGCCGCCAATGCTTCCAGGGAGCGCTGTTCTTCTCCATCTCCGAGCAAAAACAAATGTACGTTGGCATAAACGTCAATCACTTGTTTTAGCGCCAGGAAAAGATCGGGCAATGCTTTTTGCGCTGTCAACCGGCCTGTGAATAAAAACACCGTCTTTCCCGCTTGATGGAGAACGGCTTTGGCGGCTCGCTTATCCGCAGACGGGCAAAACAAAGCGGTGTTCACGCCGTTGACTACGCGGACGATCCGGGCCGGGGGAAAGCCCGCTTCCAACAGCTCCGATTCAATCTCATCCGTCAGTGCAATATATGCGTCAGCCCATCTGCGAATAATCGTCAGCGCAAGACGGCCCCTCCATGTTCGATTCAGTTCATGAATATCCCCGAACGCGCCGCTATTTCCAAACTTGACAATAACCTGCTTGCCAAGCATTTTTCCTGCGATACTGGCGGCAACAGCCGGCGCAAAAGCAAGGTGCGCATGCAGGATGTCAAAGGATTTGGAGCGCCGGATCATCGTAAAAAACGCGCCCAAAATAAACGAAAGCGATTTGATCTTTCCAGGGCCAAGTTCCGGTATGCGAAAGATTTGAAAACCGTTCTTCGTCTCAACGTATTTGCTGTCATCCAGTTTACGAGTGATGAACCCGGCATATATATTCTGCTGGGTTAAATAAGCAGCCAGGCGTTCCGCTTGACGCTCAGTGCCTCCGCCATACGGAGGAAATAGATTGATGAGCATCATGACGCCCTTCATGCAAAGCCCACCCTTTCCAGCGTTGGTCGCGCAAGCTGTGCCTTGGAGTAAACTTCCAATACTTTGTCGAACCAAGGATCAAGCGCATAATGCGACTCTGCGAAGGAGCGGGCGGCATCACCGGCCCCCTTGCGAATCGAAGAATCATTGAGCATGTTGCGCAGGCTGGTTATCAATGCGCTCACATCGCGCGGCGATATCAGGGAGCCTCTTCCATCAGCAAGTAAGAACGGCGCCTCCCCCACATTCGTGGCTATAATCGGCAACCCGGCGGCCATTGCCTCCAGCATGGACATGGACAACCCTTCCCAGTAAGAGTTATTAACAAAAATATCCGACGCGGCAAGCAGCCGAGGCACATCCGTGCGTAATCCAAGGAATCGCATATCACCGGCAATCCCCAACGCAGACGCCTGCGATTCCAAATCGCCGCGCAGACTTCCATCTCCAACAATGAGCAGAAAGGCCTCCGAGTGATCCTTTCGCACTTCAGCGAATGCCGTCAACAGTTCAGCATATCCTTTTAGCAAAACCATCCGACCCACAGCAATAATGATTGTCCGATTCGGATCGCCCGCCAAATCAGCGCGGAGATTCCTCCGCTCGGAATCTGCAAGCACGAGTCCGGATTTGACAGCGTTCGGTACCACATTCAATTCCTTGGATCCGAGCCGGACGCGGTGCGCCTCAGCCACTCCATTGCCAACTGCGATAATCTGACATGCAATGTAACGAAGCGCAATTTGCTCAGCCATGGATCTCATCCGATAGTGCCCTCGCGTATCCAGGTGAGTACTATGCAAAGTCGCCACAACCGGAATACCAGCCAATCTTCCTGCGAATGTTCCAAGGACGTTCGCATGTGACAAGTGCGTTTGAATCACGTCGAACCCACCAGAGCGGAAGACGCGAGTCAATATGGGCACTGCTGCAGGCTTGTAAAGTCGCGTAATGGATAAAGCTTCAACTTTCGCCCCGAACGATTCCAGTTGCGTTCTGTATGGGTTGTTCGCAATAAAAGCTTGCAGGCTGATTACCGTCACATCGAGCCCGCGAAGTCTGGCAACCTCTGCAAACGAGGCAATCCATTTCTCCGCGCCGCCCCAATGCAACGAATCGATCAGATGAGCAATCCGCATCATGCCTCCCGCACCACCGCGGACCGCACTGTATGAACCACATCCAAAACCACTCCGCGTTCCAGCACCCACAAAGCAGAACAATAAGCAAAGGCTCCAGAAACAACGCCGAACATCAATTGCTGCCATGCAGGAGCGGCAGCACTGAGATACAACACCAATTCAACGATTACCGTCATCAAAACAGCAGACAACACAGCTGGCCGCAGCGCATTAATGAGATTGCCGATCGAAAGGTGCAATAAACGAGCTGCGACATAAAGTTCTAATATCGCCCCCAAGAAGGCTACTAATGCCTGCATCCAACCCACAGCAATGATTGAGCCGGCACCGGTGACAGCCCACCACAGCGCAGGAAATAGCAGCGTCAACCTAGCCAGGCTGAGCCACACTATCACTTGCGGGCGCCCCTCGGCCTTGTAAGCGTCGCCAGCGTTGTATACCAGAGACAAAAGCATTGCATAAATGGCAATTGCTCGGACTACTGGAATCGTACCTGCCCACTTGCTTGTGAAAAGACTTAACACCAAGGGGCCTGCAACGAGGGCCAGTCCGATTCCCAATGGGACTGTAACCAAGGAAACATAGCGCAACACCTGCGAGAAGGCGCGCGTCAAATTGCCGGGGACTTCGCGCATGTGAGTGAAAACAGGAAATACAACCTGCCCCAATACACGGGCAAACTGCAAAATCATCAGATCCGGCATACGAAAGGCCAGTGTGTACAAGCCTAACGCCACCGAACCGAGGTACCGCCCCACAAGCAAATAATCAAGATTCAGCAAAACTTCTGATATCAGATCAACCCAGACGATATTCATGCCGTAGGAAACAAGGGTACGGGCGACCTTCGTGTCGAAAGCGAAAGAAGGATGCCATGGCGTGATGATCCAGTAAACCACGGAGGAGACAAACGCGCCGCCGATCTGACCCCAGATCAGACTCCACGCGCCAAACCCGAACATTGCCAGCCCAATGGACACTGCGCCTTTAACCAGGGCCATTGTTATATCGGGGATAAGCATCCGCCCAAACGCCAGTTTTTTGTACAGAACAGAAGCCTGTATTCCACCCAGAGCATTAATTGGAAACGTAAAACTGAGCGCTCGGGTAACAGGGACAACTCTTGGATCGCGGAAGTAAATACCCGCGTAGGGAGCCATTATCCACCCAACACATAAGAGGCCAACGCCAAACAATAGACTCAGCCAGAAAGCAGTTGTGGAGGTTCTCTCGTCTTCCGTATGGTAAATAAGCGCCGACCCCACGCCCAAATTATTCACAATATCCAGAAATGTAATGGCCGTAACGGCATAACCGACCAATCCGAAATCATCAGGCGTCAACAAACGCGCTAATATAACAGTGCTGATAAAAACCAACAACTTGCCGGAAATGAATGCAAGGTATCTCCACGCTGTTCCGTGGACGGTCGTTCGGCCAAACGTGGAATGCGACTTTGAATCTTCCATGATTTTATGTACGCGGATTCAGGGAATAACCGTCCATCTCAGCTCCCGCGGCATTAGCAGGCTCAACAACATCCTCAAACTCAACAGCATGACTGTTTTTCGCAGCTTGAAGAACTCCCCAGGCGATCCCAACCAGGAGCCATAGATAACGAATGTAAGCATCGTGGAGGAAGATGGCCGCGACCAGATAGCCGATCAAACCAACACTCATCGCTGCAGACAGATTCGCAAACTCGTTCATGTTCTGTTTCGCAAAGAGACCCTTCGCGAGTGCCAGTGCCCTAAAAGTAAAATAAATAATTGCCGCAAATGACAGAAAGCCTAATATGCCTCTCTCCGCGGCAACCTGAAGAAACAGGTTGTGAGCAGACTGGGTCTCGACGTTTTGGCCCAGCCCCAATTGGCGAGCATACTCCAAATAACGGGTATTAAAGTTGCCAACGCCCACACCAAAGATTGGATTCTGGGTAAACATCGTCCATCCCACTGCATCCGTTGCAGCGCGGGCCTGAATCGAAGCATCCAGCGTGACAGAGTTGCTGGCGCCCGGTATCACTTGAAGTAGCGATCTGATGCGTTGGGTATATTGATCAGGAAGAACTTGATAAGCCAGAAGTCCAAAGGCCAATAACAGAAAAACTGGAATCAACGGACGCCGCGGTTGCTGAATGATCGCGAGCAAAGCGACCACCCCAAGCGCAAGGAAGTCGCCGCGCGAATAAGTATAGAGAATGGTAACTATGCAAACAAACAATGCCCAACCCGCCAGGATTCTTAAGAGAAGCCGCTTTTCATCCAGGAGTCTTTCAAAAGCCAACGGCACAAGGACTACCATGATTTGCCCATAAAAATTGGGGTCATTCAAAACGCCTGCGACGCGATAATCACCAGCAGAGAGGCTGGCAACTTGCCCAAATCCGGCATACAGTCTACTAAACGTGCCAGTAAAAACCTGAAAGATTGATATCGTCCCCATCAAAATCCCTGCAGCCAAAAGAGACCACACAGCCCACCGCAAGGATTTTGGATTTTGAATCAAGAAGATGGCCACCAAGCCAATAATCACATCTTTCAAGTAAGAAAGCAGTGAGACGCTGGTTTGGGTTACGTTCGATGCGTAAAACAGGGAAAGCGAACCGAGCAATGTGTATGTTCCCATTAGTAGGGCTGGCGCAACCCATCCTTGGAATTGATCTTGAAATACCAGCCACCTGGTTACGATCACCAAGACAAGCAGGCTGACC
Organism: Chloroflexota bacterium; assembly: GCA_021824575.1. Lineage (GTDB taxonomy): Bacteria > Chloroflexota > Anaerolineae > Anaerolineales > Villigracilaceae > Fen-1038. The sequence continues at coordinate 54,695 of JAKAKJ010000016.1, forward strand.
AAGGGTTGTGCGAGAGATGGCAAACCAAACTTCGATATAAGGATATCCGACAGATTGGTGTAAACGGCAAAGACCAAGATCACCAGCCCCAAGCCGGGTCTCAGTGTCAGCAAAATAAATGTAATGAGAGCGGGAACGCTCAGCAGGACTAACAGGGTGTAATCAATGTGCATAAAACATCACCTAAACCGGCCCGGATAATACTTACTGCCATCCCGATGACAACCCAACCCACGCGAGAAATCAGGCAGGGTCAAGAACTGATTTTCAGCAGGGTAATTTTTTACCAACAAGGATGGAAACGCTGTGACAGCCAGGAAGTCCGAGCAGCCATGGGATGATGGACACGAGTTTCAGAAACATAATTACCCGGCGTTTGCTTCCTGCTGTGGCCAAAACGGACTCTTTATTCCCCAAACATAGATTGGATTCGCATTGTCCCTTCTGGCGTTAGTCAAGGCATTCTCGGCCTTTGCAAACAATTCCGAAACAGAAATGTTGTTGCTGTATTCCGCACCGCCAATATGGGAATCAAGGTTTACCGTTATCCCCAAGGCGCCTAATTCAAGCGGCGTCGAAAGCGCCTGATGGATACGTTCAAAAATTCGGTTTGCTGCCGAGGCGGAAGTATTGGGCAGCATTAATTCAAAACTCAATTCATTCCGACGCCCAATCACATCATTACCACGTAGTTCATTCCGCAACAAATCTGTTACTTTTCGCAAGATCCATTGCTGACTTGCCGTCGGTAATGAATCGACCGTATCGCGAAGACCCGTTAGCTCCACGAACCCAATTGTGAATACCTCATTCGGATTCTCGGCCAGAGATTCATCAACCGCACGAGGGAAATACCGACTACTGTAAACCCCAGTGATCGGATCCAAGCGATGCCTCTGCCGGAACGCATCCAACGGGATACGAAGCTGCTCCCGCAAAACGGCCAACACCGCGCCTGCGATCAATCCAAAGACCAGCGCCACGCCAGCGTTGAGCAATGGCTGCGGGCTGATGGGAAGTGTAGGCGGAACGGCCCTATCCAAAAAGGTAATTACAAATACTTGGTTGATACGGTCAGAATAGCTGATAGTCTGATCGCCAATCGCATTGGCCAGTGCCGCCACAACATTTGGGTCGGGGCCTGTAACGCTTAACTCCAAAATGGTTGTATTGGGAAGCACTGCCGCTTGATAGGTGTAATCCTTTACTTGCTGAGGCTGGAGTTTAAGCATAGCCAGAGTGTCCGAATAAATCCTGTCACTATTCATGATCTGGGCGTAGGTGGAAATGACCGATACACTGCCTATCGTATCGTAGCTGCGGACAACATCCGGGCCCGTGCTGAGAGAAATACTGCTTGGGATCAGAATGAAACTTGCTGTAGCCCGATATTGAGGGGTCACCAAAAACGAAAAAAACAACGATGCAGCTAACGCAAGCAAGGCAGTCAAAACAATAAGCCACCAGCCGCGCCTTAACATTTGAAAATACAAACGAATTTCCATTTTCTCTCCTCTTTCTCTCCTCTACTATATGTTTATGGCTCTTCGGTGCAACGGGAGAGACCGACAATTATTCACAGACTATGCAGGTTTAGCAGATTTTTTTCTGCACAATCTATGAAATCTGCAAAAAGTCCACCGCACTTTGCTGATGTACCTCGGCAAAAGCGGGAGAGCCATATTTATTAGTGAAGGAACAAAAACACCAATACGAAACCCGGATAGGCTTCAAATCACTCGGTACAACGTCTAAAAGCAAGTAAATTATGTCGGAGTTGACCACTTTGCAATTTTGTAAGGTTGCTAAGTCAATATTACCTTATTTAGCTACAAATTGCAATACACGGTTTGATGTGCTCATCGTGAACTAATCTTTTTACATCATGCTCCGACATCTGCCAACCAAAATTACAGCAAACAAACTGATGTGCATTTCCTTCATTAACTAACTGAGTAGAAAAAATGGGATTGATTGGGTCGCGCCAAAATGCTTTGGTGAGCAAAAAAAAACAGCATCCCATTTAGGGAGGCTGTTTCAAACCGCGTCTTTCGTTCAAATAGCATTTCTATTGCGGTGTCTCAGGAGAATGTGAGACCGTTGCGGGCTGCGCTGCCGAGTGCAGTTCCGTTTTCTGAGTTGCTTGGGACACGGCGGGGACGGGCGGTTTCCCAGGCGCTTGTTGGGGCCGAGGGCGTTGAGTTGCTGCCGCAGCGCGCTGTTGAGGCGTTGGTCGTTTTTCAGGGATCATATCGGCAATGATACGATAAACAGTGAAGAACATAAAACTACCACCCAGGGCCCAATAGATGTTTTGAGCCCAAGGCGTAGACGCATCGGTGCCAGCGCCCAATCCGTGTATGATCGCAATAATAAAAGTAAAGAAACTGGCCATGTGAATTGCGCGCCATACTTTCGGCCCGATTTTCTGGCGAACATAAAAAGTCAGAGCCACTACCGCCCAGGTGTAAAAACCAATCTGCCCCAACCCTACCCAAACAGGATGGTAGTTTATGCTCCCAAATGGCATAAGGATTTGGGCAAGCTTATAGTTAATATAGTGGTCGCCCATGAGGATTAATGCGTGGAAGGCTGCAAACCCCATGCCCAGCAAACTCACATATTCGTGGATCGCAAATGCGGGTGGGGACCCCGGCCAAGACCGCGCAATCTTATTGGTGATTAGCAAACCAATTGCCATAGACATCCACAAGAGACCCAACGCAACAAAACCCGCGCCGCGCGCCAAATACCAATAAGCTTTGGGATCGGTTCCTCCCAGTGATCCAAGCAGGCTGGGCACCCAACTTGGCAGAAGCACAACCGCGCTAAAAGTCCCCAGCGCCACGGCCAAGAGAAAAGAAATCAGCGACGCAAGACTTAACGAACTTTCAGGTATCGCATTATCGGTAGGGTTATTAGCTGCCATATACAAACCTTTCTGAACGGCTAACGATATTTTTCAATATTCTGACTATAAAGCCGTTCTCCATTTTCCAGAACCAACAAACCAGCCAAGTTGGCGTCTCCATTCAGCCGCGCAAGCCCGACCTGGCTGCCAGAAATCACCACAGCTTTTGCCATTGCTTCAGCCTCCATGGCAGTTGGCGCGATCACTGTCGCCGCCAGGATATCAGTCTCGGCTGGCAAGCCAGTACGCGGATCTATGATGTGATGCTGCGGGACGCCATTTCGCATCCAACGGTGGTAATCCTTTCCTGATGTGGCAATACCGCCGCGTTCAAGGTAAAGGGTTTCGATAACGTCACCCTCACTATCAAAGGGATTCTCGACACCAATGGGCCATTTTTCTCCGTTTAGCTTTGGACCGCTAATGGCGATATCGCCTCCCGCGTTGGCCAAGGCTGGCCCGGCATCCTTTAGCCGCTCCATGGCCCGATGCGCTGACCAGCCCTTGGCTACGCCTCCGAAATCAAGATGCGCACCTTTCGGCAGGCAAATCGTTCGGGTTGACGCGTCGGCGCAGATATCGCCTAAGGAGGGAATATCCGCCGCGAAGTCCAGAAAGGCGCGAGGAGAATCAAACGACAGGCGTTCAAAGCTTTGGTCATATCCGGCATAGAGAAGGGCATCCAAAATCAGGGGATTCACCAAGCCATTGGTTAATTTCTCGGCCTCCTGCGAAGTCTGGAGAACATCCCAGAGGATTTGACTCACCTGCATCGCCCTGCCAGCATTCATATTGAGCAAGGTCAATTCGCTGTCAACACGAAAGCGGCTTAACGCCTGCTCCCATTCCTCAAACCATGCTGGGACCTCTTCCAAGATATTGGGATGGGAGGCGCTGTCAACCAGCGCCTCCATACGGCAACCCATTGCACGGAATTGGTTGCGATATATCATGGTTTCGATGAACCGGTTTTCGACCCGCCCCCGCCACCTGATGAACTCGCAGCCGGAGCGCTACCTCCACCGCCTCCTTTACTACCACCGCCGCCCCGCCATACTTTGGCTTGTGGCGCAGCACCCACTTGTTGGGTCTGAGGAGTCGGCCCCAACAACATTACTTGTCCCGGTAATAACATATCATTATTGGCTGTTGCGCTATTCGGATCGGGCTGGCTCAGATCAGCTGTTCCGGTGGCTCCGGCAGTCAACTTTTGATTGGAGGAGAACAAACTCCAAAAACCCATCGTCGCCGCAACAGCAATCGAGGAGATGATCATTTGGATATCAGCCCAACTTTTTGACCTATTTTGCATGTTGTGCCTCTTCTTCTAAAACTTCTTGCCAATTACCAAATCTCTCAAATAAGGTTAGTCGTCACCGCCACCGCCGTCACCACCACCTTCATGACCACCGCCAGAAGGCGGAGGAGATGATGGTGCAGGCTTACTCTTGCCGCCACCTTTCGCAGGAGCTGAATAAACGGGAGCTTGAGTTGGTGTCGCGGCTGCCAATCCCAGTACCTGGCCGCTCATGGACACGTATGCAATATCACCGGAAGCAAAGGTCACTTCATAACTCTGTTGACCGTTATAGTCTGCCAATTGAACCGAATACGGATCGGTGCGGTTCATAAATTTAGCTGCGTCCGCGGCTGCATCACGGGGAGAAATTGCCGCAGCAGTTGGCGCGATCAAAGGCAGCGAAACAGGCTGATTCGAAGATGGATTTGAGGGCTGCTGCGAAAACAGACTGGAAGCAGACAACCCATTGTTGTAGGCATAAACCACACCTGCCAGCATTGCCAAAATAAACGCTGTCAATGCGGCAGAAATGAAAGTCACACCTTTTCTCATGGAATTTACTCCTTTCGCGAAAAAACATGCCTGATTGATAGGTATTCGTAAAGGAGGTCGCCAAAACACGGAAAAAGTTACGCCAATTTGTCCGCTTTCGCTTCTCGGCACTCAATTTCAGATATGCAAGGTATGACAAAATACATGCCAAAATCTACTTATCCGCCGGTTACATGCACAATAAAATAAAGCACAGCAGCTTGATCGTGATACATTTCACCCAAAGGAGACTCCATGAGCGAAGAACTATTCCAGAAAATGTCCCAAAGCATCGTTGACGGTGATGCGGATGCGGCTGTGGCGCTGGCAAAGGAAGCGATCACAACCGGCGTCCCGCCGCTGGATGCAATTACCAAAGGCTTTGTAACGGGCGTCAATATTGTTGGCGACGCTTTCGGGCGCGGCGAAGCTTATCTGCCCGAGCTTGTCATGGCAGGCGAAGCCATGAAGGCCGCCGTTACAACTTTGGACCCTGAGTTAAAGAAACAAGGCACAGAACGCCGAACGCTTGGCAAAGTTGTGATTGCCACGGTGGACGGCGATATCCACGAAATCGGCAAATCGCTGGTCGCAACCATGCTCGGCGCATCAGGATTCGAAGTCTATGACCTCGGCGTTGATGTGGAAATCGAGAAGATCATCGGCACCGCGTTGAATGTAAATGCAGACATCATCGCCATGAGCGCCCTGCTTACAACCACGATGGTGAAACAGAAGGAAGTTATCGAGGAGCTTGATAAAGAAGGGCTGCGCGGCAAATTCAAAGTGATGGTGGGCGGCGCGCCCGTGACGCGCGATTGGGTAAAAACAATCGGGGCCGATGGCTTCTCGGAAGATGCAATCGGCGCAGTGAATATCGCCAAACAATTGATTGGCGCTGCGTAAGGCGGGAGCGCATCATGACAAAGAAAATAAAATCCATTAGCAATCCGAAACTCAAGCTTGAGATTTTGACTCCGGCGGAAGTCAGGAAGATACACGATGCGACGTTATGGATCATCGAAAAAGTCGGAGTGAAATTTCCGTCGCAGCGCGCACTGGATATTTGGGCGACGAACGGGGCCGAAGTTGACCGCGACCGCAAAATCGTCAAGGTAAAAGGCGAGATCATCGAAGCGGCACTGAAAAAATGTCCACCGATTTATCCATTGGCAGCGCGCGATCCGAACCAGGATTTATCGTTGGACGGCAATCATGTTTATGTCGGCACGGACGGCTGCGGCGTGGAAGTGATTGATATCCAAACCGGCGAGCGGCGCACGTCGAAACTTCAAGATGTGATTGACGTTGCACGCGTCGCTGATGCGACCGAAGAAGTTGCGTTTCACTGGGTCCCCGTTTCGGCTCAGGATATGCCGGTCGAATCGCGCGGCCTGCACGAAATCAAAGCCATCTGGGAAAACTCAACCAAGCACGTCCAGACCGAAAGCATTTACGATGCCGCCGAAGCAAAAGCGGCAATCGAAATGGCCGCACTTATCACAGGCGGCAAGGAAGAATTGAGAAAGCGCCCGGTTCTTTCACTGATGCAATGTACCGCGTCCCCACTTGGACACGATGGCGGCTCACTCGACGCGGCCTTGCTCGCGGCTGAGGCCGGAATCCCGACCGGCTTCATGACGATGTCGGCTTGCCTCACCACCGGCCCAGCCACGATGGCTGGAACGCTTGCCGTTGGCAATGCGGAAGTCATCGCGGCCACCGCACTTTTGCAACTTGCTTATCCGGGTGCGCCGGTCTTTTATGCCGCGGCCCAGACCGCATCGGATCCGCGCAATGGCGCTTATACAGGCGGCGGTCCCGAAGATTTTCTCTTCGGCGCGGCGACCAATGTGCTTTCAGATTTTTACAACATCCCGCTTTCCATGGGATCGTTTGCAACCGGCGCAAAAGAACCGAACTGGCAGGCGGGTATCGAAAACAGTCTGTCAACTTTCATGGCAAGCATCGTGATGTCTGACATGCTATTGGGTGTTGGATTTCTGCACGGAAGCCGTATTTGGTCTTATGCAGAAATGATGATGGACTGCGAAATCTTTTCGATCATTGAGAAGACCATGCGCGGCATCGTCGTGGATGACGAAACACTCGCGCTGGATACCGTCGCGGCCGTCGGTTCATCGAGCAACTATCTGACTCAAAAGCACAGCCGCAAACACATGCTTGAAATATTCATGCCGCAGTTCATGGATCGCCGTCCATACAACGAATGGGAATCCAAAAAGGATGATGCGCGAGATTGGGCATTGGCCAAAGCCCGCAAGATTCTTGCAGAACATCAACCCGATCCGCTTGACCCGAAGATCAGCGCCGAGATGGCAAAAATCATTGCGTCGGTGGAAAAGAAGAGAACAGCAGAGTCGATTTCATCGAGGTGACATTAAACCGAAACCCGAACCCTTGTCAGCCGAATTTCGGCGAAGCCCTTGCCGCATATCCAATCTCATCGTCACGCTCAAGTAAAAAAGTAACGATACCTCAATGCGGGCTGGCGCTAAATCCCGGTAAGATAATTGTATGGATGAAAGACGGAAAACCCAGCGCCGGCATCTTCTCTATTATGGGCGCGTCTATGATGAGGAGCTTCGAAAACAGATCGGCTATCTCGTGGATATTACAGCACAAGGCCTGATGCTTCTCAGCGAAGAACCGGTCCGCGTCGGAGAAACGCGCAAACTAAAACTCGAGATCACCAATGACGTGGATGACCGCCCCTACCTGACTTTCGCGGCGAAAAGCATCTGGTGCGAACCGGACATTTCACCCGATCACTACACGACCGGTTTCGAGATTTTAGAGCTAAAGCCTTCGGACGCACAAATTATCAACAATATTGTCCGGATCTACGGTTTCCGAGACAACAAAAATCGGGCGGAATAAATCCACCCGATTTTCTTATCTCTTCTCTTCACATCTCACGCGTGCGCTGGAACGGTAAAGACGATGCGCGCACCTTTTCCAGCCGAGCTATCCACTTCAAATTTGCCGCCCAGCATTTCGGTGCGTTCACGGATCAGCTTCAAACCAAGGCTGTTCCCGCTGCGAATCACTTCGGGGTCAAAACCTTTTCCATTGTCATCCACACTCACCCGTACCAAATCGTTGCCCATATCCACGAGAATCTTAATCATGGTTGCCTGGCTGTGTCTGGCTGCGTTGCCCATCAATTCCTGGAGGGAGCGAAAGATCATCACTTCACGATAAGGCTCCAGACGATGTTCAGCGCCGGTTAAAGTCAGGCTGACATCAAGACCGGTTTGTTCTTTGAACGCATCCACATATTTCTTGATCGTCGGAAGCAGTCCAAGATCATCAAGGCTCATGGGCCGCAGTTCGAAAATAAAATTCCGCATCTTTTGGAATGTGCCCATCGCCGATGTCTTGAGATTGCTCAATTCCTCTTTGGCTTGCGACGCATCAATGTCAAGCAGGCGCATGGCAATTTCCGTCTGCAAAATGAAATTGGACATGGCCTGCGCAGGTCCGTCGTGCATCTGACGTGAAAGCCGCTGGCGCTCCGCCTCTTGCGCGTTGACGATCATTTCCATCCCAGATGAGACGCTCTTTCCTTCGTTCGAAGCCGCGCCGCCGCCGGGTCCGGACGGAGCCGCACCCATTTGTTCCAAAGCGGCCTTGTATTTTTCCAGATGGCCCTTATCGCTCTGCAGTTTTTCCAGCTGGCCGCGCATTACGAACAGACGCTGCTGCGCGTCCAGTGCGGAGTCATAGGCCATGCGAATCTCTTCGGCGGGGGTTGTCCCAATCTGGTTTTGCATCTGTTGAAGGTGAGTCGTGATGGCTGAATTGCGCTGTGTCAACTTGCCAAGCTCGACCTGGCTCTGCTCGATCATTAAAGTTATTTCGCGCAAGGCGCGTTGCGTCTCTTCCAATTCTGACGCAACATCCAACTCCTGACCCAATACTTTTTCCTCATCCATGTTGTTCTGCTCAATCATTAGATTTAGAATCCGAGTGCTTCAACTGCACCCAGCCATGTTTCAAAGCATAGACCACTGCCTGCGTGCGGTCCTCAACGCCAAATTTTCTTAATATCGAAGTGACGTGATTCTTGACTGTCTGGTGGCTGATGCCGAGCAAGCCGGCAATTTCCTTGTTGCTCAGGCCGCGCACCACGCATTCGAGCACTTCCATTTCCCGTTCAGATAACGGATGAAACGGGCTGCCTGGCTCGCTGTACGAACGCCGCGCCCCCTCGATTTGCTCCTCGATCCAGGTTTGCAATTCGCGGCGCGTCATGGCCTTCGAGTCAAATACATATTTTCCGCCCGCCACATCGCGGACGATACGCATCAGGTTTTTGGGTTCGATATCCTTGGCGCAATAAGCCGCCGCGCCCGCCATCGCCGCGTGAAGCGCCTGTTCGATATCGTCATAGCCGGTCATCAGCACCACGCGGCTGGACAATTTTTCCTGCGTAACTTGATAAGTGATTTGCTGCCCGTTCATCCCCGGCAGATTGACATCCAACAGCGTGACCGCGGGCTTTAGCGAACGGATCAAATCCAACGCCTGGTCGCCGCTGGAAGCCTGTCCGAGCACCTTCATGTCTGGCTCGAGCGACAACGAATCCGAAACGCCTTGACGAAAAAGCGGATGGTCGTCAATGATAAGCACAGTTATTTTATTCATTCCGGGCCTGATCACTTGGTTTGGCTGAGTATAGCATAGACATATAACACGATTTTAACCGATTATGGATTTACCTTACAAAACCATCATGGTTTGGTAACACAGAACCATCATGGTTCGGCAACACAGAATCGCCATTAAGGACGACTCCAACGATAGACGGTCATATTCTTTTCGCCGATTTCCGGCGCAAATTTTCCTCCACTGGTGAAGACCGGCACAGCCTCACGCGTCAATTCCGGATAAAAGGCCGGGAACGCGATTAAATAGTCTGCGCCTCTCTGATTAAGAAACTCTGCCAGGCGTGTTTCGTCGCGCATGAATGGCACGACTTCCGGCGAAACCAACCCCGCCAGATCAATCAGCGGGTGATGGTCGAAATAGCCGAGCGCGCCGATATCGTGTGCGGCGATGACAGCATTTGGCGGCAGATTCGCCGCAACCCATTTGGCTGTCTCGACCATTTCAGATTCGATCAAACCGACATCCTCACCATACGAACGCGCTCCAAGCACAAGAAACAACGCCGATACCATCACAAGACACAATTGCCATGCTGTTTGAATAAACCAATGATTTCGCCCAAAAAGATTCGACTTCCAAAATTCCAGGATTGCCAGCAAGCCGAACAAAAAGAAAATTGGCATGGCGGGCATGAGATAACGTCCATGCTGATAGGCGGGCAAACGCAGAATATAAAGAAGCAGATAGCCTCCGCACCATAACATAGCCGCTATTGTTGCCCACGCACGGCGGCGAACAGCAAGCACAACATATCCGATCACGCCCGGAAATAAAACCACGCTCGGCCCGGTTAGCAACTGAACCAGCAAAACGGACAATCTATAAAAAATCGGCTCAGCTTGCCACGATGCATATTCCGTTTGCTTGGCATAAAAAGTGTTCGGCATCGGCGTGCCGGAAAGCCAAAGATTGAAAAGCAAATAAGGCACGAACAACGATCCGAAACCGATCAAATAAAGAACAAGAGCGCGGCCCTTTTCATTCCATGATTTTTCGACAAAATAAATTGTCAATGCAACGGGGCCAAGCAGAGTCAAACCGTCAGGGCGCACCCAAACGCTGACGCCGGTCAGCAGGCCCAAAGTCAGGTAACGACGCGAACCGGTTATTATCATGACGAGAACAGCCGTCACAAGTAACGCGTGGAGCAGTGTCTCCATCCCAGACATCGCCGCCCAAAGCATGTGCCATTCGACCGCAAAGAACAATCCGATCCACGGCAAGCGCGGATGATATGTCGGAAATAATTTGCGCGCGGTCTTCTCGGAAAGCGCAGCCAGGCCGAAAAGAGTCAAGCTGCCAAGAAAATACGTCCAGAAATAAGGCGCGAGGTGAAGCCAATATCCAATGGCGAGCAAAAACGTCCAAAGCGGCGCGGTCGAACCGGCGGACGGACGGCCAAGCTGGAAGGCCCATTGACCGTACACCGCGAGGTTGCGCGCGTAGGTTTGATGGATCCATGAATCGTCAAGCGGAAAGCCAATCCGATAAATCAACGCACTGGCAATCAAATACGCTCCCGCGCCGATCACAACCGCCAGCGCAAGGATAGCAAGATCACGTCTGGAAAGCTCAGGGCTGGACTTTGAAGATTCGCGTTCCACTCAACTCACCTAGAAATCGAAACTGCTGGCTGTTTCCATTATCGTACACGGATTTGATCGGGCCGGCCACGCCCGCGGATTCAAGCACGAGATATTTGGCGTGATAACGCATCGCGGCGTTGTACATCGCGGCCTCATCGCTATACGGAACAACAATCGCCGGATGGCCCGTCATCAAATAATATCCGGGCGGATTGCGAACCATCACGATGTCGCCGGGCTGGATTCCATTTTGTTCAAGGAACGCTTCGACCTTTGGGTAGTTCTGTTCACCTTCGCCCCAGCCGGGCAGAACGCGGATGTAAATGATGACGCCGGTCATTAGAATTGCAATCCCAACCAGCGCGGCGCGGAATATTTTGAAGGCATCCGGCGTGAACCAATTGCGGCGACGCGCCGCGGTGATAACAGATTCCAATCCGAGCGGAGCCATCGCCCACCAAAGCGGCTGGAGTGCCGAACCCGAATGGAAAAAACCACCGCGCGCCCCGGCAAACGGAAAAATAATCGTCATCACGAAAAGCAGTCCAAGCCAACCCAACGCACCGAGGCGCACACGTTCATCTTTGCGATATTGCCACAAGCCGATCAGGATAAACGGGAAAAGAAATATCCCACCCTGTGCGGCAAAGGCGTTCAACAGATTCCAGCGCAAAGCAAAAAGATAATTGGAGAAGATTTGATTCCAACCTTGCGCGAGCCAGGCTTGCATCGTCAATTGATTAGCAGGATAAATAAAAGTTTGGTCGTAATTGGTAAGCCACAACAAATAATTTCCGCCAGGAGCAAGAAGCGTTCCATAAACCGAATAATTCCGCCAGAACCATGGACCCATGATGAGCAGGAATCCAGCCAGGGCGAGGAGAAAGTTGATCGAAGCGGCGCCAGCTTTTTTGTCCAGGATGAAGCGGTAAAGGATCAGGAGAAAAGCAAGTCCAAACCAGAGCAATCCATCACTGCGCGCCAGAGTCAAAAGTCCGGCCAGTAACCCCAAAACAAAATATTCATATTTTTTGTGCGAGCCGACGGTCAAAAAGTAAAGTCCGCCCAACACGAGGTACGGACCGTAATTGTCGGTGACCGGCAAAAACGGGGCATAATACATCGAGAAGACCGCCAGCAAGCCGGAGACAAAAGCCAGATCACGGCGTTTGGAAAAATTGTATGCGAGTGCGGTGGTCACGACCGGAACAAGCGCTGCCAACAACAAAAAGCCGAGACGGCCCGCGTTGTACGTGGTTTGACGCGTCAGCCACATCCCCGCCGCGGCAACAATGGACGAGAGCGGCATCCAATACGCGTGTGATGGATGCGGCAAGCCTTGCGGGTTATCAAGATAATTCCACAAATATGGTTCGGTGAAACCTTTGCCTTGCGCGAGTTGAACACCGCCCGCAAAGTAATAATCAGAATCTAGATATCCGGGGAAATGTTGAAATTGCGCCACGCAAAACGCAAGAAGAAATCCAAGGACTGCGAGCAGGAGATAATTGCGCCAGTTCATTTCATCAACAATCAACCGGGATTGGTGCGCACATGATCGAGCCATGTACGCGGCGGACGGATGAACCACCAGCGAGTCCAATACAAGCCGAGGATCGTAAAGACCGGGAAGAAAAGAAAAAGATAATCCCACGAACGCTGATCGTTCAACAAAAACCAGCGTACGAAAAATCCCCATGGCAGAAGCAAAGCAATCAACAACAATAACAAAGCCAGCCAATTCCCCGCGCGCCAGCGATTGACGGTCGCGGCGAGGATCAACGCAAGAGACGGAAACAAAACGACCAGATTGGTCATGTCAGTGCGGAAGCCAATAAGCGGAGTAGCTGCCAGCGTGAGACAAGCCGTCCAAACGAAGTGCCGGAGATCGGGAGTCCGAGCGAGAAGCCATTCGTACACAAGCACGATAATGACAAATGCGCTCACGACGCGTGAAATCAGAACCCCATTTGATGGCGAGAGCTGCGCGAAGGCTTCACCGGTTGCGATTCCAAAGCCCGAACGAATTGCGCCGATAGTCGCGGTGATGAAGGACAAAAGCCATCCCGGATAAATCAGGAACGAAAGAATCATAAGAATAGCCAGCAACATGCCGAAACCATTCCAGACGCGCGAACGCTTGTCCGCGGAAATCTTCAAGAACATCAAAAGGACGAACGACAAACTCACTTCCCAATAAAATAACGAGAAGACCAGGAGTGCGCCGGTTAATTCATCTTGCCCTGTTAAGTAAGTGTATAGAATGCCAATAAAAAGAAGCGTCAACAAAATTACCGGAGAGCCTTCCAACAAAGAGTCGACAGAATAAAAAGTGAAAAGTGAAAGCAATATATACAAGATAAGCAAAAAGCGAGGCGGACGCCATTCGATCATCCGCAGGCTGAGAATGGCTGTCGCAACCAACGCGGCTTCGGACAAAAACATCCAAATGCCGCGCGCGGCCACCGGATCGGAGATCAGGGCAAATGGAAAATAAAATGGCATGAGAAAAAATGGAATGGTCAGAAAATACGGATTTTCGCCGGGCTGTGCGGCGCGTCCATATACCATTTGCTGTGTCTGAACTGCAACCGAAACACTATAAGGATTTATCTGCCCAAGCAGGGCTGTGGTTGATACGGCAGATCTCTGTCCAAAATTCAAGAACAAGCTATCAATAAAGCTCGCCAACTTGCCTGCTATCTCAAGGAGGATATCGCGCGCGCCCTGCCACGCGACGAAAAAACCGCCTCCGCCGCGGATGGTGCGGCTGAGTCCCAAATTGACGCCGACCAGCACGCTGACAACGATCAGCGTAACGACGCCGATGAGCAGCAATATCCTGATCTCCTGCGAAGTCAAGCCGCGTTGTTTTTGAAATTTCACTGTCCCGCCATTATCATCGAGTCAACACCGGCACTGCGCCGGGGAAGATTTGATAATCAAAATCAGTCAGCCAATTATCGAACAATTCGCCATCAGTATGCGCAGGAGATGGTTTATCGAGATGAATTGTCAGGCGCGTGCAATGAACTTCGCGCATTCCATCCATTTCAACATAACTGCCTTTATCTTCGTTGAAGGCACGCGGCAACGCGCCGAAAAGTCCGAGGCGGGTTCCGCGATAACCGAAAGCCAGAGTCAACCTTCCGTCGAATGGATCGGCGTGCGGCGTCATGAAAAATCCGCCGGTGCGACGGCCATTTCCAACCGAGACCAATGAAAGCGGGCCATTGAATTCGCCGCCGTCCCATTTAAGTTCGCCCTGCCATTCGGGTTTATCCATGATTGCCCACACCGCGGCAACCAAATAACGAGCCATGCCTTTGATCCAATGAATACGCTCGTGCTTGGTCGTAACATACGGTTCGAGACCGCCGGCAGAATTGTTTACAAAGAAACGCTCATTACATTTACAAAGGTCAACCAATTTCGCATTACCAGCAGCAATTACTTTTGCAGCTTCATTCAAATCCAATGGCAGGCCAAGGGCAAAAGCAAAATCATTGGCGGAGCCTAAAGGGATGATTCCAAGCGCGACAGGGAATTTATCCCTGCCGTTCCAATGGCGCGCGATGCCATTGACCACTTCGCCAATGGAGCCGTCGCCACCTGCAACCACAATGGTGGAAAAACCCTGTTTAACGGCATCCGCCGCGAGGTCCACGAGATGATCGGGGTGTTCGGAAACGGATAAGTCAAAATCCACACCAGCAGCCTTGAGCGCCGCATCCGCTTCGGGCCAGCGTTTCTGTGCGTTCCAGCGATTCGAGTAGGGGTTCAGCAATACTTTGATGTTCATCCTCATCCCTCAAAATTTTGTTGTTACAATTTTACCTGATGAATTCCATTCCTTGAATTGCGAAAGCAGAACAGCAAACAAAATCAAGCCGCAACCGATTATTTGAATCCACGCAAGTTTCTCGCCGAGGATGAGCCAGCCCGAAATTACAGAGAAAACCGATTCGAGTCCCAGAATGAGTGCAGCATCGGTTGGAGGCGTATGCCTCTGTGCCCAGACCTGCAACGTGTAAGCAATCCCCAATGAAAATACGGCCGTATAAACGATGGCTCCTATCAGCGGCAAATTGTTGACGGATTGAAAAGGCTCGACGAAGACTCCGATGCCAAAATTGAGGAGTCCACAGATTGCCAGCTGCCCCACCGAGAACGACATCGCTTCGTACCGCGACGCGAACTTTCCCAGCACGATGACATGGAATGCCCAAAACAACGCGCCGATCAATTCCAGCGCATCGCCCGCGTGGACCTCGAGCTTGCCGCCCGTCGAAAGAAGGAACGCGCCAACCGCAGCCAATCCAACCGCAACGACCGCCAGCCAACGCGGTTTCTCTTTCCAAAATAGAAACAGCACGATGGGAATCAAAACTACATACAAGCTGGTGATAAAGCCCGCGTTGCCGGCTGTTGTGTAAACGACGCCGGCTTGTTGCAATGCGCTTCCGACGAATAGCAAAAAACCTGCAACGAGCATCCATTTATATTGCTCGCGCGGTATTTTGTTTATCGGATTACGAAGCGTGAACGGCAAAACAATGATCGCGGCCAGAAGATAACGAAAACCATTGAACAAATAAACAGACTCCTGCTGTCCCGCGATGCGTTGAGCAACAAAGGCCGTGCCCCAAATAACGGACACAAGAAAGAGAGTCAGATCAGCTTTCAGGCGCATGGTTTTATAAAATTCCTCGCATGTCCGCCAATGATAGCAGAGAAAAAGAAGCGGCTTAACGATGAGGAAAGTTGTTTGTTGTGAAGAAAGGAACCAGCGTTCTTAATTTTTGTTAATATCATGACATCCAAAAAGGGTATACTAATTGGAACTACAGGTAAATATGACCAACTCATTTGCATCCACAGATTCTGTGAAATCTGCTCTGTCCGCGCAGAAATATATCGCCTCGGATGAAATCGCGACCATCGTCTATCTTGCCCAGAAGCTGGAAAAGCCGCTTCTGACGGAAGGTCCCGCAGGTGTCGGAAAAACCGAGTTGGCAAAAGCCATCGCGGGCGCGACCGGGCGCGAACTCATCCGTTTGCAATGCTACGAGGGTCTGGACGAGTCCAAGGCGTTGTACGAGTGGGAATATTCCAAGCAGCTGCTCTACACCCAATTGTTGCGCGACAAATTGAATGACACGCTCGGCAAAGCGGATTCGCTCGCCGAAGCCGCGGACCGATTGGCAAACGAAGAAGATATTTTCTTCTCGGATCGTTTCCTGCTTCAACGCCCTTTACTGCGTGCAATTTTATGCGATGCGCCAACCGTTTTGCTGATTGATGAAATTGACCGCGCTGATGCGGAGTTCGAAGCCTTTCTGCTCGAAGTGTTGAGCGATTTTCAAGTCAGCGTGCCCGAACTTGGAACATTGACCGCCAAATATAAACCATTTGTTGTGCTGACATCCAACAACACGCGCGAATTATCCGAAGCACTGAAGCGGCGATGTTTATATTTGTTTATTGATTATCCATCGCTCGAAGAAGAATTAGCTGTCGTGCGTTTGAAAGTGCCTGAACTGAATCCGAAGCTGGCGCGACAGGCTGTGGAGTTTGTCCAGAAATTACGCAAGACCGATATGCGTAAATCACCGTCCATCAGCGAGACATTGGATTGGGCAAACGCGTTGGTTTCGCTCAACGCGAAGAATATTGACAAGGAAACTTTGGAAGATACGATCTCCGTTTTGTTGAAGCACGAAGCGGATTTGCAAAAAGCAAAACGACAAATTATCAATCCGCCACCACCGCCGACGTCGCGGCCGCGGCCGGATGATTTCGGAAGGTTCTCAGGCAACTAAACACAAAGGCCACGAACGGCACAAAGTTTTTCAACGCGAAGAGCGCAAAGACCGCGAAGACTTTAAAAGATTCTCCTGGCGTTCTTGGCGGGCTTCGCGGTTCAAAAAAGGATTGAGTTATGGAATCCCGCATCTTGCAGTTAATCACAGCGTTACGCGCCAGCGGGGTGCGCGTGTCACTCGCTGAAAGCAGTGAAGCATTTTCCGCCGTTGATTTAATGGGGATTCAAGACCGCGAACATTTCCGACTGTCGCTGCGCTCGACGCTGATCAAAGATGTGCGCGACCTCCCGGTTTTCGACAAACTATTTCCGTTGTTCTTCGGACAAGGTCAACCGCCGATGATGGGTGGTAATCCGATGGATGACATGACGCCCGAAGAAGCTCAGACGCTGGCGAATGCCTTGCGTCAATTCACGGATCAACTTCGTCAGCGGATGGAAAGGCTGATGAACGGTGAGCCGCTCACCAAGTCCGAGTTGGAAGCCCTGGCGCAGATGGTCGGATTGAATCAAACAGACGATCTGCGTTATCAAAATTGGATGGCGCAACGCATGATGCGTGCACTGGCTTTCCCCGAAGTCCAGGAGGCGCTGCGCGAATTGATGGAACAACTCCAGCAAATGGGCATGAACAAGGAACGCGTCGAGCAACTGCGAGAACTCGTCCAACAGAATTTGCAGGGTATGCAGGAACAGATCAATCAATTTGCAGGCCAGCGCATCGCCGAGAATTTGAGCGAACAAAAACCAAACGAAAATATAGACGGCTTGATGAATCGACCGTTCAATGCGCTGTCCGACGCCGATAAAAAACTTCTCCAACGCGAAGTGAAGAGATTGGCCGCCATGCTGCGCACGCGCATCGCGCTTCGTCAAAAACGTGCCAAGAGCGGACAGCTTGATCCGAAGGCAACCATACGCGCCAATCTTAAATATCAAGGCGTGCCGATGGAGATCAAATACCGCGACCGCGTCCGCAAACCGAAGCTCGTCGTCATTTGCGACATCAGCACCTCGATGCGTTTCTGCTCCGAGTTGATGCTGAGTTTTTTGTTTGCGCTTCAGGGACAGGTTCGCAAGACGAATGCCTTCGCGTTCATTGACCACCTCGAATATATTTCGGATGAATTCACCGGCTCCAACGCGGACGAGGCAATTGCTTCCGTTTTATGGCACATGCCCAGCGGATACTACAATACCGACCTTGGCTGGTCACTGAATGATTTCAACAACGAGTACATGGATACGCTCAACGGTCAGACAACACTCATTGTTGTCGGCGACGGGCGCAACAATTACAATGATCCGCGCCTCGATATCTTTTCGCTGATGTCCCGCCGCGCGGCGCGGACGATTTGGTTGAATCCCGAACCTCCCTACCTGTGGCACGGTGACAGTGACATGCCGAAGTACGCGGCACTATGCAGTAATGTGTTGAAGGTCAGCAACTTGAAAGAGTTGACAGAGGCGGTAGATCAATTGCTGTCGGGATAAATTCTATTAGCGGGCGAAGCAAACTGGGACAACATGGCAAAGCACCTTCCATTTTCAAGAGACAAACTCATTCGTCTGAGACTCCAAAATCAGCAGATAGCCGCGACAAAATTTGATCGAGCCGAGGATGTTGTCAGATGGATGGGAGCGGTCCAAGCCCAGGATTTCGCGGCAGCAAAATGGGCGGTCGGACAGCGCACCAAAGGCGCGACCGACGCGATGATCGAGCAGGTTTTTGCAGATGGAAAAATCCTGCGGACGCACGTTATGCGTCTCACGTGGCATTTCGTCGCGCCGGAAGATATCCGCTGGCTGTTGAAGTTGACCGCGCCGCACGTCAACGCCGCAAGCGCCTATCAATATCGCAGGCTTGAATTGGACTCGGATGTATTCAAACGAAGCAACGCCGTCATCGAAAAAGCACTGCAGGACGGAAATCAATTAGCGCGTGACGAATTAGGATTGGCGTTGAAAAAAGCTGGCATCCCCGCAATTGATTTGCGGTTGACTTATATCGTCATGCGCGCTGAATTGGACGGCCTCATTTGCAGCGGCGCGAGACGCGGCAAACAGTTCACCTATGCTCTGCTGGACGAACACGTGTCGAAAACAAGAATCTTGACGCGCGAAGAATCATTAGCCGAATTGACCGCGCGCTATTTTAGGAGTCACGGCCCGGCAACTTTGCGGGATTTTGCTTGGTGGTCGGGGCTGACGATGGCCAACGCAAAAGCGGGATTGGAAATGGTCAAGTCGCAATTCACGCAAGAAACTATGGACGATCAAACATATTGGCTCAACGATTCAAATTTATCTGAAAAAGAAGTCTCGCCAACTGTTTTTTTGTTGTCAAATTATGATGAATACATCGTCGGATATGCTGACCGCAGCGCGATCTTCGACGCGTCACACATCGAGAAGTTGGACTCACGAAGTAACTCTTTATTCATGCGCACCATTGTCGTCAACGGCCAGATCGCGGGCACATGGAAACGAACGATAAAAGCAAAGACGGTTGAGATTGAACTAAATCCATTCAAGCCGCTGACAGAGGAAGAAAAGCAGGCTCTGAGCGAAGCCATAGAGAAATACGGGGGGGGTCCTTAAATTACAAACCACGACAATTTAATTTCAGAGGACCTTCCTTACAGTACTCGTTTTAGGCAAACAAACGCCGAACATTCGGGGAGGAGAAATTTAGAGAGAGATGGGCCAAGATGACATTCCATCCAACTTGACATCTCCCCTAAATTGGTTTATTATATAAACTAGTTTACAAAAGGAACAAAATGAATACACAAATTGACAATGCTATCAAACGCGTTCGCGGCTATTGGTTCATTGATGGATTCACCGAAATGGCCATAGGCGGATTTTTCATCCTCCTGGCAGCGCTTCTCCTTCTTAGCGGAAGCGCGTCACCAGCCACATTCTCATCCTGGTTTCTATCTGTGGCAGGCGAAATTTCCATCGCAAAATTTATTGGCATTGTGACAGGAATCCTGCTCTTGTGGTGGCTGAAAGACCACTTCACCTACCCGCGAACAGGCTTCGTGCGCGGCAAGCGAATCACCGCAGTGCAAATATTGGTGATCATCAGGAATATCCTTCTCTTCCTGCTTGTGCCAATCCTTGGGTTGTTAGCCGCGTCTTTGTTTGCACTCTCAGCAAGCAGCGTTTTAGCATCCATACCAGTCTGGTTCCCCATCGGAATAAGTTTCATCTGGGCGGTTTTCTTTGCGTTGGGCGGTAGATGGATGGACTTGCGCCGTTTCCCGGTTTTGGGCGGTCTGATTTTGCTGACCGGAATAGCGATTGGCACCTGGCAGCTTGCAATCGGTTTGCCAACTTTTCCAGCGAACATTCAACCGAGCATTTCGCAGCCTTTTGTTATAGAAATCGTCAATCGCACTTTGGCAAGTCTTGGCTTTTTAGTCCTGATCTCCGGCATAATTTTGACAATCTCCGGTTTCATCATATTCCTGCGTTATCGAAAAGAAAATCCATCACCCTACGCGGAGGGTGTATGAGCCGTCCACTGCAAACCATCTCCACATTGGACCGCGTCATCCACGAACCGGCGCGCTTGATGCTCGTGGCTCTGCTCTCTTCGGTCGAGTCCGCGGACTTTCTTTTTCTCCTCAAGGAAAGTAAATTGACCAAAGGCAATCTATCCGTGCAATTATCGCGGCTCGAGGAAGCAGGTTATGTGGAAATCGAAAAAACGTTTCGAGGAAAAATCCCACACACCGAGTACCGGCTGACAAAAAAAGGAAAATCCGCTTTCAGCCAGTATCGGAAAAGTCTTGGTTCGATTCTCGAATAGGAAAGACAGAGATGGAATTCGCAATTGAAACCAACGGATTGACCAAACGCTTTGGCAATGTGATCGCGGTTGATTCAGTTGACCTGCGCGTCAAGCGCGGCGAGATTTACGGCTTCCTGGGCCTCAACGGCGCAGGCAAAACCACAACCATCCGCGCTTTGTTGGGTATGATCCGCCCGAGCGAAGGAAATGTCCAAGTGCTGGAGCAGGTTGTCGGCCCGAATGGACGCGGACCGTGGGCGAAGGTCGGGCACCTCGTCGAGAATCCATCTGCATATCCCGAATTATCCGTTCGTGAAAACCTGGATATCGCGCGGCGATTGCATCGAATAGAAAATCAAAGCGTCGTGAATGAAATCATCGAACGCCTCGGCATCGCCTCGTACGCGGACCGGAAAGCGGGTACGCTTTCGACGGGCAATCTTCAACGCCTTGGGCTGGCACGCGCATTACTGCATGATCCCGAACTTCTGCTGCTCGATGAGCCTGCCAATGGACTCGACCCCGCGGGCGTGGTTGAAATTCGTGAACTGTTACGCGATTTGAGTCAGAAACAAGGCGTGACCGTGTTCATGTCAAGCCACATTCTGACCGAGGTGGATCGGCTTGCCACGCGCATCGGCATTATTCACAAAGGAAAATTGATCGAAGAATTGGACGCAGATAAACTGGAACGGCTGCGGGCAAAATATCTTTTAATCAAAGCGCATAATGTAAACGCGGCGCGCAACGCGTTGAAAAGCGCAGGTTACACGATCTTATCCAGTCACGACAACGAAATTCGTCTCAACGATCTGCGTGCCGTCGCCGCGCCCGACGAAGTTGCGCAGGTCCTTGTTCGCGCCGGTGTGCCGCCGACACACCTTGCCGTTGAACAGGAAAATCTTGAGGATCATTTTTTGAGATTGACATCACAATAGTATTTTGTGCCATTTTGGAGAATCAAAATGAGCAATTTTTCTTCCGCACTTTGGGCTGAGATGCTTAAGATGTTTCGCTCGAAAGTTCCGCTCTTCACCGCCATTGGGTTTTCGATGGCGCCGCTGGCCGGCGGACTATTCATGATCATTTTGAAAGATCCCGAAGCAGCAAAATCCCTGGGATTGATCACTACAAAAGCTCAGCTTCTAACAGGCACGGCTGATTGGCCTTCTTTCATGGGTTTCATGGCACAGGCAGTTGCTGCAGGCAGCATGATCCTCTTCTCCATCATTACCATCTGGGTATTCGGCCGTGAGTTTTCCGATCACACCGTCAAAGAACTGCTGGCACTGCCTACATCGCGCGAGGCGATCATCGCTGCCAAATTCATTGTGCTTTCAATTTGGTCGCTGGTGATCACATTGCTTATCTTTGGTGAAGGTCTTATCGTTGGCATACTGGTCGTGATTCCCGGCTGGTCAATTGACTTATTGCAAACCTCACTCGTGGATATTTTAGGCGGAGCCGCACTGACTCTTCCATTGATGTCGTTTGTGGCTTTACTCGCCAGCAGCGGGCGCGGGTACATGCCCGCATTCGGCTGGACAATTCTGACACTGTTCATGGCAAACCTCTCGGCAATCCTGGTTTGGGGCGACTGGTTCCCGTGGGCTATTCCCGGATTGTTCAGCGGAGTCGCAGGCCCGCGCACCGAAACGCTGGGAACTCATAGTTACATTTTGCTTCTCATCACCAGCATCATCGGAATCGTTGCCACGTTTTGGTGGTGGCGCAGCGCCGACCAGACGCGGTAAACTTGACACGTGCCCCTCTCCGCCATCTACTCGAAGATATTCATCGTTCCTCAATCCGCCATTGACGAGAATGGACACGTCAACAATGTGGCATACGTTCAATGGATGCAGGATATCGCAGTTGAACACTACTCGTCCATTGGCGGAATCGAAGCGCAAGGCACAAATGCCACATGGGTCGTGCGCGAACACAGGATCGAATATCTGCTTCCAGCATTCGCAGGCGAAGAGATCGAAATCAAAACATGGATCGAAAACGTTCGCCGCGTGCGTTCATTGAGAAAATACGAATTCATCCGCAAATCGGATGGCAGAGTTCTGGTCAGAGGCGAAACCGATTGGGTCCTCGTTGACACAAAAGACGGGCGGCCAATGGCTGTCCCTGAAAAAGTAATCAGCGTTTTCTCCGCTAATAACGAGAAGTCACAATCATGACGACCCGAATCTATTGTCCCAAGTGTGGCTTTGAGCCGCCCCCCAACCTCCGCTGGATTTGCCTGCCCGGATGCAGGCACAAATGGAATACATTCGCGACACACGGCATTTGTCCGCGCTGCGGCAAGATGTGGCGCGAAACCCAATGTCCGCACTGCAAATTGTGGTCACTGCTCGATGATTGGTATCATGATGACGGGCCAATGCAGCACGAAGAAATTCAGGTAAACCGCGAGATCGAAATCGAAAAAACATGAAACAAAAAAACTGCGCCCGCTGGAGCGCAGTTTTTTTGTGAACAGTATCCTGCTTATTGGACAGAAAAATCCTGTTCGCCGATCTTCGCACCATTCATGTAAACTTCGACCTTGTAATTTCCGGTCGGCCAGCCGCCATTGTTTGTCAATTGGAAGTAAATCTGGGAAACACCGGACTCGTAAGTGTAATTCGTGGTTTGGAATGGTGTGCTTGCATCCTGCCCGGACACATTCAGCGCATACCACTTGGCTTCGAATTGCGTGCCAGTTGGAATATCGCTCACACTGAAGAACACATAGAAATCCTGGTTGGCCGAATACGTGGAAGTGGATGTGCCGCCAGTATTATCGGTGGCCATATAAAAATTCGACGCAGTCGGCGTTCCTCCGATCAGGCTCGAAATCGAACACGCCAGCGTTGACAGGATCAGCACCGCAACAACCAACAGCGCAAAAGGCTTATAGGTTTTCATTTCGTATCTCCTCTGTATTTGGTCTTTGCATTACAATCGTTGCGAATCATTATAGCTCAAGGCCGATACTGTGGAATGGGATAACCTTCCTACTGATCCAACACTTCGATATAGATGCGTTTGTTGATGGCGCCTTTGCTTTTGTAATCCGCAACGCGCATCTTCCCGACTTCTGCCGTGTTCTTTACGTGCGTCCCGCCGTCGGCTTGCAAATCGAGGCCGACGATCTCGACCGTGCGGACTTGCTGGATTCCTTCAGGCAGCAGATTGATCTTGGTGCGGATCAAGTCCGGGATTTGGAAGGCTTCTTCGCGCGGCAGGATTTTTACCCGCACGTCGCGTCCAGCCTGGACTTCGCGGTTGACTGCCGCTTCGATGACAGATACCAACTCCTTTTGCAGCCGCTCAAACTCGAAGTCCATGCGGCCTTTGAGCGGCTCCATGTCTCCGCCGGTGACTTGCGCGCCGTAATCGCGGAAGACGGTCCCGCACAAAATGTGCATGGCCGTGTGCGTCCGCATCAATTTGTAGCGGCGATCCCAATCAATCGCGCCGTGGACGGTCGAACCGACTGCAGGCAACTCGCCATCGAGGATGTGCAAGACCTCGTCGCCAACTTTCTTAACCTTCATAACATTCAAACCCTTCGACAAGCTCAGGGCCTCGCCTGCCAGCGTCCCGACATCGTTGGGCTGTCCGCCGCCGCCAGGGTAGAAAGCTGTCCGGTCGAGGGCGACCGCTTTTTCATCCGGAAAAGACGCGGTGACGATTGCATCGAATTCTTTTAAGTAGCTGTCCGTCTGATAAAGAAGTTCGGTCATGAAAGCCTCCAAGTTTCCAAATAGTTTACAACAAAAGGGCTCGAAGGACAATTCGGCAACGAAATTTTCGCAGAGGTGTTTGTATGACTATAAATGTCCCACAGGAGGTTGAATGGCAGCCAGAATTAATTTTAATGGCCAGGAATACAACAGTCCCGATGAAATGCCGCCGCAAGTGCGCCAACTGTACGAGCGAGCCATTGCAAGTCTGTCCCAGAGTCAACAGGGAACTTTATCATCTCCAAAGATCAACATCAAAGTGAAGACCAACTTGCGTTTCAAGTACAACGGGCAGATCTACAACAGCCTCGATGAACTGCCGCCTGATGTGCGGGACAAATATGCCAATATTGCAAATCAAGTGGATAAAGATCATGATGGAGTGCCAGATTTTTTGGAAGGAAAAGGCGGCGCACCCCTAAATTTATCCAATGCAAATTCAAGTGATGCTTTTGTCCCATCCGCGCCCATCGCGCCGCTGACTCCGACGAGTCCCGTCATCGCATCGGATCGCCCTGCAACGCGTTTGTTGATCGTCGCCGGCGCAATCATTGTGTTGCTTTTATTTGCGGTGATCATAATGGCGGGTTATATTTATTTGCATTGAAAATTAGCGTTTGATTAGAGTTTCATTACCTACTTGACGTTAACCATTGAATTTTGTATAGTAATCACGGCAAGAATTCAAAGGGCACTGCGGCCCACAGGCGCTGTGCCTTTTGTTTCGTTTATTTCATTTTATGTTCAAGGAGTGTCGATGATTCGAGTAGAGGGTCTTACCAAAGACTATGGCGAACGCCGCGCCATCTCGAACCTGAACTTTGAAGCAAAGCAGGGAGAGATCGTGGGCTTCCTCGGCCCCAATGGTGCAGGCAAGACGACCACCATGCGTATTTTGACGGGCTACATGCCGCCCACTGAAGGCACGGCAACGGTTGCGGGATATGACATCTTATCCGAGTCGCTGGAGGTTCGCAAACGCGTCGGATATCTGCCGGAGACAGTTCCACTATACACAGACATGACTGCCTTTGAGTATCTCAAGTTCATGGCTGACTTACGCAAGATTCCGAACTCCGCCGACCGCGCGTTTGAAGTCCTGGAAATGGTTGGCTTGGACAAGCGCGCCGAAAGCCACATCGGAAATCTATCCAAAGGCATGAAACAGAGGGTCGGCCTGGCCCAGGCGTTGATCCATTCGCCCGAAGTTTTGATCCTGGACGAACCAACGATTGGACTCGATCCAGCGCAAGTTGTCGAAGTCCGCAACCTGATCCGCGAGATAGGAAAGCAGCGCACGGTGATGCTTTCAACGCACGTTCTTTCGGAAGCTCAGCAAGTTTGCGATCGTGTCTTGATCATCAACAAAGGCAAAATCGTCGCCGAGGATACGCCGGAAAACCTGCAGGCGCGACTCGTCGGTTCGGAACGCGCCGCTCTGCGCGTCCGCGGTGATGCGGATGGCTTGAGCAAACTGATTGGGAAGATCAAAGGCGTGCAAAACATCCACACCGCGCCCGATGGTTCCGTCGAATTCCAATTCGCGCCCGGACAGGATGTGCGTCCTGAAGTTGCGAAGGCCGTTATTAATGGTGGTTACGAATTGCTCGAACTGCGCCCGGTCGGCATGAGCCTTGAGGAAATCTTCCTCGAGCTGACGCGCGAAGACAATACCGGACGCCGCAAGGAGAAATAGAGATGAGAAACATTTGGGTGATCGCACGCCGCGAATACAACCACTTCTTTGCCAGCCCCATTGCTTACGTAGTGTCCTTTGTCATCCTATTGACATTGGGCATTATTTTTGGTTTGACCATTTTGATCTATTCGCAGAATTCGCTGAACGGCGGCTTTGGCGGGCCTCCCCCCGCACCGGATATCAGCGGCATCACCGGCACGTATGTATTTTTGCTTGTTCTGACAGTCCCCGCGTTGACCATGCGTCTGGTTGCGGACGAAACCCGCATGGGCACGATGGAACTCCTTCTGACCGCTCCCGTTCGCGATTGGGAATTGGTGGTTGGCAAATGGCTGGGCAGTTTCCTCTTCATGCTGACCCTGATTGCCGTGACCTTGATTTATCCGCTTGTGTTGAATAGTCTTGAAACGCCCGGCATTGATCAGAGCCAGATGATGACGGCTTACCTCGGAATGATTTTGGCAACGGCCGCGTTCCTGGCAGTCGGCGTCGGTGTGTCATCACTGTTCTCGAATCAGTTTGCCGCTTTCTTCGTCACGCTGGCGGTCTTCGTCATCCTGTGGTGGCTCGTGGGATTCCCCGCGCAATACGTGCAGTCTGGCGGCGATATTTTCACGTATCTCAGCATGCAAGACCATTTTTCGAATTCGCTGAACACCGGCGTCATTAACCTATCAGACATCGTTTACTTTCTGAGCCTTATCGCGCTGGGCCTGTTCACAGGTTCAGCCGCGGTTGAAGCCCGGAGGTGGAGCTAATGAAGAACAAGAACACTCCGGCTCGTTATGCGATCATCGGCCTGATTATTGCCATCGTGGCTTGTGTTGCCACCGGCCTGCTTGCACTTGTCAAAGGGACAATCGCGCTTCAGTTATACACACCGGCCAATCCAAACACGATCAATATCGCGCTGGAAGTCAGCGCGGGCTTGCTGGTTTTGGGACTCGCCGCCTACGCCATTCTCAATCCCGAAGGCACGCGCCGCTTCCTGACCGGACGGCAGGC
Organism: Chloroflexota bacterium; assembly: GCA_021824575.1. Classification (GTDB taxonomy): domain Bacteria; phylum Chloroflexota; class Anaerolineae; order Anaerolineales; family Villigracilaceae; genus Fen-1038. The sequence goes on from JAKAKJ010000016.1 coordinate 81,788, forward strand.
GCGCTACGGTTCGAATACTTTGATCATGTCCCTGGCCTTTGCCGGCATCATCATCGTTGCCAACTGGCTGGCGTTCCAAAATCCAAAATCATGGGACCTGACTCAGGACAAATCTCACACGCTCGCGCCTGAGTCGATTCAAACGCTGGCTGCGCTGCCCGAAAAAGTCACAGCCATCGCCTTCTATTCCACGCAGACGCCGATTGACACAGCCCAGCAGCTGCTCAACAATTACAAAGCGGCCAGCAACGGCAAATTCGATTTCCGCTTCGTGGACCCGAACGCCAATCCGGTGTTGGCACATCAATATGGCATCACCGGCGACGGCAAGATCGTCCTGACAATGGGTAAAGCATCCGAGACTGCCAGCTCCGCAACGGAGAGTGATATTGATCAGGCACTGATCCGTTTGATCAGCCCGGAAACGCGCGTCGTTTATTTCCTGACCGGTCATGGCGAACCTGACATCAACGGGACCGACAACACAGCTATGTCTACGGCGCGCACCACATTGGAGAACAGGAGTTACACGGTCAAGACTTTGAATCTGGCTGCGACCAATAGCATTCCAGCCGATGCGAAGGCCATTGTGATTGCCGGCCCGAAGAATCCGCTTCTGCCCCAGGAAGTCACTTTGTTAAAGCAATATGTTGACAAGGGCGGCGGATTGATCGTCATGGAGGACCCGACCGTCTTCACAAACTTTGGAACGAACGCCGATCCATTGGCAGATTATTTGAAAACCGACTGGGGCATTACGCTGGACAACGATGTAATCATTGATCAAACCAGCAACCAGCCCTTGTATGCCATTGCGTCCAGCTACAATACTTCCAGCCCGATCACACAAAACACAACCACCATCACGGTCATGCCCGGAGCGCGCAGCCTGACGCTGGCCAAGACTCCGCCGCAAAATGTAACTGACACAGCGCTGATCATGACCTCGCAGCAAGCGTGGGGCGAGACGGATCTTGAGAAAATCAAGAATAATCAGCAAATCAGTTTCGATCAGGCAACCGACATCGCCGGCCCTCTAACGCTGGCGGCTTCGGGCGAGAATACAACCACCACCGGGCACGTTGTGGTATTCGGCAACTCTGTCTTTGCCACCGATCAGGGTTTTAACTCCTACGCCAATGGCGATATTTTCACCAGTTCGGTGGACTGGGTGGCACAGGAAAAGAACCTGGTACAAATCACGCCCCATCCCACCATCACGCGCACGTTCAACGTTCCCAGCCAGCTTACATTTATCATCATCCTGCTTGGCTCGGTAATCGTAATCCCCGGCCTGGTTGTCGTGGCCGGCATCTCCACATGGCTGACACGCCGCAGACGAGGGTAAAAAATGATCCGTCGAAACACATGGATTTTGATCATTCTTTTCGCCGCTCTGGTTGGCGCTGCGATCTATCTGCAAAATCAAAAGACGAAGCAGGCTGCTTCTGCCACACCAACCAGTTCTTCGGCATTCGTATTCAACACAGCGACAGATGGCAACCCGACTGACATCAAGATCGAATCTTCGACCGGGGTGACCGTTGAAATCGCCCGCGACTCAAGCGGTTCCTGGACGGTAAAATCTCCTATAGCGATGGGAGCGAATCAAGCCGGAGCCGAGGCGGCCGCGACACAGGTTGGCGCGTTACGCGTCCTCGGCGATTTCCAGCTTGGCCCGGATATCGTCGGCCTGGATAAACCGTCCTACACAATCACGATCGTTTTCTCCGGCGGCAAGACACACAAGCTTCTCGTCGGCTCAGTCAACCCGATCCAAACCGGATATTACACTCAGTTGGACGGCGGCAAGACTCAAGTCGTAGATAAACCGGGACTCGATTCCCTGCTTGGCATCGTCACCAATCCGCCCTACGCGCAAACGCTGACGCCAACAGTGACCCCGACTGTCTTTGTCCCACTTCCGGCAACCGAGACTCCAACCATAGCACCCGCCGAAACGACCACACCGCTTCCTTCGACAGAAACGCCATCAGCGCCTGGAACAGCGACCACTCCTGCCCCGTCCACGACTGAAACGCCATCTGCGGCTTCGATAACGGCAACCGCCACCCCGTAAGGGAGGCCGCGAGGAAAGCGTCTTGTCTATAGAACTAAATTGCAGAATACAACCAAAACGAAGAAAGTATTGATTTTCGCATCGAAAAAGTGTATTCTGAATTGAGCCAAAATTCATAACCTCACTGGAAGAAAGAATGGATGTAGAGAAAATCATTATCGGTGACGAGGAAGAAGAATATCCTGCCATTGCGCGTTTAATCGAGTTGGGACGCCAGAAATCCTACGTCACCCTCGATGATATTTTGCATTTCTTCCCCGAAGCTGAACAAGACGTTGAACAACTTGAGGAAGCCTTCTCGGCGCTTCTAAGTGCGGGGATTCCCTTTGTGGAAGATACCACGCCTGGCGAGCCAACCGAGGACGAACTGGCCGCGGTTGAAGAAACCGAGGCCGAGCCTGAACCTGATCTTTCGCTCGATGATTATCTCGCCAACATTGATACTGACGACACGATTGGCCTTTACCTGAAGGAAGTCAGCCGCGTGCCGCTGCTCAATGCGTCGGAAGAAGTTGCCTTGGCCCAGCGCATCGAACGCGGACGCACGGCGCGCGAGGAACTTGCCAAAGGCAGCGTGAGCCCTCGGCGCCGTTCCGACCTACGCAAACTCATTGAAGACGGCTGGGCCGCCCGCGAGCATTTGATCACAGCAAACTCACGCCTCGTGATCTCGGTCGCAAAGAAATACATGGGACGCGGTGTACCATTCCTCGATTTAATTCAGGAAGGTAATATCGGCCTGATCCGCGCCACAAAGAAATTCGATTATCGCCGCGGCCACAAGTTTTCAACCTACGCAACATGGTGGATTCGCCAAGCCGTGACGCGCGCCATTGCCGATCAAGGGCGCACGATCCGCGTGCCCGTTCACATGGGCGACCAGATCAATAAATTGTTGCGTGTCCAACACCAGTTGACTCAGCGTCTCGGACGCGAACCCAGCGTGGAGGAACTGGCAGAGGCGTTGGATGTGCCGCCGAAAAAAGTTGAGAACATGATTCAAGTGGCACGCCGTCCGCTCTCGCTCGAAACACCCACGGACGACGAAGAGGATTCCGTTTTAGGCGATTTTATCGAAGACGACGAGGCGCCTCCGCCCGACGACACTGCCACGTACAATCTTCTGCGCGAACATCTCGGTGAAGTGTTGAACGGTTTGCCGCCGCGTGAAGTCCGCATTTTGCAATTACGTTATGGCCTGCTCGACGGACAGGCTTACACACTCGAGGAAGTGGGCCGCAAAATGGGCGTGACGCGCGAGCGCGTACGCCAGATCGAAGCGCAGGCACTCAGCCGTCTGCGCCATCCGTCCATTCGGCGTAAGCTGCGGGATTACCTGGGCGAATAAAATTACTCCTTCAAAAAGCGGCACGACCAAAATCGTGCCGCTTTTTGTTTTCTTGCATTTGCATAAAAAAACATTTCGTCAATAAATATTTGTGTACAATCAAATCATGCTTAATACAACAAGCAGATCAAAGCTTGCACTTGCGGGAATTCTAGTTCTAGCCACAATCACTCGATTATTAGGTATCATTTCGCGCCCGATTTGGTACGATGAAGCATTTACAATTCTGTTTTCCGAAAAGGGGCCGGAAGCAATGCTTCGCGGAACGCTTGGTTTTGCAGGAGTGGGAGGAGCAGAACCTCATCCAATTGGCTATTACATCATCGTCTGGTTATGGATGAACATCTTTGGAGAATCACTTTTCTCGGTACGGATGATTTCTGTTCTCGCCGGGTTGGGAATAGTCTGTCTGGTTTATCTAATCAGCCGCGAACTTTTTGATGCCAGGCTTGCTCGAATCGCAATGCTCTTCGCGGCTTTGGCTCCATTTCAGATCCATTATTCGCAAGAAATCCGAATGTATTCATGGATGGCAATGTGGCTGCTCCTCGCCACATATGCATACGTTCGCGGCGCAAAAACACGGGCATGGTATTGGTGGCTCGTATTTGCCGTCTCGGCTGCATTAGCACAGTACATGCAAAACCTTGCAGCCTTCTATCTCGTTACCCTGGCTTTCTCGCCCATTCTACAAAAAGATTGGCGGACGGTCAGATCTGTTTTTGCGGCAGGTGCGGGTGCCATTATTTTGTATCTACCCTGGCTGGTCAAACTTCCAAGCCAATTTGAAAAGATTTCGCAATCCTATTGGGTCACGCAACCTTCGTCCTCGCGGTTATTTACGCTTCTGCTTGTATTCGTGACGAATCTGCCGCTGCCCGATAGTTGGTTAACGCCCGCTTTGTTCATCGCGCTGATGGTTGTTGCCATTGGATGTTATCAGACATTTTGCACGATAAGAGCGCGAGCACAAGCCGCATCGGGCGGATTGTGGATTCTGTATTTATCCTTTGCGCCTCCACTTCTCCTCTTCCTTTTCTCACAATGGAAGCCGGTATACATTGAAAGAGTCCTCCTTCCTTCTGGGGCCACGTTTCTGATCTGGCTGGCGTGGGCATTAACATCCACAAAGTTGCCGCGTCTGGTCGGCAATCTCGCGTTGGGTCTACTGGCAATTGCCTCGTTTCTCGGCATTTATCAACACGTGACCTATTCTGGCTTTCCGTATGGAAATTTTCAAGCGCTCGATAACACGCTGCAAATGTACGCCGGGCCCGGAGATGTGATCGTGCACTCAAACAAGTTGTCTTTGCTCCCGTCAATTTACTACGACCGGATGCTTCCGCAAGTCTATATTACCGATCCGCCGGGAAGCCCGGAAGATACATTAGCACCTGCCGCACAAGAAGTGTTGGGTGTGAATGCCAAAGCAAACATCCAATCTGCTGTCGGCAACGCAACGCAAATTTTCTATATCATCTATCAGGAATCAATTGACGAATACCGCACAGCGGGTTATGCAACTCACCCCGATCTTGCATACCTGACCTCACACTATGACCTTGCAGGGGAAGACACCTGGAACGGACTTCTTTTATATCGCTTTTCAAGGAAACCTTGATGCAATACAAGAAGGAAGTTTTATGGGTTGCGATTGTCACAACTTTAATTCTGGTTTGGGGATCAATTCCGACGTGGGTGGGATTCTCGTCTGCGACGCCTGATATGCATTTTAGGGGAACCTATTTCGACCCACAGGATTATGCTGTTGATCTCTCCATGATGCGCTCTGGAATGTCAGGGGAGTGGGCATATCAATTCCGGTTTACAGCCGAGCCGCCTCATCCGGCTTATGTAAGGATGTTTTATATTGTCCTCGGTCATATCAGTAATTGGATTAGATTACCGCCAGAGACCACACAGGAACTTGCGCGCTGGTTATTCGGCTTTGCGGCCTTGTTTGCCATCTACGCATTGTTTCGTCGAATCTTCCCAAATTTATTTTGGACACGAACTGCTTTCCTGCTGGCCTGCATGGGTTCAGGAATCGGTTGGATTCAGCTTATCTTTCACTGGACGCCGGGCCCAATTACCCCCATTGATTTCTGGCTGATTGACGCATACATCTTTTTCAGCCTGTCCCTTTTTCCGCATTTCGCCTTCGCAATAGCAGGAATGTGTTTAGCGACGATCTTATGGCTGGAATATCTCAAAAAGCCGCGCCTGCAATATATAATTTGGATCGCGCTCATAGCCATTCTGGTTCAACTCACAAATCCAATCGCGTTTGCGGTCGTGGACGTTGGATTTCTCACGGCAATGCTTTTCAATTGGTGGCAGAATCAAAAAGTTCGTTGGGGGGACCTTCCGGCTCTAGTAACATTGGCAATCGCGCAAACGCCGTTGTTCATCTATAATCTCGTCGTGCTTACTCGTGATCCGCTATGGAGTCAGTACACGTTCCAGAATCAAACACTATCGCCGCCTCCGATTTATTATCTGTGGGGCTTTGCATTGCTTTGGCCCTTTGTTCTAATTGGTATCGTAATCGCGTTTCGAGAAAAGCGTCCCGCGCTTGGAGCAGCGACATTCTGGACAGTAGCGGCATTCTCATTGGCATACGCGCCATTCCCAATTCAACGCCGCTTTCTTTTGGGAATTACGATTCCGATTGCATTGTTATCCGCTTGGGGTTTGGTGAGACTCTTCGAGGCAATCGCCGCCCGAAATCCGGGGCTGAAGCAATGGCGTCTGGCACTGGTTATGTTGTTCGTTTCCTTTGCTTCGATCTCGACAATTTATTTGAGTCTGGGACGATCCGTTTATTTGCAAACGCATCCGGCAGCGTTTTTCTATCCGGCTGGAATTGATAATGCCGCGCAATGGCTGGAAAACCATGCACAACCAAACGATATTGCGTTGGCATCAGAACAAACGGCGCAGGTGATCGCTCAAAAGACAGATTTGCGTGTTTATTTCGGACATGAAATGGAAACGTTGAATTACGCCGGCAAACAAAAACTCGTCACGTCATTCTATAAGGGACAGGAGCCGGTTAGTTGGATAAAAAGCACGCCAATCAAATGGGTCATCTATGGGCCGCTTGAGCGCGAGATCAACCCGAATTTCCTTCCGGGCCAGAATCTCGCGCTCATTTATAACCAGGACGATGTTCAAATCTTTCAAGTGAAATGATGCAACGACCGGGAACTCTCAACGCTTTCATACTGCCTCGCTTGCGCGATATTATATTCATTATTGTTTTTATCGGTGCACTGGCGCTTGGACCGCGCATGTTGAACACGGACAGCGACATTGGGCGCGACCTGACGCTCGGACAATTTATTCTCAACACACATCAGATCCCGACTCGCGACCTGCTCTCGTTTACCAAAGCGAATCAACCCCGACCGCCTTACGAATGGTTGGCGCAGGTTTTATTCGCCACAGCGTATCGCCTGCTGAATTTGGATGGCGTCGTATTGCTGACCGCAATCATCCTTGCATGGACCTTCGCGTTCGTTTACCAGGAAAGCACTCAACAAAGCATAGTTCCGCTTTTATCTCTGAGCATCACATTGTGGGCCGCTATCGCTTCAAGCATCCATTGGTTAACGCGTCCGCATATTTTTTCCTTTCTGTTTTTGGCAATTTGGATCCATTTGCTGGAGCGAATCCGGACAAGCAAAACTGTTCGACTGTGGCTGCTTCCGCTTTTGATGCTGGTCTGGGCCAACACACACGGCGGTTTTGTTTTCGGATTTTTATCTCTTGGCGCATATCTAGCGGGATGGCTGATAGATTATTGGAGAAAATCAACAGCATTAAAAATTGGCAAAAGCTTTTTGATTGTTGGAACAACATCATTGATCGCGAGCATCATCACCCCGGACTTTTGGCATAACTGGGATGCGGTTTTCCGCAACAACAGCACATATATTTTGAGCCGCACCGCTGAGACAATGCCTCCCAATTTTGCGACGCCTGCCATTTGGCCTTTTGCTGGTTTATTGGCATTGACGCTGGTTCTATTCCTCCTGAATTGGAGGCAGGCCGCATCAAGCCATTTCTTTCTGCTGGCAGGACTTGCATTCGCGAGTTTACTGATAGCGCGAAATATTCCTTTGTTCGCAATTGCCGCGGCCCCGATCTTAAGCGAATGGGCCGCTAAAATGACCGGCGCGATTTCTTGTTGGACAAAAACCGAAGAAGCTTTCATGAAAATCGAAGAAACGCTGCGTGGATCTTTATGGCCGCTTTTGATCGTTGTGACAGCAACAGCATTTTTCGTTTACTATAAAACAACAAGCAAAGTTTCATTCTATCAATTCAGCAGGCAAGTTTTTCCTGTCCAGGCGGTTGATTGGATCGAAACGCACCCGATCAATGGAAACATGTTCAACGATTCAAATTGGGGCGGGTATTTGCTTTACCGGCTTTGGCCGAGCCAAAGCGTTTTCGTGGACAGTCAGAGCGATTTCTATGGCGAAACATTCATGCGGCAGTATTCGAGTATTTATAGCGGCGAGTCCAATTGGGATACGGAACTGGCCCAATATAAGGTGGGCTGGGTCATCGTCCCACGCGAAGCGAGTTTGGCTAAAGCGGCGAGCCAAAGCACAGACTGGCAAGCCGCATATCAAGATTCTGTCGCGATCATTTTCGAGCGGAAATAATTCATGGAACATTCCCAACACCCCCGCACTAGAACGTTTTTCTTTGCCGCAATCACAACGCTGGTTGGTTTGCTTGTTAGATTGGCAATTCCACTCACAGCATCCTTCCCGTTGAACGACGGCGGATTGTTCTACGCGATGATCCGCGACATCCAACAAAGCAACTATGTTTTTCCGGCGACCATCAGTTACAACCACGCGTCCATTCCATTTGCATATCCCCCACTGGCTTTGTATCTGGCAGCTTTTATTTCAAGTATGTTCCATCTCGATCTATTGACTCTGTTGCGCGTCATACCGCCTGTTGTAAGCGCCGCGGCAATCCCGGTCTTTTATTTTCTCGCACTGGACTTGCTTCAATCTGAAACTAGTGCCGCATTGGCAGCTTTGATCTTTGCGTTGACGCCGCGCATCTTCGAATGGCAGATCATGGGCGGAGGTATTACCCGTTCTTTTGGATTTCTATTCTGCCTTTTGAAGTTATACAGCGTCCAAAAGCTTTATGTAACGAAATCCAATCGCTTCGTAGCCCGGACTTCGGTCTTCGGCGCGTTGGTCATCCTTTCCCACCCGGAAGCCGTTCTGCAAACCGCGCTCGCAGGGCTGATCATCTATCTATTTGCCGACCACTCTAAAGGCGGATTGATCCGTTCGCTGGTTGTTTCGTTATTGGCATTACTGTTGTCCGCTCCGTGGTGGCTGACTGTTTTATACGCACATGGCTTTGCGCCGTTCCTCGCGGCATTGTCGGCTGCGCGGCAAGATAGCCCAAACTTTTTCTTGAGAATTTTTTTCACGTTTCAATTTGAACTGACCAGCGAACCTTATTTGCCATTCGTCGCCATATTTGCGGTGATTGGATTCTTTCAAAGTCTTGGCAGTAAAAAATATCTTTTCCCGGTTTGGATGTTGGCGGCGTATCTCATCGAACCGCGCAGCGGATCGCTTTACATGATGCTGCCGCTATCTATCCTGGCGGCAATGGGTCTGCATCAAATTTTGAAATTCATCCAAAACCACAATGAATCGGAAACAACCTCATGGTTCAGAAACCGAACTTCGCAATGGTTCTTTGGCTTCATCGTACTATATCTAATCGCTGGCGCGTATGCTGATGAATATATGATATTTACTCAATACACGCTGACCAATTCCCAAGTCCAGGCTATGAATTGGATTCACAATAACACCCCGCCGAATAGCCAATTTGTTGTGGTTAGCAACCGCAACGCATTGGCCGACCCAGCCTCGGACTGGTTCCCAGCGTTGACAGATCGAACAAGCCTGGCAACTGTTTTCGGCTATGAATGGATCAACGGCAATCAGTTTGAAGGGCGCATTCAAAAATATACAGCTTTACAGAACTGCATCAATCAAGACGCAACTTGTCTTGATGCATGGATGCAGAAATACAGAATTGCTTATCAGTATATTTTCATCACTCATTCCCCGTCGGATATTCCGCCGCTTGGAAGAAACTTACTACAGTCAAATCATTATCAACTTGCCTATCAAACAACGGACGCGCTCCTGCTCGAACGCGTCCCATGATCGCATTATTTATTTCCAATGCAATTCTTCAAACCACCGCATCAAGCATCAGTGCGAGAAAAATAAACGCCAGATACATACTCGTCCAGCGATACATCGTCCAGGCCACCTTATTGCCGGGAATCGTCCAGACGCGCCACGCGGCGTAAATCAACAAAAGCCCAAGGACAATTGCGGACACGAGATAAACTGTCCCGGTGGCTTTGATAATTGGAAGTAAAAGTGATACGCCAACCAGAACAAACGTGTAGATCAAAATTTGCAAACGAGTTTCTCTTTCGCCTTTGACCACCGGCAGCATCGGCACGCCTGCTCGTTCATAGTCGTTCTTGCGGACAATCGCCAGCGCCCAGAAATGCGGCGGAGTCCACATGAAAATGATGAGAAACAGAATCCAAGCGGCGAGGCTGAGATGACCGGCCGCCGCGGCCCATCCAACCATCGGCGGGATGGCTCCCGCGCCGCCCCCGATCACAATGTTTTGGACTGTGGCCTTCTTCAACAGGACGCTGTAAAAAATCACGTAATAGAAAATGCCGGCAAGTGAGAGCAAAGCCGCAGTCAAATTAACCAAGCCCGCCAGAATATAATAACTGATCAAACACAACGCAAGTCCATACGACAAACCTTCAGGTGCGGACATGCGTCCAGCCGCAAGCGGACGCTTTGAAGTCCGCTGCATTTTCTTATCGAGCTCGCGGTCAATGTATTGATTCAAAGCTGAGGAGCCGCCAGCCGCCAGCGCGCCGCCCAACATCGTCCAAAATGCGAGTGCAGGCGAAGGCCACGCTTTGCCTCCCGCGACCAAACCGCCGAATGTAGTCAGAAGCAACAATGCCACAATCAATGGTTTGCTCAACACGAAGAAATCGCTGGCGCGCTGACGAAATGGATTCTCTGGAAAAGCTTTGCCATCACGCGCCAACATACCGGACGCCAACACTAATACCAATAATGAAATCCAAAGCAAGACAGCGGTCAGCGTGTGCAAGACAACCAAGTGCATCGGGAAATCTTTTGCCACCTGCATCGCGCCGACGAAAGCCTGTCCAAAAAACAAAATGGCTGTGACTGTTGTTAACGGCAATAAAATGGATTCATCGCGTTGTTCGCGCCACGCTTTGACAAAAAGCCAGATCATCAAAATGGCCGAGATGCCTGCCAGCATCATGTGAACAAATTTGAGCCAGCCCAAAGAACCAGCCGGGATGCAAAATGGCCAGCCCGAACAAGTCAGTGCCGCGCCGGTTACCGTGACAACGCGTCCCGCAATCGTCAGCAGCAACACGGAACCCAAAACCGTCCACGTCAAGCGGGTAAACGAGGAAGAAAAAGAGTATTTCATGTCTTCTTCCTTAATTCCTTTCTCCACAAATAGTAAGCATATCCGGCGATGAAAAGAATCGAAAACGAAAACCATTGAATTGCATAATTCAAATTCGTCGAACCGCCTGAAAGATCCAAAGTCTCAAGGATCGGGATTGGCGGTTCGGTGATGGATGGATTGGGAACGATCTGAACATATACCGGCAAAAGCGGATACGGGATTTGTTTGCTGAGACGATCCATGTTGACATAAATCCAAAAATCAAGCCGCGTTTGATTCGGTGTCAACGTCGGATCAGCATCGGACCCGGGAGTGGATTCCGTTTGCCCGAGGCGGATGATTCCGCGGATGGTCACCTGCCCCGGCTGATCGTATTTGCGCCAGTCGGCGGGCGTGGAATTGCCATCCGATGGAATCCAGCCTCGATCAACGAGAACCGCCTTCCCATCCGCAAGCAGAAGCGGGGTGAGCAAATGATATCCGGGTTGAACATCGTTGTATTGATTCCGTATCGCGACTTGATCCTGAAAATCGTAGGTTCCAGTGACCGTCGCCGCGCGGTATTCCATCGTTGTCAAATCAACTGTCGTCGGCTGTGAAAGATCAATCGGCGGCATGGCCTGGATGGCGCGAATCCGATTGGTGAAAGAACTTTCTTCAGAGAGCCGGCTCAACTGCCAAAATCCCAAACGGATGCAAACCGCCGCAATAATCAAGATCAAAAGCGTTGCCCACCACCAACGACGGCTGAACATCAATTTCAAAATCAAGCCGCGGACTCCTTCTTCTTCTTCACAGGCCACAAGACAAAACTAAATACAGCCAGCAGCATGCCCATCGGAAGCCCGCCAAATAAAATGGCGGATAAACGCGTGCCCATATCCAGGGCTTCGGTCACATCTATGCCGAAGACTTTGGTCGGAACAAAGGAACACTCAAAGGCATACTTCTGCGAAACATTCAATGGCATGCTGGCCGAGGTGCCCGGCGGAATGAACAAAGGCCCAAGTTGATGTTGGACGGAATCCTCGTTCTTGACCACCAGCGTATCACCCACGACAAACTCCATGTTCGCAGGAATAGACGGGGGCTGTTGCCCTTGTGCGACTTCCTGGGCTGTCCCCGGCGGAATCACCAACGTGATACGTTCTGGCGGCCTGGTAATGTGCGGCAGAAACATAAAAGGAATCTCAGCCAGCAGAGAACCAAACACAAGCCCCGCAACAAGGAAAATCAGGAAGCGTTTTATGATCAGGCTCTTGGACATCAATTGCCTTTCAACAAGGTTTGAACGTCGTCAGCCACATCCTGCGGATTCATTTGGGGGCCAATAAAAGTGAGACGGAAATTTCCATTTTGATCAATCACGTAAAGGAATGTAGTGTGAGTCTCGCCATTACTTTCAACCGCCACACCATAGTCGCTATAAACTTGCTGCAATTCATCGGGGGTTCCGGTCAAGCCGAGGAAAGCGGGATTGAATTGCGTCACGTATTTTTTCATCTGCGCGGGATTGTCGCGAGCCGGATCGGTTGTCACCATCAGCACCTGCACATTACTCGAGGCCTTACCGAGAATATCGAAAGTCTGCTTGAGTTTAGCCATGGTCAACGGACATTCGTCCGTGCAGTTGGTAAAGCCAAAATACAACAGCACGACTTTCCCGCGCTGACTGCTCAACGTAAACGGCTGGTTATTGCTGTCGGTTAACTTGATCTCCGCGGCAGGGGCAGGCGGGTCAATCACTGAGCCATGAAATGAAGGCTTTCTGGTTACATACAAAATTCCCGCCGCCAGAGATAGCAGAGCCAGAAGAGCGATTCCTCCCCAAACGAGTTTCCGTTCCATTCATCCAACCTTTCTCTCCTCGTAAAAAAGCCTGGGCGACCGAGCGGGCCGCCCATATTGTATGACCGCAAATTTAGATTTAGATTAGCTTTCCAATCAAATACAGCGCCGGGTAGAAGAAGATCCAAACAACATCCACAAAGTGCCAATAAATCGCAGCTGCCTCAACGCCCCAATGTTTTTCCGGGGAGTAAATTCCGCGCGAGCCGTTTCGCAGAACGATGGACAAAAAGATGACGCCGGTCAAAACATGGAAGGCGTGCATGCCGGTCATCATGAAGAAGATCGCGCCCGCCGCGCTCGCGGACGGCGTAACGCCCGCCCTTATGGCGTTCGGCCACTCGACCCCAAGCACTCCCGCCAAAAAACCGACTCCCAGGATGAGCGTCGCCACAATGCCAATGATGAAACCCTTGCGGTCGCCATGCTCCATCGAGGCTTCAGCGCGGTTCATGAAGAACGATGAAAGCAGCAGCACACTGGTGACCGTCAGGCCAAGCAGCTGGTTGAGATCGGGACGCGTCAAGCCGAGCAAGTTGAAACGGCTGACAAACAGACCGCCAAAGACAAATGTGTCCGAAAGCAAAAAGAGCCACAAACCCAGCCGGCGGGTGTTCAGTTTGTATTCATAACTATGCCGGTCCAGTTGTTCGTCCTTGGTGTTCAATTTGTAAATGTGCATGTAATAGTACATCACCAGCGCAACCTTGACCACGGCAATGATCGCCAGCAAAACAACAGCGCCAACGGCTACCGCCACAAAGAATTCAAGCGCAGTCAGAACTGCCAGGAAAATGAAAATGATCATTCCCTGGCGAAAGACTTCAGTTTTATTCGAATGTTCCATGGAAAACAATTCCTCGATTCAGCTTTAGTGTTTTGTGCTCTGACCGCCATCTGCAAAGCGGACGTAAACCGATCCCGGCAAACCATAATCGTAAGGCTCGCCGACAACTTCAAAAGGAATATCATAGTTGTGTACTGGCATCGGCGAAGGAACCTGCCATTCTGGCGAGCGGGAATTCCATACATTACCGGTGGCCGTTTCGCCATGCTTCAGGCTCATGTAAAGGTTATAGAGGAAAATCGCAATGGAGATGGCGATCAAATATCCGGCAATGGTCATGATCAAATGATAATTATCGAAGCCCAGCGCGGGGTCATAATCGGCCACGCGGCGGCGCATGCCCAACAAACCGACGCGCATCATCAAAAGTGTGAGCGTCAGGAACGCAGGTGTCATGAGCCAGAAATGGATTTTGCCAAGAGTCTCGTTCATCCGTTTTCCGGTTGCCTTAGGGAACCAGTAATAGATTGCGGCAAAGAACGGGAAAACGTATCCGCCAAACATCGTATCGTGGAAATGTCCCACGATCCAATACGTGTCATGCAGATGCAAATCGGTAGCCACGGTCGCATTCGGAGGGCCTGAAAGACCACCCAACAAAAAGACAACGATTCCGCCAACCACGAAAAGCATCGGCGTAGGCGTTTCGACCTTCCCCTTCCAAAGTGTAGCCACCCACGAAAAGAATTTGACTCCGGTTGGCACTGCGACCAGTAACGTGCTATACATGAACGGCACGCGCAGATACTCGTTCATACCAGATGTAAACATGTGGTGCGCCCAAACGAGGAAACCCACCAGCGCAATTCCCAGCGATGACATCGCGACAAAGCGATAGCCAAAGAGCGGCTTGCGAACAAAGACCGGCATCAATTCTGAAATAAGACCAAGGCCGGGAAGCACGAAGACATACACTGCGGGATGTGAATAGAACCAGAACAAGTGCTGGAAAAGAATCGGGTTGCCGCCTTTGGCCGGATCGAAGAAGCCCATTCCCAACAAACGCTGGAACATCACCATTTGGAATGCCAGACCGATTAATTGTGTGGCCGTCAAAGTAATGATGGAAGTGGCGATCGCAGCCCAAATGAAAATAGGCATACGAAATGCAGTCATGCCCTTGGTACGCATCCGCAAAACCGTTGCGATCAGATTCAATCCGCCAAGAATGGACGACCAACCTGCAACAGCCACGCCCATGAAGAACATCTGCATCCCAACGGGCGCACGCGCCGAAAGCGGCGGATATCCCGTCCAGCCGGTGTCAAACCCGCCAAGCGCCAGTGTTGAAAGCAGCAGAATTGCGGCAGGAGGAACGACCCAGAAAGAAAAAGCATTCAACCGCGGAAACGACATATCGTCCGCGCCGATCATCATCGGCACAAGATAATTCATCACGCCCGCCACCCCGACAAGAATGCCGACGATCATCACAATTCCATGCAGGCTCATGAACGTGTTGTATTCCTGAAGCGTCAAGATCTGCAAGCCCGAATGCGCCAGTTCGGTTCGGAAGATCATGGCAAACACGCCGCCTATGCACATCAGGATCAATGCCGTGACCGTATATTGGATTCCGATTACTTTATGATCGAGCGAAACATTCAAATACTTTTCCCAGCCGGGCGGATCTTCGCGATGTTCAGGGGTTTCTTCGCCCTTGGCCCATTTGAACCAATCGCTCATTGCACCGGTTCCCGCCACAAAAGAAATGGCGCCCACGAGCGCGCCGAACACCCAGGCAGGTTCGGTGAAGAAGAATTGATCAAACGGATTCATTCCCATGAGAAATCGAATCCCGGTGACAAACAAAGCACCCAGCAGCCAGCCAATTGCCTGCCAGAGCAGCCCGCGCACTAAAGCAGAAGTCAGGAATTTTTTCATAAACTTCTCCACACCATCACTTTAACGTTTCAATATAGGAGACAATGTCGTTGATTTGTGATTGCGTCAATACTGTCCCAAACGTTTTCGGCATCACATTGTCCGGGAAGCCGTTCACGACCTTGGCGCTCGGACTGACAATCGACTCGACCAAATAAGCTTGATCCGCGGTCACCGTTCTCCCATCGGACAATTTGACTTGAGACTGATAAAGTCCCTGCCAGGTCGGGCCAACAAGTTTGCTGCCATCCGTCGAATGGCAGCCCAGACAGCCATACTTTGAGACCAACAATTTACCGTTTGCAGGTCCGCCGGCGGCAGCGGCAGCTTGTGCGGCGGTAACTTGCGATTGAACCCAGGCATCGTAATCGGCCTGTGAAGTCACAATCACAGGTGCAGTCATGTACGAATGAGATGTGCCGCATAATTGAGAGCACATCACTGTGTAGTTCCCGATGAGAATCGGTGTGATGCGATAGTTGGTCACGCGGCCCGGCAAAATATCCTGACGGATGCGAAACTGGGGAACCCAAAAGGCATGGATCACATCCAGCGAGGTCATATTCAAGACAACCTGGCGGTTAACCGGCAAGTGCAATTCGTTGGATGTAAATCCTTCAGGGTAGTCAAACTGCCACGACCATTGACGCGCAGTTACGCTGATCTCCAACGCGTTGGGATCAACCGCCATTGTCTCGCCGAGGGAATAAGCGCCGAGATAGGCAAAGACCAGCACCGTTATCAGCGGAATAACCGTCCATGTAATTTCAAGCTTTGTATTACCTTCGATATATTCCCCATCCGAGGTATCCCCTTTTTTTCTTCTAAAAACGATCAAACCGTAGACCAAAGGAACGATGATCAGTGCAAAAAGGAAGCACATGACTACAAAGTCAAGATTCCACATCCAGTCTACTACGATGGATTGTGCGCTGGCCTCGACTGGCATCAATTTAAGGGCGGTCAGCCCAAAATAAGTTGCCAGAAATACAATAATCACCAGCACGCCGACAATCACAAAATGTCGCATACGCTCTCTCTCCTGAACTTTGGTCTTTACGCGCTTTGTCCCGGCGCGCTATCTCCCTTGTCCCACAACAATCGGTTCGTTGTAAAACAAGGGGCGGGTCTGGATCGTATACCAATAAAAAATAAAAGCTACAACCGCTAAAGTAAGCTCGGAACCTGCCAAGCTCCTAATTTACCAAATAATACCAAATTTGTCACGCTTATTCGGAAAGTTTGGTCATAATTGAATAGCCGCCAAAAATTTTGGCGGCTATTCGGTGGGAAAATCATATGGTTTTCAAGGCATTTAAGACTTCTGGGCTGTGCTCGGCGGGACGGACATTTTCAAACACACGCGCGACGTTCCCCTTTGCGTCAATCAGGAACGTAGTGCGCAACACGCCTTCATACTCGCGGCCCATGAATTTCTTTGGCCCCCAAACGCCATACGCGTCGCAAATCTTGTGATCATCATCTGCAAGCAATGGAAACGGCAATTGATATTTGGATTTAAACTTGAGATGCGACTCAACCGAATCAGGACTCACGCCAAGAATAGTAACACCTGCCTTTTGATAGGCAGAATAATCATCCCGAAAATTACAGGCTTCCGTGGTGCAGCCCGGCGTGTCGTCTTTCGGATAAAAATACAGGATAACCGGCTTGCCGCGGAAATCTGATAAGCGGCGGTGTGCGCCAGAGTCATCCAACAAGTTGAATTCGGGGGCGGGTTTCCCAGCAGCAATTGGCATAACCATCTTCTCCTTTGGCGCTCTCATTCTATCGCACTAAAATTAAACAAATTTAATCTATTCCGATTAACCTTAATTGCCTAACAAACATACCTTGCTCAAGCCGTCGAGAGCATAAATTTATAAGTTGATCATAGTTAACCTAAATAAGATGTTGGTTACAAATTTACCCTTCTCCCTTTGCCGACCTTTCTCTCATCCATTCCACTAGCCGATAGCGTAAAACCTTTCCAATGAATGTCCTTGGGAAATCATCCATGAAAATGACGAAGCGCGGCACAAGATCAGGAGGCAATCGGCGCCTGCAATATGCAATGATTGATTCGGGGGTTGGTCTCTCGCGATCTGCAATGACAAATGCAAATGGATGACCTGCCACAGCCGTGACCGCGACTTCTTTTACTTGCGGAATTTCATAGATCACTTCCTCGACATCGCGCGGAAAGGCTGGCTTGCCCTTGGTGTGCGAAGCGTACCACATATCGGCTTTGCGGGCGATGATACGAAAATATCCATCTTCATCGCGCTGCGCCACATCGCCCGTCAGCAGCCACCCATCTTCGGTGAGAACTTCTTTTGTAGCTTCGGGATTTTTCCAGTAGCCTTTCATAATCTGTGGACCGCGGACAGCAAGCTCACCGATTTGACCCGGACCAACTTCTTTTCTTCCTTTGACCAAATCAACCACCGCGGCTTCTGTGGACGGGAGCGGGATTCCGATGCTGCCAACTTTTCCCTGCCCTCCAAGCGGATTCGCGTGAGTCACCGGCGACGCCTCGGTCAGCCCATAACCTTCGACAAGGCGGCCTTTTGTTAATTTCTCGAAAGCCTCCTGCACTTCAACCGGCAGCGGCGCTGACCCGCTGATGCAAGCCTTGATGGATCGGATTCCATATTTTCGCACGCCGCGAAAATTGTTGATGGCGACATACATATTTGGCACGCCGGTAAAGATTGTGGGCTTATACTTTTTGATTGCTTTGAGGGCATCCAAAACCTGGAACTGCGATTTGAGAATCATCGCCGCGCCGAGCGCCACCGGAACATTCATGGCAGTGGTCAAGCCATAACTGTGGAAGACTGGTACTACACATAAAAATCGTTCTTTGCCTTCTTTTGCATCCGGCAGCCAGTGACGGGTTTGAAGCGCATTCGCAACCAAGTTGCGATGCGTTAACATCACGCCTTTTGCGGGACCCGTTGTTCCGCCTGTATATAAGATGGCGGCTAGATCTTCGGGCAAGACTTCCACCGTCGGAGATTTATCGCTTCGACCATCGAGCAAGCGATTCCATCGTAATTCATTGCCGACATGAAAACCTCGGTTTCGCCAGCGCGAGATCAAATATTTTGGCAGGGACAAATATTCAGCGGGGTCAGTCAACACAATATGCGGTACGCCGCTCCCCTTCTGGATTTGACTCGCAAGCCCGGCCCACATCGAAAGCGTGACCAGCACACTCGCGTCCGCGTCCTTGACCTGGCGGATCACTTCCTCCGGCTCGATCATCGGCGGGATGAAGACCGCGGTCGCGCCGGCCTTGAGCGTGCCATAAAAACCGATAACGACTTGCGGCGTATTCGGTAATAACACAACCACGCGCGCACCTTTGCCAACGCCAAGTGATTGGAGTGCGTTGGCAAAACGATTTGCCTCATGATTTACAAAGCGATACGAATGCCGGCTTCCTTCAAAAAAGATGGCTGGATGCAATGGAAACCGCCTGACCGATGAGCGCAACAAATGATGCAGTGGAATATTTGGAATCGCCGTTGTATAGGGCACGCCCGGCTCATATTGCGTCAGCCACGGACGCGCTTTTCTCAAGGGGTCGCGTCCGCCGATTCGTTTACGGACGACCGATGATGTATCGCGCCACGAACGCTGGCCTTTATCTTCAAGAAATCTCTCGATGGCGCGATCCACTGCTTCGCGACGTTCGAGCATCACCATGTGCCCCGAAACACCGATGTCAACATCCTGCGCGTTGGGAATCGCGCGGGTCACATTTTCAAAAAAGGCGGTTTCAAAAACCTGATCGCGATGTCCGCGGACAACCAGCGTCGGAACTGTCAGCGCCGCAAATTTGTCCCAGCCCTTCCACCCCGACAGATTATGGACATAAAACGGCTTGAGCGCGTGCGGCGGGGCCGATAACCATTTGCGCGTGAACAAGCCGACGATTCGCAAGAGCCAGTTCGGCAAAGCCAGTCCAAGCCGGAACATCGGCTGCAATTTGAATTCTCCCGGTGTTGCAATCAAAATCAGGCGTTCGACGCGCTCAGGATGCGCGACAGCATAATCCGTTGCAATCGCGCCGCCAAACGAATGACCGATCAAAATAAATTTGCCAGTGACTTTTAAAACGTCCAACGCAGATTCGAGATCGGCTTGGATTTGAGTCATCTCGTAGCCGCGCGAAGGCTTATCGGAAAGACCGTGCCCGCGCAAGTCGAGGGCGATGACGCGGTTTTCCATCGCGAATTTTTGCAATTGATATTGCCATTGTTCAGCTTGTCCGCCAAAGCCGTGCAGAAAAACAAAAGTCCGCTGGGGGTGATCAGGCGAAACGTCAATCGCCGAGAGCCGCACAAGCGGATTGGATGAGACACGCACTTCACGCCGATAGAGATCGAGGTCAATATCCATAAGCCACCCGTTTATACCCTGATTGTTCTTGGCCCTGTATCCATTTGAGAAGTTTACATGAGAGAGAGGCGGATGTCAATTTTCTCATGTATACTCTAGTGAATAATTTCATTTTACGGGATCGTATAACACCTTGCTCTCGGCGGCGTCCCCGCCGCCGAGGACGGCGGCTGGAGCTAACAACGATGGGAAACAAACTTTGTCCAAAGATCATTCTCGAAGGCACGCGCCTGACGTTTAAAACCGAGATCGCATTCGAACTCAACGAGCATCCGCGCATCGTCGGCCCGCGTAAATATCGCTATCACTCGCCGTTGATTTCCGCGGAATGGTGCTCGTTCACGAATTATCCATGGGGACGCGGACCGATCAACTTTGAGCCGCAGGAAGAATCACTTGCAATCGAAACATATCGAACGTGGGCGCACATGTTTGAGTTGCAAAAATATTATTCATGGATCGTGGACCGCTTCCACATTTCGACACAGGCATATCAAAAGCAGACTTACGGCAAAGATTATGATTTCCGCTGGCTCGAAGAAAAGTTAGTGGCGTTGAACTTTCGACTCGTCTTTTGCACGCGTTCACCCGAATCGTTTGAAGCTGCACGCGCCGAACGGTTAAAAGTCTCTGGCAATCCATCGCAATACAATGATCTGACTCCGTTCATCCGCGAGCAGGAATTGATGCGCGAACTGATTGCTAAATCCCAACTACAAAGCTTGACGCTGGATGTTTCAGATAATGACATTCACACCGCGGTCGAACGCGTCGCAGATTGGATGGAAGGATGCGGCGGATTGTATATGAAGGATTAGGTGTTCACTTCGCTGCTATCTGGGTCGGAGCATAAGTCAGCTGAAAATTCCTTCAATGGCTCGCGGAAGGATCTCTTCCTTCGCCCATTTCCGGCCAGTTTCCCAGGCAGTTTGCCATTTGCTTTTCTCCAACTTTAAGTGGGTCAGTGCGATGCGAGATGTATTTAATTCAATATAGAATGGGACGAATACTACTCCTGAATATTCTTCGAGAGATTTGATCGCGCCATAAATTTCCACCGCGCGCCGCAATGATTTTTGATCGTTTCCCGGTTCTAGAGTCAAGTATCCAGCTAATGTTGAAAGATAGTACAACAATCTGCGCACATGCCGGCCTGCAATATCCTTTGCAAGTTGCAACTGGTGTCGTGCTTCGCCGTAATCCTCATTGGCCAGAGCAATTTCTGCCAAATCAGTCATGCACACTGCCAAAAAGATGATGTCCTTATCCTGCAAATAAGCTAAAGCGGTCGTAAACCGTGACTGCGCCTGACTATGATTCCCTAAAGCTAATTCAATTTCACCCAGCTGCGCTGACGGTACGCCGGGGTTGAATATTGCGGGGTGGGCAAGAGACAAATCAAAGCACTCACTCAATGCGTCATATGCTTCATGATACTTACCTTGTTCAATAAAGATTCTGCCCTGCAGATTCAGCAACAGCGGGTAAGTATCATTCAATTGATTGGACTTCGCGATCTCTAATGCTTCATTGGTCAATGACAAAGCAAAGTCAAAACGATGTTGTTGCCATGCCAGGGTAGCAGCCCTTTCAAGAAATTCGATTCGCAGCTTGCCGTCAGCTTTGTCCGGCATCAATAATACTTGCTGAATCAACTCCACACTCTCGCGCAGATAACCTACATATTCCCATATCTTGCCCAAATCTATTGCCAATGAAAGCACCAGATTTACATCGCCCGCCGAGACTGCCCAACGAAGCGCTTGATGAAGATTACCAGCATGAATTTGGAAGAATCGTCCGAAATTTATTTTTACCGAACCATTCAATGCGTTATTGAGTAAGGAATGATAGTATTTTGCATGTCTTGACGCGACATCCGATCGGTCTATCGGTGTTGCTTGAAGCAACGCGAATTCATGAACAATTTCCAACATGCGCCAGTAGAGACGTCCGTCAATCTGACTTTGTTGGAGAAGAGAGTGATCTGTCAGGTATTCCAACTCAATGCGAGCGCGGCTTGCATCAATCCCATTTTCACCACAGATGACTGCCGCAGCTTCCTCTTCAAACCCACCAGCGAAAACTCCGAGTCGACGGAAAAATGTCTGCCGTTCTTGTGTGAGAAGCGTATAGCTCCAAGCAATGACATTTTCCAGGGTTTGCTGCCGGAGCGGTAAATCACGCGCAGGATGATTAATGTGCTTCAGCCAATTCGTTTCATTTTCGGGACGAAGGATTTCAGCCAGTTCAGTTAAACTCATATGACGGAGTGATGCCGCAGCCAATTCAAGTGCCAGTGGAACGCCATCCATTCGAGTGCATATATCTACAATGGCTTCAGCATTTTCCCCGCTGATCTTGAATCCGGTTTGGAGTTGCCTTGCTCTGGCAACAAAGAGCTGCACGGCTTCAAACTGCATAAGAGATTCAGACGACTTGGCAGCGCTCTTCGGTGGTATGGAGAGGGTCGGTACATAATACTTGTATTCCCCATAAATATTCAACGGGACCCGGCTGGTAACCAAGGTTTTTATTTTGGGGCAGCCTTTTAGCAAGGCGGCTACATCTCCTGCCGCGTCCTCCACCTGCTCAAAATTGTCCAATACAAGCAATAATTCTTTTTCTTTCAATCCGATCGTTAGTTGTTCAAGGTTTGCGGATTGGGGTAGATCGAAATAGCGGAAGGTTCTGCCAATGGCGGGCAAAACAAAATCAGCTTCGCTGACAACCGAAAGGTCCACGAACCAGACCCCGTCGCGGAAATGAGGTAAAGCTTGCTCGCCGCAATGAATACTCAGGCGCGTCTTCCCAATTCCCGGGGGGCCAATCAGTGTTATCCAGCGAACGTCAGCACTGGTGATTGATTCGAGAACAGATGAAATGTCTCGTGTGCGATCAATCAAGGAAGTCAGAAAAGCAGGGATGTTATTCGATGAAGTAGCAGCATGAAATGAATCTGATATTTTGGCTGTTGCAGGAATAGGCGAGAACAATTCCGCATCAGGGAGGATATGGCGCGCAAACTGAACGAAAGCCTTTTTCTCAGCATCGGGGATACGCAATTCTTTCGCAAGCAACTCAGTCAACTGCAGCGAAGGTTTACGTTCATCGGCCTCGATCTTCCGGATCGCTGCTTCTGAACAACCCGCACGTTGAGCTAATTCAGCTTGGGTCAGATCCAATTCCCGACGACGGCGTCTTATCCAGGTTCCAAATGAACCCAATTCATTCATCAAGTATCGTCTTCTTTTGTAACGCTTTTTGTCACGCTGAGCGTGACCACTCTATACAACCGTTTTGCTATCATGCCTCAATCCAAGAGCAAATGCCAATTCAATTATAAAAGGAGATTCAACAATATGAAAACACGTTCTTTAGTAATATCCATCATTTTGCTAGTGGCTGCACTTCTGGCCAGTTGCGCCCCAGCGACTTCTACAACCGCTACCCCAAACCCGGCACCAATCGTTCAATCTCAATCAATGCCATCTTCTGGCGATGCGATTAGTGTTGTGAAAGCATATATGGATACCGCCAACACTGGCGACTTTAACAAAACCCTTGCATTCTATGCCGATGATGCCGTGGTTTACAATCCATTGGGTGTTTTTGTTGGAAAAGATGAAATTTCCAAGTGGCTGACGGTCGACGTCAAGACCACACGTGTCCAACCCGCAAATGTTCAGATGAAAGGTGGTCTGGTAGTTGTTACCGGCATGGTTTCTCTGGATCGCTTCCAGAAAGCAGGCATTGGCGATGTTGCATTTAGCGCCGATTACATAGTGCAGGGAGGCAAGGTCCGTTTCTTTTCCCCAACTGTGCAATTGACACCCGATCAACAATCCAAGATGAAAGCAGCGCAAGCGGATGCTCCTGCGCCCCCCACTCCAGCAGTCAATCCCGAAGATGTTGCCAAGGCTTATGTGAATGCTGCTAATAGCGGCGACTTCAACAAGGCGCTTTCATTCTACGCTGACGATGCAGCCGCGCTGGTCATGAATAATGCGCTTCTGCTCAGCGGTAAGGATCAAATTTCCAAGTGGCTGCAGAACGATGTGCAAACCACCCGCGCGACTTCGCAGGATTGGAAAGTGAGCGGGAATGTCGTTATCAATACCGGTGTGGTTTCCCTCGCCCGTTTTACCCAATTGGGCATTAGCCAAGTGCAATATCAATCAGTCTATGTTGTGGAAAACGGAAAGATCCGCCTCTTCTGGCCAACCTTGATATTGACTCCTGAACAACAAGCCATAATACAAGCTGCTAAACCCACACCAACCAAGGCTCCATAACTTGGATCGTCAATTAAGAACAGTAAGCAAGTGAGATTTGAAGATAATATTGCAAGTATCCCCAACCCCAGGAATTGATGGTTGGGGATACCGTTAAACGAATTCTCTTCTATGCTTCAGGAGCTTGTTACCTTACCTTTCGAAAGGTTGTCAAGATGCGTAGATTCATTTTAGGAATGTTGTTTGTGATTATTCTAAGCGGGTGCAGCGGAATAGGTCTTGCAGCACCAACCTCAACCGACATACCTGACTCCACCACATCAAGCCGTCCCACCTTCACGCCAGACCCCGCGCAGAATCTGACCAGTGCTTGCTTCGGCAGTTCTCTTCCCACTTTCACTGATTATGCTACATGGACAAAAGTTAACCCTAGGCCGATTCAGGGACATTCAGTATATGTCAACATCTATGTGAATGACTTGGCGAGGGATACCTACATTTCAGCTTCTGGAAAGAAATTTCCCACCTGTGCGACCATTGTCAAGGCACATTTGGCAGGTGCGAATTCAACTGAGGTCACTGCGCTGACGGTGATGGTGAAAATGCCTGCGGGGTACGACCCCGAAAATAATGATTGGTGGTGGGCCATGTACGACTCAACCGGTAAATTAGCGGAGTCGAGCGGCAAACTGCTGGCGTGCAGTTCGTGTCACCAGCCAGCTGCGAATTCAGATTTTGTCTTTTCGGAAAAAGTGATGGAAGAATCCAAGCCATAGAAACAACAATTACATAAGGATAACTTGTCTCTTCTCGAAGCTCAGCACCTAAATCGCATTTCTCAGCGCCGGGCAAGTCATGTAATACCGCCGCGGTCGAGCGCGTCGCCGATTGGATGGAACAGTCAAACGGTTTGTTCATGCCGGATTAATGTTAAGCGTTATAATCAATACAGAGAAAGCGAGGTCCTTATGGCTGAAAAAACAACTCGACGCAAACCGTTTGAAGACAAGATTCCCGAGGAGACGCGTGAACATATGCGCGCGGCGCGCGAAGAGATGCGCGAGAGCATCAAAGGCTTATTCCCGCCTGAGTTCATCGAGCATCGCCGCAATGCCCGCAAGGAAATGCTCCTCGCCTGGCGCAGTATGATTGATCACGCGCTCGAACACATGGAAGAAAAAAGCAAGAAAGCATAACGATAAAACTGCTCCGCTGAACGGCGGGGCAGTTTGTTTATGATCCTATCGCGTTGAGTGGAGGTCGAGTATCGAGGCTGAAGTCGAAACGTCCTTCGACTGCCGCCTCGCTCGCGCTCAGCGTCCGCTCAGGGTGATCATCGTTTCAATGCCGGGGAGAATGGCCGTGCGCAAAGAACGCAGTCCAGATCAAAGCCAGGAAAGAGAATCCCCAGAAGAGATAACTGAGCGGAAAATCATTGGCATTATGAAGTAAGACTCCGCTCAACAAAAACACAGCAAAGATCAGCGCGCCTGCGACGCGATTCATCGCGCCTTCCACATACGAAAGATGGAGGTTCACCCGCGGCATATTGACATTCAGTTCGCCGCGCTCCAATTGCGTCAACACCCGGCTTGACTGTGCGGGCAGCGCGATCAGTTCCTTGATCAAATCTCCAATTTCATCCAGCCAAACTTCCCAGCCCGTGCCGACCTCGTCCGCGACCAGCTTTTGCGCGTAAGGTGCGATCTCCTCCCAAACATTGAAATCGGGATCAAGCCCGGTACACATGCCCGACAGAATCGCGACCGTCCGCCCCAACAACAAAAGGTTATGCGGTAATTGAAAAGGCATTTCGTACATCAAGTCACGGAATTGATGAGCAAAATCGCGCATCTCGCGGTGGTTGATTTTCCGCAATTCGCTCATGGACATTCCCCAGAAGCGTTCGAACAACTGCGTTTCGGCCTGCTCCAGCAATTTTGTGTCCGCACTGGGAAGTAAAACGCCCATCGTTTTATACGACTTCACGACGCGCGTCGCGTCACGCGTGCCAATGCCGATCAACATTTCGCGCAATCCATCACGCAGATTTTCGGGCACATCGCCGACCATTCCAAAGTCCACGAACGTAAGCTGCCAGCTTGCCTTCTTTCTTTTTGCCGTTGCAGGCAGCGGCGTAACGAATAAATTTCCGGGATGCGGATCGGCGTGAAAAAAACCATCTTCGAAAATTTGCTTGAGATAGGTATCGAGCAGAACCGCGGCGACATCCGCGCGGTCAATGCCCGCCGCGGTGATGTCATCATAATCGGTGATCTTGATGGCAAAAACATTTTCGAGCGTGAGGGCGCGTTTTGTGGTATGGCTCCAAACGACGCGCGGCACATGCACGCGTCTGCGGTTTGCAAAATTTTTGCTGAATGTTTCGGCGTTCCTGCCTTCGGCCAGATAATCAATTTCATTCTGCACGGTCGCCGCCAACTCTTCGATCAGTGCGGGCACATCGACGCGCTTGCGGATGGGTTCGTAATACATCAACCAGCCGCCGACTCGTCGCAGCGCGGAAAAATCCACGTCAATCAATTGATCAATGAATGGACGCTGGATTTTGACAACGACCTCGCGAAACGCGTCCGCCTCCGGCGCGTCGGATCGCAAGCGGGCGCGGTGAACCTGTCCAAGTGAGGCGGCCGCCAGCGGTTCCGGTTCGAAGCGCTCGAACTTTTCTTCGAGCGGCATCCCGAATTCAGCTTCGGCCAATTTGCGGATCGCATTGAAATCCTCAGCCGGGACTTCATCCTGCAAACCGGAAAGTTCTTCCGTAATCTCAGCGGGCAAAACATCGAGCCGCGCCGAAAGGAACTGACCCACTTTAATCATCACGCCGCCCATGCGGATGGCCAGTGCGCGAAAGCGTGACGCAATATCTTTATAACGAGTCGAACGCGTACGTCGCGCCAGACCGCGAAAGCCAATACGCGGCAAAACGATATCCCAGTAAACCACGCTGATAATCGTGCGAGCGAAGAAAGTCATGATGTGACGATAGCGAGCGCGTAACCGTGACGACTGCATGAATAGTTCCTCCGCAAATGATTGTATCACCTGAAAAATGTTGTCGAGGTAAAATCATGAAAAGACTATCTATTGGATTGGTTGGCAGGAAAGAGTTAATGGTATGAATAAACAGGTAAAACGAATTCAGAAACCTCGCTGCTTTTTGGTTTACGCCTTGGCGCCGGAGGAGTTGCCAGCCCACGAAGCGAATCTTGTCTTCAATGATTTCATCGGCGATAAGTCTCTGCCTTTGGCAATTTACCATGATCATTTCATTGGTGAACCGGGTGGACTTGCGATCTTTTATGTGGAGGATCAAAAACAACGCGACGCGCTTCTCGCTCAAAACCATCTGAAAGGCTGGCATGTTGAATACCAGCCGCTGATTTTCTCATTCAGTCCATCCGCTTTTGATGAACAAATAGCTTTTACACTGAAAGCGTATCGAGATACCGACTGGAGCATTTTGCAAAAAGACAAACGTCCCTCTTATGGCAATCCCGCCCATGAAGCCGAGACGGCACAGGAAGAATAAATCTAACAAGAGTTATGTCGCCATTTGAAAAAGCCGCTGAGAAAATGATCCGCGAGGCGATGGAGCGCGGTGAATTCGATCATCTCTCGGGCAAGGGCAAGCCGATTGATTTGACCGCGTATTTCGACACGCCGGAGGAAGTCCGGCTCGCATATTCGATTTTGAAGAACGCCGGGATGGTGCCGCGTGAAGCGGAGTTGCTCAAAGAGATTGCCGAGCTAAGGCAAATGGAGTCCGCTTTGGTCGAGGAAAAGACACTTGCACCTGGCGCAAGTGCAGGTGAGCGGCTCGAAATCCGCAAAGAGATCGAAAAGAAACAGATTGAGTTCAGCCTGATGATGGAGCGCAATCACCGGTCCGCCAAAAAGCGTTAACAAAACTTTTACGCACCCTGCTTTGACAAAAGCCTCCTCCCCTGCTATACTTTCTGCCGTTGGATATTGACTTTCATGGCGCTGAGCCGGTAGAACGCCGGCACCTTCGGGCGCCATTTGCTTGCAAGACAATTGCATGTGTGGCATCACAGCCCCGCGGGAGTCTTGAGTTCCCTCGGGCATTTTTGTACATATCGAAAGTGACCTTAACCGCCATTGGCGGATAAAAATCATTTAATCAAGTGAGGAAAAAATAAACTTGTATGAGTAAGCACGGAAAAAAATTAAAGATCATTCCCCTGGGCGGGCTTGGGGAAGTCGGCAAGAACATGATGGCCTACGAATATGACAATCAGATTCTGATCGTGGACACCGGCATCATGTTTCCCGAAAACGACATGCTCGGCGTTGATTACATCATCCCCGATTATGAATATTTACGCAACCGCGCCGGCCAAGTGGTGGGCATTGTCATCACGCACGGACACGAAGATCACATCGGCGCGATTCACCATGTTTTGAATGACATCCACGCGCCAGTTTATGCCACGCCATTGACACGCGGCCTGATCGAAGTCAAGCTGGCACGCAATGGCGCATCGGAGAAGGCGGAGCTGAACACAGTTGAGGCGGGAAAGTCGGTCGAGATCGGCCCATTCAAGATTGAATTCTTCCACATCTGTCATTCGATTCCTGACTCGGTAGGGCTTGGCATCACCACACCCGCCGGGTTTATCGTCCACATGAGCGACTTCAAGTTCGACCACACACCGGTGGATGGCTGGCCGACCGATTACGCCAAACTGGCCGAGTTCGGAAATCGCGGTGTGGACTTATTGCTTTCTGATTCAACGAATGCGGAACGCCCCGGCTGGACGCCGTCCGAGATGATCATCGGCCCGGCTTTTGATAAAGTTTTTGCGGAAGCAAAAGGCCGCGTCATTGTTGCGACGTTCGCATCGCTGATCTCACGCATTCAACAGGTCGCTGACGCGGCTTCCAAAAACGGCCGCAAGATGGCGCTGGCGGGTCCGAGCATGATTGACAACGTCAAGATTGCGCGCAAGCTGGGTTATCTTGACATTCCTGATGAATTGCTTGTGCCGCTGGACCAGGCATTGAATATGCAAAATCACAAAGTGGCAATCATGTGCACCGGCTCGCAGGGTGAGCCATCGTCGGTGGTTGGGCGTCTCTCGACCGGCACAAATCGCCAATTCGATCTCAAAGAAGGTGACACGATTGTGCTTTCATCGCACCCGATTCCAGGCAACGAAGAAAGCATCAGCAAAACGATCAACCGCCTGCTTCGGCGCGGCGCCGCGGTTATTTATGATGGCATTGCGCCTGTCCATGTTTCCGGCCACGCCAGTCAGGAAGAACAAAAACTCCTGATCAATCTCGTCCAGCCAAAACACTTCATGCCGATCCACGGCGAACTGCGCCAACTGATGCGGCATGCTGATCTCGCAAAACAGGTCGGCATTCCCGAAGAAAACATCATTGTTGTTGAAAACGGACAAGTTGTCGAACTGGCAGGCAACAAAATCAAACTTGGCGAACGAATCCCCGGCGGCTACATTTTTGTTGACGGCGAATCCATCGGCGACATTGACCACGGCGTGATGCGCGAGCGCGAGATGCTGGCACGTAACGGCATTTTGCTGATTGACGTCAATATTGATCAATCCACCGGTCACCTGCTCCACGAGCCTGAGATCATCACGCGCGGTTTTGTCTCTCCCGGAGATGCCGAAGCGCTCATCCCTGAAGTCCGCAAGCGCGTGGTGGAAGCCGTTGATGGCGGCGGATTCGATAACGAAAAAGAAATTGTCACCGCCGTGAAATCATATCTGCACGAAGAGACCAAACGCAGGCCAATGATATTTGTGACAATGAATAGAACGTAGAACAAAGCCGCCCGTAATTACGGGCGGTTATTTTTTATGCGAGTGCCGCCCTTTTCATAGGCAACCATTTGTTGATGAAATAAGCCAACAACGCGACGACTTCCCAATAGATTGCATATTCAAAGAACGCAAAGATAAAAATCGAGATTGCGTTTACATTTTGAAACATTGGAATATCTAGAATATGCATCCTGTAAATCGCCAATAAATGTTCGGGAACAGATTCAAGCGCACCAAGCAAACAAAAATTGATTATCACATTTCCCGGCATATGCAAGGCCAGCCAGCGCAAGCCAAGTCCAACAACGATGTAAAACAATGCCGCAAGCGGAGTCAACCAACTGACATATGTCGGCGCAAAATATTTGTAATATGAATCCCAATAAAACATATGCAGAACGAGAGCAAACACTCCCCAAAACAATCCGGACGCCAAAGCAAATATCCACCATCGAATTTCGCGAAAGCGGAGAGGCTTTACGCGCCATGCCAGAACGGAAACAATACCGATAGCAAGCACAGCGGAAATTAAAATGGAAGGCCACACGCTCAACTTCTCTTCCACCCATATTTTCCGCGCAGCGGGACAAACGCCACGCCGGTGACGACGCGGCGATCATACTCATTACCGCGGCATTTCCACACTTCCAACAATTGAAAACCTTGTGCGCCCACTGGCAAGACCAAGTACCCGCCATCAGTCAATTGCTCGAGCAATGGGTTTGGCGCCTCAGGAGCAGATGCCGCCACAATGATCCCCGCATACGGCGCAAACTCCCTCCAGCCCAGCGAACCGTCGCCGATACACACACGCACATTGACATATCCAAGTTCGGCTAATGTTTTTTGGGCGCGGTTTGCCAGCTCAGGAATAAATTCGATTGTGTAAACTTCCCTTGCCAGTTGTGACAGAATCGCTGCCTGATATCCAGACCCCGTCCCCACTTCCAAAACGCGTTCGCTCCCGCCCAATTCCACAAGACTGGTCATCAACGCAACAATATAAGGCTGTGAAATGGTTTGTCCTAAGCCAATTGGAAGAGCGCAGTCATCGTATGCTGCGTATCGCAGTTCGTTTGGCACGAACAGATGTCGCGGCACCTTCTCGAACGCCGTCAATAGACGCGGCTCACGCAGGCCGCGGCGGATGATTTGTCTCTCGACCATCTGATGCCGCTCCAGCGCATACTCACGAGGCTCCGCAAGCCTTACCTTCATCAATTCAATTGTCGCGCAATTTGCCTGTCAATTCTACCCATCGGGTAATCTTCCAACTCCCCCACCCTGACCCATTTTAAATTCTGATTTTCAGGCATTGAAACCAATTCACATCGGAACGGATGAGTTGCGACGCTGAAATGGCTATAAGCGTGCTCAACGATTTCCAACGCTTCTTTCCTTCGGACTTTCAAACGGGTCGCCGTTTGGATGGTTTTCGCCAACTCTTTAGCCGGGTCGCCGTTAACTCTCGCATTTGGAAATTCCCACATTCCGCCCAGCAATCCCTTTGACGGACGCTTTGCCAATAAGACGCGTCCGTTCTTTTCGATCACGGCTGCGGCGTGGATATAATGCGGCGTCTTTTTCTTTGGCTTCATGACCGGGCGTTTTTCCTGAATCCCAAGTTCATGCGCCTTGCATAAACACATGACCGGGCAAATCAAACAGTGTGGATTCTTCGGCAAACAAGTCGTGGCACCCAAATCCATCAATGCCTGATTGTAGTTGCCTGCTTCACCTTTGGGTAAATGTTTGGCAGCCAACTCCCACAAAATCTTTTCGCCCGCCCGAGAATCGGCTGGCTCACTTACATCAAAGACGCGTGCCAAAACGCGTCGAATGTTGCCATCCAACGTTGGCTCGTCCATGCCGAATGCCATCGAAGCAATTGCGCCGACAGTGTAGCGTCCGATGCCGGGCAGTTCGCGGAGCGCGTCAAGGTCGTGCGGTAATTCGCCGTTGTATTGTTCAATAACGATCTTCGCGGCTTGGTGCAAATTGCGGGCGCGGGAATAATATCCAAGCCCTTCCCAAAGATTCAAAACATCCTGCTCGGATGATTGGGCCAAAGCCTTTACCGTCGGAAAACGTTTTATCCATTTTTCAAAATATGGAATGACCGTCTCGACGCGCGTCTGCTGGAGCATGATCTCCGAGACCCACACTGCGTATGAGTCACGATGTCCGCGCCAGGGCAGAGTCCGGCCATTTTGGCGGTACCAGTTTAGAAGTCGAGATGTGAAGCGAGACATGTCAGGGCGAACAAGGCTGGGAAAGCGGCGCGCTCAAAAAAGCTGAGTTCGAATCTGGAAATAAAATCAGGCGAACATCAATGTAGTTTTGATTCTGGCAGCCTAAAACAATCGCGTCCGCGCCCTGCGGAAATGGGCTCGGAATATTTTTGGACTGGAAGACTGCATCATGACGGGTTTGATTGAGCAGCAAAAATCCCATCCGCGAAAAGTCGCGCATGGCATAAGCGGGCCATGGATTTGTGGAAACCAGCCCATCGCCGCGAGAAAAGAAACGCGGATATAACACGCGGCCCATTTGTGCCGTCGCCTGCGATTGCACCATGAATTCAGAAATTTGAGATTGATCCACGCCAAGTTGTTTTACGGCTGATGAAGTTGAAAGTTCGGTTGCAAGCATCGCCGGAGTTTGATTCACATAACGCGGCGAAGCAGTGTCCTGCGCCAGCCACGGCAATGCACTGACAAGCGCAAAAGCTCCGGCGAGCAAAAATCCCTGTGCCCAATTTTTATTTTCGTGGTCAATCACCGCAAATGCCGGCATGAAGATTTTTTCTGCGTCTGCGCCAAAAGATAAAGCAATCATCGCAAAGATTTCTGCGACACCAATTCCGAGATAAAAATACGCGATCCAATCCGCGGGCAAATCGTAGCGCCAGCCCGAGAAACGCGCAACGCCATTCGTCAGCGCATAACTCAACGAAAATACCAACGGCAATAAGCCCGCCCACCTCAGCCGCTTCCACGATGCGCCAACGCCCAGTGCGATCAACGCAAAATAAAAGACAATGAGCAAAAGGTTATACCAGGCCAGCTTGCCATCCCAACCCATCCAGTAAAGGTTAAGAGGAGCGAACAGACCATTATATTTTTCGATCAACGGCAAAGCTAACATACCATCAATTTGCGTGGCAAAAGCATGTGTGGCAATAAAGCCAAGAACAAACTTTGGATCTTTGAGCGCAAAAGTGAACAAAATTCCAAACAGACTCTTACCTTGCAAGTCCACGCTCTGAAGATCAAGATTGCCGGTATATTTGTATTGGCTGGCAATGACCCGATATTCAAACGGCGCGTCGAAGGTGATTTGGCCGCTTACCAAATAATTGTGTAAGAGCCATGGGAAGATTGAGGCAACTAAACCCAGAACAAAGAACGAAGAAAGAAGAAAGAAGGATTTTTTATTTTTCCATCCAAAAGCAAGAAACGCTAGAATAAGAATGAACGGCAGAATTAACAATGATTGCGTGCGGAGGAGCAACAACAACCCGAACATGCCTCCGGCAATGAATGCGCTCTTCCAATCTTTGCGTTCGAGCCAGCGCAATGCAAACAAACAAGCCAGTAAAATCAGCAGGAGCGTCGGCAGGTCAACCAATAAAGTCTTGGTATTCGATACGCGCGTTTGTGAAGAGATGAGCAGACCTGTCCATTCGCGGAAGATGACGAACAGCGCCGCGATCACACCGGCAGCGCGGCTGTACAATTTCTTCCCGAGATAATACATCGCAACCGGCAGCAACGCCAGGACGACCGTCTGCCCGGCAATGATCAAGTCATAACGCTGACCAAACAACACATGCAGAAATGCCAGCAATACAATGTAAAGCGGGCGCGTCGGAATGTCGCCTTGATACGGATAGCCGATCAACAGACTTTGCGCCATCGAGTCGTAGTAACCCGCGTCAGAATATGGGAACGGAATATTCGTCGGCGGGCTCATTGGCGCATAAAAGCTGCTCTGCATCACGCCAAGCGGAACGCTGAGCCAGATAATAATTGCAAAAAGAAACAGCGCGACCGGGACAATAAAATCAAGCGAACGAGCGCGCGCGGAAAGCGCAAAACACAAAACACAAAGTCCGCCGATGAGAGCAAGGGCGAATTGCCATCCAAGCAACGGAACGCCAGGTTCGCCCCAGTAAGCGCTATCGGGAGTCAGTCCAATGCGTGTGACGGCAACAAAGAGCAGAGCAAAAAGCAAAAGGCAAAACGCAATGAGGGAAGATTGGAAAATGGATTTGCGTTCGGCGAAGACCTTCCAGTTCAATCCGTAGCGCGCGGCGAGGCCGAATAGCGAAAATTCAAATGTCAGGAAAATCAAATAGAATAGAAGCGGGCTGAGGCGCTGGTAATACGAAAGGAGCAGATGCGGGTCAACGTGCTTCAGGTTGAGATAACGCAGCAGAAAAAGCGCGGCGGCTAAAGTCAAAGAAAGAAGCGCCGAGAAAATTATCAATGAGGGACGCGCCAAAGCATCCATTCGTCGCAGCGGGCGGACAGCCAGGAAAATCCCAAACACGAAAAACGCAAACAGCAGTCCGAGCAAAGCCAGGCGCGATAAAGAAAACGAACTGCCCTCGTGCGGTATCAAAATCAGCGCGAAGAAAGCGGCTCCCGCTTCGAGAGCCGCCAACACAAAGAACCAACGCCAAAGAGATTGTTTTTGATTCATGAAGAGACCGTCAAGTCAATCTGGTCCCGATATGCGGCGTCTCTAGCGCCGCCGCTCGACCATCTTCTAAAATTGAAAACCATTGCGCGCCGGGACAACCTTATAAGAGAAGTTATTGACAAAAGTCAACAGCCGGTTTTCCAGCGCCGCCCATTCTTTGGAACCAAGAATTTCGCGAGCCTTTGGGGCAGTTTCCGCCAGCAAGCCAACCTGAATTTGTGGATACGTTCCGAAGACAGTCGCCCAGGCATCAACCGGTTGAAACCCCAGGCGCTGAACGCCCGGCACCCATTCTCCGATCACGAACTCGAAATATTCCTGTTCGTGTTCGGCAGCGATATCCCAGGTCATGATCACTTTTACAGACACGGTTCTACTCGCGTTGGTAATCCAAAACGAACACGCGTGTCTCATCGGGCAATCCCGAACGCGTGACCTTTAGCGACGGCTGGGTTTCCTGTTTGCCCAGTCCCATTTCTTTCAAAAATTTATTAAGCGAATCAAGCGACAGCTTTGTATCCGGCGTGGAATAGTGCATCGGCACAACGATATTCGGCTCGAGCACGCTGATGACTTCCGCCGCCTTCGCCGCGTTGAGGCCTCCGCCGCCTCCCACCGGGACAAGCGCGACGTTTACCGTACCCAAAGCCTCGACCTCCGTTTGAGTCGGCACTTGAGTCAAATCACCAAGATGAGCAACTGTCAAACCGTCATAATCAAAAACATAAAGTGTGTTACGCACCTGCTCTTTGGATTTTTTCCCGCTTCCGCCGCCATCTGTCTGGACGCCGGTAATGAACACACCGCCAATTTCAAATTCTCCTGGCCCGGTGATGACATGCGACGTGCCCTTGACCGCGTCCGTGTTGTTGTGGCCAGACGCGTCGTGACTGACCGTTACAATATCCGCTTTGAGCTTGAGCGGGAAATAGCCAATTGATTTATTGTCAAACGGATCTGTCACCACCGTTGCCATGTTGCGTTCCGTCAGGCGGAAACAGGAATGACCGTACCAGGTAATTTCCATGAAGAAGCCTCCGAGCGGCAATTATAACCGCAAAGGCAGACGATAATGAATTCCCAATTGGACGGTCACATAAGGCTACTGGAACAATTGGGAAGTTTATATATTTGGCATGGATAAATCAATTCCATACCGGGCAGAGAGCCAGCCAATTTTGCCGCGATGTCCGACCGTAATCGGAGCACACTACTGGCATTCGACTTATCGCTTGTAAAATTGTGGAGGGCGCACACCCGAAAACCGATATTGTTGTTCCTGTTGTTCGGGTTATTGTTGTTGCGGTTCGCGACACGCGCGTTGTCTTCATTGTTGTTCCACGAGCCGCCGCGCAGAGCCTATGGCTCTTGCCCAGATTCACCGCTTTATTGGCGGAGTATCCCGATTTTGTTTCAGCCACGCGCCCAGCAGTCTGCCGATTTCTGACAAACTGCGAGCGGCGTGTTCATATTGTTTGAGCGTAAACAATTGGTTATCGCGTGCAAAGCGCACCCAGACTCGTAATTGCTCCAATTGGATATCCGCCGACTTTAATTTCTCGACCCTGCTCATGCCCTGACTCTTGCCTGCGGCAACCAGCATATCTTGAAAATCGAGAGCAAGCCTTTGGACACGTTCGGCCAGCGTAAAGCGGTAGAGACGGGGAAATTTCTGCGCGTGTGGAATGAGCCACAACAAGAAATCATAGGTGCGAACGAAAAGCGGAGATTCATTCATAAAGCCACCCCGCCCAATATGGAACGACGTAGTCCCCATGTGTCTCCATAACCCACATAATGGGTCCAGCTTTTTATGATCTGATCCAATTTTGAAATGTCCAACATACCTTCGGCGTATTTGTTCAACCGGTGCTGCAACTTTCGGCGGAAGTGAATGGCTTTACGCGTTTTGAGCAAACGATGATCGGAATAAACACGAAAGCCAAGAAAAGGAATGCCGGTTGAAGTTGGGAAAATCTGCGCACACTCTTCATGCAAGGTGAGCCGCAGCCCGGCAAGCTTTTGAATGATCTGCTTCCTCCAATGATCCAATTCGATTTTACTGTCAGAGAAAAGTAGAAAATCATCCACGTAGCGAATATAAGCTTGACATTTTATCTGGCGTTTCACGTAATGGTCGAAATCGTTGAGATAGACGTTGGCCCAAAACTGGCTGGTGAGGTTGCCAATCGGAAGACCACGCGGACGATGCGCAGCAAACAAGTCATCGCCCGTGAAATAAGTCATCTCGTATTCTTCTGCCAAAACTCCCACGCCGCTTTTCAGAATCACTCCGCACAGCCATAAAACTTGTTCATCCTTGATGCGGCGCGAAAATTCAGCAATGAGGATGGCGTGGTCAATGGACGGGAAGAATTGGCGCACATCGCATTGCAGGAAATATCTATATTTGCGGGCGAACTCCTGCGTGCGGTCCAGGGCGCGATGCGTACCCTTGCCGACGCGATTGGCATACGTATCGTGGATAAAACGATTTTCCCAAATGGGCTCGATTACACGGCACAAGGCATGATGCACGACGCGGTCGCGAAACGGCGCGGCGGAGATCAGGCGTTTTTTGGGGTCGTGAATAAAAAAGCTGTGATATTCGCCCGGCTTATACGTAAAACTTTGCAGTTCAGCCTGCAGGGTGAGCAATTCATCCTCTTGTACCCTTTCAAAACTGGCGGGCTGTGCCCTGCCGCGCTTGCCCTTGCGCGCTTTGCGATAGGCAAGATACAGGTTTTCAAAATCATATACTTGCGGGTAAAGATGTTTATAGGTTTTCATTTCAACTCCTTTGAGAATTGTTTAAAAAATTCCCGCCTTACGGCGGGAGGTTGCAAACACAGAACGCACGCCCCGCAGAACGGGGCGAACAGAAAAGCAGAAAACAAAATCACCCGTTGGGGAGGGCGCACACCCGAAAACCGATACCGTTGAGCCTGAGGTCCGGGCTACTGCTGCTGCGGTCCGCGACACGCGCGCCGTCTACAAGGTTGAACCACGAGCCGCCGCGCAGAGCCAAGTAATTATATGACTTGCTTGAGTAGTTGGCTTGCCACTCCCAAACATTGCCGCTCATGTCTAAAAGTTTATGCGGGCTGGCTCCCTGCGGGTACATCCATACCGGCGTGGTCTTGCCAATGCCGCTTTCACCGGTATTGGCAAAGTTCGTAAGCTCTTTGCTGTCTTTGAGGAGTCCCCATGCGAAACGTTCCTTTGGTTGAATACCGCCAGCGGCAGTTTCCCATTCATTCTCTGTGGGCAGACGAATTTCGTTTGGCTTGGGCAAGCCTTGTTTTCCTTCTTCGAGTTGATCCCAATTCTCCAACAACCATCTGCAATAAGCGCTGGCTTCATACCATGAAATCCCAACCACAGGCGCGGCATGGTGTGCGTTCCCGAAGCGCGGGTCGCGCCAGTACCGAGGAAGAAGCACGCCATCTTCTTCCCGTTCCTGTTTTTGCAGCCAATCCCAGCCTTCACTGCCAAAGGTCTGTTTTGGCATGAGTTTGCTGTTCTCATCATATTTCGGGAAGTCCTTCCAGTATTCTTTGTTTGTAAAGTTTTCTGGTCTCAGGAAGCGCTCGTATTGAAAATTGGTCACCA
This sequence comes from Chloroflexota bacterium, assembly GCA_021824575.1. Taxonomy (GTDB): domain Bacteria; phylum Chloroflexota; class Anaerolineae; order Anaerolineales; family Villigracilaceae; genus Fen-1038. The sequence goes on from JAKAKJ010000016.1 coordinate 120,150, forward strand.
GATATTTGGAGAGATAATATTTTTCGCCGGAGATGGGCAGGAAGGTGTGCAGGTCAGCAGGAATGTAACCTAATTCATCGAGTGTATCTGCGGCGGCGGCGCGTTCGCGTGGAGAAAGAGCGCCCTTCGTAACCAAAGAGAAAAGTCCTTTACGTATTTTCGGCTCTGCGGAGGCTTTGTCTTGAAAATGATTGCGTTGATACAAGGCCAGCAGATCGCCGGAATACCAAAAGGCGCGCCAATCGGGATGCTCCGTTTTGGCAGGCAGGCGTTCCGGTGTCAGGGCAGACAATAAAGTTTCCATACGCTCGTGATCGTTCTCGGCAAAACATAGGTATTCGCCCAACAATATCACCACTTCACGCCAGCGGTCATCTTTTTGAACCAAGTCACGCGTAAGCTTGCCAAAATTAGGGCGACGGGTAAGGTAGCGCGCCCCCAGGAATTCTTCAAAGGTAAGGTGAGGAAAGGCATAAACACGAAGAGGCGGGGTATCGGCTGGCGCATCCGGCACAGCCACCGAACCTTGCAACATCAACAACCCATTTGAACTCTGGCAATAATCAAGAAAGGTTTGCACTTTCTCTTTCTTTGGGTCGGGAAAGTGCGCCCAGAGCACACTTGTCAATAAATCTTCCGTAACCAGGGCCGGGCCGCGCTTCTTATCGCCGTCAGGCTGGCGGCCTTCATGCGCCTTGAATGCGATCTCCCACAAGGCGCGATCCAGAATAGTTCGGTTAATTCCCAACTCGTCAATGATCGTGCGCTTTTGGGTTTGCTGGGATTGTCCCGAAACAGGGCGTTCCAATTCCCAACGCACGAGCAATAGATCCACGCAACGCTCATACACTTCTGCGCGTGAGTCGGGTAAATCGTTATAGTGCGTATGGACGACTGCCATCATGGTCAAAATGATCGGGAAGGGCGCGATCTCATGCAAGCGACGGCGGTCATCGGGCTGGAGCGAAGCCAGCAAACGCTCGCGCTTGTTTGCATAATCCGCTTTTCTGGCAGGCTCGATGCGGGCATGTTCATCATGCCATGCCCTGACGAAGAATTCGATCTTTTTATCGTCGAGCAAGGCAAGGTCATGAGTTGACCAGCCGGTCAATTGCCAGCGCGGATCGTTGTGATACGAATAGGTTCTGCACGTCACAAGAAAGCGATTGACCTGTTGTCGCTTATAGCGTTCCACAAAATCCTCCACCGATTGGATCACGATGGGGCGCAAATTCAAATCCGCCACTTCATCCAGCCCATCAAAAAGCACAAGTCCGCCGCGCTTCTCCAGTTCACTTAGAATCTGGTCAGCAAAATCAGCCATGCGCTCATCGCTCTTGAGTGATTGAACGATATAGTCTTCGACCAGTTTGGCGCTTCCTCGTTTACATTCCGCAGGAATGGTCTCGGCCATTCTTCCAAGCGAAACAATGACAGGTAAAACAGGTCCGCCCTGCCAGTCAGGTAAAAGGGTTTGGATGTTCCGGCTGCGATCCACTTCGGCCTGCGCCATTCGTAAAGCCAGGTAACGAACAAAGGTGGATTTTCCAGTACCCGGCAAGCCGAGCAAAACAATATGACGTTCAGTATCCGTTGATAATGCTTCCAACGCAGCCAGCGGACGGGTTTCTTCGCGGTTGATCAATTCCTGCAATCTTTCCTGCTCATCATCACCTGACGCTGGCTGCCGTGGTTTTGATTTTTTCTTTTTATCAACAACGGTGGTTGTATCCAGAGAGATATATAGAGATTCAAGAGTCAAGCCGCCGCGTGTCGGGTCGGATGCCTGCGGGTCAATGCCCACCAAACGAAGGGTCCGGCAGTCAGCGATGACTGCATTCAAGTATCGTTCGCGCGCATTTTCAGGGTGCTTTATGGGGACATCGGCGGGAGGGCGGGTAACGCGTGACGAGCTCGATTCCGCAACTTCATTTTCTTTTGCCGGTTTTCGATTTACAAATAATTGCAGAATAAAAATAATCATCGCCCCAATCGCCGCAATATATACCAGGGGCAGGAAACGATCTTCAATCCTGCTTCCGATCAGGGCAATGACCGCAATCAATAAAATGGCAAACGCAAGAATGGCGGTTAACTTCCCCGCAAGCGTCTCGAAGAATTTCATCCATTGCTTCATAACCTGCCTCCCAAAATACATAGAATGAATTGGAGAAAATCAACAATCAAAAACCGCTCTCGTCGCCGTCCCCGGCGGCGAGGACGCCGCCCGGAGCAAACTTACAAGACAGGCTTTTGCAAGAGGTCCATGGAATGAATTGGAGAAAACAACAATCACCTTCGACCTTTTGGCAAGTATATCAGGATAACAAATAGTCTAATTGAATCATCGGCGATGATATCCTCAATCCTCAGGCAGGATCGAGTCGATCCTCGACGAGGTTTGACTCAATCTTCAGGCGGGTTTAAGACACTCATTGCTGGGAATTGGTTGAATCGACGGCGTCGATTCGTGAATTTTGACAAATTTGTAAAGCACAGCGCGCAATATTTTTTATATAATTTTTGCAGTCATCCGAAAATGGTGGGTAATCATAGGTTTCGCGACAGACGGTTTCCCCCATTTACAGACGACAAATTCATCACATCTTGAGGAGGAAGGTCATGGCATCACGGATCAAGGCAATTGGAGCCTATCGTCCCCGCATCGAACAGGGCAATACCGTTCAAAAGGCCGAGCTGGTGCGCGGGTTGGCGCGCGCCACCAGTCTGAATGAAGGTGCAGTGGATCAGGTTATCAAGGAACTGCGCGACCAGATCATCGAATACAACCGCGCCGGGCGCGGAGTCAAGGTGGAGGGCCTTGGCACCTACACACCCAACATCGGTCTGGACGGCAGTTTCGATCTGCAATACCGGGCAGATACCGCGCTGAACAACGGCCTCAATGTTCCGAACACTTTCTCGGGCACAATCATCAACCGTGAGAACATCGGTAAGACCGGCGATCAATTGGTCGAGAAGTGGAACAGCGACCACCCGGACGATCTGGTCAGCGATTAGCCGTTTCGGTTATCAACTGATCTTGAGAGAAAGGTATGCCGCATCCAAATTGGGTGCGGCATATTGAATTTTATGTGGTTGCGAGCCGCTTTTTCGAGCCCAGCGGGCATCGAAGCAATTTTCCCCACAAAAGGAGAAGCGTCAAATGTTGAGGATTGCTTCGAGAAAAGCTCCATTGCAATGATGTCCTCCCGAATATCCCACGCCGACAACTCCAAGCCTTATAATTCATTATCCCCCGTCAAAGAGTAAAACCAATGCCCAAAACAAAACTTGTTCCGATTCTCGAAGCAATCTTTACAACGGTCATTTGGGGCGGAACGTTCATCGCCACCAAAATCGCATTGCAGGAGGTTTCACCGGCTACCGTCGTGTGGCTGCGATTTGCAATGGGCGTTGTTATCCTTGGCGCGGCGGTTTTCATACGAAAAGAATTTGCCGTCCCTCAACGAAGCGAATGGGCATACTTTGCTCTGCTGGGATTCATTGGCGTGGCATTTCATCAATGGCTGCAAGCCAATGGCTTGCAAACCGCACAGGCAACCACGACTGCATGGATTGTCGCATCCACGCCAGTATTCATCGCCCTGCTCGGTTGGCTGGTGTTGAAAGAAAAACCTGGCTGGTTACGCATCGGCGGCATAGCCCTGGCAGCCATCGGCGTTTTGTTGATTGTCAGCAAAGGCAACATCGGCGCTTTGTTCACTGGACAGGAAGGCACAATCGGTGATCTGCTGGTTTTGATCAGCGCGCCGAACTGGGCAGTTTATACAATACTTTCGCGACGCGAACTTGGAAACCATCCCGCAGCGCGCATGATGTTTTATGTCATGTTATTAGGCTGGATTTTCACCGCCGTTTGGATTTTTGGTTTTGGCCCGGGGCTGAGCGAAATTGGTCATCTCGATCTAAAAGGCTGGAGTGCAATTCTTGTCCTTGGAATATTTGGTTCGGGCCTGGCGTACATTGCTTATTATGACGCCCTGCAAGTTTTACCCGCTTCGCAGCTCGGTGTGTTCCTCAACATCGAACCGCTGGTTACTACACTGCTTGCCGCGCCTTTGCTTGGTGAACCCATTACCTTTATTGTTATTTTGGGCGGCGCGGTCATTTTGTTTGGAATCTACCTTGTCAATCGAAAGCCGATGAATACAAATTGATTTTATGCCTGACCACAATTTTTTGAATCTCAAACCTCGTTTATCGCGTGACGGAATCCTTGCACCGATTCAAAACGGCTGGCGTTTGATGATCCCAGCCGGACCAGCCGGACGATACCGATTGTCTCAATTGGACGACCACGCGCACATTCCACGCAAGATGTATCCGTGGCGTTCTCCCTTGACTTTGAGCCTGCGCGCCCGGACCAACGCTGTGTCTGCGCCTGGAACCTGGGGCTTCGGCCTGTGGAACGATCCCTTTGGATTTTCGTTCGGCCCCGGTGAAGGATTTTTTCATCTGCCCGCTCTGCCAAATGCAATTTGGTTTTTCTTCGCGTCACCAAAAAATTATCTTTCCTTTCGCGACGACAAACCCGCACGAGGTTTCCTCGCGCAAGCTTTTAGCAGTCCAAATTTTCATCTGTCACTATTCCTCGGTGGACTCGTTTTGCCGTTTTCACGCAAAACGACGCGGCGGTTGTTGAGCCGCGTGATCGAGGAAGACTCGGCAACCGTCAGCGTAGATGTGACTCAATGGCATGAATACCGCCTCGAGTGGAGTCCGACGCGGTCGCGACTTTGGGCGGATTCAGCAATCGTGTTGGATTCGCCCGTGAGTCCGCGTCCGCCGCTGGGCATCGTCCTCTGGATTGATAATCAATACGCGGCTTTTACTTCAGATGGAAAATTAAGATGGGGATTGGAGAAGAATGAAGAAAGTGCGTGGCTGGAAATCGAAAACATCGAAATAAAAATGTAGCGGCAGGTTCGAACCTGCCGCTACAAATTTCTAGATTGGCCGCCAATACTGTAAAATGAATTGCGACGTAAATGGAATGACACGCAATATCGTGTCAATAATCAAACCTAAAATGAACAAGCCGCCAAAGTTGCGGTTATGGACAAAGCAAACCGCAGAGAACCACGTGGGCCAGGCGGGAAAACCTTCGGGCGGCGCCGCGGGTCTCGGTTTGCTTAAAACCTTGATCGCTGTAACAGCATCTTTGAATGCAAAGAAAACAATCAGCATGATCGGCGAGAAATACCGCGGCACAAAAACCAGATACACAATCACAAGGTAAATGATAATCAAGGCGGCCTGATTAACGAAGCGGGCAAAGCGCTCACCAGCGCGGACCGGGAACGTACCGACACCTTTCTTCAAATCGTCATTGCGTTTATCAATATGTTTGCCAACATTGATGCTTGCCACGCTGAGTCCAAATGGGATACCCGCTAGCGCAACATATCCAAGGTTGGGCGTCACACCACGCGCAAGAACAAAATAGACGCCCGCGATCATGATCGGCCCCCAGATCAGGAAGATTGCCAATTCGCCCAGTGCCCAATATTTCAAAGGCCATGTGTAAAACAACAACATCAGCGCTCCAAAGGCGAACAAGCCGATGACAACCGGATTGAAGCTGGTGTAGAACAACGCGTAGACGCCAGCCAGCGTCGCGATTACACCGCTGACGACGAACCACTGGATTTGCTGACTCTTCGTCCAAAAGCCTTGAACTAGCGGATGCACACCATATTGCGTGCGAAAATAATTATCCTTGTCAACGCCGCGGTTGAAATCTGTGTAATCATTGAGAAGATTATTGGTGCCATGCGCAATGAACAATCCGAGCGTCAGAACGATCCATGGAATCCAGGAAAAATAACCGTCACGCCAAGCCAGCAATCCTGCGATAATGCAGGAATAAACTGTGACAAGGGTGACCGCCGAGCGCGTTGCAATCAGCCATTTGGAAATGGCGTCGAGCGCATCCCATTCCTTCTTGTCATCCATTTTGATAAGCTGCCAGATGGCTTTACGCCACATTGAAAAATTGATTCCCATGCGAACTCCTCTCCGAGTTAGGTTTGTGCGAAATTATACAACTGATTCATGGGAATGCTGACGGGGAGCAAAAAAAAACAGAACGGCTGAAGAGCCGTTCTGTTTGCAGGGTTTCGCCTGCAAGTTTTTATCGCCAAAATTGCGAAGTGGCTGGAAGCAAGCGTAATGCCACATCCAGAATCAAGCCAAGCATAAAGTACATTCCAAAGGAACGGTTATTCCAGAAAGCCATTGGCGCAAAATAAAGCGGCCAGCCGCCCTGCCCATCCGGAAAATCTGGGGGGCGGGATTCGGGTTTCGGTTCCAAGAATGACGGAAATATTTTTTGCAAAGTTGGAATTGCCAGCAGAACGATCAACATAACCGGAGTAAAGAATTTGATCGCGATTAGATATGCGGTCAAGATATATGGCAAAATCATCATCGCCAATACGGTGTAACGCGCTGCTTTTTCACCAATCAACACCGGCAGGGTATGGATGCCTTTTTGAATATCAACTTTGTATTTATCTATGTGCTTGCCAAAAATGACAGTGGTCACTCCAAGGACATACGGAATACTCGCCATCACCACATTCCAATCCCAGTGATGCGCCAGAACGTAATAACCGCCTCCAATCATGAGTGGTCCCCAGACAATCAATACAGCAATTTCACCGAGTGCAATATATTTCAGGGGCCAGGTATAGAACAGAACAAAAAACGCTCCCAGCCCAAGCAAAATCCAGATGGTTAAATCCTCACCGTTGATAACAATAAGATAGAGACCCGCGAGCAAAGCCAATAAAGCCGTGACCGCAAAGTAGGTCAGATGCTGGCGTCGGCTCATCAATCCGCTGGCAATTGGCTGCGCTCCGTAAATCGTGCGGAAATAATTGTCTTTGTCCACGCCGCGGACAAAATCAGTGAAATCGTTGAAGATGTTGTTGCTGGCGTGCGCCATGATCAAGCCAAAGGTCAGGACCAGCCACGGCACGAGGTGGAATACGCCGTCCCGAAAAGCAAAAATTCCGGCCAGTGCGGCCGATAAAAAGGTCATGATAAGAACCGCCGCGCGCGTCGAAATCAGCCAGCGCGAAATTACATCAAGCCGATCCCACTCCTCTTTCGAAACTTCAGGGATCACATTAAGGGCTTTCTGCCACATTGCAAAATTGACTTTCATGGATTCTCCTTGGGCCAAGGTTTTCGGGATTATACAATGGATTCCTGCAAGCCACCCGCCGCGAAAAATCGCAAAAAAAACAACTGTCAACAATTAGTTATGACCAAAACCTATTATTGTACATTTGTGACATTTATCACTTATAAGCTGTGATTTTCATGGCTATTTATATTGTGAATTAGTACCCATAATAAGATGGAAAAAGTCCATAACGTGCTCAATTACACGGGAAATGAGCACGACCATTAATAAGAAGAGGTCAGGATGACCGATCAAATGATTGCACCACCTATTCCTATCCAAGCCCAAGGCGAGGATCTTACCTTGCTCGAGGAAGTCGCGTCCCGAACCGCGGGCGTTTCGCGTTTGGAGATGTGCATCCAATGCGGAACATGTGGGGGCTCCTGCCCCTCTGCCGACGCGATGGATCATACGCCGCGTATGTTATTTGCCATGCTGAGGGCCGGAATGCGCCAGGAGGCACTCAAAAGCAATACACCATGGATATGTGTGTCGTGCTATCACTGCGTTGTGCGATGCCCGCAGGAAGTCCACATAGCGGATGTGATGTATACACTCAAAAGCATGGCCATCCGCGCCAAGCTATACCGAGACTCGACAGCTCCCGATTTCTCGCAAACCTTTGTAGGCATGGTAGAAGAGTATGGGCGCAGTTTTGAGCTTGGCCTGGCATCACAGCACTACCTTAAACATTTCCCGTTGAGGCTTCCCAATATGATGCCGATGGGAATGGGAATGTTAAGCAAAAAACGCATGAGCTTAACGCCGAAGCGTATCAAGCATATCAATCAGCTCAAAACCATTTTGAAGCGAGCAAAAGAATTGGAGGCCGAACAATGACCGATTACCTCCTTTACCCCGGTTGTTCGATGGAAACCAGTGCGCGGGCTTATTACGATTCGCTCAAGGCGATCGCCGGGCCAATTGGACTCAATCTGAAAGAAATTGACGACTGGAATTGCTGCGGGGCCACAGAATACCTTGGCATCAGTCTGACACCCGCCTATGCGTTGATTGCGCGCAATTTGGCGCTTGCATCAAACGCGGCCAACGGAACCCGGACACTGGTCGCACCATGTTCCGCCTGTTATTTGAATCTGGCCAAGGCCGACTATTACATGAACGAACGGCCCAAGCTCGGACAAATGGTCAACGAGGCGTTGGAAGCAGGCGGGCTTTCCTATACGCCAGGTTCACTGGATATTAGGCACCTGTTGGATGTTCTTGTTTACGACATCGGCCTGAGCGCGATTGAGAAAAAAGTTGTCCAGCCGCTGACAAATCTGCGCGTTGCACCTTACCTGGGCTGCATGGTGCCGCGGCCCGATTATCAACACCGCTGGTCCGACCACGAACAGCCCATTGAGCTTGATTTGTTGCTCAAAGCCCTCGGTGCCCAGGTGATTGAATTCCCTCTCAAGACGGAATGCTGTGGTGGGCACATGACGCAGATTGGCCCCGCAACCGCATTTGAAATGATCCGGCGCTTAATATCGGGTGCCGATGAACACGAAGCCGATGTAATGGTCACAGTTTGCCCGATGTGCCAGTTGAATCTGGATGGGTATCAAGGTGAAGCCAACCGTTTCTTCGGCACAAATTATCATATGCCCATTCTTTTCTTCACACAATTGATGGGGCTGGCATTCGGGATTGATCCAAAAGAATTGGGCTTCGGGCTTGAACTGGTCAGCGCCAAAAATGTTCTGGATACGCTTGGAATCAAAGCACCGCCAGAGACGCCTCCCGCGCCGCCGAGGCGGCCGCGCAAACCGGAAGGTCTCCCCATGCCCAAGCCTTTGAAACGTCCAAAGGTTGAAGAGCTGGAGAAAGAGGTGACACAATGACAGAAAACAATCAAGAGAAAATTGGCGTTTACGTCTGCCATTGCGGCACGAACATTGCAGGTGTAGTCAACGTTCAGGAAGTGGCGGAATGGGCTGCATCGAAATTAAAGCACCGCGGCGTGGTGATTGCACGCGAATACAAATTCATGTGCTCCAGCCTCGGACAGGAACTGATCGAAAAAGATATCAAAGAGCTGGGCCTCAACCGCGTGGTGGTGGCCGCTTGTTCTCCGCATTTGCACGAAAAGACATTTCGCACAGCCTGCGCAAACGCCGGACTCAATCCGTTCTTGTGCGAGATGGTTTCGATTCGCGAGCAGGTTTCGTGGGTGCATACGGATAAGGTTGCCGCGACCGCCAAAGCCAAAGCCATGATTGCGGGCGGTGTGGAACGCGTCCGATACAACTCACCTCTTGAGCCGCTGATGGTTCCAATCAATCCGGCAACATTGGTCGTCGGTGGAGGCATCGCAGGAATCCAAAGCGCGCTCGAGATCGCCGACGCCGGTCATCACGTTTACATGGTCGAACGCGAACCTTCCATCGGCGGGCATATGGCTCAGTTCGACAAAACCTTCCCAACGTTGGACTGCGCTGCCTGCATCCTTACGCCGAAGATGGTTTCAGTCGGCTCGCATCCAAACATTACCCTGCTGACCTGGAGTGAAGTTGAGAAAGTGGAAGGCTATGTGGGCAACTTCACTGTGACTGTCCGCAAGAAGGCGCGCAAGATCAACGAGGAGCTTTGCACTGGCTGCGGAATCTGCCAGGAGAAATGCCCGAAAAAAGTGATAGACAATGTATATGAGGCCGGGCTTGGATATCGTAAAGCAATTTACACGCCATTCCCACAAGCAGTTCCAAATCGTCCTGTGATGGATGTTGAGAACTGCACATATTACGAAAAGGGAACCTGCAAAGCTTGCGAGAAGTTCTGCCCCACCAACGCCATTGATTTCGATCAGCAGGATGAAATCCTGAACTTTGAAGTCGGCAATATTGTGCTGGCAACCGGCTATGATTTATTCGATGCACGCCGGGTGACCAACTACGGATATGGAAGACTGCCGAACGTTTTCACGTCACTGGAGGTCGAACGACTCACCAACGCGGCAGGCCCAACCACCGGCAACATTGTTCTAAGGGACGGAAAAACAGTTCCCAAGGCCGTCGGCATCATTCACTGCGTCGGCTCGCGCGACCGCAACTTCAACAACTATTGCTCCGTGATCTGCTGCATGCAAAGTTTGAAGTTCGCCCACCTCGTCCACGAACGAACCGGTGCGACAGTCTACAATTTCTACATTGACATGCGCACGGCCTTCAAGGATTACGATGAGTTCTACCAGCGCGTGCTTGAAGAAGGAACTCTTTTCGTGCGCGGCAAAGTCGCTGAAGTATCGGATGTGCCGCGCACTGAACGCGAAAAAGGAAAACTCATTATTCAAGTCGAAGATACGCTGGTTGGCAAGCAGCGCCGCATCCCCGTGGACATGGTCATCCTGTCAACCGGCCTGGAGCCGCGCAAAGATGCAAAGGAAGTTGCCAAACTGTTTGGCATCTCCTGTTCGGTAAACGGCTGGTTCATCGAAAAACATCCAAAGCTCGATCCCATTGCAACCATGACGGAAGGGATTTACATCGCAGGCTGTGCGCAGGGGCCCAAGGATATTCCCAACAGCGTGGCACAGGGCGCCGCTGCATCAGCACGGGTATTGGGCAAGATCGAACAAAAACAAATAGCGCTTGAACCGATACGCGCCAGCGTCATCGAAGAAAAGTGTTCGGGCTGCCGCATTTGCAATGGCCTGTGTCCTTTCAATGCCATCACGTTCCACGAAGACCGCATGGTCACGGAAATCAATCCCGCGCTATGTCAGGGATGCGGCACATGTGTGGCCGCCTGCCCTGCCGGAGCCATCACAGGCACAGGCTTTAGCAATGATCAAATCATGGCGCAGATCGAAGGCCTGCTCATGTTAAACGTTGATCAGGAACTGGCAGTTGCCTAGGAGATTAGATCATGACCGATTCATTTGAACCCACCATCATCGGCTTCACTTGCAACTGGTGTTCCTACCGCGCTGCGGATCTTGCTGGAACCGCCCGTATCAAATATCCGCCTAACGTGCGTCTGATTCGCTTGATGTGTTCGGGACGGCTCGATCCGACATTCGTTTTCAAGGCCCTCGCCAACGGCGCGGATGGCGTCATCATCACCGGATGTCATCCGGGTGAATGCCATTACATCGAGCAGAATTACAAAGCCCTGCGCCGCTTCCACTTGATGAAGCGGACGCTTCAGGGCCTTGGACTTGAACCGGGGCGCGTTAAATTGATTTGGGCCTCGGCTGCGGAGGGCGCAAAGTTCGCCAGCGAAATCACAGCATTTGTCGAAGAAATTCGTGCGCTCGGTCCGCTGCATTGGGGAAAGAACGGGAGCGCACCATCACCCACCGTTGAAGCAGTTCAGGAAAAAGTGGAGGTGCCGGCATGACCGAAAAGCCGAAGTTTGCAATGTACTGGGCGGCCTCCTGCGGTGGATGTGAAATCGCAGTGCTGAACATCCATGAAAAAATTCTGGATGTGGACGCCAATTTCGATGTGGTCTTCTGGCCCGTCGCAATGGACGCCAAATACAAAGATGTCGAAGCGATGGAAGATGGCTCGATTTTGCTCACGCTTTTCAACGGCGGAATCCGAAATGATGAGAACGAGCACATTGCAAAATTGCTTCGCAAGAAATCGAAAATCCTAGTTGCATTTGGCTCATGTGCAAATGAAGGTTGCATTCCTGGCCTGGCAAACCTGAGCGACTCGCGTGAGATTGTTCACACTGCATTCAACACCATCTCGACGGATAACCCGCACGAAATCTATCCAATGACTTCGTATGATGTCCCCGAGGGCGAAATCCACATTCCAAAGATTTTACCTGTTCTGAAAACCCTCGATCAGGTTGTGGATGTGGATTATTACATGCCGGGCTGCCCACCGGAATCGCATCAGATTGCGGCGGTGATTGATTTGGTTGTGGACGTTTTGCATGGCAAAGCCGAGCTTCCGCCGAAAGGAACGGTGATTGGCGCGGGGAATTCAACCGTTTGCGATGAATGCAAGCGGACTCGCAACGTTAAAACGATCAAATCCTTCCAGCGCATTTGGGGAGTTGCGCCCGATCCATCGCTTTGCCTGCTCGAACAGGGAATCCCCTGCAACGGTCCCGCGACACGAAGCGGATGCAACGCGCGCTGCCCCACTGCGGGCGCGCAATGCATCGGCTGTTATGGTCCCGCTGAAGGCGTCGCGGATTATGGCGCGAGACTCATTTCAGCGTTTGCATCGGTCATTGACGCCAAAGATCCGCAAGAGATTGACCGCATCCTCGATGGATTGGTTGATCCGACCGGACAGTTTTATAGATTCAATTTGGCAGGTTCCTTATTGAAAGCTGCAGTCCCTGCATGGAAGGCGGAAAGCACGCACGAGAAAGAGAAGGCATAACATGACACAACGCATCACAATCGACCCCATCACCCGTCTCGAAGGTCACGGCAAGATCGAAATCTTCCTAAACGAAGATGGCGATGTTGCCAATACCTACTTCCAGATTCCGGAACTACGCGGTTTCGAACGATTCTGCATTGGCCGTCCTGTCGAAGAAATGCCGCTGTTGACCAATCGCATCTGCGGAGTCTGCCCCGAGGCGCATCACATGGCCGCGGCCAAAGCTGCCGATGCCGTCTATCACGTGGATCCTCCGCGCACCGCAAAACTTCTGCGTGAACTGCTTTACATGGCATTCTACGTCACCGACCACGCCACGCATTTCTACGCCTTAGGCGGTCCTGATTTTGTGATGGGTCCCGATGCGCCTGTTGCGGAACGAAACATCCTCGGTGTGATTCACAAAGTCGGGTTGGAGATCGGCGGCAAAGTCATCCAGGCGCGCAAATATGGTCATACCGTCGTTGAGATGATCGGCGGGCGCAAAGTTCATCCATGCACTTCGATTCCCGGCGGCCTCACCAAAGGCATCACCGAGGAACAGCGCAAAGAAATCGAAGAGATGGGACGCTGGGCAGTAGAGTTCGGACAATTTAGTCTCAAACTCTTCAATGATATTGTGCTGGGCAACAAACAATATGTGGATCTCATCCTTGGCGACATTTACACACACCACACATATTACATGGGCATGGTGGATGAGAACAACAAAATCAATTTCTATGACGGAAAAGTGCGCGTGGTTGACCCGGACGGAAAAGAATTCGTCAAATACGCACCAAAAGATTATGTTGAGAATATCGCCGAGCATGTCGAGCCGTGGACCTATCTCAAATTTCCGTATCTCAGGAAAGTCGGCTGGAAAGGTTTCGTGGACGGAAAAGATTCCGGGGTGTACTGTGCGACTCCGCTCTCACGACTGAATGCATCGGACGGAATGGCTACCCCATTGGCGCAGGAAGAATACGATCGCTTCTATTCGACGCTGGGCGGCAAGCCCGTTCATCAGCGTTTAGCCACGCATTGGGCACGACTCATCGAACTGCTCTACGCGGCGGAACACTGGGTTGAACTTGCCACCGATCCCGAAATCACTTCACCGAACTTCCACATGATCCCGACCGAGAAACCGACCGAAGGCGTGGGCATCGTTGAAGCGCCGCGCGGGACATTGACGCATCATTACCAGACCGATGAGCGCGGCGTGCTGACCAAAGTAAATCTCATCGTCGGTACAACCAACAACTACGCGCCGATCAGCATGTCCATCAATAAAGCCGCGTCCAGCCTCATCAAAAAAGGCACAGTCGTTACAGAAGGCATGTTGAACATGGTTGAGATGGCGTTCCGCTCCTATGATCCATGCTTTGGATGCGCCACGCATTCTTTGCCCGGTCAAATGCCGCTCGAAGTAACAATTCGAGATTCAAAAGGCGAACCGATAGAAGTGTTGAAGCGCGGATAAAAGCCAAAAAGTCTTACAAGTCTCATTAGTCTGACATGTCGACTTATGAGACTTGTAAGATCAACAGACATGAAGACTTTAATTATCGGCCTCGGCAATCCAATTCTCGGCGACGACGGCGTCGGCTGGAAAGTCGCGGAAGCAGTGAAAGCAGTGATCAGCGACCAGTCATCAGTGGAAGTGGATTGCGCTTCGCTTGGCGGACTCAGCCTGATGGAACGGATGCTTGGCTATCAGCGCGTGATTCTCGTCGATTCGATGGAGACCGGCCAAAGTCCGGAGGGAAGCGTAAAAGTATTTCCGCTCGCCGCGCTGCCGAATCCAATGGAAGGTCATTCCGCTTCCATACACGACACATCCTTGATGAATGCGCTGCGGGCCGCGCAAGCAATCGGAGAAAGTATCCCGAAACGAGTGGATGTCGTCGCGGTCGAAGCAAAAAATGTGCGTGATTTCTCAGAAGAACTTTCGCCGGCGATTTCGTCCGCCGTGCCCGCAGCGGCGCAAAAGGTGCTGAAATTGCTCGAAGAAGAATTGTTTTGATGCGGCCATCGTGACATGGCTGCATTCTCCTTTGGAGCCGAGGCGTAGCCTCGGCTCCTCTGGAAAAATCATCGAAAGAAAAACGACCGTCATCTTGAAGGTGACGGTCATTTGTTTAACTCTCACTGGTCATGATGAACAGCGGCTTCATTTCGAAATTTTCATATTTTGGCCTATAGCGTTCGGTGTCGTAAAACTGTTGAACGTTGACCACTTTTTTGGACGCGGTCAAAACATCCAACGGCATGTTGTCATAACGTCCATTCTTCAAAACCACGAGTCTCCCATGCACGCCTTTCAAAATTAAATCCAATGCCAGATTCCCAAATGCCATGGGAACAATCGAGTCAATGGCATCGGGATCGCCGCCACGCACCATATACCCAAGTTTCTGATCCACGACATCCACCGTCTTTCCGTTATTGAATTTGGGCGAGGCTTCCTTCATCGCCGCGGCAACCAAATCGCCAATGCCGCCCAACTTTGCATGACCGTATGCGTCGGTCGTGTGATCTTCAAAAACCATTTCACCGCCTTCGAACATCGCGCCTTCGGAGACAAGCACAATCGAATAGCGGCTTGGATTCCGCAGGCGATCCTTGCTCATCAATTCGGTGAGATGGTCAATGTTGAATTTGAATTCGGGGATGACACAACGATTCGCCGCGCCGGCCATTGTCGGAAGCATGGCTGTGAATCCGGCATAGCGGCCAAACACTTCCAACACAAGGAAGCGCTCATGAGAACCGGCAATCGTCCGCAAACTGTTCGTCAATGCGATGGTGCGCGTGACGCACGTGCTGAAGCCAATGCAGTAATCCGTTCCCGGAACATCGTTATCCATCGTCTTGGGAATGGCAACAACCCTCCTGCCCTCCTGATATAGCCGCACCGCATAGCTGAGCGTATCGTCGCCGCCAATCGGGACCAAAAAATCAACGCCCAAGAAGTCGAGGTTCTTCAGGACTTCAGGCGTCAGGTCATTTCGATCCGCGTTATATGAACTTTGCAATGACTCCGGGACATCCGCTTTCCTTACTTTGCTCGGATTCGTACGCGACGTATGAAGGAATGTGCCGCCAGTACGTCCCGCGCGATTGACAATCTCCTCGGTAAGTTCCTGATAATTATTGCTGTTGTCCGCGCCCTTATCGCGATTAATATCCACCAAACCCGCCCAGCCGCGGCGGATACCAATGACGCGATAGCCCTCTCTCAATGCTCGAATGGTTACCGCGCGGATGGCCGGATTCAAACCCGGCACATCGCCCCCGCCCGTCAAAATAGCGATGACGCCAGCCTTCTTTGCCATGCTTTCCTCCGAACAAAAATCGCTTCTTAAAGAAATTATACGACTCTACGGCCAAGTGAGAACATCGAGCTTTGCAGCAAAGGCGTGTTCCTTTAATGCTGATGATCAATTTTAATTCGCCGCGAAGCCCAAAATGGCAGCAAAGATTTTTCATTGATCTTTGTTCCTTTGCGGACTTCGCGGTTCAAAATCTGCTCTGGTGTTACTTTAAGAAAACTGCGGCTGGAGGGGTGAATAAATTTTCTGGTTTACGAGATCAATCCCATCTGCTTGCCGACTTTGCGATAAATCTCCAAGACGCGATCTATCTGTTCGTCGGTATGACTCGCCATGTAGCTGGTTCGCAAAAGTTCCTGGCCCACGGGCACAGCCGGCGAAATGACGGGATTGACAAACACGCCCGCATCGAAGAGTGTTTTCCACGCCAGGATGGTCCGCGGCGTATCACCAACAATAATTGGAATAATCGGTGACACGGACTGTCCAATATTGAATCCCATCGCGATCAGTTCCTTGCGGACACGTTCGCCAATGGCATTGACGCGCGCGCTGTGCTGTGGTTCCTCGCGCATGATCTTAAGTGCGGCAAGCGCCGCCGCCGCATTGGCTGCCGGGATGCTGGCACTGAAGATCAGCGAGCGGGCATGATGTTTGATGTAGTGGATGATTGGTTCATCACCAGCCACGAATCCACCAAGCGAGGCAAAGGATTTACTGAATGTGGACATGATCAAATCCACATTCTCGGTAACGCCGAAATGAGCAGCCGTCCCGCGTCCGCCGCCCATTACGCCGATGGAATGGGCATCATCCACCATCAGGCGCGCACCGTATTTTTTGCATAGTCTGACGATTTCGGGAAGCAGGGCCAAATCACCGCCCATGCTGTATAAGCCATCCACGATGATGAGCCTTCCCTTATCGTCTGGAATCTTTGCCAGAACGCGTTCGAGGTCCACCATATCGTTGTGGCGGAAACGCCGCGTCTCGCCCCATGCCAGCCGCGCCCCGTCCACGATGCTGGCATGATCGTCCTTGTCCAGAAGAATGACATCGTTGCGCGTGACCAGGCCGCTGATCGTTCCAAGGTTGGTTTGCATTCCAGTGGAGAAAACGACAGCGGCTTCTTTCCCGAGCCATTCGGCCAGTTCATGCTCAAGTTGTTCATGAAGCTCAAGAGTCCCATTCAAGAAGCGGGAACCAGTGCAGGATGTCCCAAAGCGACGAACGGCCTCAATCGCCGCCTGCTGCACGCGGGGATCGGTTGTCAAACCAAGATAATTGTTCGAGCCGCACATAATAAGGCGGTGTCCATGAAAAACGGACTCGGTCCCCTCGCTCTCCGCCATTGGGATGAAGTACGGATAGATGCCATGCTCCATGGCATCCTTTGCTTCGGTATAGCCATAGCATTTTTCGAATACGTCCACGTGTCTCTCCCATTGAAAGGAATTTCATCGGCATTCGCCAGCCAATGTTTAACTGTCCTGAAGATTCAAACAGAATCTCCGGTGCGCCTCGCTCCATATTCTTCAGCAGTAACGAGTCTACGATGATGGTTTCTTCCGGCGCGCCTGGGCAACCATGCCATCCATAATCGGATATACTGCATTGCCCAACAACCCGCTCAGGCGATATAAAACGCTCGTTTCGGTTCCAGGCGTAATAACGTATTTGCCCCGTCTCACGCCATTAAGAATTGTTTTGGCTACCTGATCCGCGGAAAGCACGCCAGCCGTTCCTGAAATCTCGCGCGTCTCGAAGGGTTTGAATTGGTTTTCGTAAGCCAATTGAGGTGTATCCGTATCCGGCGGGAAAACAATCGAGACGCGGATTCCCAATGGTTTGACTTCCGCACGCAGCACATCCGAAAAGCCGCGCACCGCGTATTTCGTCGCACCGTAAGCGGAATAACCAAACACGCCGAGGAATCCCGCCGCCGAGGAAATATTGACAATGTGTCCGCTGCCGCGTTCGATCATGCGCGGCAACAGTGCTTTTACCATGTGGACCGTGCCAAAGTAATTGATGTCCATCAACTGGCGAAAGATCTCAAGCGGAATTTCCTGCACATAACCCGGATGAGTCACGCCCGCAGAATTAATGAGCAGATCAGGCACACCAGCTTTGCTAATCACATCGTCAACAGCAGCCTGCGCCTGCCTGAAATCAGAAACGTCCGCAGAAAAAATGCCCGCGCTGTGATTGGACGAGAAAGGAGAAGAATGGAAAACTTCCTCCAGTACATTTTTTCGGCGCGCAACAAGCCAAACTCGCGCGCCTTCCTGCACCAGCGCTTTTGCCAACGCCAAACCAATACCACTTGAGCCGCCGGTAATCAGCGCGAGACGACCATTAAAAGATTCTTGGGACATATTCTTCACCTCTAGCTTGGTCTTTGTATCTATAAACACGCTAAATTGTTACAAGTTTCCCTGTTCGGGAAATTCGAGAAATTATATCAAGGGAATGTCCTTTCATAGCCTGCAATAATTTTGTCCCACATCGTGTTCATTTCATCGTCAATTGTTCGGCGCGAGGCGTCTTCTTCAAACCACTTAATCGAGCGGCGGACACCTTCAGCCCACGTCACTTCGCATTTGAAATCTGGCACGAAGCGTTTGATCTTGCTGTTGTCAAAAACAACGCTGTTGATTTTATCGCCGATCAACGTGCCAATCTTTTCAGGATCACAAGCGACAATCAAATCCGAAGGAATATGAATCAGATTCGACTCAATGCCAAGCGCGGCGTACAGTTCGAGGAAGATTTGATTCCACGTCAGGACTTCATCTGACGTGATATGAAAGGCCTCACCGATTGCATTCTTGTTTCCAAGCAGGCCAACTAATCCTTTGGCAAAATCAGCATTCCACGTCATCACCCACAACGACGTGCCATCGCCGGGCACGATGATCTTTTTGCCGCCCCGGATGCGATCCACAATCGTCCAGGGATGCTGCCAGCTCGCGCCGAGGATCGGGATTTGCGACGGGCCATATGTCAGCGAGGGACGGATGATCGTCACAGGGAAGTCTTCATCGCGATATGCTTCCATCAAACGATTTTCGCAGGCAATCTTGTCGCGCGAGTATTGCCAGAATGGATTCTCCAGTGGCGTCTCTTCGGTGATGAGATAATTCTTCGGCGGTTTTTGATATGCGGATGCGGAGCTGATGAAAACAAATTGATCCGTCTTGCCGCGAAACAGGTTGATATCGCGCTCGATGTCATTGGCGGTGAACGCGATAAAGTCCACGACCGCGTCGAAACGGTGGCCGCTCAAAAGTCCGGAAAGATGCGATGCGTCAACGTGGGCATCACCTTTGAGCAACGTCGCGCCTTTCGGGATGGAATATTTTGTTGAAGCGGAACGGTTCAAGAGAAAAAGTTCGTGGCCGCGCGCAACAATCAGTTCGGAACACGCGGAGCTAATGAGTCCAGTACCGCCAATAAAGAGCACCTTCATTTATCCCTCTCCCATTTCTGGAACAGGTTCAGGCGAAATGTTACGGCGGGCATACAAACCTTCGAGCCAGAAGAGAATCAGCCCAGCCCAGACGATGCCAAAGCCGATCAGGCGCTCATGCGTGAACGGTTCTTTATAAACGAACACGCCCAAAAGAAATTGCATGGTGGGATTGATATATTGCAGAACGCCAATGGTCGTCAATGGAACGCGAGGCAAGGCGGACGCAAACAAAAGAAGCGGAATGGTCGTAACCAAGCCAGCGCCGACCATCATCCAATCTTCGAGTGGACCGCTATGGAGAAACGCGCCCTGCCCCACAAATTCACTATATGACAAATAAGCCAGGGCCGGGATAAGCAAGATACCAGTCTCGAGCGT
The DNA here is from genome assembly GCA_021824575.1 of Chloroflexota bacterium. Classification (GTDB taxonomy): domain Bacteria; phylum Chloroflexota; class Anaerolineae; order Anaerolineales; family Villigracilaceae; genus Fen-1038. The sequence goes on from JAKAKJ010000016.1 coordinate 139,890, forward strand.
GAGGCCGTACAACGAATTGAGCGGCGCCAGCTTTTTGACAAGGCCATACAGTCCGAATGTAAACGCCAGCGTCAGCGCGATCCACGGAAATGAACCGTAATGGAATGTCAGGTAGATGACACCGACCGCTGCCAGCGCAATGGGAATCCATTGAACCGGACGAAGACGCTCGCGAAAGATAATGACGCCCAGCAAAACGCTGAACAATGGGTTGATGTAATAACCAAGGCTGGTTTCGACCACAAAATTATTATTGACCGCCCAGACATAAGTAAACCAGTTGACGCTGATTAACAGCGCGGCAATCAAATAAATTCGCAGGATATTGGATTTGAATGCGGCGGATCTAAAATTCTTCCATTGCCGCGTGACCAGAATGAAAAGGAAAAGCAAAATGAATGACCATCCAATACGATGACCAATAAGTTGCAAAGCGGGAATCGTTTCAAGTTGTTTCCAGTAGATGGGAAATAACCCCCAAAAAAGATAGGCCCCAATTGCATAGAGAACTCCCTTTTTATCCATGCGCCTCCTTAACAATGGCGTGAGTATACTCTGAAAACAAAAACCCCCACTCAAGGATCATGATGGGGATTTTTCCGTTCGACTTTTGTCCGCGAACTTGCGCCAATGACGCTAATCATACATGAACAATTCGCGAAAATTGGCAAAGACATCGTACTTGCAAAGCATTAGCGGATAAATTTTTCCCATTAAAAATCTTCTATCGGTTGACGTCCCGCAAATCCAGCTTCGATCTCATGCCAGTATTCAATTTTGCCTTCGCCATATTTCCAGCAAAGATACACGGGTTGTCCATTCCGGAGAGCAAGAAAATCCAGTAGACCGGTGTTGATGTCTTTCACTTCCGCACCAGTTGCGAGGATGCGGTGCAAGAGTTCATCAAGCCGGTCAAACTTTGTAACCATCCGACTCAACGCGGGGTTTCCGCCATTGCCCGCAGACTTTTCGATGACAGACCATGTTTCGGGCTGGTGTTTCAAAATTTCATTACGGATTTGCTGGATGTCATCCATCCACGGACGAATCACATCCAAAGTTTTATTAGCTTCTTCAAGGGTAAAATAACGAGGCATAACCATTAGTTTACCGCAAAAGACAAGGCCCCAAAGATTCGAAACTTAGTGAGTGTGCAAAAATAACTTTCCATTCTTTGGGATGGGTCAGTGGAAAGGCTGGAGAGAGAATGTCATAAGTATGTGAGAAAGGTAGTGAAAGCTGGGCGCTGAAAATGGGATGGGTGCGTATAATGAGGGTGATTTCAGAGATCAGGAAAGATGGTTATATGGAGAAGTCGCCGATTCATCATTGTTGCTGTCTGGCCTGTCGCTCGCGCAAAGATTCGCCGACGA
>JAKAKJ010000093.1 GCA_021824575.1 Chloroflexota bacterium
GACTCAAGTTCTGTTCGCAGCCAGTCCAGGAATTTGGCGTGCGCGTCCGACCCGGGGATTCGCGGCCCGAATGCGACTTGCGTCTGCACGTCGGCGTAAGCGCGCTGTCCGCTGAACTTGTCAGACGCCCGCTCCCGGTCCAGGATGAACGCATGCGCGTACCATCCCAAAAGTGCGATCAGCAAAAGCCCGATGATGGACAGATAAATAATTTTGTTTCGTTTATTCATTCAGTGACCAGCATGTTTTCAAGATCAGCCAACGCGCGATCTGCATAAGCCTTTGCGCGTTCGCGTTTGCCCAATCGCTTTGTTCCTTCAAGCGGCGGAAGGATTCCAAAATTTGCTTTCATCGGCTGGAAGTCTTTCAAGTCTGCGTGAGTGACATAATGGCACAACGCGCCGAGCATGGTCGTGGGCGGAAGCGTAATCAATGGCTGGCGTTTATGAAACAAAGCCGCGTTGATGCCGGCAAGCAAACCGGTCGCGATATTTCCCATGTAACCCTCCACGCCCGTGATTTGACCGGCAAAAAACAAATCATCGCGATCAATGAATTGAAGCGTGGGACGCAGAAGTTTGGGCGAAGCGATAAATGTATTGCGGTGCATCTGCCCGTAACGCACGAATTCTGCTTTTTCCAAACCGGGAATGAGCCTGAAAACGCGCTGCTGTTCCGGGTATTTCAAATTGGTTTGGAAGCCGACGAGATTATAAAGATTCCCGGCGAGGTTATCCTGCCGAAGCTGGACAATGGCATAAGGCCGCCTGCCTGTGCGCGGGTCTTTAAGTCCGACCGGCCGCATGGGACCAAATGCCAGTGAATCTTTTCCGCGTTCGGCAATAATTTCAACCGGCAGGCAGCCCTCAAAAAAATGTCCAGCGGTGACGCCAGTGCGAATTGCTTCTTCAAACGAGCGCAGTTCAATGCATTCAGCATGAAGTAACGCGTCAACGAAATGGTAGTATTCGTCTTTTGTGAACGGACAGTTGATGTAATCGCCATCTTCATCGCTTTGATCGTAACGCGAACCGCGAAATGCAATTTGCATATTGATACTGTCGCGTGCAACGATTGGAGCGATGGCATCGAAAAAGAAAAGGCGCTCGCGTCCGCTGAGATGTTCGATTGCCTTTGAAAGTTTGTCTGAAGTCAACGGCCCCGATGCGATGATCGCCAGCCCGTGCGGAATCTCGGTGATTTCCTCGCGGATAATTTTTATACGCGGATGATTTTGGATTCGTTCGGTCACTTGCCGGGCAAAGATTCCACGGTCAACAGCCAGCGCCGCGCCTGCCGGCAAAGCCGCGGCCTCGGCACACTCCAATAACATGGATTTCAACCGGCGCAGTTCGTTCTTCAGAACGCCGGAGGCGCGGTCGGGGAGGTTCGAGCCGAGCGAATTCGAGCAGACCAGTTCGGCGAGATATTCGGTTTCGTGCGCGCCGGTCGAAACGGACGGGCGCATTTCGTAAAGAGCAACTTCAAGTCCGTTTTCGGCAGCTTGCCAGGCTGCTTCACTCCCAGCCAACCCGCCGCCAACCACAGTTAAATCAGCCATAACGCGGACTATTGTACCATCCGGTCGTGCTGTATAATTTTGGGGGAAAACGTGATTCCATGAGTCGTAATCTGGAATTTCAACTCAGAGAAGCCTGCCAGATTACCCGCGCGGCCTGGGTCGTCCTTGCCGAACGCGAAGGCGGGCGTTGGTTGGCGCGCGCTTCCCATCATTTGCCAAAGCCGAAGCAATCGGCACTGATCAGGTTCCTCGCGCAGGAGTCTGTCGATTCGTGGCTGGCTATTGCATTGAAGGGTGATTCAACGCGTTCGGCTCCGCTGCCGCTCGATGTAAAGCTGGATGCAGAGCGTTTGTTTGTGTATCCGCTGGCCGACGATTCTCAAGTCATCCTCGTCGGTGCGAATCAGCAAAACGCCGCGGCCCAGCGCATTTGGCGGCTCGTCGCTGGTTTGATTCAGTCGCCTGCCTCCGCTCCTGATACACAAAATTATTTGCCAAGCTTGCAAGGCGAACTTTCATTTGATATGCCGCGCGCTCTCGATAATGTGCTGGCAAATTTCACGCGCGCAGTCAGCGTTCAGGGCGCGTGGCTGGCGATCCGGCGCGGCGATACGCTTGATATTCTGGCGCAGTACAACGATCCGCATGCCGCGGGTCTCTCGCTGCCCATTGAATCGAACAGCCTCCTGCGGCGAATGAACCGCACACTAACAGAAATTGCCGCGGAGAAAAAAAGTCCCGAATGGGACAATCTGCCGTATGCGACGCGCAAAACAAGCGTGAAATACTGGGTCTGCCTGCCGCTCGTAATCGGCCATCGCTTGATCGGCGCGGTATCGTTGTGGAGTGCGCGCGAGTTCGATCAGGATGAATGGAAGCAATTAAGAGAACTTGCCAAAAGGGTTTCGCCGTCGGTCGAAGTCATTTTCACTTTCAATGAAATGATCGGACACCTGCGCCGCCTTGCGCTTCTCAACGATTTTGCTCTCACCATTTCTTCGGCTCAAAACCTCGATCAGATTGCGCGGCGCGTGTTCGGACTTCTTTCCCGGTCTTTCAGCACGGAATTGATCGCGCTTTATCTGCCTTCGATGGATGGCAGACTTGTCCGCGAATTTGGCAACCGCGACGGAAAGTTCAGCACGCAGAGCACGGCTCTCGCGGGACATTTCATTTTGCCGTTCCTCGATGGGCGAATCCTGCGCCTGAATGAATCCATGCCCGGCTTCAAGCCCGTTTATCCCAATGCAAGATCGAGCCTTCTCGTTCCGCTGAAATATCGCGGCCAGACCATTGGCCTGCTTTCGTTGGAGAGTCCGCGCCTCGGCGCGTTCAGCCAATATGACGAACATTTGATGGTGGTACTGGCCAGCCATCTCGCAGGGCTGGTTGAGTATGGACGTCTGCGCGAAGAAGCGGAAGCGCGTGCCCGCAACCTGGGACTGATCCATGAAATGGTTCAGCAGGTGATCGGGTTGAATGAAAAAAAGGAAATGGCACAAGTCACCGCCGATTTACTGGCAGAATATTTTGCCTATGAGATGGCGGGCGTTTTGTTGTTGGGCGATGATCCTGAGAATCCGGTCCTTGGTTTTGGCGGATCGCGCGCAAGCCTTGTTCGACGAATGTTGGAAGGCGAGAACTTCATTGTAAATGACGGCATCACGGGGCATGTTTTTCTCACAGGCGAGAGCGTGTTGGTCAACGATACCGGTCACGACAAACTTTACAAACCATTGCGCGGTTGGGACCCGGGGTCGGAGATGTGCGTTGCATTGAAGGACGGCGACCGCGTTCTTGGAATCATTGACGTGGAAAGCAGCCAGAAGAACGCGTTCACCAACAACGATTTGCTGGCGATGGAATCACTGGCTGGCGTGTTGGCTACGGTCGTATCGAGTTCAGACCAATATCAACGATTGCAGGAGACTGTACAACAACTGCGTTCGACGCAGGTTGAATTGCGGGCGCGTATGGCAGCCCAGCAGGAAACCGAGAGTCGGCTTGTGCAGGCAGGAAAGCTGGCAGCAGTCGGCGAGATGGCCGCCGGCATCGCACATGAATTGAACAATCCGCTCACAACCGTGACTGGCTTCAGTGAATTGATCCTGGACGAAATGCCAAGCGACGCGCCGCACCGCGCGGATATGGAAATGATTCTGCGCGAAGCGCTGCGGGCGCGCGCGGTTGTCAGACGGCTGTTGGATTTTGCCCGCCAGGGCGAGCGAACCCGCGCCCGGTCCGATATGAACGAGATCGCTGATGACGTTCTCGCGTTGACGCGGCACCTGATCCACACGAGCGGCGTGCAACTGGATGTCAATCTGGCGAAGGATTTGCCGTGGGTATCGGTGGACAGCAATCAAATGAAGCAGGTTCTTTTGAATTTGATCCATAATGCGCTTCAGGCAATGCCCAACGGCGGAAAACTAAAGCTTCTTACCGAGGCTCGTTACAAGGATGGCCGGAGGTGGGTGGTCATCACCGTTAAAGACAGCGGCATTGGCATCGAGCCGCAGAACAGGGATCGAATCTTCGAACCATTCTTTACAACGAAAGGAAATGCTGGCGGAACGGGATTGGGACTTTCAGTGACGTATGGCATTGTCACCGATCACGGCGGTACAATTGAAGTGGAGAGCCAGCCAGGAACCGGCTCGACCTTTGTAGTCTGGCTGCCAATCTAATCATGGATCCAATTTCCGTTTTGGTTGTGGATGACGAACCGGGCATTGCATTGTTATGCAAGCGCATGCTGACGCGTGCCGGATATCTTGTGACCGCAATGACCGACCCGCGCGAAGCGGTGGACTGGCTCAAACAAAATAAGGCGGACCTCCTGCTGGTTGATATCCGCATGCCCGAGGTGGACGGCTTTGAAGTCATCACGCATGCGCGCAAACTCCAGCCTGAAATCGCCGTTCTGGTGATGACCGGTTTCGGGACGGTGGAGACAGCGATCCACGCGCTGCGTCAGGGCGTGGATGGATTACTTCTCAAGCCCTTTGAAAAAAGCAGCGAATTGGTGGATGCAGTACATCAAGCCCTGGCTGACAGCGAGCAGAAGCACGATGCTTCGCGGCTTCACACGCTGCGGCCATTGTTCGAAGTTACTGAATCGCTTCTCTCTGAAACCCGAAGCGAATCGCTGCTTGAGCTGATCGTCAGCGCCATCCTCGGACAATTGCGGTGCCAGCACGCAGCCTATTTCCAATATTCACCGGAAGAAGAGCGATTTGTCCATTTGGCGGGACAAGGCAAAACATTGACGGACTTCATTATTCAGGTGGATGCAAGCGGAGTGCCGCTGTTGATCAATTCGCGGGGGCCGGGCGATGCCAACTCGCAGATCCGACTCCGCAAAGCCGAGATCGGCGCGGCGATGTTCATTCCTATTATCCGCCAGGGATTTCGCGGCGTCTTCTTCGCGGGACGGAATCCGGACGCGCCCACATTTGGCGAAGCCGACCTCGAGATGTTCCAGATTCTTGCGCGGCAGGCCGCGGCCGCCATCGAGAACGCGCGGCTTTACGACGAACAGCGCGCTTACATCCGCAAGATAGAAGAATCTCAGGCCGCGCTTTTGCAGGCCGAAAAGATGGCGGCGGCTGGGCGCTTGAGCGCGTCCATCGCACATGAAGTGAATAATCCGCTCCAGTCGGTGCAGAACTGTATGCACCTGGCTGGCCGCGAGGATTTGCCCCCGGAGAAGCGCAAGGAATATTTCGATATGGCGCGCGCCGAGGTCGAAAGGCTATCGGTCACGGTCAAGCGAATGCTGGATTTCTACCGTCCCGGCGCGGCCAAGCCAGAAAAAGTCAATTTGTGCGAACTGCTCAATTACGTGCTCAATTTGACTCAAAAGCAATTGACGGAACACGGGATCCAGACCAAAGTCGAGATGCCCGCCTCGATCCCGGATGTGATGGCGGTCAGCGGCCAGATCCAGCAAGTCTTCATCAACCTGATTCTGAATTCGTTGGATGCGATGCCCGATGGCGGCGACCTGAAAATCATGGGCCGTTCTGTAAAGGGCGGCGCGGAGATTCTTTTTCAGGATAGTGGGATTGGCATCACGCCCGAACAACAATCCAGCATTTTCGAACCCTTTTTCAGCACAAAGGATGGCGGGACCGGACTTGGCCTGACGGTGAGTTACAATATCATCACCGCTCATGGCGGGACGCTTGAGCTGCTCCCGGATCACGGAAAGGGCGCCTGCTTTCGAGTCTTTCTACCCGCAGGAGGAAAACGATGAAATCAAATATTCTCGTTGTGGACGATGAAGATGTCGCACGCCAATCGCTGACAGATATCCTGAAGCTCGAGGGCTATACCGTAGCTTCGGCTTCCAACGGTCAGGCCGCGATTGAGTGGGTGCGTACGCATCCCATTGACTTGATGATCGTTGACCTGCGAATGCCCGGCATGGACGGCTTGGAAGTCATTCAGGTTGTAAATCAAGTCTCGCCCGATACGGAAATCGTTTTGTTGACGGCGTTTGGCTCGACCGATTCCGCGATCCAGGCGTTGCGTTTGCGAATCCACGATTATCTGACAAAGCCTGCGTCGCCGGCACAAGTCCTTGCCAGCGTTAAAAAAGGTTTGACGCGGCGCTCAACGAAATTACAGGCGAAGAGCGGCGTTCGGGACATTGTCGAAATGGACGAGACGATCAAGGAATTTCAACTGAAGGATGGCACGCTGGTTGATCTTTCCCGGCGACAGATTCGTTTTGGAAAAAAGTTGGAGCATTTGACGCCTGCTGAAGGACGTTTGCTGCGAATCTTGATGGAGAACGAGGGCAAGGTCTTTTCGCATCGCGAACTGGTTTTGCTTGTGCAAGGTTACGATACATCACAACGTGAAGCGCCAGAGATTTTGCGTCCGCTGGTGAGCCGTCTGCGCCACAAACTGGAAAACTTCCCGTCGCTTTCGGAGCGTGTAGCAAGCGTACGCGGCACGGGTTATGTGTATGAAGGGGAAAAGTGAACAGTGTTCAGTAATCAGTAACCAGTGAGCAAAAGGCAGTAGGTGGCTCGCACACCGCACAATAAATATCTGCGGTGCATTTTTATTTTGTGATAAGTCTTCCCCACGTCACCTTGACCAGCCATGCCGCACCCAATCCCAGCAGCACGACCGCGATCATTAGGATGACGGTGCTCACCAGCCCGCTTCCCAACAGGGGAACAGCCAATCCCGCCGCGACCTGTGACAGCAGGATCGCCAAGGCCATCGCCAGCAGCAATCCCAACACTTCAAAGAAGATGTGACGAACCATCGCGGCGGTGTCAATCTTGCCCGCACGATAAGCTTGCGCTTGCCTGCAAATGATGAACGCGATTGCCATGCCGGGACCTAGCATGAGTACGAGACGCGCCAGTATGCCTGTTAACGCGGGAGAGAAGATCGACCCTGCAAGCAGGATAAGCAATAGCAAGATGGAAAGGAACGGCCAACGGGATTCGAGATTGTTGAGCATCGTTTACCTGACACAATACAGATTCCGAAGATTCTCCCAAAACATATGCGGCTACTGGTTATTGCAAACGGGTTCCACATACCCGATTCGCTGGAATTCGCGTCCATCCAAACTGGCAATAAAGAGGGCGTAACAATCTGGCTTTTGCGAGACATAACACGTCACTAGTGTGTAAGCATCTGTTACCAAATCAGGCGCCAGCATTCCGCATGGTGCAATCTGCTGGCGGCCAACCCCGTTGACGCGGACTTTATATAACTTGTACCAACTATCATAGACAATATATTGCCCATCGGGTGTGAACAAACCATTGCCCGGTGATGGATCGCCTTCTGATGTGAGATAACGAACGAACTTTCCATTGTTATCCAACAAACACAACTCGGAGGCGGTATCAGCCTTGGGCCCTTTGCAGATCACTACAATTTGGCCGTCCTTGGAGACATCGGGATATCCAAAGTTGGTGATTAGCACATTCACGTTCAGCCGTTGTATCTTGCCGCTTGCCAAGTCTATCTCAGCCAAGTCATCGGCATGTGCCCAAGATACTAGGAAGACCACTTTTTTTCCGTCCGGCGTAAAAGTGGGAGCCGCGAACAGCACTGCATTAGGAAACGATTGCGCTTTGCTAACCAGTATCTTCTTCTGTCCAGTTTGGAGATTCCATAGCATTATCTTGTCATCTCCAAGTTTCGGTAGTCCTCCGTCGGCAATTATTGATTGTGCACGATAAACCATATAATGATTGTCGGAAGATATTCGAAAAAAACCAAAAGTCTCCTCCGGCGACGTTGTATCTGTTTTTCCAGCAGGATTTTTTAGACTAAGCACGCCGCCATTCCACAGGATCATTCTCTCTGCCAACGATTTTGGAAGATCACTAGGCGAAGATAGTACTGGCACATCTGTTGGCGCTATCACAACTGGTGCGAACGGCGAGCCACAACTGGAAAGCAAGAATAAAAGGCTCAAGATTAACGATATCTTATACATCTTCATTAGGGCACTCCAGCGGAGGGGATCAACCCACGAATTCTATCTATAAAAGCCTGCGCCACTCCCGGCCCAAATGGATAAGTCACGAGCCGGTCGGGAACCCGGGAAGGAGGCAGCCACTCTGGTCCCGCCAACGAAACCATCAGAACGAGAAAGACAATGCCCAGAAAAAACCAATGCGGCAGAAAATGTTCAAAACGTTTTGGCTGACTTGGGATTTTCCTTTGGGTGCGATGCATTCTCCCTTCCTTTTGCAGCAGCGAGTTGATTGGACAACATTA
>JAKAKJ010000002.1 GCA_021824575.1 Chloroflexota bacterium
GACATTTTTTCTCCTTATGATTTTTGATTTGAAATTTGGTTTATTTTTTTGATGGATCAAATCAAAGCTCTTCAGGGTGGATGAAAAGAAATGTTGAACATTGAATCACCTATGGGATGAAAAGCGGCGTGACGTTATCTTTGTTACCCACGCGTTCGATTTGCTCCGCCAAAACCTGCTCGGCCGTCAGGGATAAATCATCAATGCACACACAATCCTTTTCTTGAATGATGACTTCCTCTGGCATGATCAGATCAGGTACTTCAATTAGAGTGTTCATTTTTTCTTCCTTTCTCTTCTTCCGTTGTTGACGGGACGATGGAAACAAAAACGCGTTCGTCCCATACAAGGGACGAACGCGTATGCTTCGCGACCGTGGTGCCACCCAACTTAGGTTGACAAAAAATCCCGTTGTGATGCAACGGGAACTTGGCCAGCCTCACTCTTCAGATACAAGCCTTTCGGCTGATATCCTAGCTCTGTAACGGGAGCGACCCGTTCAGGATACTTGGGCTTGCGCCCGTTCGCCTTCAAACTCGGAGGGCCATTCGGTGCTGTTGGTTCGGGCAGGACTTTCACCAATCGCCTGCTCTCTAGGTGGTAGGCGTTTTACCTACCATGTACCGTCATCCAGCACGTACTCGTCCTCTTCAAAGTCTTTTGTTTTTCAGATTGGCCGAATTATATGCCCGATTTCCTTTCTGTCAAGCCTTTCAAGAAAGAAAGCCCGCGATGCGGCGAACCGCTGTATACTTTTTGCGAATGTTAAAGGAATGGGACACATGGCCGATTCACAGAAGAAAATTGCCCAAATTCAACAAAAAATCAGGGAACTTCAAAATTTACGCGCCGAGCCTGATGAATCCGCGTTGGCGGAAATTGCCGAATTGGAGACTCAAATGAAGATGCTCGATGCAACTGACCCGTTAGCGGCTGCTACACGACCGCGTCCCCGACGCGTCCAATCGGTGCGGACGGGCGACTCAAGTGTGGCGATTCAAGGTGACGTGGCGGACAGCACCATCATCCATGCCCAGACGGTGGTGCTGGCCGAGCGGCTTTGGCGGGACCCTTCGACACGCTCTGGGCAGCACTTCAAACCGGCCCTGCCTGCCACAGATTTACGCGTTGCCACGACGGCTTATCTCAACTATCTTCTCGACCGGCATTATTATCTCAGCCTCAAAGGCATGGGCGTCTCGGACCGCGTGCCCTTGAAGCTCAATCTGCTCGATCTGTACGTTCCGCTCAAAGCGCGGCTGGAATTGCCCGAAGGCGAAACCTGGCAGCGCAATTTGAGCCTGGCAGGCCGTCAGCCGACAGACGAAGAACAATCCTTGCATTTGAGCGAATCATTACCAGTATTGAATATTTTGAAAGAACACTCCGGGGTGATTGTTCTTGGCGATCCCGGCGCGGGCAAAACCACATTTTTAAAATATCTGGCTCTGCGTCTCGCGCGAGCCGAGGGCGAGCAAATTGGGCTTGGCGACTGGCTTCCGATTTTGCTGCCAATCGCGGCCTTTGCCAACGCGCTGCAATCCCGGGATGTCCCCCTGGATGAATTCATTGCCGAATATTTCACGGGTATCGGCGCGGACTTGCCGATCGGCCCGATGCTCAGCGAAGCACTGAAAGCTGGCCGCGCCCTGATCCTTTTGGATGGACTGGATGAAGTCCGCGATTTGAATTTGCGTAACACGGTGGTGGAACGCGTCACGGACTTCTATGCTTTCCATCGCCGCAACGGAAACAAGTTTGTGCTGACCAGCCGCATCGTTGGCTATCGTTCCGTGCGCCCGTCGGCTGAAGGTTTGGCGGAGTGTACGCTGGTGGATTTCGATGATGGTGAGATCGAAGACTTTGTCAGCCGCTGGACTCATGCGATCGAAAAGCAGGCGCAGGGAAGCACCGCGGTCGCGCTCGCCGATGCAGAGGCCGACCGCCGTGAATTGCTGGATGCGATTCACGAGAATGAAGGCGTGCGCCGTCTGGCTTCGACTCCGCTATTGTTGACGATATTGGCTTTGATGAAACGCCAGGGTGTGTCTTTGCCTGAACGCCGAGTCCAGCTTTACGATCAATACGTCACCACACTTCTTTCGACGTGGAACCGCGCGCGCAGTTTATCGGGCCGCGCGCCCGGCCGCGATCTGGACGAAATTCAGACGGTACGCGTGCTGGCTCCTCTCGCATTGTGGATGCATGAAGTCAGCCCTGGCGTCGGGTTGGTCAACCGCGAAGATTTGCGCCGCAAGTTGGAAGAGATCTTTGCCGAGCGCGGCGAACATTCTCCGCAGACCGCGGCGCGGCAATTCCTGCAGGATGTGCGCGACCACGCCGCGCTTTTGCTCGAGCGCGGTCCGGGCGAATTTGGATTCATCCATCTGACATTCGAGGAATATCTCGCCGCCGTCGCGATTGCATTGAGCGGCCAGGGCAATTCCAAGCCGATCACTGATTTGCTTGCGCCGCACATCGGCGAACAAGCCTGGCATGAAGTAACTTTATTGACGATTGGCTACCTTGGCATTCGCCAGCAATTGCCAAAAGTCGCGGGCGAGGTGGTTGAATCCATTGTTCACCTGAAAGTGGAACCCGCTGGCGAGTCAGTTGCGTTGGCAGGCGAGGCGGTGCTGGATACATGGCCCGGGGGCGTCCCGCCGCAGGCGCGCGAACGCGTCGTCCATGAGTTGATTCCCTCGATGCAGAGTCCGGCCGTTCATCCGGATTTGAGGCGGCGTTCTGGAATGCTGCTTGGTCGGCTCGGATGGCGTCCGCCCGATTTGGATCGCTTTGTCGAAGTCGCATCCGGCGATTTCCTGTTTGGCGTCAAGAAGGAAAAGAAATCCATTCCGTATCGCTATTGGATCGCAAAATATCCTGTCACGAATTTTCAGTTTGCGCGTTTCGTTCAGGAAGGCGGATACCAGCGGCGCGAATATTGGAGCGATGATGGCTGGGAGTGGCGCACCGGAAAATATGATGCGCGTTCGTTGGAGGCCGTCGAACGCGACTGGCTCGATCATCGTCCGCCTGAACGACGCGGGGCGCCCAATTATTGGCATACTGAAATCTTGAGCAATCCGATTTTTCCGTTGGTCGGCGTATGCTGGTTCGAGGCCGAAGCGTATTGCAAATGGCTCGCGAAAAAAATCGTTGCCGTGCCGGATGGATATGCCATCCGGCTGCCAAGCGAAATGGAATGGGAACGTGCGGCGCGCGGCGTGAACGGTTTGGAATATCCGTGGGGCGAAGCATTCGACAAGAATGCCGCCAACACCTGGGACAGTGATCCGACAGGTTCGGGCCTTGGCGGGACAACCGCGGTCTGCACATTCCCACAGGGAGTCAGCCCGGACGGCGCGTGGGATATGAGTGGAAATGTCTGGGAATGGACCGGCTCGTGGTATGAAGATAACAACCAATATCGTGTCGTGCGCGGCGGTTCGTGGATGGGTTATCAATGGTTCGCACGCGGCTCATTTTCGAACTGGTCCACGCCGCTGATGTTCAACGATGATTTGGGTTTCCGCGTGGTGATCGCGCCGAAAGAAAGTAATCAGTAACAGTGAGCAGTATTCAGCGAACAGTGAGGAGATTGCATGACGGATAACAAGAAAATTCAAACGGGCGATCACAGCATTGCGATTGGCGGAGATGTGAATAACAGCAATATCATCATGGGCGATAATAACGCCATCACGCAAAACACGCTCAACCTTTCATCCGCCTTTATGCAGATTTATCGCGCTGTGGATGAACACGCCAATCTTTTGCCTGCGGTCAAGGAAGATGTCAAAGCCGAGATCAAAGATGTCGAGTCTGCGATTCAAAAAAGTGAACAGCCCGACGAAAGCGGAATCCTTCGCCATCTTCGCAACATCCAACGCATGGCGCCCGACATTCTCGATGTGGCTGTCGCGACATTGGCGAATCCGGTTTCAGGCCTCGGAATGGTTGGGAGAAAAATCATCCAAAAGATGGCTGACGAAGCGAAACAACAGAAGTAAAATGAAACCGGCGAGTCCATCGCCGGTTTTGTTTGAAAGGAGTAAAGATGAAAAAGTTTCATTTGACTTTACTTCTTATCGGTTTGATTTTGTCGTCAATATCGGGATGTTCGTTCACGCGTTATACGACATCGAATCCGACTCCGACTTCGGCGGCGCTGCCAACTTTGACTTCTCCCGCGCCGACAATTTTTCCCGCCGCTTCGCTGACGGCGATTGCGCTCACGCCGAATCTGCCTCCAACGGCAATTTCGACTCCGCTCCCATCTGCCTCCATTCCACAGTTTATTGTGACGCAGCAAATCGCGCCAGCCGATTTTTGCGCGGACGCGCAGGCGACGGCTTTGATTGCCAATTTTAAAACTGCGTTGCAGTCATCCGATGGGAAATCATTGGCAAATCTCGTCAGTCCCGCACACGGCATGGATGTGCGTTATTACCGCGATGGACGCGTGGTGAATTACGATCAGACACACGCGCAATTTCTGTTTGATTCGACGTTTCAGGTTGATTGGGGAGCCGCACCCGGAAGTGGATTGGAAACCAAAGGTTCCTTCCACGAGATTATCCTGCCGTCTCTGCTCGATGTCTTCAACAAAAGTTACACATTGACCTGTGACCAAATCCGGGTCGGCGGGACAACGTATCAGGCTTCGTGGCCGTATCAGGGAATCAATTTCTATTCGGTGTATTTTCCTGGCACATCGGCAAACGGAAACATGGACTGGCGCACATGGGTCATTGGCATGGAATATCTGGGCGGCAAACCTTATCTTTATGCCATTATGCCATTTCAATGGGAGCCATGAATGGGCTGCTGCGTGTTCCACGAACAGCGCCAGCTTATTTTTTGTTAATGTAAGAATCGAGTGGATGGGGTATTCTATACCTGTAATTTATTGCAAAAATTTGCAATAAGGAAAAATATGTCATGTGCTTCCCTTTACGCTCCTGAACTGCGTGCGCGCGGCTTTCGGATGACTTCCCAGCGCAAGGCGATTTTGCATGTGCTGCATCATTCGGGAGATCATCTTTCGCCTGCTGAAATCTTTGAGCGGGCGCGCCGCGAGGCGCCGGGACTCACGTATCCCACCGTGTATCGGACGCTGGAGTTCCTTGCCAAAAATGGCTTGGCAATGCCCGCTCACATTGTTGGAAAGAAACAGTTGGCATATCAGATTGTCGGAGAAAGCCATCATCATCTGATCTGCCGTTCGTGCGGGAGCAGTCTCGAGGTCGGGCTGGATGCGCTTGAACCAGCCATCCGCCAGCTGGAAGCATCGAGTGGTTACCGCTTTATCAACAGCCACGTAACGCTCCTTGGCCTTTGCCCAAAGTGCCAAAAGGAGGCAGGATAAATTTAATTTTTATGCAATTGGATCGTTTCTGAACGTTCAAAAAGCGAGGTCCGAATGTTTCTCAAATCTCGAACCATCAAATTTTTCCTGATTTACTACGCTGCCTTGCTCATCTGGCTTGGCACAACGGCGATGCACATCCCCGACGGGTATCTCAGCCCGCTCACATGCCTGATCATGTTTTTGATCGTTCTCCCATTCTGGGTGATTGGCATTCGAAAGATTCGCGAAACAATGAATGCGCGCAGCGTCCCGTTGATTGCTTTGCTTTCGGCTTTTTCATTCGTGATTATGATGTTCAATTTCCCGGTCCCCGGCGGGACAACCGCGCACGCGATCGGGGCCACTATTGCCGCGATCATCCTGGGGCCGGAAGCTGCCACGATCGTGGTTTCGATTGCATTGATCATTCAAGCCTTTTTCTTTGGGGATGGCGGTATCACTGCGCTGGGAGCCAACTCGTTTAATATGGCGGTCACTGTCCCGTACATTTCTTATGCCATCTATCGGGCCTTTTCGAAAAACCAGCCGCTGACGTCCCCGCGCCGGTTGGTTGGAGCCGCAATAGGCGGCTGGACAGGCGTAACCGTGGCGGCATTCTTCGCAGGCGTTGAGTTTGGCATCCAGCCGCTTCTGTTCAAGTCCGCGAATGGAACGCCGCTGTATGCGCCATATCCCCTCTCGATTTCGATTCCAGCGATGGTCATTCCTCATGCAATCCTCGCGTCAGTAGCCGAAGGCTTGCTGGCCGCTCTGGTGGTGGCATACTTGCAGCGCTCGAATATTGCTGTGCTGCAAGCCGCCGAGAAACCCGCGGTGCTCAGTGAAGTTGGAATCTGGCAGAAACTGCGCGTGCCTTTGATAATCTTGATTGCGTTGATCGTTGCGACTCCGCTGGGTTTGCTTGCGCCGGGAACCGCCTGGGGCGAGTGGGGAACCGAGCAGCTTGCCAGCCAGGGATTGTCGTTCATTCCATCTGGATTGGAAAAGCTGTCCGGGTTATGGGGCGCGCCATTGGCCGGATATAACTTGCGCGCACTGGGCAACGCCAGTCTTGGATATTTGCTCTCGGCGGTTCTGGGAATTGTTGTTGTGACAATTGTAGTCTGGCTGTTCACCATGCTGATAACGGCTGGCGGCAAAACGCGAGAACGAAAAAATTCGTAATTTTTATTTCATGGAAAACACATCATCCTTAAAGCGCTCCAGTAAAAGGAGCGACATTTTGGAACACACTCTGCATGGCATTACGGAGACTCTTGAGCAGGCATTGTTTGCGGAAGAGATCAGCGCGCGCGCAGGCTTGTTCCAATCGCTGGACGCACGCGTCAAAGTGATTTCGATTTTGGCATTGCTGATCGGCGTCGCTTTATCGCACAGTTTGTTTGTTCTTCTTGCGATCTATTTCCTGACATTGCTTTTCGCATGGACTTCCGCGATCCCGGCGGGTTTCCTGATCAAACGCGTCTGGCTGGCGCTTCCGTTCTTCACGGGGCTGATTGTTTTGCCTGCGCTGTTCATCACGCCTGGCCCCGCGTTTTTGCATTTGCCGCTGGGACTGATTATCACCCAAACAGGTTTGACTTCCGCGGCCTTTTTGCTTCTGCGAGTCAGCACGTCGGTTTCGTTGACTCTCTTGTTGATCCTCACAACTCCGTGGAATACTGTTCTGAGTGCGTTGGGCGTTTTGCGCGTGCCGGATGTTTTTATTTTGATCCTCGGCATGACGTATCGCTATATTTATCTGCTGCTTCACACAGCCAACGATATGTTTTTATCACGCAAGAGCCGCATGGTTGGGCGATTGAACACATCCGAAAATCAGAAAATGCTGGCCGCTGTCAGTGCGACATTGTTGGATAAGTCACTCAGTTTGAGCAGTGAAGTTTATCTTGCCATGCAATCGCGCGGTTATCGCGGGACCATCGTTACATTGAAATCGTTCCGAATGCAGTCCAAAGATTGGTTGTGGCTGTTCGTTTTTCTTGGCATTACAACCCTGTCCATCGTTTTGGGCCGTTGAGATGCCGGCCCATTTATGAGGTATGCAGCTTTGAATACGAAAAATATTTTTGATGTCAGGCAAGTCTCGTTTGAATATGAAGGGAATCAAACGGCTTTGGATCGTGTTGATCTGTCCGTCCATGCCGGAGAGTCGCTGATCATTTTGGGCGCAAACGGCAGTGGAAAAAGTACGCTGCTCAAATTGCTGGATGGATTGTATTTTCCAGCGGATGGCGAAATCTACGCGTTTGGGAATCCGCTGACGGAAGAAGCTTTGCGCGATGATGACTTTAACTTTGCCTTTCGTCGACGCGTTGGGCTGGTCTTTCAAGACACCGATGTCCAATTGTTTTCCGCGTCGGTCCTGGATGAAGTGGCTTTTGCCCCGCTGCAATTGGGCTTGTCGCCCGCCGAAGTGAATCGCCGCGTCGACGCCGCGCTCGAAGCTCTCCGCATCGAAAAGCTTCGGGAACGCGCACCCCATCGTCTATCTGGCGGTGAGCAGCGACGCGTGGCCCTGGCGTCGCTGCTCAGTCTGAATCCGGATGTCTGGCTGTTGGATGAACCATCAATCGGCCTTGACCCGCGCAGCCAGTCGTGGCTGATCGAATTTATTTTGAAGCAGCGCAGTGACGGCAAAACCGTCATCACCGCCACACACGATCTGACGTTTGCTGAAGAGATTGCGTCCAGAATTTGTGTGTTTTCAGAAGATCACCGGGTTGTAGCTGCGGGCGATCCGCAGGAGATTTTGGAAGATCACGATTTGCTTCATCGCTGCAACCTTGCCCATTATCACGCGCATCAAATGGAGCAGGTTTACAAATGAACAGGGCAGCTTCTTACATCTGCCCTGTACCTGCTTACTGATTACTGAT
>JAKAKJ010000015.1 GCA_021824575.1 Chloroflexota bacterium
TCGCGCCCCAACGATCCATCCACGGTGTGAGCAAAACGGTTACGATCACAGCAATAACAGCCAGCGCAAAAAGGATGCTTACGATTTTCAGGGATTTTTTCATATCATGATTCCTTCCCTGAACATCTTAAATTCGCACAATAGAAAATTCCCCTATCGAGAGGGGAGTTTTGACCTAGCCAATCAGACAGGCCCAATTATTTTTCGTGAATCATCTCAATCAACGCCCTTAGAGCCAGCGCGTACGATCTCCATCCCAGTCCAACAATTTTCCCTTTACACACTGCCGAGATCATGGATTGGTATCGAAATTCCTCGCGTGCATATACATTCGACAGATGCACTTCAATCACCGGAATCTGAATCGAGCTGATCGCATCGCGCAATGCGACCGAGGTGTGGGTATATCCGCCGGGATTGAACACGACTCCATCCGCCCAAGTGCGCGCATCATGAAGCGCATCGATCAACGCGCCTTCATGATTGGACTGCTGGCATTTAACTTCCGCGCCCAATTCTTTTCCAAGCTCGATGATTTTCGCGTTGATCTGATCCATGGTCATCGCGCCATAGACCTCCGGCTCGCGCGTGCCGAGCAAATTCAAATTCGGGCCATGCAAAATTAAAATCTTCATGTTTCCTCTTTCATGTCATTGCGAGGGCAAGGCCCGAAGCAATCTCCTCGTTGTAGATACAAGATTGCTTCGCTACGCTCGCAATGACATCATTCCAATACTGCTTCCAAATCCGTCACATCCACCAATTCGACTTTCCCAATTTCGGCAGGCAAAGCAAAACGAATCGCCATTGCATTTTTCTTTTTGTCCACGCGCATTACGCGGATGATTTCTTCGCGCGGCATATCGTTTGGAATTTGGACAGGCAATCCCAGCGCCGACAGCGACTCAGCCACCGCATCCGACAACCCTTTAGCGGCCACCGTTAAACGTTCCGCGAGCTTCGCCTCAGCCGCCATCCCAATCGCCACGGCTTCGCCGTGCCGCAATTGGAATCCGCTCACCCATTCCACCGCGTGCCCGACGGTGTGACCCAAATTCAGCGCCGCGCGGAATCCTTTTTCATACGGATCGTCCTCGATGATTTTAATCTTCACCGCCATCGCGCGTTTGACGATTTCCTCCAAATTGTTTTTCACCCACTCCGAACCGCGTCCGCACAAATAAAACAATTCTGGATCAGAAATGATCCCATGCTTCACCACCTCCGCCATGCCGGAAATCAATTCGGCGTCTGGTAAAGTCTTCAAAAATTCCACGTCAGCCAAAACCAGCTTCGGCGGATGAAATGAACCAATCAGATTTTTTCCTTCGGCCAAATCGAATCCCGTTTTGCCGCCCAACGAAGAATCGACCATTGCAAGCAATGTGGTCGGCACGCAAACCCAATCAACGCCGCGCATATAAGTTGAAGCCGCAAACCCCGCCATATCACCAATCACGCCTCCGCCCAACGCGATGACCGTACTTTTGCGGTCAAGACCATTATCGAGGAAAACTTTCCATAAACGGGAAACGGTTCCAAGATTTTTATGTTCTTCGCCAGCAGGCACAATCACATGTTTTGGCTCAAAGCCAGATGCCTGCAAAATTGATTCCATTTTTTCGAGGTGAAACTTTGCCGCGTTCTCGTCGGTCACGATGATCGGGCTTCGCATCGGAAACTCTGTCAGGTTAGAAACCTGACCTACGATGGCATCATATTCCCCCATCGCAGACAAATGATATCGTCCCAAAACAATTTGCAACTCACGCGCGCTTTGCTCCACAGATTTCCCATCCACATGAATTTTCAAAGGGAACGATGCGTAATGCTCTTTTCGTTTCTCAAGCAGCGACATGAGCTTTGAAGTCAAATTTCCAGCCAGCAATGGGCGCTGTTCATTTCCCTTTTGCAAACGTTCAAGCAAAGTTGGCAACTCGGCCATCAACAGGACAACTTTACCTCGGCTTTCCACAAACGCGCGATTTTCGTCACGCAACAATGCGCCGCCGCCAGGTGCTACAACGCTTTCTTCGTTGCTGACAATATTTTGCAACACAGCCGATTCCAAATCTCGAAACGCGTCTTCGCCATTCTCCTTCATCATTTGCGAGATTGGCTTACCGGCAGATTTTTCTATTTCACAATCCAAGTCAACAAAAGGCAAGCGCAACTTTTCAGCCAATGCTTTGCCAATGACTGACTTGCCTGTTCCTGGCGGGCCATAAAGAAAGATGTGTTTCATCATCAATTTATCCATCGGTGACCGAGTAAAGCGGGTATTTTTCTCGCTCGTATCAAGACCGCTCATTTAAATTAGTTGGTCTCGATACATTCCTCGCTGTTGCTCAGAACTACTCGACCAACGCTTACTCCCAAAACAAATGCGGAATGTTATCCATCTGCAAATCTTCAAGCGACGCTTTTCGCAACGTCTCAAAGCGCGGCAGCATTTCGTTCATCGAATCGCCGCCCAGTTTTTCGATCAACGCGTCAGCCAGCACGAACGCAACCATCGCTTCCAAAATTGGCACGGCGCGCGGAACCGGACAAAAATCCGAACGTTCGTATTTCGTTGGAGATTCCTGCCTACTGGCAAGATCAACCGTTTGCTGCGGAGTCAATGTTGTCGCAATCGGCTTCATCGCCGCGCGGATGACGATAGGTTTTCCATTGGAAATTCCGCCCTCGATGCCGCCTGCGCGATTCGTCGAACGATTAAGATTCGAATCTGACAATGTTATTGCGTCATGCACCTGTGCTCCCAATTGTTTTGCATTCTCAAATGCATCGCCAATCTCCACGCCTTTGATCGCCTGGACGCTCATCACCGCCATCGCCAACTTTGCTTCGAGACGTTTGTCCCATTGCGAAAACGAGCCAAGTC
This sequence comes from Chloroflexota bacterium, assembly GCA_021824575.1. GTDB lineage: Bacteria > Chloroflexota > Anaerolineae > Anaerolineales > Villigracilaceae > Fen-1038. Next base: position 2,888 of record JAKAKJ010000015.1, read on the forward strand.
CAATCGGGACATTCAATGCGACAATTTCGATGACGCCACCCAGAGTGTCTTTTGCATGGACGATTTCTTCGATTCGACTTCGCATCTTTTCCGCCGCGACTTTATCCGGGCAGCGGACATCACTTTCCTCCGCCGCGTCAAACCGGACCTGATAATCGCCTCCATTTAATTCGGCTTCGACTCCGCCGATGGATTTCACATATCCGCCAACGAGGATTCCAAATTGCGAAAGAAAATGTTTGCACACCGCGCCCACTGCGACCCGCATGGTTGTCTCTCTCGCCGACGCGCGTTCCAGCGCCGGGCGCAAATCATGATAGCCATATTTCACCGCGCCGGTCAAATCCGCGTGGCCGGGACGCGGCAGGGTCATCGGCCCGATGGCTTTGCCTTTCCATTTAACGTGATCCAGATTTTCGACAAGCAGCGCAATCGGCGCGCCGGTGGTTTGACCATCCATCACGCCGCCAAGAATCTGCGCGGCGTCTTTTTCGATCTTCATCCGTCCGCCGGAGCCGTAGCCTTTTTGACGGCGCGCCAGCTCAAAGTCAATGATGGATGCGTTGAGTTTCAGCCCGGCAGGGATCCCTTCGAGGATGGCAGTCAACGATGGACCGTGAGATTCGCCAGCGGTTAAAAATCGAAGCATAAGGTCTCCAAAAAGATGGTTAATGGTTAATGGATTCGAGCAAGATGTCGCGTGCTGGGCTGCATCCTGTCCAAATCTCAAAGGCGAGGGCGGCTTGCTCGATCAACATGCCAAGGCCCGTTATCGAATTCAATCCTTGTGTGTGCGCATCTCCAACTAATTTCGTCTCGCGAGGGTTATAAACCAAATCATAAACAAAGATATCGTGGGACAACTTTATTTCGCCCGGCAACGGCGATTGATTGATGTTGGGGAACATGCCGATGGGAGTGGCGTTGACAATCAATTGAACGTTTAAATGTTGGAATGTTCGAAAATTGAATTCAATCGCATCAGCATTCTCAAAAAGCCTTGCCAGTTCCTGTGCTTGCTCGAATCGGCGCGCGGCAACAGTGACGTCCCATCCATCATTGATCAAAGCATAAACGACCGCTCTTGCCGAACCGCCTGCTCCCAAAACCAATGCCAATTTACTATTTTCCAATTCCCTATCCCCAATGAACTTCTTCAAATCAGATGAAAATCCCGGCGCGTCTGTATTCTCGCCAACCAGTTTTTCATCGCGCAGAAAGATTGTGTTGACCGCGCCGATGGCTTTTGCGGTCGGGGTCAGTTCGTCCAGAAATTGAATAATATTTTGTTTATGCGGGATGGTGACATTCAATCCGCGAATTTCACCACTGCGAACGCGGACAAGTAAATCCCTCAAAGCTTGGTCGTTATTTAGGAAAATAGGAAATAGGGAATAGTCGCCACCGAGTCCGCACGCTTTTAATGCCGCATCATGAATCTTCGGCGATAAACTGTGTTCCAATGGATAACCAATCAGACCAAGGCGAATCATCGCAAAGATTCCAGAGCTTCAAAATAATTCGGAAACGTTTTTGAGACGCAAGATGGATTTTCGATGGTTACGCCGTCAACTCGCAGACCAATTAAAGAAAATGCCATTGCCATGCGATGGTCGCTGTAGGTTTGAATGTTGGCAGGTTTGAAAGTCTGACAAGGGTAAATCGTCATACCATCCTCGTGTTCATCAACTTTTACGCCGAGGCGGGCGAGTTCGGCACACGTTGCGTGAATGCGATCGGTTTCTTTGACGCGCGCCGAGGCTATTCCGCGGATTCTCGTCGGTGAAGATGCAAATGGCGCCATCGCGGCGAGGGTTTGTGCTGTATCCGGGATGTCACGCATGTCTACGTCAACGCCGCAAAGTTCAGTGGGACCAGTGACCCGTAAACAGTGAGCACTCGCGGCAGTGGAGCAACCCATTTGTTTCAAAACATCAAGAAAAGCGATGTCGCCTTGTTTTGATTGGCGCGAAATGTTTTCGACACGAACGGTTCCACCGCAAATCGCGGGCGCGGCAAAAAAGTAGGAAGCCGCGGAGACATCGGATTCGATTTGGTAAGTGGTAAGTGGTGAATAGGAAGCAGGATGAATGAGAAATTGAAAATAATCACATCGTTCGATTTCGATACCGAAGTCTTTCATGATGGCAAGAGTCATATCCACATACGGTTTGGAATTCAATTCGGTGGTGACCTCAATTTCGACGGACGATTTCGCATACGGCGCGACCATCAACAAAGCCGAAAGAAATTGGCTCGAAATATTTCCGGCGATTTTTGTTTTCCCGCCGGGCAAGCCGTTAGCAATTATTTTTACAGGCAGACAATTATTTTGGGTTTTAAGATTTGCGCCTAATTGCGTGAGCGCATCAACCAAGTCGGAAATGGGCCTTTCTCTCATGCGTGGGTCGCCATCCAAAATAAATTTGCCGCTGCCGAGCGTCAGAAACGCGGACAAGAACCGCGCCGCTGTGCCAGCATTGCCAATGAAAAGTTGGGCTTTGTTGACTGGGATTTTCCCGCCCAAGCCCATAACCGTCATTTCATGATTTGCTTCGTCAAGTTGAATGTCAAAGCCCAGCGCTTGCAAAGCTCTGGCAAAGTAAAGCGAGTCATCAGAAAACAAGGCATTTGCGAGTCGAGTCTGTCCGTTGGCAAGTGCCGCGATCAGCAAAGCGCGGTTGGTCAGCGACTTGGAGCCGGGCACGCGGACGGTGGCGTTGAGAGGATGAGAGATAGGGATGATTTTCATTTCAGGAGCAGGAACAGAAGGCAAGAGGCAGAAACAGCAAGCAGGAGGCGGTAAGCAGAAAGCAGTCAATGTGTGAAAGTTTGGTAACTGGCCTGCGCCTGATTAAGTAAAGAAAGCAAGGAGTCGGAATCGTTGGAAATAAGTGAAGATTCGATTTCGTCGAGCGAATGGCGAAAGCAACGCAAAACTTCCAGAACGTTCTCGCGATTCGATTGCAAAACGCCGAGCATCATGGATGAAGGTGTCCCAGCCAGACGACTTGTGGATTTGAATCCGGGGCCAACAAATGAAGCAACGTCTTTCGGCGTGGAAAGCGCCAGCGCAGATGAAAGTAAAAATGGAAAGTGGCTTGTGGCTGCGAGAATGCGATCATGTTCAATCGCATCGAGAATCATTGCCTTTGCGCCAATCACTTCGATGATTAGATGCGCGGCAGATAAAGTGCGCTGCGTCGTCCGTTCCAGCGGCGTCAAAATGAACGGCGCATTTTGGTAAAGCGTCGATTCGGCATTGGCGAGGGAGAGTTTTTCCTTTCCGCAAATTGGATGTCCGCCAATCGGCTCAAATCGTTCGGGTAAACGCGACATGGCTTCGACAATCAATCGTTTTGTCGAACCGAGATCCATCACAATACAGCGATTCGATGTGAAAGATGGCAATTGTTCAAGCAGAATCAAAATCGCGGGCACGGGCGCGGCAAAAATAACGAGATCGGATTCGGGCAGGAGTTTAGCGGGATCGCCATCAGCGAGGTCAACAACATTTTGACGGCAAGCCAGCTCAAGCGCCGCGCGATCCGAATCAATCCCATAAAGCGCGGCGCATTTTCCTTTCAATGCCAATGCCAGCGAGCCGCCCATCAATCCCAATCCAATGATCGCGATTTTTGCATCTGCAAGAACAAAGCCATCTTCGATTTGCATATCACGCCTCCTTTAATTGGGTTTGATGAATCGGGGCGATGCGTCGGCCAACAGCACCGGCAATCGCGGCAACCTGACGAACCAATTCCGCGAAACGTTCGGGCTTGAGCGACTGGCGTCCATCGGAAAGCGCGTGCGCCGGGTCGGGATGGACTTCGATGATCAAGCCGTCGGCTCCAGCCGCGATGGCCGCGCGCGCCACGGCAGTCACGTAATCGGCATGACCGGTGGAATGTGACGGATCGAGAATCACAGGCAGATGCGTGAGACTTTTTAACACCGGGATGGCATTGATATCGGTTGTGTTGCGTGTGGCAGTTTCAAAGGTGCGGATGCCGCGCTCGCAAAGCATCACCTGTCCATTGCCACCGGCGAGAATGTATTCGGCGGACATCAACAATTCTTCAACCGTTCCGCTCAAACCGCGCTTGAGCAAAACGGGCGTACGCGTTTCGCCAACCGCGCGCAAAAGGTTATAGTTCTGCATGTTGCGCGCGCCGATCTGCAGCACGTCAACATACTTCAACATCACATCCAGCTGCGATTGCGACATGATCTCGGCCACGATGGGCATACCCGTTTGTCCGCGCGCCTCAGCAAGATATTCGAGTCCTTCCTCGCCCAGACCTTGAAAAGCATAGGGCGACGTGCGCGGTTTGAAGGCGCCGCCGCGCAACGCGTTCGCGCCCGCTTCACGGACAGCTTGCGCCGTTTCGAGAATCTGCACTCGTGACTCGACCGAACACGGCCCGGCGATGATGGCGATATCGCCGCCGCCGATCTTGAAACCGTCAAGAGGAAAGATCGAATCTTGCGGATGAAATTGGCGCGAGGCCAGCTTGAAAGGCTGCGTGATTCGCTTGACCATTTCCACGCCGTCGAGTCCTTCGAAGCGATCCGTAGGAACGTTATGAGCTTCGCCAATCGCGCCGATGATGGTCGCTTCGACGCCCTGTGAAATATGCGGCGTCAAACCGTTTTCCTTGATGTGTTCGATCACATGGTCAATCTGTTCTTGTGTTGCGTCGGATTTCATAATGATCATCATGACGATTTCTCCTAATCGGTTACAGGTTTACATGTTGAAGGCTAATTGACTTGCGACCTTCCAATCCTCCGACTTCGCTCAGGGCAAGCCTTCAACGCTCACGGCGCGGCAATCCAGTCGGGCCGCAAGCGGACGGCCTCGCGCAAGTAAATGTGTTTGATCTCGCTTTGCGGTTTTTCCGTGTTCCAATGAATCAACACACGGATGCACAACGGCAAACTTCCTTCGATGGGAATTTCTCGCGCGCACATCATTGGGACCTGAGTCCAGCCAATTTGACGCGCGGCCAGCGCGGGATACGCCGAGACGACGTCATCCGTGACAGTGAAAATCGCCGAAGCAATGTCATCTGTTTGCAAGCCCAGATTGGCAGCCAGAATTGCATCGAGTAATTCTTTCGTCGCGGAAAGAATATTGTCTTTGGTGTCTGATTCAATTGTGGTTGCGCCGCGGATGCCGCGTATTGTCATAATGGCTCCTTGTTTCCCTCTCCCATTTTTGGAGAGGGCAGGGTAAGTGCAGAAAACAAAAAGAGCGAGACCGTTGTGGTCTCGCTCTTTGAGCCTACAGATTGATCACTCTATTCGCTTAAGCGCCACCAACGGCAACTGAATTGCGGAGGCCGTAATAATAGTAAGCAACGTAAAAGCGGACAGTCACGAACATGTTGGGCGGGATTCTATGACGGAGGGAAAGGAGTGTCAAGGATGAATTCTAGAAGTATACAACAAAACAGGCGCGTCACATCATCTCTCAGCTGCCTACTGATCACTGTTCACTGCTTACTGTCTCTTCACCCATTCCAGAATTTTTCTAAATCCAGCTTCCACATCTTCATCTGATGCGGTAATCGCCATGCGGGCAAAGCCTTCACCTTGTTCGCCGAATGCCGGACCGGGCACAAGTGCCACACCAGCTTCCTCCAGAATCCGTTCACAAATTTCAGATGAGGTCATTCTCAAGGGACGAAAATCAAGAAAGAAATAGAAAGCACCCATGGGCGGCGTGACAAGCACTTTATCACTTTCCATTTCGCGCGCAATTCTCAAAACTAATTCGCGGCGGTGAGCATACGCGGATCGCATTTGTTCAGTGAATTGTTGGATTGTGGGATCGGTCAAGGCGAATGCCGCGGCTTTTTGGATAAAAGGCGCGACGCACGTAATCGAATTTTGCCCGGCTTTGAGCGCGTTCTCGATGACTTGTGCGGGCGCAGCCAAATAACCAACGCGCCAGCCTGTCATCGCGTATGCTTTGGATAAGCTGTTGACGATTAATGTTCTCGGCTTGGCTTCATCAATCGCCGCGGCGGAAGTTGGCTTTTCACCATCGTAATACAAACTTCCATAAACTTCATCGCTCACAATCCAAAGGTTATTTGACGCGGCAAAGTCTTGCAGCTTTTCCAAATATTCACGCGCGGGAAACGCACCGGTTGGATTCGACGGATAATTCAAAACAATAACACGCGTGCGCGGCGTGAGGGCCTTTTCCCACGATTCAAAAAATGGAATGAATCCATTTTCCGCGGGTGCAGGAACTCGAATGACATTTCCGCGCAGCATGATTACCATGTTGGCGTGTGTCGCCCAGGATGGATCGGGAATCAAAACGTCATCGCCAGGATTCAAAATGGATTGCATCGCGGTGTAATATGCATGAATGCCGCCGTGCGTAATCAGAATTTCGGATTGCGGATCGTAGGTCAGGCCTTCGTCGCGAAGCAGCTTGGTTGCCACCGCCCGCCTCAAGTCCAGAAAGCCGCGGGATGGACCGTAATGAGTCTGCCCATCCTTCATCGCCTGCAAAGCCACATCCATCACGGATGGCGGAGTCGCAAAATCCGGGTCGCCGACTTGCAGGCTGATGATCTTGCGCCCGTTCGCTTTCAGCTCGAGTACGCGGTCGTTCATTCCGACCGTTGCAGATTGGCGGATCAAATCGAATTGATGGTTTAGAGTCAACATCGCTCATCCTTCACGATAAGAATGGGCGTGAGTGTATCAAGGGGTTTGAAGAAACGTCAACCCGATTCAAAAAGAAGGCTCCTGCAATTGCAGGAGCCTGTCGGCTTACGGCTTGTGCGGTCCGCCGTTTTGATTCTGCGCGGCTGAACCCTGTGGATCAGGAACGCAGTCTTCTGTGTGAAGCCTGTCTTGAGTTTGCAATTGATCCTGGTCATGGAGCCGATCTCGATCCTGAGTCTGATCGCAAACCTGATCACCAAGCGTTGTTACGCTTGGGTCCAGCGTCTGACAGGTTTGGAGTCTGGTTTGAGTTTGCATCTGAAGCTGATCTTGATTCTGCTGGCCGGCGCCAGGTGCAGCTTGACCGTTCATTTGCTGCGACTGAAACATCCCTTGCGTCTGCATGCGGATCTGACTCTGCATCTGCTGGCCGGGTGCAAATTGCGCTGATCCGTTCATCGCCTGCGTTTGAACCTGTTCGCGTGCCTGAAACATGAACTGAAACGGCTCGCCCCATGCTTTCAACGCGTAAAGTGGTTCGCCTGCCTGACTGTTTTGTGCGGCCGCGACGGTCACTCCCACGGCTCCCAACAGCAAAGTCAGCACAGAGCTGGCTACAAAAAGCATTTTCAACATCATTTTCTCCTTTTACTGGTCTGATGAAGGCCTTCATTTATCCAATCGTTGTACTACCAAAAAAGTTACGCTTCTTCACAAATTCTTTACACAGACTTTAAACTCACTTGATGATGGCTTGCTATCATGCCGGCATCTTCTTTTAGGAGTTTGTCATGAACGCGCAAACATTGTCCGTAAGTCAAAGTCGCATCAAGCCGAGAAGCAAAGGCATCCGAGCATTGTGGTCACATCACATTTTTCGCCGCGTCGTGCAATTGATTTTCGCTTCGTTCATTTTATATTTCGTCATGGTTCGCGTGATCGCAGGTGAAAGCGCGACCAGTACAGTCGCATCGGCTGAAGCCTTTTGTCCATTTGGCGGATTGGAAACGCTCTATCAATATTTCGCATCCGGCGGCGCCTTTGTTTCGCACACGCATCTTTCGAATTTGGTGATCGCCGCCGCGGTGTTAATCACTGCCCTGTTGTTGCGGTCCGCGTTTTGCGGATGGATTTGTCCATTGGGATTTATCCAGGACATGATTCATTCGTTCAGCGCGTGGATGCAAAAACGGTTTGTGCCTTTCCGAAAATTCATGCGTTCACTAACGCAGCGCGGAAAACCGGCATGGAATTTCCTCGATCAATATTTGCGACTGGTCAAGTATGGCGTATTGATCTGGTCAATCACAGGCGCGGCGATTTACGGTGTGATGGTTTTCCGCGACTATGATCCGTGGTCGGCGCTGATCAACATCACCGAATGGATTCTCACTCCCGGCCTTATCGTTCTTGCCCTGACTTTGATCGGCTCGCTGTTCGTGGAGCGTCCGTGGTGCCGATACGCTTGTCCGCTCGGCGCGGCCAGCGGATTGCTCGGAAAGTTGAGTCCCGTTTATCTCAAGCGCGAAGCGGATGCCTGCACAACATGCAAGCTCTGCACGAAAGCCTGCCCGATGGGATTGCAAGTTCACACGGCAACAACCATCACCAGCGTGGATTGCGTCAGTTGTCTCGAATGTGTGGACGCATGTCCGCGCGAGGGCGCGATGGAAGTCAAAGCCGGTATTCCATTGTTGGCGAAGTGATGAGGCGAAAATGAAAATCAATCCATTTGTTTATGGCGTGATTGTATTGACGGTTTTTCTTGGGATCATTTTCAGCGCACAAGGACTCGGATTTTGGAGCACATCCGGCAAAGTGGATTCGTCCGGCCAAGCCATCCAGCCATCCGCCGCGGATGTGAACACGATCAAAGGCTGGATGACGCTCGAACAAGTTTCGACAACATTCAATGTCCCGGTCTCTGAAATTCTTTCTGTATTCGATTTGCCTGCCGATACACCAGCATCCACCGCGTTGAAGGATTTGGAAAGCGATACATTCGATATCACCGCTTTACGAACTTGGTTAAGCGAGAGATAGTGGTTATAAAACCAATCAGCCTCCGCGATGAAATTCGACGGAGGCCGTTTTGTTGATTCAGGAAAAGCAACAGTTGAGAAAAGCTATTGGGATTTCGGTTTCAGGTAATCGTCAAGGTTGAGACGTTTGAAGAGGCGCTCGCGCACATCGTCCGGCACAGGGATCGCCTCGGTCGGCGATTGAACGAGATCAATCGTCCGCTTGGTGGTGTTCAAAACGACACGGCAATTATCGCATCCGGCAAGATGCTTTTCGATCTCGCGACAAAGCTCGGGGCTGAGTTCGCCGTCAATGTATTCGGATAATGAACCGAGTAAAGTTTCGCAGTTCACGTGATTATGATCCATCATTTTTGTCCTCACGAATAAGGTGCTCGCTACGTTCGGCATAATAGGCAGACAATCTCTCTCGCAGATGCAAACGGGCGCGCAGCAATCGAGTCTTGACGTTGGTCTCGGTCAATCCAAGGGCATCTGCAGTATCCTTGATTGACAACCCTTCAACATCGCGCATGACGAAAACCATTCGCAAATTTTGCGGCAATGTTTGGATGGCTTCATCGAGCGCCTTCTTTCCTTCCTCAGAAAGTAATTCATCTTCCGGCAGGCCGCTCCAATCCACAAATTGGTGAGGCGTCAGTTCGGCATCCGAATCATCCGCCTGCAAGTCCTCGATGTTGACTTCAGGCTTCCTGCGCCGGATCAACATCAACGCTTCGTTGGCGGCGATGCGATACAACCAGGTCGCGAGGCTGGAACGTCCTTCAAATTCGGACAAATGCATGAGCGCATTCATGAATGTATTCTGAAGAACATCCTCGGCATCCTGCTGATTGCCGAGCATCCGCAAACCCAAACGGTAGACCGGACCGGAAAATTCGTCCACCATGCGAGCGATTTCAGCGCGGTCGCCGGCGCGGAGTTTTTCGAGCGATAGTTCCTGCGATGTCGGATTAACCATTAGATGATTTCAACCATCAAAAGTTACAGGGGTAAAGTATACATCACTGAAGAAAAAGCTGCCTGCAACTTTTTCAGACAGTACGCATCAAAACAATGTGAAACGAAATTATATGACTCGAAAAGGAGTATCAGATTAAAAATGGAAATGATTATTGACTTCCCCGGCGGCTCGCGCGTGGACGCGCACTTTGGCGGGTTCACCGTCCCGACCGACCAGCCCCCCGCCGCCAGCGCGCCCACGCCTTTCGCCGTTTTCCTTTCATCCATCGGAACCTGCGCGGGAATTTACGTTCTGGGTTTTTGCCGCCAGCGCGGCCTGCCCGCCGATAACATCCGGATCGTCCAGCGCGTTCACGCCAATCCGTTCAACGGCATGGTGGAAAAGATTGATCTCGAAATCCAGGTTCCGCCCACCTTCCCGGAGAAATACCGCGACTCCCTCATCCGCTCGGCAGATTTGTGCGCGGTGAAGAAGCATCTTGAGAATCCGCCGCAGTTCAACATCACGACCCAGGTGGTCGCGCCCGTAACCAGCGGCGATTAGGAATCCCAATGGAAAAACTGCTCGATAAACAGATTGTTGATCAAATCAGCGAAGCCTTTGCTCAATTGAAAGAGCCGGTTCAGATTCTCTTTTTTGGTTCCATCCAAAACTGCGAATATTGCGCGGAAACGCAGCAGCTTTTGGAAGAAGTGTCTGTCATCAACGACAAAGTCAGCTTGAAGGTTTATGATATTCAAGCGAACAAAGACGTGGCCGACAAGTATAATGTTGATAAATTTCCGGCCATCGTGATCGCCGCCAAAGATGGAGAACAAATTTCGAATCTTGGAGTTCAATTTTCGGGCGTCCCATCGGGACACGAGTTCGCTACTCTTATCAACGACATTTTAATGGTATCCAACCGCGACTCCGGCCTCAGCCCGGCAGTTCGCGAGTTCCTGAAGAACCTGAACGAGCCGTTACTGCTCCAGGTTTTTGTCACACCTACCTGACCGTATTGCCCGCGAGCCGTGCTGCTCGCACATCAAATGGCAATGGAAAATCCGGCGATGATTCGCGCCGAGGGCATCGAAGCGACAGAGTTCCCTGAACTGGCGCAGGAATATTACGTCAGCGGCGTGCCGCAGACCGTGATCAATTCGGGAGCTAAAATGGTGGTCGGCGCGGTACCGGAACAAGGTTTATTGACCGAGATCAAACGCGCCCTCGAGAAATAAAAGCTTCGAATCGCAGGTTCCTCATGACCAAAAAGAGCAAATATCGAAAAAGAAAAAAGGATAACAGCGGGTTGGTTGCGATGGGCATTGGCTTGATCCTGATCGGCATCGCGTTGTTCATCTTCTGGCCCAGAGCCAACACCGCATCAGGCTCCACACTGTCTGCTGACGAAATGTCGGTTGTGCCGGCTGCGGTCAACTACCCGGCTCCGCAACTTGCTCTGCAAAACGTGAATGGGACCAACGAGTCGCTTTCCGATTTTCGGCAGGATGTGTTGCTGGTAAACAATTGGGCGACGTGGTGTCCGCCATGCAAAGCGGAAATGCCCACACTCGAAGCCTATTACGAAGCGCACGCAGCGGAAGGCTTTATGATCGTCGCCATCGAAGCCGGAGAGCCAAAAGATTCCGTGTCGCAGTTTGCTCAAAGTTATGGATTGAAATTTCACGTTTGGGCTGATCCACAAAACGCATCGCTGTCTGTCTTCCGAAACGATAATCTTCCCAACTCGTACGTGATTGATCGAACGGGAACCGTCCGTTACGCGTGGACCGGAGCAATCAGCCGCGCCATGCTCGAAAAGTATGTGACGCCGTTGTTGACACAAAGCAACTAAGCGGTTGCAAATCAAAAAGTGCTGATGAAAAATCATCAGCACTTTTTTGTTTAATTCATCGTCAGGTTTCGACCAAATATGCGTCGTCATCCTGTCAGTGTTTTCATCTTTCCAAAACGTACAAGACCAGCGAGTGAAGGGGAAGAATATGCTTGACTTTTAAGCCGGCTTGAGTTGCAAGATCTGTAACTTGCTTCTCGGACAGGCGTTCGTCCAACCCCGGACCGATTTCTTGTTCCTTGTATGGCCACTCCAGTGCCGCTACACGGTGTCGGGCCACGCGCGCCGCTTCCCGCATGGCTTGGAGACGGTCATCGGTCTCGTGAAACAACAGCCCCATGAAAACCAGATCGAAGGCAGCATCGGGATAAGGCAGGGATTCGGCAGTCGCATCCTCGAAGCGCACATCCGGAACCAGCTTTCGCGCCGTCTCCAGCATTTCGGGGTTGGCATCCACACCTACAACATCCAGTCCGGCCTTAGAAAAGGTTTCAGCGAAGATCCCGCTGCCAGTGCCTACATCCAGCACACTGCGGAAATTTCCATCCTGCAGGGACAGTTCCACCACGCGATCAGCCTCCAGCCACGCCAGCCGTTCGGGACTGCGCAGGCGGGCAATGTCACCATGAAAACGATGTTCGTGCATAAGTCGCTCCGTCCGTAAAAATGATTTTGATTCTACTTTGAGAATGCTGAGCTGAATATACGGCAGGCTTGCCAATTGAGTAAAGGAAAATTTAAAGCCAGCATGAGCCCAAAGGGTATTAAGCCTTACTGGTTAATTCCTTGAATTTGGAAGTGATCGCCCGCCAGATCGGACAGCGATCATACATCGCGCTGAATATCAACAGGCCGCCCAAAATGAACAACAGCCAATTTGAATTCAATGTCCAGCCAAGCCAAACGGCAACCAAACCAGCACCAACGCGGATGATGCGGTCTTTTGCAGCAAGCGCGGCTGGTCCAGGATCGCCGCCTGTCGCAAGTGTCTCGAATAAATTCTTCAGCACGTTTGCGGGTTTTGCGCCAACGTACCGCGAAACCTCCTTGCCGCCGCGGAAGACAACCAGCGTCGGGATTCCATACACACCGAGTTTCCGCAAAAGTTCAGGCGAGTCGTCGGCGTTGATTTGCATCAGATCGACGCGTCCGGCATATTCTTTTGATAGTTTTTCCAAAATCGGCTTGACCATTTTACAGGGTCCGCACCAGGGCGCCCATAAATCCACAACAACGGGCCGCGGGTTTTTCTGAATCTTCTGGAAGAAAGTGTTTGTATCCATGTTGAACTGGAAATGTCCAGACTCCTTTTAGGATGACATCAATATACAGATGCTGGAAAAAGCTGAAAGTTGCATGCAACTTTTTGAGTTCCTTTGCATCTATCTTCGTAGAAGTTCTACATAGAGGTGAACCATGGATCAAACCAAACCACAACCACGCGTGATCGTTTTCAGCACGCCCACTTGCTCGTTCTGCAACATGACGAAGAAATATTTCCGCGAGAAGGGAATCAAATTCCGCGACGTGGATGTCAGCCGCGACATGGCGGCTGCCCGCGATATGGTGCGCCGTTCCGGCCAGCAGGGCGTGCCCGTGATTGACATTGGTGGAAAGATCGTGGTCGGTTTCGACCGCGTGAAAATAGACAAATATCTTGGACTCTAATCTGGAGGTAGTAATGGCAAAAATCAATCTTCAACCGATGGGCAGCCGCGTGCTCATCAAACCCATCGAACAGGAAAGCAAGACATCATCCGGGTTATTGCTTCCCGAAACCGCAAAGGAAAAACCGCAGACCGGCTTGGTCATGGCGGTCGGCGACGATGAAGAAATCAAATTGAAAGTCAATGACAAGGTGCTCTTCGCCAAATACACCGGCACGGAATTCAAAATGGATGGCATAGAATATCTTCTGCTCGAAGCCAACGACGTGCTGGCAAAAGTTCTCAACTAAATTATCCAAGCAACGTCCAACGCAAACATGGCTCACCTCGAATCTGATCTTCGAGCGTGAGCCATGTTATGTTTTAAATTTGCATTTAAAATCGGCGTTCTCGCTTGCCGTGATTCTGGATGCGGATGAGGGGTTGCCCCATCATCAGCTGCGGGCGGTACTGCAGCGCTTCCGCTAAATGCACGGATTGAATATTCTCGCTTCCAGCCAGATCCGCAATCGTGCGAGCAAGCTTCAGCGCACGATGATAGCCGCGTGCGGACAAGCTCATCTGCCCCATCGCCATGCGGATGAGACTTTCGCCTGCTTCATACATCATCAGCCTGCTAAAGATGAAAGTTTGCCCTGCGGCTGGGGGAAATGCCAAGGGGTTACCAATTTCGTTGGTCTCCAGCTCCCCACGGCACATACGGATTGGTGCTATTCGAATTGACATTGCGATTCAGGAACTCGCCTGTGGTAAACCGAATCTTAACGAATCAATCCGCCTTAAGCTGACCCGTTTGCAACACTAAAAAGTCTTATCCACCACAATTATCCCACTCAGAGCGCAGGTTCTGCTGATATTTAACCGCGTCAATTTTTCGACTTTTCCACGGACCAAAAGCAGCATGTTTTTAAGCGAACGCGGCCTTGTAGATTGCGAGACGGTTACGTGCTGTTGTAAGAACGCGATGAAATCCAAAGCCTCGCACTGTTTTTCAGGGGGCAATGTGTTCAGTTGTTTTTCAATTTGCTCAAAAGGGTCATGGCAACCACCAAGTTTCATTAATTACAAATCAAATGCCTGACACCTGGTACTTGGCACTTTTAAAACCCTTCTGCTACATATTCGCCCCACACAACACGCAGTGTATTACAAATCTCGCCAAGAGTGATGCTATTCTCCACGCATTCAATGAATAGCGGCATCAAATTCTCTGTGCCTTGTGCAACGACTTTCAACCTTTCAAGCAACTGCCCCACTTTACCCTGATCCCTATTATCTCTAAACTTCTTCAACCGTTCGTGCGCGGCAACCTCGATGGCGGGATCAACTTTCAAACGCTCCAACGTCAGATTTTCTTCCACCTGAAACCGATTGACTCCAACGATCACCTGCTCGCCGCGTTCAATCGCCTGCTGCGCTTCATACGCCGCGTTCTGAATTTCAGACTGCATGTAACCGCGCTCGATGGCCGTCAACGCGCCGCCCATCTCGTCAATCTTGAAGATGTATTCGGTCGCGCCCTGCTCGATTTGATCCGTCAGATATTCGATCAAATACGATCCAGCCAGCGGATCCACCGAATCGGCGACGCCTGATTCATACGCGATAATTTGTTGAGTCCGCAGCGCCACGCGCACGGATTTCTCTGTCGGAAGCCACAAAGCTTCGTCCATGGAATTGGTATGCAGACTCTGCGTTCCGCCGAGGACAGCAGATAATGCCTGTAGAGTCACTCGCACGACATTATTCTCCGGTTGCTGCGCGGTGAGCGTCGAACCGGCAGTTTGAGTATGAAAACGCAATTGCCATGATGCGGGCTTATGCGCCTTGAAGCGGTCGCGCATGATCTTGGCCCACAGCCGGCGCGCAGCGCGGAACTTGGCAACTTCTTCGAGTAAATTATTATGGGCGTTGAAGAAGAATGAAATCTGCGGTGCGAACTCGTCAACACTCAAGCCCGCGCGAATCGCGGCCTCGACGTACGCGATCCCATTCGCGAGCGTGAAAGCGACTTCCTGCACCGCGGTCGAACCTGCTTCACGGATGTGATAACCCGAAACGGAAATCGTATTCCAATTCGGGATTTCGCGCGCACAGAACGAAAAGATATCGGTGATGAGTCGCATCGAAGGCGCAGGCGGAAAGATATACGTCCCGCGCGCGACATATTCTTTCAAGATGTCATTCTGGATCGTGCCGCGCAGCGACTTCATTTCCACGCCCTGCCGCTTCGCCACCGCGATATACATCGCCAGCAAAATGCCGGCCGGTGCGTTGATAGTCATTGAAGTGGAAACTTTATCGAGCGGGATTTGATCGAAGAGCCGCGCCATATCTTCGACTGTCGAAATCGAAACACCAACCTTGCCCACCTCGCCTTGTGCGATTGGGTCGTCCGCGTCGTAGCCGATTTGAGTCGGCAGATCGAACGCGACGCTCAATCCCGTTTGTCCGTGCTGCAACAAATAAAGATAGCGCTTGTTGGTTTCTTCGGCGGTGGCAAAACCCGCGTACTGGCGCATCGTCCAAAAGCGTGAACGGTACATCGTCGGCTGGACGCCGCGCGTGAACGGGAACTCGCCCGGGAAGTTGAACTTGGCCTCGTAATCGGGATCCACTTCGGGCGGGAGTCCGATGCGGGGCAATTCAATCCCCGAAGATGTTTCAAATTTATTTTTCCGCTCGGGGAATTTATCCAATGATTTCTTGAGTGTGTTCTCCTGCCATTTTTTGTATTGGTCCTGAAGAGTCATATTGTCACCACTTTTGAACCGCGAAGCGCGCGAAGATCGCGAAGAAAAAAACTTGAGAAAAACTTTGCGTCCTCCCTTGAAAGAGCGTTGCGCTCTTCGCGGTTAATCTTTTCTCAAGTATACAGCCAAAGGGCACAGCGCAGAATTGGACAATATTAGGCGGAATATCAGGACAAATGTCATTTGTGAGGTATAAACGAAAATGCTACACTTCTCGTATATCAACTCAGGAGAATTCTATGAAACCAGTTACCTGGATTTACATTGGCGCAGTTGTTCTTTTTTTCTTCGCGGCGGCGGGTATTTGCCTGGGAGGTTTTATTCTTCTTGGCGCATCTGGCGGAGCACAAGGCGTGACGGGGATTGGAACTGCTGGAATGGGCATCGGCGTCGTTGCACTGGTTGGCGGGATTGTCCTGATCATCCTAGCCGTAAATAAAACCAAACAGGAGACCGCGCAAAACGTGACGCTCAAAGTTGATCTGCCCGGCGATACCAAGATTTCACAAGTCACGTGCAAGAATTGCGGCGGCGCGTTAAAACCGGAGAACATCAAAATGGTGGCCGGCGCGCCGATGGTCGAATGTCCGTTCTGCGGAACAACGTATCAATTGACAGAAGAACCAAAGTGGTAATTCAATTGCGAGTTATGTTTTATATTTCAAAACACAATCCGCAAAACGCAAGGAGGTTCCATGCCCCGAAAATTCATAACTTTCCTTTATATTTTATTCATCGCATTGATATTGCCTGCCAGCGCACTGGCGCAAGGTTCGTATCTCTTCAGCGTGGACAAGGAAGTCGTCAACGTGTATTGGAATGCAGATGGCACCGAGTCGCTGGACTACACATTCAACTTCACGAACCAGCCGGGCGCGCATCCAATTGATTATGTTGATGTGGGAATGCCGAACGGCAACTTCGACATGAGCACCGTCACCGCGGATGTGAATGGCAGCCGCGTTGATGTTTCACAAAGTGATTATCAGGGGAGCGGCTCGGGTTTCTCGGTTGTGATGGGACAATATACCATCGAACCTGGCGCAAGCGGAACAGTCCACGTTTACGTTGGGAGCATCACGGGCGTTTTGTATCCAGATACCAGCGACAGCAATTACGCCAGCGCTGATTTCGCACCAACTTATTTCGATTCGCAATACGTGTCCGGCAGCACAGATTTGACCGTTACCTTCCATCTGCCGCCGGGAGTCAAACCGAACGAACCGCGCTGGCATTCATCGCCATCCGGCTTCGCGTCCCAGCCGCAAACCGGAATCGATTCGCAAAACCGCGTCACGTACACATGGGAATCAGCCGGAGCAAACGCGTACACACAATACACATTTGGCGCGTCCTTCCCGAAAAGCTATGTACCTGATTCTGCCATCGTGCAAACGTCAATCTTCGACGTGCTGGGCGGCATTTTCTCCTTCCTGATCGCCAGCCTCGGAAACATCCTTTGCTTCGGATTTTTCGCGTTCATGTTCATCGGCTTACCGATCATTGGCGCCATTCAGGGACAGCGGCGCAAACTGCAATACATCCCGCCTAAAATTGGAATTGAGGGTCATGGCATCAAACGCGGACTGACTGCCGTTGAAGCTGCCATTCTGTTGGAGCAGCCCCTCGACAAAATCATGACGATGATCTTGTTTGGCGTTGTGAAGAAGGGCGCGGCAACCGTCACTTCGCGCGATCCGCTCAAACTCCAAATCAACGATGTGCCATCCGATGTCACGCTGCACGATTACGAGTTGAACTTTCTAAAAGCTTTCAAATTGGATTCTCTCGAGGCTCGCCGCGCAGAATTGCAGGGCATGATGGTGGCATTGGTCAAATCTGTCTCCGAAAAAATGAAGGGCTTCAGCCGCAAAGAGACGCAGGATTATTACAGGAACATCATGGAACGAGCCTGGCAGCAAGTGGAAGCCGCGCAGACTCCCGATGTCAAAGCTCAAGCCATTGATCAGAATCTCGAATGGACGATGCTCGACCGCGATTACGATGATCGCTCGCGGCGCGTCTTCACCGGACCAATCTTTGTACCCATGTGGTGGGGAAGTTATGACCCAATGTACCGCCCCGCTGCTCCAACCATGACAACCGGCTCGATGACAACTGCTCTTCCAACTGGCGGACGATCTCCATCCGCATTGCCTGGCGCAGAATTTGCCGCGTCCGTGGTGGGCGGCGTGCAAACCATGTCGAGCAAAGTCATTGGCAACTTGAACTCATTTACGAGCGGCGTGACCAATGTGACCAATCCACCGCCCCCGCCCTCGACTGGCGGCGGTTATCGCGGCGGTGGAGGCGGGGGCTGTGCCTGCGCTTGTGCGTGCGCCGGCTGCGCCTGCGCCTGTGCCGGCGGCGGACGATAATTTCACATTCTCAATTTTATTATAGGTACAGCCATGACAATATTCGATACGCTTTTCACCTCGAAATCAAAAGTCGAGAATCCGAAACCCGGACTTTATCATTATCGCTTTGATGCCGAAGATGAAAAGAGCCGCGCGCATTTACGCGTCGACCCCGATGGCACCGGCACGTTGATCGTCAACGCCAACCGCGTCATGCACTTGAATCCGACTGCGGCGTTCATGGCGTGGATGATTCTCGAAGGCAGGCATGATGGTGAGATTCTCAAGACTTGCTCAAAGAAATGGAATGTGAGAAGCAGTCAATTACGCGATGACCTTTCTGCTTTCCACTTTCAACTCACTGAGTTGATTCGTCCCGACGGTGCCTGCCCAATCCATGAATTGGATTTGGACACAACCATGCCGTTCAGCGCGCGGCCGTCTGCACCGTATCGAATGGATTTGGCAGTCACGTATCGCTGCAACAATGACTGCGCGCACTGCTATAACGCGCGTGAACGCAACTTCCCGGAACTGACAACGGAGCAATGGTTCAAGATCATGGATCAACTCTGGGAATTGGGCATACCGCACATTGTCTTTACCGGCGGTGAAGCGACACTGAGAAATGACCTGCCGGAATTAATTGCTCATGCCGAATCGAATGGACAGATTACAGGCTTGAATACCAATGCCCGCCGCCTGGCTGACGAAAAATACGTGCAACAACTTATCGACGCGGGACTCGACCACGTTCAAATCACGGTTGAATCGTGCGATGAGGAAGTCCACGACCAAATGATGCGCGCCAAAGGCGCTTTCAAGCAAACCATCCGCGGACTCAAGAACGCGCTCGCCAGTCCGCTGTATGTGATGACCAACACCACAATGTTGCGGACGAATGTTCACAAGATTCCCGACACATTGGACTTCCTCGCCGACCTCGGCGTTCCAACGATTGGACTCAACGCCTTGATTTATTCCGGTCACGGCTTGACGGTTGGAACCGGACTCAAAGAAAGCGAGCTTCAGCCCATTCTTGATATCGCCACGCGCAAAACCACCGAACGAGGACAGAAACTCATCTGGTACACGCCCACGCAATACTGCCAATTCGATCCGACCGCGAACAATCTCGGCGTCAAAGGATGTACCGCCGCGTTGTACAGCATGTGCATCGAATCGAATGGAAATGTTTTGCCGTGCCAGTCTTATTATCATTCACTTGGCAATATGCTGACCGATTCATGGGACTCGATTTGGAATCATGATTTGTCGCTTCAGCTTCGCGAGCGACGCGATTTACCCGCGAAATGCAATGGCTGTTCGCTGGTCCCGGAATGCGGCGGAGGATGCCCGCTGCAATTTGAAAATCACCGCGAATCTTTTGGAGTGAACCTGCCAATTCTAAATTAGCAATGGTCGAGTAGTGGCGCTCTGGCACCACGTATCGAGGCCAGGAGATGACATGAGTCAACACGAATGGATCAAAGAATTTCCTGCGGCGGTCACCGTCTGCGATGCGGAAGGCATCATCATCGAAATGAACGACAAAGCCGCCAAAACTTATGAGAAAGGCGGCGGTTACGCATTGATCGGAAAGAACATGCACGATTGCCACGCAGACAAAGAGACGGCGCGCAATAAAGTCGAACAGATGTTATCCACACACGAGAAAAACGTGTACACCATCGAGAAGGGTGGCGTGAAGAAAATGATCTTTCAATCGCCGTGGTTCAAAGATGGAAAGTATGCCGGTTTTGTGGAACTCTCGCTTGAGATTCCGTTCGAGGTGCCGCACTTTATCCGCTCGTAAAATTTTGATGGACCATGTCTTTGAAAAACGCTGAGATTTGCTACCTGCTGGCTTTCCCGGATCGCGTGGACTCGTCCAATGAGCCGCCCGAACAGATTCGCGGCTTGAAGGACGCCCCGTACTTCCAGCCGGTGGATATCTCCGTCAGGACGCTGGCCGGATGGGCCGAAGTCGAGGTGAGAGGCGTGCAAGTCTCCACTGTGCGGCAAAGGTATGATGACCGAATCCAAATGATCGAATGCCGCTTCACATTGGATGATGTGCTGGATCTCGCGGCGATCCAACAATGCGCTTCCATCGAAAAATCCTTGCAGGAAAAATTCGTCCCTGCCGAACATCGCGAGAGCGGAATGTTCGAGGAGTACGTCATCTTATTGCTAAAGAAAGTCAATCCGACCCCCGAAAAATTCGTAAATAAAAACGCGGTCGCGTTGGCGCGCTTTGTTCGTTCACAACGCGAGACTTTTGATCAACGCGAAATAGATGACATTCTCAGTTCTCAAGTGCGCTATTCGAAAGACGATTTGACGGTGGTGGATTGGCAGGCGGCGATCATCATTGCGCCGGACGGCGATTTTCAGTCGGATATTGAATTATTGAAGATTGGCAATTATCAACTCATGCGTTATCGCAGGCTCGATCAAAACATCGAGAAGAGCTTGCGCGATCTCAACGAACAATTCCGTGTTGATCCGCACCGCGCGCTCCGCATCGGTCCGACGAGAGGCCAGATCCGCCACATCGTCCAGCATCGTCTCGATTTAATGCTCGACTTCGAACATACCGAACAAAATCTGTTATTGATTGGCGATTGGTACACCTCCCAGCTTTATCACGCCATCCTCGAGGAGTTTTATCTGAACGAGTGGAAAGAAACCGTCAAAGGCAAACTCGATAATCTGGAAGGCATCATCGAAACCATTCAGGAAAATTTTTCGCTCACGTGGCAGGGTCTGATGGAACGCGTCGAATTGGCAGGCTGGATTGTTTTGCTGATCGGCTATTTCATTTTGTTCTTTCTCGAATCCGGCATATTTCGATTACATTGATGGAGGGCACCATGAAAAAATTCTTTACGAAAGTCCAACCGATGAAAGCGGGCATTTACCAAAAACAATCCGCGCCGCAGGACCAGCCTCCCTACCGCATTCATCTGCGATTACAGCCTGACGGCTCCGGCGTGCTGATCGTCAATGCCTCAACCGTCCTGCATCTCAATCCAACAGCGGCTGAGTTTGCTTATCACTTCATCAAAGGCACCGCGCCCGAGGACGCGGCAAAGGAAGTCGCTTCGCGTTATCGGATCAATCGAAAGACCGCTCTGGAGGACTTCAATGATTTTGCGGCGCGAATTCAGCGAATGGTGACCGCCACGGATTTAGATCCCGAATCGTATCTTGACTTTGAGCGGGTCGCACCCCACTCGACCGATCTCACCGCCCCACTGCGACTCGATTGCGCACTGACCTATCGCCTCCCCGCCGGCACGCAAGCCGATTACGCACCGACCAAACGCGTCGACCGCGAACTCACCACCGACGAATGGCGCGTCATCCTCGATAGCGCATGGCAATTCGGAATCCCTCACGTCACCTTCACAGGCGGCGAAGCGACTCTGCGTGACGACTTGCCCGATTTGATTGCGCGCGCGGAGAAGAACGGCCAGGTCTGCGGATTGCTGACCGACGGTCTGAAGCTCGCCGATAAAAATTATCTCGATCTGTTATTGAAGACAGGACTCGATCACATTCTCTTTCTGCTTCAGCCCAATAACAACGATTCGTGGAAAGCGCTCGAAACCATCATGCCCGAGGATATTTTTGTGACGGTACATTTCACGTTGACGCCGCAAAACGCGCCAAGTGCAAAAGAAACATTGAGCCGATTATCCGGGCTTGGAGTCAACAGTTTATCGTTGAGCGCATCCGACGTGTCTTTGCATGATGCCATGCACGATTTGCACAATACCGCCGCATCGCTGGGAATGACCCTGCGCTGGGATTTGCCGGTTCCGTATTCAGCCGAGAATCCGGTCGCGAATCAAACAGTAGAAGATGAAATCCCGGTTGGAGCCGGAAAGGCGTGGTTGTATGTCGAGCCGGATGGCGATGTCCTTCTAACACAAGGCATGGCAGATAAAATTTTGGGCAACTTGTTACGCGATTCATGGGAGAAGATTTATCAGTAAGAGGCGGTATGAAAATATCGAGCATTTTCGCCGTCTTCAAGAGATGGGAATACCGCGACGGCCAACCCAACACGTTGGCAAAGATGCAAAACCGGTTCTGGGCAATCCTCCATTCATCAGGGATATTACCCGACGGCTTCGTCACGCTGGAAGTGGCCGGAAGGAAATCAGGGAAAATAATAAGTTTTCCACTTGCGATGACGGTCGTGGATGGAGAAAGATATTTGGTATCCATGTTGGGAGAAGAAGCAAACTGGGTGCGAAATGTCAAGGCGGCAGGAGGAAGAGCGAGGCTGCAACACGGCATCAGCGAGCAGGTTTTGCTTGAAGAGGTGGATGTTGGCAAGAGAGCGCCAATCTTGAAGGCATATTTGCAAATTGCGCCGGGAGCGCGTCCGCACATACCTGTTGGCAAAGACGCGCCCATTGCCGAGTTCGAAAAAATAGAATCAGAGTATCCGGTATTCAGGCTGGCAACTATAAACTATTCAGGTTAACCTGATTGGTTTACAACGTCATGCTCTCGGCGATGTCCTCGCCGCCGAGGACGGCGGCTGAAGCAGAAGTTAGTTGCCAGGCAATTCATGCTAACCGGAATAACATCATTTTCAGAATTGGCAAAAAATCCAATCCAAAAACGTCCGGCGTTTTAAAGGCTGAACATCTTTCGATATTTCGTCAGAGAAGGATTTGCCAATTGTGCTTTTCGCTGCGAAATCTGACAACCGGCAGGCTGCGGTCGCGGCCAGACTTATTCTGGCCTAACCAATTTAAGTTAGAATTTTGCAGTCATGAAAACCAGATTACCTATATGGGCAGCGTTCCTTATTTCGCTTGCAATCATGATACTGGTGTTGTGCAGCTTTATCGGTTCCATTCCAACGATACCCATTCGGCCGACAAACTCATTCTTCAACCCAACGCCCATTCTCGTCACGCAAATATCTCCAACGCCGGCACTTGTTTGTCCCACTGGCGATTGCGTCAATGCGTGTCTTGCCAAAATAAATTCCATCCTGCAAACCGACTCTGTGCCGCAATCGCCGCCGGAAGTCGCCGCACCTCACGGCACAAAAATCCAAGCCGCAACGCTGGTAAGTTATTTCGTTCAGGGCGGCCAGCTAAGCGCTCCAAAATTTGCTTCGAATATCCCATCTGACCTGATTCCGTACCAGCAGGATACAGTTTCCCAGCAGCGCATCTGGGATTACTTCACCGCGATGGTTCCCGCAAATCAACGAACGGAACTGACCGCCTTCATTCTTTCCACCGATGGCAAAGGCGGCATGCTGGCAAGCGTGGAAGAATCTTCCAATGAGCCGCAGTACTGGGCTTTGACTGTCGATCCGCTGGATGCATCTAAACCGATCAATTTAACATACACTCTTGCACACGAATTCGGCCATTTGCTGACGCTGAACGACACACAGGTCACGCCCGATCCGCTGTATCTCGCCAATCCAAGCCTGCAAGTGTATCAGCAGGAAGCCGCGAGTTGTCCGCAATACTTCACAACTGTCGGGTGCAGCCATCCCAATTCGTACATCAACGAATTCTTCCAGTTTTTCTGGGTCAAGTTGTTCAACGAGTGGAGTCAGGTCAACGCGGAAAAAGACCAAAAGAATTATTTCGCGAACCTGGCTCATTTTTATGAGCGGCATCCAACCCAATTCGTCAGCACGTACGCCGCCACCAGCCCGGAGGAGGACATCGCGGAAAGCTTCGCCCACTTCGTCCTGAATCCCAAGCCGCCCGCCGACAGCATCGCACACGAGAAAATGCTGTTCTTCTACGAATTCCCCGACCTGGTGCAATTACGCATTCAAATGGTGAATGGAATTTGCAATTATGCTTCCACATCCGGGCCGTGAAACCCTCTGCGGAAGGCACTCGATACAAATTGATATTGGGACAAGACCCCATAGAAACGTTATGGTATCCTAACCGCATGAGATGCTTCCGCGTCATCTTATTTGCAGTTGTCGTTCTCGCCTCGACTTTGGCCTGCAGCGTCGCCACGCGCCTGATCTTTGGCAATACGCCAGCGCCCCCCGCGCGATCCGAAGCGACGCTCCCCGCCTTCCCATCACCGACCGCAACCAGTCAGGCATCCGATTCGTGCCCGGCGGAAATATCCACCATCCTCGATGCAGCCAACAACTCGACTTATCAAAGCAGTTTTCCCAGCGTGGATACCGGCGACCAATCCGATATTCCGATGGTCATTTACACCGTCAGCGGCAACGAGATCACCAATCCGATTTTGGAAAAAGTCCCGCGCGATTTGATCAAGTATCAAAACGATTACAAGCTCCAGAAACAAAGCTGGGATTTGTTCGTGGCGATTATCCCGCCGGACCAACGCGCAGTTGTGCATCAATATGAGATCATCACAGACGGCCAAGGGGGCGTTCTCGGCGCGGTCGAACAATCTCCTTTCGATCCCAATACATGGATGCTCGAAGTGGATATCGCCGATGCGTCCGACACCAAGAATCTCGTCTTCACCATGCTTCACGAATTTGGACACCTGCTGACGCTCAATCCGTCGCAGGTGCCGCCTGATTTAAAAGTATTCGACAATCCAGCAGATAATGATATTTACAGCCAGGAAGTCAATGCTTGTTCGACATATTTTCCAGGCGAAGGCTGCAGCCTGGCGAATTCCTACATCAATGTTTTCTTCAACCGTTTCTGGACGAACATTTACGCCGAATGGCAAAAAATTGACGACATCCAGAATGACCAGAAGCGCGAGAACCGGCTGGAGTCCTTTTACAGGAAGTATCGGGACCAATTCGTTGACGATTATGCTGTAACCAATCCGTCCGAGGATATTGCCGAAACGTGGGCTTACTATATCCTGATCCCAAAACCGAAAGGCAACAGCATCGCCGACCAAAAAATAAATTTCTTTTACCAGTACCCCGAACTCGTCCAACTGCGCCAGCAGATTTTGACAAACCTGTGCGCTGCAAATCCATGATGTGGAATAAATCATGAACTGGCATGAACGTTATATCCAGCAGGCAGCATGGACGCGCGATCTGCGGGAGTACCTTTTCCGGCAGGCGGGATTATCCGGCGCAAATTCCGTTCTTGAAGTCGGATGCGGAACGGGTGCAGTTTTATCCTCACTGGAAACATCGGCGGCGCTTCACGGCCTCGACCTCGACGCGGGCGCGCTGGCCGAATGCCGCCGCGTATCAAACGCCTCCCTGACGCGCGGCGACGCGCATGATCTTCCTTATCGAAACGAAAGCTTCGATATCGTCTATTGTCATTTTCTGTTGTTATGGATCAAGGAGCCGTTGAAGGCAATTTATGAGATGAAACGCGTGACAAAATCCAAGGGCCACATTCTTGCATTTGCCGAGCCTGATTACACATCCCGCGAAGATAAACCCGATCCGCTCGCGGTCCTTGGAAAATGGCAAACTGAAGCGTTGAAACGCCAGGGCGCGGACATCGGCCTCGGCGGGCGTTTGGCGGAACTGTTCCATCAGGCCGGAATCAAAATCGTCGAAACGGGAGCCATCCAAAGTCGAAGCCCCGAAGCGATGGATCCCGACGAATGGGAAAATGAATGGGCTGTGATCGAATCAGATTTATCGGGATTCGCCCAGCGGGAAGAAATCCAAAAGATGAAACATCTGGATGAGGAAGCGCGGACGCATGGCACACGCGTCTTGGATGTGCCGACGTACTTCGCATGGGGTCAGGTATAATTAGGCAGAAATTTTTGGAGGTATGTTGGAATCTTTACAACCACAAAGCCAGCCCGAACAGCAAGCTGGAACGCAGGAAAATTTTGATTTCAAGCGTTTCGTGCTGGACTTGTTTGAAACGATTGGGCTGGCGCTCATATTGTTTTTAGCCATCAACGCGGTTTCAGCGCGCGTGCGCGTGGATGGCTTCAGCATGATGCCAACTTTGCACGATGGCGAATTCGTTTTGGTAAACAAACTGGCATATCAAACCGGCGCGCCGACGCGCGGCGACATCATCGTATTCCGCTCGGTCAACACTCCCGACCTCGATCTGATCAAACGCGTCATCGGCCTGCCCGGTGACAAGATCGTCATCCGCGGCGGCAAAGTGATCGTCAACGGACAGACGCTCAATGAACCATACATTGCCGCCGCGCCAAATTACGAAGGCGAGTGGCAGGTGCCAAGCGGTTATCTGTTTGTGTTGGGCGATAACCGCAATGATTCGTCAGATTCCCATGCGTGGGGCTATCTGCCCATCCAAAATGTGATTGGCAAAGCCCTGCTGATTTACTGGCCGCCGCCGGAATGGGCGATGATTGATCACGTCAAAATTGCTTTGGCGGCGCCATAGAGGCACACATGAGCGAAGAAAAATTACCCGAGTCAATGCCGTGCGATGAATGTCAGGCAGGTGTGATGAATCTGAGATTCATTACGTACTTTACATGGCTGGGCGAGGAGCTGATTACGGTTCAAAATTTCCCTGCCTGGATTTGCGATGTGTGCGGACGCCGCGAGTACGATGAAAAAGCCATTTCGTGGCTGAGCATGTTATTGGATCCAAACGCAGGCAAGCCCACCGGGCACAAACCCGCTTCTCCACACCGGATACCGGGACAGTCTTCCCGGCCTTCGGCTGATCTCAGCTGACGAGGGAGGATTCCCATCATGGCAATGGACACGTCTCCGCGCACCTATCGCTTTTTGCCCGCCGATGTTTTGACATCCGGCTACCGTGTGGTCGGGAAGATCATGGTCACCAGCACCGGCACGATGGGTATGCTGAACGATAGCACACACTCGGTGCTGGAAGTTCATGATGCGCGGCTGGCGCGGCTGCACATGCCAACCAAACTGGTGGATCATTTTGAATTGACGCGCATGATGAAATCGCATGTGTACGCGGTCTGCATGGCGCGCCGCGAGGATTTGGGTCCGCAGGCTTTGGTGCGCGGCGGATTTACAAGCATCGTCGAATATCCAATCCGCATCACAACGCAGATGTTCGAGATCGAGGGGATTATGGAATTGCCGGGCCGCCTCGACTTTGCATCGCTGATGACCGAGGGCACGCGCGATTTCATCCCGATCTTCAATGCCACGCTGACGGCCATCCTCATCCCCAACCTGCGGATCGAAAGCGGCGGGATGTTGATCAATCGCCGGCAGATTGACTTGATCGCGCTGCTTAATCAACGTGTCAAACCCGAAAGTTAGTCATCAAATTGCTTGACCTGTATCATGGGGAATGATAAAATCCCGCCCGCTTGAAACGGAGCGGCTTCAAGCCGCACCGCTTCACACCACCGACATGAGTCGGTAGTGTATATAACAAAGCAAGCCCCCATCGTCTAGAGGCCTAGGACGCGACCCTTTCAAGGTCAAAACTGGAGTTCGAATCTCCATGGGGGCACAAATAAAGTCCATCCGGTTTGATGGGCTTTTTTTCTGCAAAACTGGAGTCCCCATTGGGGATGGTATTCGAATCTCCATGGGGCACATGATAAAAAAATCCCGCGATTAAAATGCCGGGATTTTATTTTGTTTGATGAATGCGATATGGAATAAACATCAGGAAGCCGATAGCGATCACGATCTGCCCGATCAAAACGCCGGTCGCTTGCCACGGCCCGAAGTACGGAATCTGCGGCAAAGGCTGGGAGCCCATTCCAAATATATCCGCCAGGCCGGCAAAGATCGAAATAACGTAACCAGTCGCCACCAGCCGCATACCAATATCAGCAATAATGCTGCGCTGGATTCCCATCCATAAGGCCGATATCCCGACATAACCGCCAAGACAGATGATTGCCAGTCCAAACAGGAAGAAAGCAATCTGAACGAAGCCGACTCCAACGCTGCGGTCCCAGCCAAACCAGCCCGGCTTTGCCCCAATTGCGAAAATGAAAAAACCAAACAGCGTCGTAATCAAACCCACGCGCAAGCGGACAGGCGAGGGTTCCCTGGGCAAAGGTTGAGTATCTATCGGAACAGAGGCGTTCATGATGGAAGATTCTCTTGCAAAAAGTTGAGCCAGTTCAAGCCGAGAATATTTGCGGCATCTGATTCCGAATAGCCGCGCGCCAGAAGCAGCGGGACCAGTTTGTGCAGATCCGCAATGGTATCAATCTCTGGCGGAACAGATTGTACGCCAAAACCGCCGTCGAAATCCGAGCCGATGCCAGAGTGGAGCGAATTGCCGGCCAACTGGCAAACGTGATCAATGTGCGCGGCGAGGACATCTAGCGAAACTTCTTCACGGCGCGATCCGCTCTTGCGATTCCAGCCTGATTTGAGAAATGCATTGAGCGGCACATTTCCGATGATGCCACCGCGTTCGATCAGGCCGCGCAAGACACGATCAGACAGATGGCGATTGGTGGGAAAATTCGGCAAAAGCGCCAGACAATTAAGGTGTGTTGCCACAATCGGCCCTTCATAAAGATCGAGCGCTTCCAGCGCAGATTGTTCGTCCATGTGGCTGAGATCGAGCGTGAAATTAAAATCGGCCATGGACCTCAACAAACGGCGGCCCTCCTCCGTGAGCGGACCCGGCTCGCGCGTGCCGCCCGAGTAACGCGTCCCGGTCCAGGCAAGGCCAATCAAGCGCACGCCCATTTCATGCCATTCGGCAAGTTCATCGGCGTCGCGGATGCCGTCCGCGCCTTCCATTGCCACAACCAAACCGACAGGATGTTCTTTTTTCGACGCGTCCTGCCAATCGGAAATGTGGCCGCGCAAATCCTTTGAATTGAAGATCAGGCGAAAATAATCGGGCTTGGAATCGGCAAGTTGGTGGTAAAGCCGCAGCTGGTCCATGTAGAGGCGGTGAGCTTCGTCAAAATCCCTGTAGCAGAGCTTGTCCCAATCATCCTCTTTTCTTCGAATCGGTGCGGCAAATAACGTCGAGAACACAATGGCAACCTGGCCGCGTTGATAATCGGGCCAGCCGATCAAACTGTCGCCGTTCTTTTCCGGGACAATTGTGCCTTTTTCCTTTTCGCGGGTTTCAGCCGAGGAGCGCGTGTAATCGCGTCCATAGTTGAGCATATTCCAGGCAAGGTCGCAGTGTGAGTCAATAATCAGGTTCATAATCAGAAAGAGCGTGGCTTTATCGCCACGCTCCCATTCATGAAATTATCCGTTACTCTTTTTTATCTTCAGGTTTATCTTCAGGCTTTTCATCGTCGGATGACGTGTGCCCGTATTCTTCGATGAGTTTCTTGTAATCTTTATCGGCATACGCGCCCGAGTCGACTTTGCGAAGGCTGAGGCCGATACGATGCTGGTCCGGTTCGATGCGGACGATGCGCAGCGTGCGGACCTCGCCTTCCTTCAGAACTTCCTTCGGATGGTCAATTCGATGGTCGGCCATTTCCGAAATATGGATCAAACCTTCGATGTCGCCTTCGAGCCGGGCGAATGCGCCGAACTTGGTCAGGCGTGTGATTACGCCTTCCACCAATTGACCGACAGTGAATTTCTCGACCCGCGTCTTCCACGGATCATCAGCCAGCGCGCGGATCGAAAGTCCGATGCGTTTCTTGTCGCGGTCAATGTTGATGACCTTGACTTTGACTTCCTGACCCACTTCCAAAACTTCACGCGGATGCTGAACGCGATCCCACGAAAGCTCGGAGAGATGAACCAAACCGTCCGCGCCGTTCACATTGACGAACGCGCCAAAATCGGAAAGGCTGGTGACGCGTCCGGTATAAACTTTGCCGACTTCGAGTCCTTCGATGACGCGTTCCTTGAGTGACTGCCGCGATTCGGTCGAAGCGGCACGCTCCGAAAGAATCAATCGGCGGCGTTCGCGGTCCACTTCGATGATGCGGACGGTGATCGGCTGGCCGACCATTTTCTGCCAGCGTTGTTCCGGGGTATCGCCCGCGGACTGTGTGCGACGAATCGCGCTGATTTGCGAAGAAGGCACAAAGCCGCGCAAACCGCCCACCATCGCAATCAGACCGCCTTTATTGAAGCCGACGATCTTGCTGTCATAAACACGGTCGTCTTCGAGCATCTTTTCGACATTTTCCCAGGAAATTTGTTCTTGTGCGCGTCGAAGGGAAAGGACCACGTTACCGTTTTCATCCTCCGGGTTCGTCACATAAACTGGAACTTCAGCACCGACCTGAAGCACAGCGCGTTCTTCCTCGGAAAGCTGTTCGAGTTCGCGCCCTGAGATCACGCCTTCAGATTTTGCGCCAACGCTGACGAGGATCTGAGTAGGAGTAACACTCGCAACAACGCCCTTGCGAATCTCGCCCTGCTGAGGCATGTCTACTTTGATATGTTCGCTTGCGAGCAGTGATTCCATGCTCTGATTGTTCTGGTCTCCCTGCTGATTGGTATTGCTCCCCTGAGCGGGCAGGGTCTGATTCTGATCCATCGTTAGCTAACTCCGAATTAAGAAATGTAGACAGGATTATAAAGGTGATTGTGCAAGTTGACAACCCTGCCTGTCACATTATCATTATGACAATGATAATTCCTCTTGCATGGCTTATCGCCTGCGATATAATCAACGCCGGAGAAAATAATGCCTGCAATTTATCCATTCACTGCCATCGTGGGCCAGGAGCGCATGAGACGTGCCCTGATCCTCAACGCTGTTGACACCCGTATTGGCGGCGTGTTGATTCGAGGCGAACGCGGCACCGCCAAATCAACCGCTTCGCGCGCACTGGCCGCCTTGCTCCCGCAAGTGAAAGTCGTCGAAGACTGCCGCTTTGGCTGCGATCCTGATAAACCGGGAACATGGTGCACCGAATGCAGGGAACGCGCGGATGGCAAAAAATCCCTGCCGTCTCACATGAAGACCACGCCGTTTGTGAATCTTCCCGTTTCCGCGACGGAAGACCGCGTCGTTGGCACGCTGGACATCGAACAGGCCATCCAAAAAGGCGAACGTCACTTCGAGCCGGGCGTACTCGCAAATGCCAACCGCGGATTGCTCTACATTGACGAAGTGAATCTCCTCGACGATCATGTCGTGGACGTTTTGCTGGATTCCGCAGCCATGGGCGTGAACGTCGTCGAGCGCGAAGGTATTTCATTCTCGCATCCCGCGCGCTTTATCCTGGTCGGGACGATGAATCCGGAGGAAGGCGAGCTGCGCCCGCAGCTTCTCGACCGATTCGCTTTATCCGTAGACATCGTCGGCATCCGCGATGCACGCGAACGCGTGATGATCATGGAACGCAACCTTTCCTTCGAGAAAGATCCCGAGGCTTTCCGCAAAGAATGGATGCCCAAAGAAGTAGAAATTTCAAAGCAAATTGAACACGCCCGCGAATTGGTGGATCAGGTCACCTACACCAGCCGCGATCTATTATCCATCGCCGCGCTGACCGCTTCACTCAATGTCGATGGTCACCGGGCTGACATTGTTATTCTGAAGGCCGCGCGTGCACAGGCCGCGTTCGAAGGCCGCACAAAGATCAACGACCACGATATCGCATTGGCCGCCGAACTTGCCCTGCCCCATCGCATCAAGCGCACACCGTTCCAGCAGGCCGAGATCACGTCCGAGCAGTTGCAGGAACGCATTGAGCAATTGGCAGGTCAATCCGTTCCGAGCGAAACAGACGAAAAGACCGACGAAGAAAACGCCAAGCCACAGGAAAAAAAAACTTAAAGCTCGACGATGACGTCGAGGAAAAAGAAGAGCCTCAAGGCACGCCACAGCCAATGCCTCAGGACGTTTTCGCGCACACGGACGCCAAATGGTGGGAGGGCGGACAAAAGATCAAACCCGGCGAAACATTTCAGCCGCGCAAACTAAATACACCGCTCGATAAACTGGCACGCAAACGCGCGGGCCGTCGTTCGCTGACCAAGACCGAGCGCAAGCATGGACGTTATATCAAAGCGCGTCCGGCGGGAGATAAGTTGGACGATATCGCTTTCGATGCAACGTTCCGCGCTGCGGCTCCATTCCAGATGCGCCGAACTGAAAAGCGCAAGCGGCTGGCATTTGCCATCGAGCGCAGCGACTTGCAGCGCAAGATTCGCGTGAAGCGCGTTGCCAATCTTGTTTTGTTTCTGGTGGATGCGTCATGGTCCATGGCTGTGGCTGAACGCATGAACGCCACGAAGGGTGCAATCCTTTCTTTGCTGACAGACGCATATCAACGCCGCGACCGCGTGGGCTTGATTGTCTTTCAAAAAGATCGCGCCACGTTGGTTCTGCCTCCGACCAATTCAGTTCAACTTGCACAACGAGCTTTGGTAGATATTCCAGTCGGTGGAAAGACTCCGCTTTCGGCAGGATTGTTAATGGCTGCCGATGTTTTACAACACGAGAAATACACTCACCCCGACATCGAACCGCTCTTGATAGTTTTAACTGATGGCGCGGGCAATGTTTCGATTGGCACTTTGCCGCCGCAGGAAGAATCGTATCGCTTTGCTGAATTAATCGCAATAGAACACGTCAAAAGCGTGGTCATCAATATGGAACACGCCGCGTTCGATCAGGGATTGGCGCAGATGCTGGCCGATCATCTCAAAGCGCCATGTTACGCCTTGAGCGAGTTAAAAGCGGAAAATCTATATCACGCGGTGAAACAGGAAATTGCAGGCGGAGTCAAATAATCCACAGATTTCGCGGATTGAAAAAACAGTAATGGCGGAGTTATTCCGCCATTATTTAGTTTCCTATTGATTAGCCAAATACGCTTCACGCAAAACATCAACCGGCTTCCTTAGGCCATCCTCATCTTCATAAAACCAATTTTCCCAGCCATTACACGGCGCATCATTCATCAGCTTGCGACCGACTTGATGAATCGAACCAGCGAAACCGTTGCATTGAATCGTCCCATCCGCGCGAACTTTTCCCTTTGTCTTGCCATCCATACCAAAATATAAAATCTGCCCCGGTTTGATTAATCCTGCTTCCAACAACCTCCCAAACGCCACCCGCGGACGATTTCGACGCGAGGGAAAAACATAAAGTTCTTCAGAAAATGGCCCGGCGTCTACACTATCAATTCGTTTGCGGGCGAGTTTGGCGTACGAAACATCGCGCTCGATGCCGATCCAGTGACGCTGTAATTTCTTTGCTACTGCGCCGGTTGTCCCCGTTCCAAAGAACGGATCGAGCACCACGTCTCCCGGATTTGAACTCGAAAGAATCACGCGATACAAAAGCGCCTCCGGCTTTTGCGTTGAATGTGCTTTTTCGCCATTGACCTTGATTCTTTCCTTGCCGCTGCAAATTGGGATTTCCCAATCACTCCGCATCTGAAGATCGTCGTTCAACGATTTCATGACATGATGATTGAACGTGTATTTTTCGCCTTTGATCTTCTGTGCCCAAAGCAAAGTCTCATGTGCATTGGTAAATCGTACGCCGCGGAAATTCGGCATTGGATTCGATTTGATCCAAACTACGTCATTGAGAAACCAATAATCCAAATCCTGCATGATCGCACCGACACGATAAATGTTGTGATAAGAACCGATCACCCAGATCGTGCCGGTATCTTTAAGCACGCGGCGACAAGCAGAAAGCCAAGCGCGAGTGAAAACATCATATTCTTCAAAACTACTGAATTGATCCCAGGCATCGTCCACGCCGTCTACACGCGTCATGTTGGGACGGTAAAGTTCCTGCGAAAGCTGCAAGTTATACGGCGGATCAGCAAAAATCAGGTCAATTGATTTTTCAGGAAGCGTCGCAAGAAGTTCAATCGAATCCCCAACTAACACTTGTTCCAAAGGAAGCTTGTTATCAGCCATAAAAATCTGTAAAGGGATTAAATTATTATATCGGCGGGTTATCCAGCCGTACACCGTGGCCGCGCACGGTGTCAATGTATTGATGAGTCGAATCGATAGCGGCGAGGCGATCACGCAGACGGCGGATCAACGCGTCCAAAGCCTGATCCGAAACGCCTGCAGCTTGATCCTCACCCCAAACTTCGGACACCAAGTCCATGCGGCTGATGACCTGTCCTGAACTTTCATAAAGAAGCCATAATAATTTGAATTGTTGTGCCGATAATGGCGGGACGATCTGTTTCTGATTGACCCACACGCGCCGCGACTTTTGTTCCATCACGAGACGGCCCGGCTTGCCGGAACCTTCCGTGAGCGGCATGGTCGCGTCGGATGTGAAGAACATAAATTCCTGGACAAAGCTGACCTGCACGAGGTCGCCGTCCTGCAGCATCACCGGAGATGAAAGCGGATTGCCGTTATGGTGCGTGCCATTTTTGCTTCCAAGGTCCTCGAGGATCACACCCTCCGAAGTCGGCGTGAGACGCGCATGAAAACGCGATACCTGCCGGTCTGCGATCACTACATCACAGGTTGATTCGCGTCCGAGCACCAGCGTGCGGCTCAAAGCCCAGCGCTGACCTTTCAGCGGGCCTTCCTGCGCCACCAACATTGGAAATTCTTCGTGATCTGACATCCTGACCCTCATTCAACGAACATTAGAGTATGTTCATGCTGCACTGCAAAGCCCAAAGACCTCACAGGAAATTTTGAGATGCTGCTCTCCGCGTGCATACGCGCGTCCCTCTCTTTGTTCCGATAGTGTAATGTTAATAAAGACGTTTATAATATAGCATAAATTTGGTTTCTGTGCTGATACCACGCCGAAAAGATTTGCACGGAAGCCGATCATGCATCAAAGGGAAAAATGGCTCTCGCACTGAACAGCGGCGAGGTCTTGCACGACCGCTATAAAGTCCGCGAACGAATCGGACAGGGCGGCGCAGGCTCCATTTATCTGGCCGACGACCTGCGGCTGGAGGGACGTCTGTGCGCGCTGAAAGAGGTCGAGTATGACACCGCCCTACCAGAGAATATTCGCGAAGAGGCCCGCGGGCAATTTTTGCGCGAGGCCACTATATTGGCGCGCCTCGATCATCCCAACCTGCCCAAAGTTTCGGACTTCTTCTCGAACGGCCCGCGCGATTATCTTGTGATGGATTACGTCCCCGGCGATGACCTGCGAACCATCATGCTGGAGGCGCGCCGCAATAAAACATTTCTGCCTGAAGGTCAAGTTTTAGGATGGGCACACCAGCTTGCAAACGCACTGGCTTACCTGCATGGACAGGAACCAGCCATTGTTCATCGCGATATCAAGCCCAGCAATCTGAAGATCACGCCGGCTGGATTGTTAAAACTTGTTGACTTCGGCCTGGTCAAGATCATGGCCCCGAATGAAGAAGTGACCATCACGGTCATTCAGGGACAAGGCACCGCGCTTTACACACCCTTGGAACAATATGGCAGCGACGACACGCATACTGATACGCGTTCCGATATCTATTCATTCGGCGCGACGCTATATCATTTATTGACCAACGAGCCGCCTGTCGACGCGCGCAAACGATTCATCCAGCCCGCGAGTCTGAATCCGCCGCGGCAGATCAATCCGTCCATCAGCGCGCGCACCGAAAAAGCCGTCCTGTGGGCGATGGCTTTGCATCCCGATGAGCGGCCCCCCTCCATTGAAGTATTCAGCGACTTTCTGTTCGAAGGCCATGAGATGCCGACGCGGCCCGTGTCACTTCAAACCGCGCTCGACTTGCAGACGATACGGATTTTCGGCCAGCGGGCTGATGCGTTTCTCGCGTGGACTACAGCCGGACTCCTGATCCTGAGCCTGATCGCCACCCTCGTACATTGACCCAATAAACGATCCGCAGATTATGCGCGCCGAATAAAGAAATCCAAAAAATCTGCGGATAAATTTTCTATCTTCGCGCGTTACGCGACCAAATCAATCCGCCAACCCAGCCCAGCAGCGCGCCGATGATCGTAATAATCAATATGCCATTAATCCCGTTCGAAATGGCAAAGGCGGAACTGCCCGGCAATCCCAGAGCAAAATAGTTATAAGCAAGCAAACCGCCGGCCAACGCGCACATTCCCCAGCGGACTCCCCATTGCGCGCTTTCGATCCGATAGCCGGCCCAAAAGATCAACCCCGCCGCGGCTGCAAGCAACAACAGCGTCAACAGCCAGGCAGAAAATCGCGGCGCGCCCTGCAGTGTCACAAAATTATCTTCGACCGGAGCCTGAGTTTGGATCAATTCCGTTGTGGGCTGAGGCGTCAGCGCAGGGACGATAACGGTCACTGCCGCGGGCTGCCCGCTGGAAACATCCAATTGGATTACTTCGGACACTTCCGCCGGGTCGCTGGTGGCGCGGATTTGAAGCAGGCCCGGCTTATCGAGTCCGAACGAAACGCGCGCCACCCCCTGCGTGGTTGTCGCATCTGCCTGCTGCAAGATGCCGCCGCCTTCGCCGGTCAATGTCATCGAAAAATGCACAACCGTCCCATCCGGAACCGGCTGGCCGTTATGGTCTTTGATTACGCCCGTGCGGATGGCAATCGTATCGCCAATCTTGAACAGCGGCACGGCGGTTGCCTCGGGCGTCGCGGGGGTGGCATTGCCCGTTGGAACGGGAGCCGCCGGAATGTCGAGCACGAGCGTGATAATCTGATTCGGGTCCGGCGAGGTGATCGAGATCAGGTCGTATCCCAAGCCTGGGATCGAAACCGGTGACGCGCCCGCCGGAGCCAGTTCCTGAAAAAGCAACCGCGCGGCCACATCCACGAATGGAGGTTGCTTGCTGTACAAGGCGTAATACGCGCTGAGACGCGAAATATCCGTCGCGTCGAGATAAT
>JAKAKJ010000032.1 GCA_021824575.1 Chloroflexota bacterium
AGAACAGATAAAACGTATAAGCGTACATGTACGACGCGATATGTAAAATGTTCGTGCCCTGTGACATTGGGTCGAGCCAATATTGCTTGATCAACGCGGCGAGGATGAACTTGTAAAGGAATCCAGTGAAGATGCGGTGGATGCCGCCGTCGAGGTCGAGCAGAAATTCATCGCGTGTCCGCTCACGCTTCCAGTCTTCGTTGAAGCGGCGAAAGCGGTCAATCGGGCCGGACGAAATCGTCGTGAAGAGCAGCAAATAGGTGATGTATTGAATCGGCGGCACGGACTGGATCATCTCGTCGTGGATTCCGATGATCACATCCAGGCTGCGGAAGCTCACGTATGACAATCCCAAAAAGAAAATCTGATAACCGGGTTGAAACAGCGGAACGAACTTTGCACCAAGCAACGGCAGGAGACTCAGAAAGACAGCCAGATAAAAAGTCGGCTGGCTCTTGCCGCGCTTGCGAATGGCCAAAAAGATGATAGCAAGCAGCCATTGATAGACCGCGTATGCGATAACCAGCAAAATTTCATTGACTGGAAAATCTGGCAGGATTTTTTGCGTGGTGAAATATTGGATGATCAGCATCACCGCGGTTGCAATCACGAGCCAAATTCTCCAAACGCGTTTGAAGAGACCCGCGATCAACGCCGGAATGATGACGTAAAGCGAAATCCCAAAATAGAGAAAGCTGGTGTATGGGATCATTGAAGCATCTCGGCTAATTTGCGTCGGTCAGCTTTGCCATTGGTCGTCATCGGGAATCCTTCGAGAAAAATAAATTTGCGCGGGATCATGTAATCAGGCAGGCGTTCGCTCAACTCGCGTTTGAGCCCGCGCGTGATTTGAAAATCAGAGCCGGAAGGACGCGCCTTCAAAATCACGAACGCGGCCAGATGATCGGCTTGTCCGTTTTTCATGGCAGGGATGACGACCGCGTCCTGCACAATCGTCAGTGCCTGCAAATTGGCTTCCACATCGCCGATCTCGATTCGATAACCGTGCAGTTTGATTTGAAAATCCATGCGGCCATCGAAAAACAAAAATCCATCCTGATAGTGCCCCGCATCGCCCGTTCGATAAGCGCGCATCCCGTTGACTTCATAAAATGCGCGCGACGTCAAATCAGGACGATGGATATAACCAATGCTGACGTTTTTTCCTGCGATGACGATCTCGCCTCGTTCGCCGACCGGAGCCGGATTCCCGTCAACCAGAATTTTGACTTCGCTGTCAGGCTTGGCGCGACCAACCGGCAGCGGATTATAGCGCGCTAAAACGTCCTGATCGATTCGAATGGACGTGGTCGCGACTGTTGCCTCGGTGGGACCATATGTGTTCCACACTTCGGCTTTCGGAAAACGATTGAGCAACCCCGACGCGACTTCCGGCGCGAGTGTTTCGCCACAAAACCAGAATTTGCGAGCAGTCGGAATCATTTTCTCGTTGAAGGTTGGTTCTGCAAGACACAATCTTGCGAACGATGGCGTCGAAACCCAAACGCTGACATTTGACTCCGCAAGTGTTTGATACAACAATTTTGGTTCTGAAATCTGATCTTTCGTCAGACTAAAAAGTGTTCCGCCGCTGGCGAGACTCGAATATAGATCCATCACCGAAAGATCGAACGAGAACGGAGCTTGATTGAGGAAAGTTTCTTTTGCCTCGGCAAAATTTTGCTCACCGAGAATCCAATCCACGAAACTTTCCAAACAGCCGCGCGTGATCACCACGCCTTTGGGTTCACCTGTGCTTCCTGACGTGAAAATAATGTACCAGGCATTTTCCAACGCGGGACGACGAATTTCGACTTTTGATGCGTTCTTTTCTTTTATCAACGACTGAATTTTTTCGGGTGTCAATAACAACGACGCTTTTGCAGTTTCGATGATCGTTTCGACGCGCTGTGATGGTAAGGAAG
Organism: Chloroflexota bacterium; assembly: GCA_021824575.1. Lineage (GTDB taxonomy): Bacteria > Chloroflexota > Anaerolineae > Anaerolineales > Villigracilaceae > Fen-1038. The sequence goes on from JAKAKJ010000032.1 coordinate 1,926, forward strand.
TGTCCAATGGGATATACGGATGTCCGGATTTGACCGCGCCGAGGAAGCCTATCAGCATCTCCGGCTCTTTATGTCCAAGCACGGCCACCGGCGAATGGTCGTTCGGCAGAGTCTGCGTTAAATGCGCCGCCAGCGCATTGGAACGCGAAATCAGTTCCCGGTAATTGAGTAATTGGTCGCCGCTGATGTGCGCGACGCGATCCGGCGCGAGCTGACTCCAGCGGTCAATGCGTTCGATCAAATCCATATGGTCACGTTTATCCCAAAACCGATTTACAATTTTGTGCTCTCGGCTGCGTCCTCGCCGCCGAGGATGGTGGCTTGAGCAAGAATTTTTTTAGAAGCCTTGATAGATAAACTTTGGCGTGGAAAAATTTCCCCGCCCGTACATGATGATCAATCCCGCGATGATGGCGAGGTAATAGAGCGTGAGCAAAACCACGCGCCCGGTGGGATTATTGTATACGCCCGTGAAAAAACGCATCAAGCGTTTGATCCACATAAATCCATCCTTCCCGGCTGGTGTGCGAAGCCATATCGATGCTGAAATATTTATCCGTGCCGTATTGGTGAAAATCAACCAGCGGCACATGATATGGATCCACCACCGAATGTAATTTCTGGTAATAAAAATTCTGTGCCTGTTCCGAGACGCCCAACGTTTCCCAAATCTGAACATTCATCGGGCGCGCCAGGATCAAAGGCTTTGCGCCAAGTTCCTGTAAAACCTGAAGCATGATATCAAGGTCCTGCCAATCCAGAGCTTCGTCAACGTGTTGCATAAATGCCGCGTCGCGTGAGCCGGTTGGCAGCGGATCGCTCATCAGCGCTTTGTATTGCGGCCAGCGGCTGTTGTCAATGCCGTATGGATTGCTGTCCGATTGTTTGATCTGCTCGGCGCGCGCGGCCGCTACCAGCGAAGTCCAGTCAATGTTTGACGGAGTCCGCTTCACGTCTGGTTTGAGCAAGCGGCGGAACATGAATGAGACGACCGCGCGGTGATCCTGCAATCGAATCATTGCGATTTGAAGTCTGCCAAGCGGCCATGACAGATAATATAAAACTTGATTCGCTGGCGAATCGTTTGCAAGATTATTCAAAGCAAAATCCAGAAGCGGATCGTTCTTCAATGGGTCGGGAAAATTCAACATACGCAGCGCGGCTTCATGCTTGGTCTTAATGCTCAAATATGGACTGAATGTCAACTCGTTCGCATGCAAATCCGAAAAGTTGGCGTTGTAATTATCGGCGTTGACTCCGCCGCCGGGTCCCATCGTGACCGTGGAAGGCGTGAACGAGATGACAACTTTTTTGCCGCGCAAATCGGGGCCGAGTGCAGCCAGCGATTGAGCAATTGTCAGATTGGACGCACCCATGTTGGCAACGTCGAAGACCGCGAAGCCGGTTGGATATTTTGCAAAGAATGTTGAGGCCTCATATTTCGTGTTCAACATCGTAATCTCAGAACTTCCATAAAGCGTCAACAAATCCGGCTGTTTGATCGCGGCGCGCTGTAACGCGCTTCCATTCGCAAACTGTGAAAGGTCAAGTGTATTCAGAGTGTTGATATAACGTTGCTCGAGAGATTGGGCGTAATAATTAAATCCCGCGGCGGCGATGATGCAAAACAAAAATGCCGCGGCGGCTGAGATCAAATGCGGCGACCGCTTCACGGCTGTTTGACTCGCTCTTGAAAATAGTCAATGATCTTGCGCGGCGTCGCCCACAGTTCGCGGTCAATTTGTCCCGGCGTGACCTCGATGCTGAAATCCTCCGATAACGCGAGAATCAATTCGACCGTTCCAAGCGAATCCAAAACCTTCTCACCAAATAAGTCGAGGTCGAGATTTTTCCGCACTTCATCCGTGCCGGTAATGTTTTCCAACTCTTTGAGAACAGTTTCTTTGACGGGCATGGCTAAAAATCTTTCTTGAAAATAACAACGCCCGATTATACACTGTCTGCCTGATGAAATTTTATTCGTACGTCCACTGCGATTGCGCCTTTTGACAACGCACGCAAAGGATTGATTTCGATTTCTTGAATCTCCGGATGTTCATGCGTGAGCCAGGATAATTTAATTAGGATGTCTTGCACTGCGGCCTTGTCAGCGGCTGGAATATTTCTGAACCCGTCGAGTTTTTTCCCGGCCCAGGTTTTACGAATCATTTCCTCCGCCTCGAGCGGACTCAATGGCCCCAAGGCGAAAGCCACATCCTTGAGTCCTTCCGCTTCGACTCCGCCCGAACCGAACATGACCAGCGGCCCGAACGTTGGATCGCGAACCACGCCAACGATGACTTCCTGCCCGCCTTCGATTTGGCGTTGGATGTGAACACCTTCAATGCGTGCATTCGGCTTCGCAATTTTGGCGCGTTCAATCAGCTGCGTGTAGCCGCCCTGGACATCTGCTTCTGATTTGATGTTCAACAACACACCGCCAATATCCGACTTATGCAAAATATCCGGCGAAGCGATTTTCATTACAACGGGAAAACCGAGTTCCCTGACAATCGTCGCGGCTTCGGTTTCGTTGCGCGCTAGTTTGATTGGCGCAGTTGGGATGCCATAAGCAGCAACAAGTTCATCAGCAGACGCTGGTCGAGTAAGCGCTTTTTTCTGTATCGAGACCATCGCTGCTGTTGCTTGGTCTCGATACGCCGCTTCGCGGCTACTCGACCAGCGTGACAGTTGATCCGCGCGGCGCGCAAGAATTCCCAATGCGGACGCGGCGCGCTCAGGAAATGGATACGTCACAACTTTGGCTTCATTGAATTGCTCGAACGCGTTGGCTGTTAATTCTGATCCAAGCAGTGCGACAACAACGGGTTTCTCTGATGATTGAATGATTGGAATGATCGCATCGGCAACATCTTCAGTTTTGAACATCGGCGGAGGAGGCAGGATGACCATGACCGCGTCAACGTTGGAATCATCCAACAGTAATTTCAAGCAATCGGCATAATTTTGCGGCGATGCAGATGCCAGCATGTCAACCGGATTATGAATGCCAGCCGCGGGCGGGAGACTCGCAGATAACGCTTTCAGTGTTGCATCACTTAATTGAGCAAGATGCAATCCATTGACTTCCAATGCATCAGCAGCAATGACCCCGGGGCCGCCAGCGTTTGTCAACACGGCGACATTATGCCCCTTCGACTGCGTGGCGCTTTCGAGCGCCGCTCCGCCCGGGGCGACAGATGGCAATGGGCAATGTTCAAGTGCGCGCGCCCAATCAAACATCTGCTCGGCGGTGTCAGCGCGAAAGATTCCGGCTTTGGCAAAGGCCGCGTCGAAAGCGGTGTCAGACGCGGCCAAAGCTCCGGTATGCGAGGCGGCCGCTTTCTGTCCAGATTCGAAGCGTCCGACTTTCAGTGCGATGACCGGTTTATGCTGAGTCACCTCGTGCGCGGCTTCGACGAATCGAATCCCATCCGAAACACTTTCCATATATAAAACAATAACGCGTGTGTGCTCATCGTCTGCGACCGCGGGAAGCACATCTGTCTCATTGACGTCGGCTTGGTTGCCGAGGCTGACAATTTGCGAAAATCCAAAACCCTGACGGCGTGCCCAGTCAATGATCGCCGCGGCGAACGCGCCCGAATGTGAAACAAAAGCAATACCACCCGCGGCGGGCATGGGCGGCTGCAAAAAAGTTGTATCGAGCGGAAGATGTGTATCAATGATGCCAATGCAATTTGGGCCAAGCAAGCGCACATTATTTTTGCGCGCGACCTCAACGCATTGCTTCTCAAGCGTCGCGCCCTCCGCACCTGCTTCGCGAAATCCTGCAGAAACAACGATGGCCGCGTGGATGCCGCGCTTTGCACACGATTCGATTGCGTTGGGCATGGCTGTGTTTGGGACGACGAGTACTGCAAGTTCAATCGGATCAGGAACTTGTGCAAGATCTGTGTAAAGCGGACGTCCGAACAGTTCGCCCTGCTTTTGACTCGCGAAATGAATCGCGCCTTGATATCCGCTTTGAATCAAATTGCGCGCCACGCCATAGCCAAGTTTTTCAGGTTGTGTTGACGCGCCGACGATGACGATTCCGCTGGGTTTGAGAAATGGTGTGAGGGAGGAATTCATATAGCGAATTAAACCACAGAAAGTAGAGGTGACATAAAATATCACCTCTACTTTCTGTATTAATGTGATTCTGTCGCTGATTTGCTAGAATGATTGAGGACGCACAAACATATTCTTTGCTTGGGGAGGCAGGAGGTCCGTATGTTGGATGCGAAGGTGATTGCAGACTTCATCACGGCATCCCGCGGCTTGTTGGGGGTCCTCATGATCTGGTTAGGGCTGGTGCAGGGTGTTCGTGCCTTGCCGACCATTGTGCTGCTCATGCTTGTGTGCTGGACGGGAGATTTTGTCGACGGCGGGATTGCCCGTCTCAGCCGTCACCCGCGCCACACTTTCATTGGCGATCACGACGTTTATGTCGATCTCTTTGTTTCGCTATGCCTGGGAGCTTACTTGTTGAGCGCGGGATTCGTGGGGCCGATCTTCAGCTGCGGCTATTTGATCGTCTGGACTCTGTTGCTCTGGCGCTTCGGCTTGGACAAGAACCTGCTCATGCTCATTCAGCTTCCCATCTACCTGGACTTGATTATGAACGCGTTGCGGCTCATCCCTCAGATCGGAATCTGGCTGGTCGTCTGGGTGCTGGTTGCGACCGTCATCAACTGGCGACGATTCACTCATGAGATCGTCCCCCAATTCATCGCCGGCATGCGCTCCATTGGCGGCGGACACGGAGGCTCACACAGTCCGTAGCATGAAAGATATTTATGTTCAGCCATACCCGGAGATACTCGCGCACCCATGCCCGCATCTCTGGTCTGCGGTGCGGCGTTTGCTGGGTTGGATCGGGCATGAACATTTACCAGAGTTTGTAAAGATTGCCATGTCGGTGGCCGAGCCCGCGGGGCGCGTATCCCTGCAGAGCGAGCCGTATCCCATCCCCGTGGAGGGATGCGGCGTGCTGACCGTCCTCAGCGCGAATCTTTGGCATGATTGGCCGCGGTTTAAAAACCTGGAGAAGCGACTCGAATCCTTTGCCCAACTGATCGAATCAGAGCAAGTGGATTTGATCCTGCTTCAGGAATTGGCACGGACTCCATTCCTGAACGCGGACGAATGGCTGGCGGAGCGTTTGCAGATGGCATACGTTTATTCACGCGCCAATGGTTCGGAGAAGATCGGGTTTGAAGAGGGGCTTGGAGTGTTCAGCCGTTTTCCGCTCAAGCGACTGCCTTTTGTCCGCCAGATGGGGCGCAGATGCAATCCCTTTTCGCGGAGATTGGCATTGGGCGCAGAAATTGATACACCCTGCGGAGAGGTGCTGGCTTTTTCCACGCATCTCGGTTTGCTTCGCCGGGAGAACGCACGTCAACTGTATGAATTACATCTCTGGGTTGATCAAATCAGTGCGGGACGATCCGCCATTATCGCGGGGGATTTCAATGCGCCGGAACATACCCGTCAAATAAAATCCATCCGTTCTTACTGGCAGGATACATTCCGCGAGATTCACCAGCACGGCGCTGCAGCGACACATGAGATCCGCTGGCCGTGGGGCGGCGTGATTCTGAGCCATCGCCTGGATTACATCTTCCTGCAGCCCGGACAGCCGGCTTGGCAGGTGATCGACGTCAGCCACGTGGATTCGCCCAAAGGCCCGCACTCGGATCATCGTGCCGTGCTGGCTCGCCTTTCACCGGCACATTTGGTTGTGTAATTTACCTGAGCTAATCGTTATCATTAAGCGGGAAACGCTCTTTTCATCTCCCTGTCATCTGGCTATGCTACCATTTTGCCATTAGCCAGAGGAAACCTATGCCGAGAAGCAGATCAAATTCCACATTTAATTTTAGCCAGGGGATCAAGAAATTTTTCCTGTCTGCGTTCGTGGTGTTCGCGTTCGTCGCGTACGCCATCCATGAACGACTGACAAGCTCGAATGGCGGCCTCGCTTCCGCTTCAGCCGCGCCCGCTTCGGGGTCAGGGCAGAGCGCATCGGATCCGGCATCGAATGCGTCCGCGTCGAATTCATCGGCGCAGCAGGTTCCCGCGTCCAATTTATCATCGTCGAGTCAGGTCAGCTATAAGAACGGGACGTATAGCGGGCCGGATGTCAACGTATTTTATGGACTTGTAAAAGTGCAGGCAACGATTCAGAACGGGAAGCTTTCCAGCGTTCAATTCCTGGATTATCCGAGCGACCGCCGTACGTCACAGCAAATCAATTCGATTGCGATGCCGTATCTTCAACAGGAAGCGATACAGGCGCAATCTGCCAACGTGGACATTATTTCGGGCGCCACGCTGACCAGCGAAGGATTCCAGATGTCGCTGCAATCGGCGCTTGCGAGCGCTCATTAGTGAGCGCTCGTTAATCTCGTGAAGCAGACGCGAATTCTGATGGGCATGCCAGTGACGCTGGAAGTCGTAGATGCGGGGGCGAGCGAGCCGCTCTTTGATGAAGTGTTCGATTACTTCGTCTACGTGGACGAAAAGTTCAGCACGTATAAAAACCAATCTGAAATCTCGCGCATCAACCGCGGCGAGATAAAGTTCGATGATGCCAGCGAAGATATGAAAATGATTTTCGGCCTGGCTGAACAAACCCGGCAAGAGTCGAACGGATATTTCGATGTTCATCACAATGGAATCATTGACCCGTCCGGCATTGTCAAAGGCTGGGCGATCTATAACGCCGCTGAAATTTTGCGTAAAATGGGTTTCGTGAATTTTTATGTGGACGCGGGCGGTGATATTCAAGCTAGCGGAAAAAATGACCGGGGCGAGAAGTGGCGCGTCGGCATCCGCAACCCGTTCAACATGGATGAGATTGTCAAGATTCTTTCAGTGACGGACTGCGGCGTGGCGACATCCGGCACGTACGTGCGCGGACAGCACATCTACAATCCGAAGAATGACGGCGAAGATATCACCGAGATTTTGAGTCTGACCGTGATTGGGCCGGATGTTTACGAAGCGGATCGCTTCGCCACTGCCGCGTTTGCGATGGGCCGCGCTGGAATTGATTTCATCGAATTCCTGCCCGGCTTCGAAGGTTACATGATTGATAAGGATAAACAGGCAACTTACACCACTGGCTTTGCGAGGTATGTTCTGAATGCTTAAAACCATTGACAACCTGCTCAACCGCGTCACGATGTACCGGCTGGTGCTGTATTATTTGATTTTTCTTGTCGTTGTCGCGTTCCTTTTGAGTGTTGCAAATGTATTTTCATTTGACCCGTTCGCGCTCCTGTTGACGATTGCATTCCTGCTAATCGTCTCGGCGATTGCGAACCGTATCTTTTCCCGGACTTTTGGCGTGCCGGCCAACGTGGAGTCGGTCTACATCACGGCTTTGATCCTGGCGCTCATCATCACGCCGCTCCATTCGTGGAGCGACTTATGGTTTTTGTTTTGGGCCGCGGTCTTGTCCATGGCATCCAAGTACATCCTCGCGATCAAGGGGAAACATTTGTTTAATCCCGCGGCCTTCGCTGTTGCGGTGACATATTACGCGATCAATCAGTCCGCTAGTTGGTGGGTGGGTTCCGGCCCGATGCTGTTCTTTGTTGTCGTGGGAGGTTTGCTGGTTGTCCGCAAGCTGGGGCGCTTTGACATGGTGCTGAGTTTTCTGCTTGCGGGCGTTGCCACCATTTGGGTTTCCAGCTTGTTCACTGGAAATAATTTCATCTCTGCCTTGCAAAATGCCATGCTCTATTCGCCATTGTTCTTTTTCGCATTCATCATCCTGACCGAACCGCTGACGACTCCGCCGACGCGCAAACTGCGGATGTATTACGGTGCGCTGGTCGGTTTCCTTTTCACGCCGCAATTCCATTTGGGCGCGTTGTTCATCACGCCGGAAGTTGCCATTTTGCTGGGGAATATTTTCTCTTACATCGTCAGTCCCAAAGAGAAACTTATTCTCCGACTTAAAGAAAAGAATCGCATCGCCCCCGATACCTACGAATTTGTTTTCCCCGCGCCGCGCCGATTTGCCTTTGCTCCCGGCCAATACATGGAATGGACGTTAGCCCATCCCGATACCGACGACCGCGGCAATCGTCGCTATTTCACGATTGCCTCCTCGCCGACTGAGCGCAATCTGCGGTTGGGCGTCAAGTTTTACCAGAAGTCCAGCACGTTCAAAAAGGCATTGCTGGAAATGGATAAAAATACGGAAATTGTCGCGTCGCAGTTGGCAGGTGATTTTGTTTTGCCGGATGATCCGGAACAAAAAGTTGTCCTCGTCGCGGGCGGCATTGGCATCACGCCATTTCGAAGCATGATCAAATATCTGCTGGATAATCGCGAGCGCAGGCCGATTACGGTTTTTTATACTGCCACGACCATCAATGATTTTGTTTACAAAGATGTATTCGATCGCGCCGCGCAGGAATTGGGAATCAAAACGATTTACACCGTGACCGACAATCACAACCTGCCGTCTTCGTGGACGGGCAAAGTTGGGCGCATCAACCCGGAGATGATTCGCGCGGCGGTGCCTGATTATCGAAATTGTTTATTCTATATTTCCGGTTCGCGCAATTTGGTGGATTCCATGAAAGATACATTGCGGCGACTTGGAGTGGCAGGCCATCAAATCAAGACGGATTATTTTGCAGGGCTGGCGTAGATCATTCAAACAAACGTGGTTGCTAAAATTTAACTGGACGCGGACGAGCGCAGATCAACGCGGAGAAAAATCAATTAAAGAGTCCGCGTTGGTCCGCGTCCCCAAAGCCTAATGTCCGCCGGGCATGGGCGTTTGCGTGGAACCTCGTCCGCCCCATTTGCCGGGCCAGCCGGGAAGGAACGCGGCCATGATGAGCGCGGCAATGGATGCGTAGAACGTCAGCTTGTAAGCCGCGTCAAAGCCTTGCATCGTTTGGTCGCAAACGAGTTTTAGTTCATCAAGGATTTTAGTCTTTGCAGCCTGTGCGGCTTGCGCTGGCAGGGATGCCAACGATGCGGATGTGCCCGGCGGAAGATTATCCTGCGCCGCGATGCCCGGCGTCTCGCAGACACCGAATGGCGTGGTGACTGTGACCAATGAATCCTGCATTTGATCCGCCTGCGCTTTGACATCCGGCGAATAATAGCTGACGAGAATCGTTGCCAGCGCCGCAACTGCAACGGCTTGAACAACAAAGCGCGTGCTGTTCAATAACGATGAGCCGCGTGGTAACACATCAAGATGGATACTGCTCAATGCGGTCACGTAAGATGTTTGAAGCGTCAAGCCAATGGCCAGTCCGCGCAACGCCAGCAGGAAAACGATATAAGACATGGGTGTTGTGCCGCGAATTTCTGCCAGTTGCCATGTGTTGATGCAAAGGATAACAAAGCCAGTCACCATGATGGCGCGTGGACCGATCTTGTCATAGAGCCTTCCGGCAAGCGGCGTCGCAATTGCGGATGTGGCTGCCACGCCCAGCAAAATGATTCCGGCGTCTAGTGCGGTGCGCCCGCGGAAGGTTTGCAGATAGATGGGCATCAGAAATTCTGCGCCGAATAATGCGACGGTTGCAATGTAGCCGACAATGGACGCATTCAGAAAAGTCGGATTGGAAAAAAGGCGCAAATCCATCATTGGATCTTTGGCGGCATAAAGTTCTACCAACGCGTGGACGATCAACACCACAAATCCAAATGCCAATGCGAGCAAAGTAAACGTCCCGCTCCAGCCAAAATTCTCTGCGATGGATGCGGCGTATAGCACCGCACCGAAGCCGATGATCGCTGTAATTAATCCCAGTGGATCAAACAGCGGCCGCTGGCCGGTCCGGTAATCGGGCAAAAAGCGTGAACCGAGAATGACACCGATGATTCCGATTGGAACGTTGACGAAGAAAATTGCCCGCCACAGGCCGATGTCCACGAGCCAGCCGCCCAAAATGGGTCCAAGCGCTGGAGCGACTACCAGCGCGATGCCGAAGAGTCCGAGCGCGGTGCCTTGTTCCTTTGGCGGGAAGGCGCGATAAAGTTGGGCCGGGCCGAGCGGTTGAGCTATCCCGCCGCCGATTCCCTGCAGGGCACGCGCGGCCACTAAAAGTCCAAGAGAGGGTGCGACGCCGCATAGAAATGAACCGAGGGAAAACAGCCCCAGTCCAAAAAGATAAACGCGTTTGATTCCAAAGCGGTCCGCAAGATAACCGGATATGGGTGTTGTCACGCCCAGCGCCAGCACATAAACGCTGATGACCCATTGTGCGTCGGCCAGGCTTGCGCCGAACTCGAGCCGCAGAGTCGGAAACGCGATATTGACAATGGTCGAATCCAGAATGACCATGAAAATGCCGAACATCACCGAGATGAGCACTTTCCACTTTTGTTCCAGGCCGCCGCGTTTTTGTATCGGGGCAGTTTCAACACTCATGATTTATGTTATCTCCTCTTGTTTCCGTTGCGAAATAAAAAAAACTAAATTTCCCGAACAGATTGCGAACGAGCCGCAATCATACAAACATTGTCTTGGCCGGTCAAGTGGTAATGACAACCCATATTCGCATTTTCTTTCGGCGCAGAACATGGGAAACAAAATCATCTGGGTTGTCGTCTATGAAAAACGAAAGGAGCCTCGATGAGAAACCTGACCAAGATCTTAATGACGCTGGCGGCAATGTCATTGTTTTTTGCCGCCTGCGGACCTGCGCCGTCAGCCAGCCTGGCGCAATCCAATTTGCAGCGCGAGACAAATCCGAACGTGCCGCAGACTGACCTCTCGACTCTGGTGGACGGTAACAATGCCTTCGCTCTGGATCTTTACCAAGCGCTTCGAACCCGGACCGGAAACCTGGTCTATTCGCCTTATAGCATTTCCCTCGCCCTGGGCATGACGTACGCCGGCGCGCGCGGCCAGACCGAGTCGCAGATGGCGGGCGTGCTGCATTTCACATTGCCGCAAAACCAATTGCATCCGGCTTTCAATCAACTCGATCTCAATTTGGAAAAGGAAGGACAGTCTGAGTCCAAAAATGAGCAGCCGCTGCAACTCAACATCGCCAATGGAGTATGGGCACAGCAGGATCATCCATTTCAACAGGCATACCTTGACCTCATTGCCCAAAATTATGGCGCGGGGATTCACCTTGCGGATTTTGTGAAAAACGCCGAGTCGATTCGACAGGAGATCAATGGCTGGATCAGCGACCGCACCAATAACAAAATCCAGAATCTGATTCCGCAAGGCGCGTTGGATGCGTTGACGCGCATGGTGCTGGTCAATGCCATTTATTTCAAGGCGGACTGGCAGGAGCCATTTGATCCCAACTCCACACGCGATGCGCCTTTCAATCTGTTGGACGGCTCGCAAGTGCAAGTCAAGATGATGTCCAATGCTTTGCACGGCGTGCCCTATGCCAGCGGCGATGGATATCAGGCGATTGAACTTGGTTATCAAGGCGGAAACGCGGCGATGGATATCATCGTCCCGGATGAAGGCAAATTCAACGATTTCGAGTTGACGATCAATTCTCAAAAGATGGATGAAATCTTGAACCAATTACAGCCATCGGATGTGGATTTGGGTTTGCCCAAGTTCACATATTCGAGCGAATTTGGGCTTGCAGATACGTTGAAATCATTGGGCATGGCTGACGCTTTCGATGGTGCCAAGGCGGATTTCTCCGGCATGGATGGCGCACGCGATTTATTCATCGGCGATGTGATTCACAAAGCCTTTGTCGCCGTGGATGAAAAGGGAACCGAAGCCGCGGCTGCGACTGCCGTCATCATGCGGGCCGCAGGCGCACTCCTCCCTCCACCTGTGCGATTGACCGTGGATCGTCCGTTCATTTTCATCATCCGCGATTTGAACAGCAATCAAATTCTCTTCATCGGACGCGTTGTAAATCCTGTTCAATAAAAAAGGGCGACAGATGAAAGTCGCCCTGATGTTCGTTCTTGTAAGTAGTCATTCGAAACTGATTTTACAAAACATTGCTCTCGGCGGCGTCTTGCCGCCGGGGACGGCGGCGAAAGCAGTGCAGAATTTTTGTGACCGTTTCGGCTGGCCGTCTAGGTTCGCTAATACCCGCGATAACCTTGTTCGACCTTTTCAATTGCAGCCAGCCAATCGAGAAGTTGATCGAATAGTTTTTTCATGATCTCGCGCGTGCGCTGAATGAACAATTCGTAATCGCCGTAAGCTTCCCCGCCGTTTGGATTAACCAAATCAGTGACGCCGCGCAGAATCAAAGTGCGGATGTTGTTTTTCTTTGCCGTCCACGCAATCGCACCGGATTCCCAATCGGCTGCGACCGCATTGTATTTTTTGATCAGCATCGGAATATCGCTTGCAATAATGTCTCGGTCGCCGGAGATCAACAAGCCGCGTAGAACCGGAGACGGCAAAACGCGCGGCAGCCAGGATAAATCCAGTTTGGTTGTATAAAAAGCGATCTCTTCTTCGCCATCCGTCATCTGCTCGATGATGTCGTAAACGATTGTTTTCTCAACCAAAATGATCGTGCCGCGTTCGATGCGACCTTCAAAGCCGCCGCAGGTTCCAAGGTTGATGAGCAGGTCGGGTTTTAAATGGTCTATCACGTATTGCGTTGTCGCCGCCGCGGAAATTTTTCCCCAACCGCCGTGGAAAAATGTCATGGGCCAAGTATCAAGCGCCAAGTTGATAAATTCGCCAAACGGCGATTGCTCGAATTTTGCATCAGGGAACAGCGGCTTGACTACTTTCCATTCAGCATTTGCGGAAATGACAACGACAACATTCATGATCGCTTCCGGTGGTCTCCATCAAGCTGGCGTGAGCCGTTGAGATAATCCAATACCATTTGCAGCGCGGCATCTGCTGACGAGGATTTGTTCTGCAACCGGTCGCCATCGAAGCAATAAATCCGCGCCCATTCGCCGTCTTCAGCGGATAAGCCAAACCATGTTGTCCCAACCGGTTTGTTGGGCAATCCGCCACCGGGTCCGGCAATGCCGCTGACCGAAATCGCCAGTCCCGCACTTAATGCTTTGCGCGCGCCGCGCGCCATCTCCAAGACCGTCTCACGGCTGACTGCGCCGTATGTCCGCAAAGTGTCCCACGAAACATTCAGCAGCGCGACCTTGGCTTCATACGCGTATGCAACAATTCCGCCGAGAAAATAATCCGATGATCCGGGCACGTCTGTGATGCGGCTGGCAATCAGCCCTCCGGTGCAGGATTCGGCGGTCGCGAGCCTAAGCCCTTTACGTTTCAACAGGTCACCGAGCTTTATTTCGAGTTCCAATTCCAAGCTGTGCCTCCGAAAAAGATGAAGCGATTATAGCATTGCGTTTGGAAGTATTTTTCCGTTCACTTTCTACCTGCAAATGGGTGAGGAATGGGCCAATACGTTCGGCAAGCTTAAATCGCAGAAGGTACGGATTTTATCTGCTCGTTTTTTCTTGGTTGTCAAAATGTTCGCGATAGCGTTGATGTGAAACTATTGCCGCAATTTTGCGTCTTAAATATAGCTAACAAAATTGTAAGGGAAGTTCATGTTATTCTAAGCTTTCAGTGAAAAAAAAGAGCATTTTACGGAAAAATCGCAAAGATTCAACGAAAGTAGTATAATTTGACCACCTTGCAGTTTTGTAAGGAAATCGTGGGCAATCTTGGGAGGGCAGTATGTATAGAAAAAAGAGTGTCACCTTTTGGTCAATTCTTCTAGTTCTTGTAGTTTGTGTCAGCCTTGTAAATGTAAGGGTGGTTTGGGCAGATGATGGCACGCCAACGGACCCACCTCCAGCAGTTGTAACTGATGCTCCGTCCGCTACAGCGCCGGATGCAACGCAACAGGATGTTCCAACGGCTCAAGCATCAGATGCGCCATCAGAAGAAGCCACAGCATTGGATTCGGCACAGCAAGATGCTCCGACAGTTCAGGAGACTACCATGCCGCCTGAATTTACACCGACGCCTGCATCGCTGAACGAATCGATGGCTACTGCAACGGAAGCGGCTACGACAACCCCGGACGCCACTGTGGGGGATTTGATTGCACAAGCGCCGAAAAATACTGATGTGGTTGTGCTAAATCAGAGCGGGGAACAGGTTCCGTTGGTGTCACAGGAGGCTGCGGATATCGTACAGACAGCCGACCCGATCTGGTGCCCGGCAAATATCACCACACCAACGCCGGGGGCCAATGGTTGTACAACGAGTTTCTCTTCGATTGGCGATTTGCTTGCCAATATGAACAGCGCTGACTCGGCCAGTTGGGCGGCAAACTTTGCCCAAGATGGGGTTATTTATTTGGCGCGTACAACAGACGCATCAACCACCATTACCTCCGCGGTAACCATCAACGATACAACGTATTCGAATCTGTTCAACAATTTCAAGAATTACAACTTAACACTTCAGGGTGGATGGAATACAAGTACAGGCACAACAACGGATCAAACCGTCTTCGACGGCGCCAATGCAACTTTGGAGATTGGCACGAGCACCAATCCGTGGATCGGTTCGGTCACTCTCAACAACATCACCATCCAAAATGTGAGTTCAACGAGTCAGGCAAGTTTGTCCGTCAGCTCGGGCGGGACAGTGGAGATGAACAACGTTGTTGTCTCCGGCTCGGGCGCGGGACAGAACAACATTGATATCAATGCCTCCAACGCCAAGCTGAAGAATGTTCATTCATCGAATAGCAATATGAACGGCATTGCAATTACAGCAACTGACGCAGGCACCGTCACATTGATGGATGTGATTGCCAGTAATAACGGGCATCAAGATGGCTCAAATCGCTATGGTTCGGGCGTCCTCGTCAACGGCGCATCCACATTGATCAACGTGGTCGGCGGTTCTTATACAAATGATGCCCGCTATGGAATCGAAGCGACCAACAGCGCCAGCACTTCGCTCCCGATTGCAAATATCTGGACTGATCTGCCGGATTATTCACCGGGAAGCGTAGTTACCATCAGCGGCAATGACAATAGTCTCAACAACACCAATGTGGGATTCCTGGCAGGCGAAACTGTTCATGTGGATGTTACCGGACCAAACGGTTATGCAGCCACGTGTGATGGAATTGCGGATTCGTTTGGAAAGTGGTCGTGCCAGATAACGCTTTGGGCCAGTGATTTGGCAGGTGGAAGCTATACTTATATCGCTGTTGGTTTAACTTCCGGGATATCCATATCCGGCTCGTTTGATGATTCTGTATCCAGTGTCACTATTACTTCACCAACAACTTCGAGTCCTGTGACTGTTACTTCGTTGCCGGCAAATGTCACTATTTCTTTCAATTACAGTACCAGCGCAGGGGGAACGACAACAGGTACAGCATCTGTAATTGGCGCTACAACAATTGCAAGTAACAGCAAGGCTCTTACAGGTGGAAATAATAAAGCAGATAGCATCACTGTTACGATTCCAGCGGGTACAGTGAATGGAAATTATGCTGCCAGTGTCGAGGTGAGCAATACAAGTGGACGAGGAAATCCATCTATAACAGACACTCAAAGCAATGCCATAATTGTGGCCATCCTTGCAACTCCAACGATCACATTCGATCCTGCGCCGAGCCCAACGTATTTGGGCGGCAACTTCACCGTCCATGCAACCACCAATTCAGATGGCGCTTTGACTTATAGCTATGTCAGCGGACCGTGTGCATTGGTCAATGCAAACACTGGCGTTTTTAGTTCTTCTGGCGCAGGGGTCTGCGTAGTGCAGGCGAACACTGCGGCTACTTCAACCTTCAGCGCCGGTTTTGCACAGCAGAGCGTTACGATTGCCAAGGCCACGCCAACCATTACGTTTGGCCCAGCGCCAACGCCCACTTATTTGGGCGGCAACTTCACGGTCAGCGCAACAACGACTAATACTGATAGTGGCACATTGACTTATAGCGTTATGAGTGGACCATGTGCAATTGTAAGCGGAGCTACATTTAGTTCAACGGGTGCTGGCATCTGTGTAGTCCAGGCCAGCGGCGGGGCTACCACGAACTTTAATGCCGCGGCGCAAACTCAAAACATTTCGATTGCCAAGGCGACACCAACATTGTCCGTGTCCAATTCACCTGTGACTTATGATGGTAGCACCCATTCGGCCTTGGTCTCCGGTTCCGTGGCCGGGTCCGTGACCAACGTTTTGACGGGCGGCGCGTCCTCTCAAACCAACGCAGCCACCTATGCGGTGACGGCGGACTTCACACCGACGGACATCACGAACTACAACAGTTTGACCGGCGCTTCGGCTGGCAATTTTGTGATCGAGCAGGCGACGCCCGTTCTGACCGTGACAAACTCGCCTGTGACCTATGACGGCAATCCGCATTCTGCGACTGTTTCCAGTTCCGTGCCCGGCGCTATCAGTAATATCCTGACGGGCGGCGCGGCAACACAGATAAATGTGGGCGTCTATGCGGTCGCCGCTGATTTCACCCCGGACGATACAACAAATTATAAGAGTCTAACCGGCGCATCGGCTGGTAATTTCACCATCAGCCAACTCAGCCCAACGATTACATTCGATCCTGCGCCAAGCCCAACGTATTTGGGCGGCAACTTTACCGTCCATGCAACCACCAATTCAGACGGCGCTTTGACTTATAGCTACGTCAGCGGACCGTGTGCATTAGTGGATGCCAATACTGGCGAGTTTAGTTCCACTGGTGGAGGCACTTGTGTAGTTCAGGCGAATACCGCTGCAACTACGAATTTCAGCGCGGGGTCAGCGCAACAAAGCGTTACGATTGCGCCCGCGGCTCCAACGATCACATTCGATCCTGCGCCAAGCCCAGCGTATTTGGGCGGCAACTTCACTGTCAATGCGGCCACCAATTCAGATGGCGCTTTGACTTATAGCTACGTCAGCGGACCATGTGCATTTGTAAGTGGAGCTACATTCAGTTCAACGGGCGCAGGTATTTGTGTAATAGAAGCGGATACTGCCGCGACAACCAATTTCATTGCAGGTTTGGCTCAGCAAAGCGTCACGATTGCGAAAGCAAGCCAGACGATCACCGCGACAACGAGCGCGCCGTCCAATGCAACGTACAACACTACATTCACCGTGGCGGCTGCAGCCAGTTCTGGTTTGTCGGTTGCATACAGCAGTGGAAGCCCGACGGTATGCACGAATTCCGGCGCGACGTTCACAATGGTCACCGGCACTGGAACTTGTGTTGTCCAATATGATCAAGCTGGTGACAGCGATTTCGATGCGGCTCCGCAAATCACAGAAAATGTCACCGCACAGAAAGCCGATCAAACGATCAACTTTGCGGCTCCTGCCAGTCCTGCAACGTTCAATACCACTTTTGCGGTATCTCCAACGTCAACTTCCGGTTTGCCTGTGATCGTGACTCCTTCCGGCGTATGCTCGATCTCCGGGAATATGGTTACCATGATGAGCGGCACCGGAGCCTGCGTTTTGACTGCATCACAAAGCGGCGATGCAAATTACGGCGCGGCCCCCGATGTTATTCAGACGGTTGCCGCACAGAAGGCCAATCCGGTCATCACGTGGAACAATCCGGCTGCGATCTATGTTGGAACTGCATTGAGTTCGACGCAATTGAATGCGACCGCATCCATTCCCGGATCTTTTGTGTACACACCCTCAGCTGGTACAGTCATGTCAGTTGTCGGTTCGGGTCAGATTTTGCACGTTGACTTTACTCCGTTCGACTTGCTTGATTACACCCCTGCATCCAAAGATGTGACCATCAGTGTTCTTCCGAAATCTTCCAGTGGGACCACTGGGGGCGCCAGCTCTGGAATTGGCGGCTTCGTCCCCGTTACCGGCGGCGGCGCGTTTGCGATTCGTTGTTCCAACCCGGCGGTGTATAACTTCCCGGTTGAGGGCTTCCGCGTTTCCTATTTCAATCTCTGCAATTTCCAGGGAACGCTCGAAGTGGAGCAGGCTTCGGGATTACCCGGCAAACTTCCCAATGGACGACCGTTTGTAAAAGGCTTGACTGCGAATGTGATCCAGAACGGCGCGTTGGTCAATCCTCTGCCCTCCAGCTCGCAAATCCAGATTGAATTCCTGATCCCGGCGAATCAACAGAATGCAAATCTTGGCGTACTTTCGTGGAACGGGAGTCAATGGATTGAAATAACCGGCCAGAAGACTGCGGATGGATATTTCCGAATCACAACGAATCAGCCCGGCACATTCGTTCTGGTCACGAAGTAAACCAGGTAAAATTCACTCTAATCCTGAGGGACGGCGTTAAGCCGTCCCTCAATTTTGCAAAAGGAATATTTTGTGAAAAAGCTTGTCTGGCTATTCTTCGTTTTGATATCCTCCCTCTTACTCAACGCTTGCGGAATCCTACAAGCTTCGCCGAGTTCGACGGCTACCGTAACGGTTGCCCCAACGCTGACGGCTACCCCGGATCCGTGCGCGGCGGCGAACTTGTCAGCCTCTGTGAAAAAAGTAAACGATCTTCAGCGTGAATTCGACGATGCATCGCAGCTGGCATCCAATCTTTCGCGGGATCAATTGCCAGATTCGATTGCCAGCCTTCAACGCATCCGCCGCGCCTCCGAGGATCTGGAAGTTCCATCATGTCTTGATACGCTCAAGACCTATCAATTAGATCATATGAATACAGTCATTCAAACCCTGTTGGCTTTTGTGGGCGGGGCGGATCAAAAATCATTGACTGATGGAATCGCCCGCGCCAGACAGGAACACGATCAATACACATTGGAAATGGCGCGGCTCCTTGGCATCACGGTGACGCCAGCTGCTGTGGCAACAAATACGCCATCGAAATAAATATAAGCGGGTCAGGGAATCGAATGATAAAAAGACCTCCTGCAATAATTGCGGGAGGTCTTGATTTGATGGGGTTGAATATTACGGAGCTGTCAGGCTTTGGTTGATCGTGCTGAACGCATTGCCGATGGCCGGGCCAAGAGCAAAGATCATAACGCCGACGATGCAGGCGCACAACAATCCGATCACCAGCCCCGGAATGAACACTGCGCCCAGCGCCGCGCCCCAGCCAAATTGATTGACACCTTTGACTGCAATCACTTCGAGCACGATGATGTAGATCGAGAAAACGAAGAGCAATATACTGAAGCAAAGTCCTACAAATGGAATCGCAGCAAGCAGGCTAAACACCCCCGCAACTATCGAGTACGGCGCGGCGAACGCGGCCCACGCATAGGCCAATTGGGCGCTGGTTCCTCTGCCGCCAAACATTTTTGCGATCCACTGGACGAGCACCACCCCGATGGCAAAAAAGATGGTGCCAATCAGAGCGAGAATGGGGGCGCCGCAGACCAGACGTATTGCTGTGCTGGCAAATCCGCCGCCCACTTGTTGTCCCGTGTCTATGCCATATTGCGACAACATGCTTCCAAGCGCTCTCTGGGGGACAAGAAATGACAGGAAAAACTCAATGAGGAAACCAACAAAAACCCACAAATACGCAGTGCTTGATTTGGCATTCGGCGATGCCGCCAATTCGGCGAAAGTTGCTTCGCTGGGTTTGGTCAGCGCGTCCATCCAGACTTGGAAAAATGGTTTGGGGCCGCTGGACATGGGCATTGTAGGCGGCACGCCAGTTCCGGACATTTGATTCATAAAAGCCTCCTCTGAAAGAATGGTTTTGTTACTTATAGCATTTCTGTAAGACAATTACAATAGCCCAAAACACCTACGGTCATGAACAGATACGAGTAAAATTGCCTGCAATGGAAATTGCCGAACACATCAAAGGTATTCTTGCCACGCTCCCAACCAAGCCCGGTTGTTATATTTACCGCAACACCGCGGGCGATGTGATCTATGTTGGCAAGGCCATCAACTTGCGGAACCGCGTCCGCTCATATTTTCACGCGGACAACAGCCACGACGCAAAGACACGCCGCCTCGTGCGCGAGGTAGCGAACATCGAATGGATTTTGGTCGGATCGGAACTCGAGGCGCTGATCCTCGAGATGAATCTCATCAAGAAGCACCGGCCCAAATTCAATGTTCGGCTCAAGGACGACAAGCGTTATCCGTACATCAAAGTTCATTGGGCTGACCCGTTTCCAAAAGTTACGGTGACGCGGCAGATGGCCGAGGACGGCTCGCGTTATTTCGGGCCGTATACATCGGCATGGGCAGTTTATCAAACGCTGGATGTGCTGCGCCGCATCTTTCCGTATTTGACGTGTGATCGCGAGATCACCGGCCAGGACAAGCGGGCGTGCCTTTACTACGACATCAAACTGTGTACCGCGCCTTGCATCGGTGCGGTCAACCAGGCCGGATACCGCCAAATGATTTCTGACTTGATGTCCTTCCTCAGCGGACACAGCGAAGAGATCGTCACGCGCATGCAAAATGAAATGCAGAAGGCTGCGGACGAAATGCGCTTTGAAAAAGCTGCGGCATTGCGCGACCAACTCAAGGCGATTGAATCAATCATCGAACGACAAAAGGTTGTCTTTGCAACGGATTACAAAGACTCGGATGTTCTCGCCATGGCACGCTCGGATGGTGAAGCTTGTGTGCAAATCTTTTTCATCCGCAACGGAAAGTTGATCGGACGCGAATACTTTATTTTGGAAGGCACGGAAGATACCGGCGATTCCGAAGTAATGGCAGAATTTGTAAAGCAGTTTTATGCTGAAGCCGCCACCGTTCCAGAGCAGGTAATGCTGCCGCAGGAAATTGAAGTCGAAGAAGCAAAGATCATCGGCCAGTGGATGCGGTCGAGACGCGGCGGCGAAAAAGTGGAATTCTTCGTCCCGAAGAAGGGACAGCCGCATGATCTTGTAAAAATGGCGGCGGAGAACGCGTCAGAGACATTGTCTGCGCTGCGGGCGCAATGGCAGGCGGATACACACAAACAGGAGCAGGCCTTAGCTGAACTCCAGTCCGCGCTGCAATTGCCTGAGCCGCCGAACCGCATCGAATGTTATGACATTTCCAATACGCAGGGTACAGCCATCATCGGCGCGATGGTCGTGTTCGAGCAGGGCGTGCCAGCGAAGAGTCTATATCGCAAGTTCAACATCGAAAGCGTGGTCGGCGCGCCGGACGATTTTGCTTCGATGGAGGAGATGTTAACGCGGCGATTCCGCAGATGGAAAGCAAGTCAGGACGCTTCGACTTCGCACAGTGGGAATCCGCTTCCGGGGTCCAAGCCGGACGCGTCGTTTTCGTTTTTGCCTGATCTCATCATCATTGACGGCGGAAAAGGCCAGCTTGGGCGCGCCGTCGGCGTCCTTGAGAAAGCCGGTTTATCCGGCAAGGTTCCCATCGTGGGTCTCGCAAAACAACAGGAAGAAATTTTCTTCCCAAATAAATCCGACTCGCTGATGCTGCCGCGACATTCGCAGGCGCTTTATCTCGTCCAGCGCATCCGTGACGAGGCGCATCGTTACGGCATCACCGCGCATCGCAAGAAACGCACGAAGCTGGGCATGGCCTCGCAATTGGATTCGATTCCCGGCATTGGCCCGACGCGCCGAAAGGCGCTCTTGAAACATTTCGGGTCTGTGGATAAGATTAGGGAAGCAAGCATTGAGGAATTGAAGGCTGTCGTGCCGGAAAACGCAGCGCAGTCCATCAAAGCACATTTGGAGTGAAAGTCAACAGGTCTAACAGGTCAATAAGTTCGACATGTCAGACTTGTAAGACTTGTAAGACCACTGGACTTGTTAGACTGATGAAATCATGAAACAAATTTGGATTGTAGACGACGACGAAGAAATGATCCGCGCCATCCGGTTGATGCTGAAACTGCTCAACTGCGAAGTGACATCATATCTCAGCGCGCGTTCAGCCGCATCGGCTTTTGCGACGGGCAAGCAGCCGGATTTGTTGATCCTCGACATCAACATGCCCGAAGTCACCGGACTTGATCTGCTGGAATTTCTGCGGCGGCGCGGCGGCTGGAAGGATTTGCCAATCATCATGCTTTCCACCGAAGCCGCGGACGTGACGGTGGACAAGGCGCTCGAACTCGGTGCGGACGGTTACGTGTCCAAGCCGGTTACAATCGAAGAATTGGAGAAGGTCATGAACGCGGCCTTCCAGAAACATCAGAAAGGTTTGTTATAAATGGCGAGAAGCAAGACACAAACGAGAAAGACAAATCGTCCAAGCACGAGTCAAATCATCTTCACGGTATTGACGCTGGTCATCGTTTTCTCCTTCATCCTTTCACTTTTCGTAAAATTGTAGATTGAACGAATCGATTCTTTTGGTTGGAGCCGATGGATTCGCCGGCTCAGTTTTGTGTTGCTGGTATAATGCTGCCGCTCAAAAGCAATCCGCTAATCTCCGCGAATTCGCGTGAAAATTTTTGGCGGAAATTAGCATACCTTCGCGGAAACAGGAATCTTTATGCTCGATAAATTACAGGGAATCGAAGAACGATACGAACAACTCGGCAGGGAATTGCTTGAGGTTGGTTCGAATTATCAGCGTGCGGCGGAGATCAACAAGGAGCGCGTCGATCTGGAAACGATTGTGGCAAAGGCGCGCGAGTACCGTCAGGCGCTGAAAAGCCTCGAGGAAGCCAGAGCCATCCTCGAGTCCGGGAATGACGCGGAACTTAATGCGCTGGCTGAAGCCGATGTCGCTGATTTGAATCCAAAAATCGAAAAGCTGGAAAAAGAAATCAAAGATTTATTGGTTCCAAAAGATCCGCGTGATGAAAAGAATGTCATCGTGGAAATTCGCGCGGGCGCGGGCGGCGATGAAGCCGCCATCTTTGCCGCGGACTTGTTCCGCATGTACACGCGCTATGCTGAAAACCATAGATGGAAATCGGAAATCCTTTCTGAAAATGCGATTGGCGTTGGCGGTTACAAGGAAGTCATTTTCGAAATCCGCGGCAAGGGCGCGTATTCGAAGTTGAAATACGAATCGGGCGTGCATCGCGTCCAACGTGTGCCGGTTACAGAATCTTCGGGACGCATTCACACGTCAACAGCGACCGTTGCGGTGCTGGCCGAAGTGGACGAAGTTGAAGTTGATATTCCTGAGTCTGATATCGAGATCGAAGTTTATCGTTCGTCGGGCGCGGGCGGACAGAACGTGCAAAAGAACTCGACCGCGGTTCGCCTGTATCACAAACCGACCGGCATGGTCGTGACCTGTCAGGATGAACGCTCGCAGCTGCAAAACAAATTGCGCGCCATGAGCATCTTGCGCGCTCGGCTTTATGAAATCGAAGAAGAGAAGCGGCGATCCGAACTTGAGCAAACGCGCCGCTCGCAGGTTGGAACCGGCGAACGCTCTGAAAAAATCCGCACATATAATTATCCGCAGAATCGCGTGACCGATCACCGCATCGGTATTTCAAGCTATAACCTTCCCGGCGTAATGAGTGGTGAAATTGATCAATTCATTGAAGAACTTTCGACGCGCGATGAAGCGGATCGTTTGGCGGCAACCGGCGCTGATGATGACGATGAATAGATCATAAGCAATTGCGCTTCCGGTCCTGTTTTTGAAACGCGAATTTTGGTTTGTGCAAGTAGAAGTAGAAGGCGAAGGGAGAATGGCAAAACTGAAACTTCCGTTCCGCATTCTTGCTATTATGCTGGTAGTCGCCGTCGCCTGGGGATTGCGATCGCGCGCTGTCAATCAGCTCGGCATTGATTACGATGAAGATGATTATCTTCGCGCGGCTCAACAATACGCGGCACTGATTCGCTCCGGAGACTGGGCGGGGTTTCTGAATACCAATTATCGCCCCGAGCACCCGCCGCTGGCGAAGATTGTTTTTGGCGCGAGCATTTTATTTGCGCCCGAAGAACCACTCATCCCTGATGTGTCCACGTCCGCTTCGCCTAATGGTAAATTGCCGCGCGACTTGGTCGAACCGGCACGGACAACCAGCGCGGTCTTTGGAACTTTGACGGTTCTTGCATTGTCGCTGGTCAATCCGCTCGCGGGATTTTTCCTGGCGGTCCACACATTTACCATCAAATATACCAGCGAGATCATGCTGGAGGCTTTGCCGGCTTTTCTTATTTTGCTTTCAGTACTTTGTTACATCCAGGCAAAGAAAAATGGGATTTCAAAAGGTAATAGTCTATTCAACGGATGGATCATCGCGTCCGCGATTCTGCTCGGCCTGACCGCCGCGTCGAAATATTTGTATTGTGTGGCAGGAATTGCGATTCTGATGGATTGGTTCTTTGAGGCAAAACAAAATAATCAATTGGCGCGATTTTACACGCAAGCTGCAGCGTGGGGAATCCTTTCGTTGATTGTTTTCTTCGCGGCTGATCCGTATCTTTGGCCCGATCCTCTGACCCGTTTGAAAGAATCCGTTTTTTATTTTTCTGGTTATGCTGCTACCGCGCCGGAAGTTCAACAGGCAAATTATCCAATCTGGCAGCCGCTCGCATGGTTGGCGCAATCCGTTCCCTGGCAGTCAAGGGTCTTTTTGATTTCAATTGATTTTTTCATTTCGGCTTTGGCTTGTGCTGGTCTTGTCCGCCTTTGGAAGAAAGAACGCGTTTATGTTTTGTGGCTGGGAATTGCCATGCTGTTCCTGCTGCTCTGGCCGACCAAATGGCCGCAGTATATCATCATACTGACAGCGCCGCTTTCGCTGTCCGCGGCGGAGGGATTCCAAGTTGTCGTCGTGGAACCGATTCAAAATTGGAAGGCCGCTCGCAGGTCCGGGAAAAGAAGCGCAGAACCGAATCGCAAGGATGTCAAGCGCGCGTTGCCCTGGTTGATTCCGGGCTTGATTTTCTTCACTGTGTTGACTGTCGCACCGCTTGTTTTTCAATTTGCTGTCTCGATGACGGACTTCAGTTCGGCTTCCATCCGCGACGGATTTAATGGCGGCATTTGGCGCGCCGTCTCGGGTGGATTAACGGGACAGGTTCCCATCACAAGCTTTGATCTTCAGTTGCGCTCCAATCGTGTCAATTTTACGGCGCTGAATTTATATGGGCCTGTGTTCAATTTCATCAGCGGCGGTCAAGGTGGATGGAGCATTCTGTTCTATAACATCCTATGGACTGCGCTCTCGGTTTTGCTCCAATGCGGGCTTGGCTTGGGGGCGGCTCTTTTGCTCTGGCAGCGCGGCCTGCGCCTTGGAAAATTTTGGCAGGCTTTATTCATTTTGCCGTGGGCCATCCCGGAATACATCGGCGCGTTGATGTGGTTCAACGTGCTTCAACCGGAATCCGGCTGGCTGGCACTGGCCGTCAAAAAATATGGAGAAGGGATTCCGTTTGCGTTTCTAAGCAATTGGAACAATCCCAACATATTTTTGCTTGTTCTATTGATTCCCGCTGTATGGTATGGCTTTCCTTTTATGATGCTTGCCTCCAGCGTTGGCTTGAGGATGGTCCCGAAAGAGGTTTTGGATGCCGCCGCTGTGGATGGGGCTACTGCCTGGCAGACATTCCGCTCGGTGACTTGGCCGCTGTTGCTGCCATTGATCATTCCTGCCATCATTGTGCGCGGCATCTTTGCCTTCAACCAGTTTTATTTATTCCAGGCATTTCACGCGTGGGATGCAACCCTGGCTGCACTCTCGTATAACATATTCAATCCGGTGGGCGGGGCCGGTGGGCGGAACGGCTTGTTTGCTGTGTCGGCTGTTGTCAATATCATTACGGTTGTCATCCTGATGATATTTGTCTTGCTTTTCAATCGTTGGAGCAAGGCGAGCGAAGGGGTGACTTATGCGTAAAATATCATTCCTCCGCCAACTTGTCACACAACTCGCATTGGCGTTGATCGGCTTTTTCGTCATCCTTCCCATTTGGGGCATGCTGCGCCTGGCGTTCGATGGCTCGATCATTGATAAAGCGACAGAATTTCGATGGGTCCCTAAAGTCTGGTCTTTTGACGCGTTCCTGCATGTGCTCCAAGCTCCATATCAATCTGTAGGCTTTCAGGCATTGCTCAAGAATAGCCTGTTGGTTTCTGTCAGCGCGGCATTGATCGCGATTTTGTTTGGCGTGAGTCTGGCCTACGCTTTTGCGCGTTTCCGCTTTCCGGGCCGTCAGATAGGCTTATTCGGATTATTGCTCGCCGCCATCCTGCCGCCGGTCGCGTTCATGACGCCGCTTTATATCATCCTGAGTTTGATGCACATCCGCACCACGCTTTGGGCGTTGGTCATTGCCTATGCTGTCTTTGCCATGCCGTTTTGCATCTGGAATATGCGCGCCGCATTTCAAGCTGTCCCAAAAGAAATCGAAGAAGCCGCCTTCCTCGATGGAGCAAATGATTTCACGTCTTTCATCTTGGTGACCCTTCCGCTTGCTCTGCCGTCCATTGCAGTGGCTGGCTTGATTGCATTCCTGATGGCTTATTCTGAATTTGCACTCGGTTGGTTATTTGTTGAGAGAAGTGATACTCTTACACTTGCAATGACTATTTACGGCATGGTTCAAAGCCAATCCTTTGTCCAATCATGGAATTTAATCGGCTCGCTGGCGATTATCATGTCCATCCCGGTTGTGATTATTTTCTTGATCTTTCAACGCACGCTGCTCGACCGTATGATGTTTGGCGTATCAGGAGAATGATGGAGAATTTGGACAACCTGGTCGAGTCCATTACTTCACGCATCAAAAGCGATACACCGCAGCTTGACGCGCAGGTTTTACTCGCGCATGTTTTTCAAAAACCGCGGACGTGGATGCTGGCGCACCCCGAATCGACTCTCGACCCGCAGGCGGCATCCGTTTTGGAGAGTTTGATTCAGCGCCTTGAGCGCGGCGAGCCGCTGCCATACGTGCTGGGTCACTGGGAATTCTTCGGCCTCGACTTTGATATCACGCCCGATGTTTTGATTCCGCGCCCCGAAACGGAACTGCTCGTCGAACATGCGATTTCATGGCTTCAAGCTTTGCCAGAACGACGAATGGTCGCGGATGTTGGAACTGGCTCCGGCTGCATCGCGGTTGCCATTGCCGTGAATGTTCCAAATGCGCGTGTCGTAGCCACCGATCTTTCGCACAAGGCGCTGGAAGTTGCCATCCGCAACGCGCGCAAGTTTGATGTTGCCCATCGAATTGATTTCGTTCAATGCGACATCCTGCCTGACCACATTGCCTCCCTGCCAACGGATCGCCACTTCGATTTGATTTGTGCCAACCTGCCGTATATCCCAACCCAAAAACTCCACCACCTCCCGGTTTATGGCCGCGAGCCGACGCTTGCTCTCGATGGCGGCCAGGATGGACTTGATCCATTCCGCAAGTTACTGCGACTCGCTCCAGATTGGCTGGCTCCCGCCGGGCGGATACTGCTTGAGATCGAATCGTCGCGCGGCGCGGCGGCATTATCATTGGCATACGATGTGTTGACCGCGGGCGAAATGCACCTCCACCGCGATTTGGCCGGGCAGGACCGCCTGCTTGAAATTCAAATGCCGATTCTATGAAAACACAAATCCTTGATGCTCATTCGCCGGATGCAGTTTTGCGGGCGCTCGGAGTCTTGAAATCCGGCGGGCTGGTGGCGTTCCCAACGGATACTGTTTATGGCGTCGGTTCTTTGGTTTTTGATGGCAAGGCCGTCGAAGCGATTTACCTTGCCAAGGACCGTCCCATCGAAAAGGCGATTCCTGTTTTGCTGGGTGACGCGGATGATCTCGCCAAAGTTGCTTCTGAAGTTCCAACAATGGCGCGGCGGCTTGCCATTCGCTTTTGGCCCGGACCTTTGACTCTGGTTGTGCCCAAAAGGTTGACTCTCCCTGAGCCCGTATCTGCCACCGACACGGTTGGCGTTCGTGTGCCAGATCACCCCTTTGCCCGCACATTGCTCCTCGCCGCGGGACCGATGGCCGTGACTTCCGCAAATATTTCGGGGCAGGCGAGTCCGTCCACCGCGGAAGAAGTCCTTTCCCAGCTTGGCGGTCGCATCGAATTGATTTTAGATGGCGGAAGGACGCTGGGCGGCAAACCGTCCACGGTGGTTGATTGCAGCGGGCGCGAACCGGTCATTTTGCGCGCTGGGCCGATTACATTGATGGAAATTGAATCCGCGCTGGCATAACCACATCTTTTGTATATAAAACTCTCACCACCGCTTTAGTCCCCGCTCAGCCTGCGCTAAATTGCCTGGCTGATAATTTGGGTTGCATTCTCCTCAAAACCGCGCAGGGACGGGGCAAGTCCCGAGGCGGTTTTATTATTACAGAAATTCTCTTATTTTATTTTTAGCTTTTGTTCAGGCTGGTTTCAGGTCGCTGAATATAATAAGGGTTGCATTCTCCTCTACAAACCGCGTACGGGTCTGGGCCGGCCCAAAGCGCGGTTTGGGTTTTAAACGGACAACGGACGATGGACCACACGAATTGTTTTCCATCGTCCGTTGTTTTTTGTTTGCAGTCAGCTCAGCGGCCATGTCGGCTGGATATCAAAGTCCAGTCCGCTTGTGTGTCCAAGCGCAAAACGATAGTAACCAGCCGCGGCAATCATGGCGGCGTTGTCTGTGCAAAGGGAAAGGGGGGGAATGTGAACGTTGAATTCCTTTTGATTCTGAAACGCCTGGCGCAGTGCGCGGTTGGCGGACACGCCGCCCGCGACGATCATTTCTTTCACACCAAATTCGTGTGCGGCGTTCATGGTCTTATTGAACAAAACATCCACGATCGCAGCCTGGAACGAGGCGGCCATGTCAGATACCGGCAGGGATCTGCCCTGTGCCTGATAATTCTTCGCTTCGCGCAGGACGGCAGTTTTGATTCCGCTAAAGGAAAAATTCCATGTGCCCTCGAGCCAGGCGCGCGGAAAGTTGAAACGCGTCGGGTCGCCATCTTCCGCAGCTTTCTGAATGGACGGCCCGCCGGGGTAGGAAAGCCCGAGGATGCGCGCCACTTTATCGAAGGCCTCGCCCGCCGCGTCGTCCAATGTGGAGCCGAGGCGTTTATATTCCAGGTGGTTTGTCATCAAATTCAATTCCGTGTGTCCGCCTGAGACCAATAAAACCATCAATGGAAATTGCGGCTCATCCGGCACGGACTCGCCCGCGTTATGAACCCACGCTGAATAAATATGACCTTCGAGGTGATTGGCGGCAATCAGAGGAACGCCGCGGCCCAGCGCCAGTCCTTTTGCCGCGTTGACGCCGACAACCAGCGATCCAGCCAAACCGGGGCCGCGCGTTACCGCGATGGCATCCACATCGTTCAATGTGAGATGCGCTTTTGCGAGCGTGTCTTCCACAACCGGCACGATCGCCAAAACATGCTGACGCGAGGCAACTTCGGGGAACACGCCGCCATAACGCGCATGGATGTCCATTTGGGAAGCGACTGTGGACGCCAGCAGTGCGCGCCCGTTTTCAAGGATGGCGCAGGCAGTTTCGTCGCAGGAAGTTTCGATGGCAAGGATTCGAGCCGAAGGCAGGATGGGCATCGTTTATTTCTTCTTCCACTTTTTCATCGGCAGAACAAAGTCATAGGGATATTCAGCAAGCAATTCAATTTTGCCGTCAGGTCGCATCCAGTATGTATCCTCGATGCGAACGCCCATGCCTTTTTCGGGATAATACAATCCCGGCTCTGACGTGACCACCACGCCGGGCGCGAGCCGGTGATCGTCGCCGGCTTGCAATCCGCTGAATGGGCGCTCGTGGATATTGAGTCCGACGCCGTGTCCAAGCGAATGGACGTACCCATCCAGCGGTGCTTTCGTGTTGAGCTGCGACTTATGTCCCTTCGACTCGAAATATTCGCAGACCATCTGCTGGTATTGTTTGAAGGGCGCATTCAAATCAAAGTTGTCCAATACTTTGTTATAGACTTCGTGGACTTGGTCATAAAGTGCCTGCGCTTCGGGATCAGCATAACCTAGCGACCATGTGCGCGTGAAATCATAGAAATAACCGCCGCCCGGCTCGCAGGGATAAATATCGAAGACAATGGTCTTGCCTAAAGTAATCAGATCGGTTGGATTGCCTGCTGAATGCGGCACGCCCGCATCGCGTCCGATGGCAAATATAGTTCCTTCCGGGTTCTCCGCGCCGAGTTCGCTCAACCATAAATTGATTTTTGATTTTACGTCGCCGATGGTCAGGGGAGAGCCATCTTCTTTCAATAGGACTTCATCGGTGCGGACCTCGCGGCTCGTCAAATATTCAGCGACGCGCCGCACGACTTCGGTCGTGACCTTTCCCATTTTGCGAATACGCGCGACTTCCGATTCCTCTTTGGTCTCCATTGCCCGCAGGAAAATTGAATCCATCCCTGATTCGCCGATGAATTCAACCTCGGGCATCAGCTTCTGCAAATGAAGCATCATCCCAAACGTGGACGAAAATTCGGTATGTCCGTAAACGCCGACACGCCCGCGCGTCAGGCCGAAATCAGCCAGGATTTTTTGCAGGCGCATGGCAGTTGCCAGCAACATATCGCCGTTCGCCTGCTTTCTCAATTCTTCGAGATCAAATTGATTGAGCGAACGTGTATCGAGTCCGCTTTTGGCGGCTTCATCCCGCTCCATGTCGTTGTAGAAAAGCACAGGCGCTTGATCGCGCTTCTTGATCAGCACAGCGCCGGTCACATGTCCGCCGCCAACGAAATAATACATCGGTGGATTATGTTCGGCATCGCCAAGCACAACGATGGCATCCAGTTTTCCAACTTGCATGAGGGTGTCGAGGTCTGATTTCATTTCAACTCCGATAATAGAGAATGGAGAATCGTAATTAATAATTGGTCTTGTTCTGGCAAAACAGTGCGCGGATCGAAAAGGATTTTATCATTCTCGGTTCGGGCGATGACGGACGGATTTTGTTCGCGCAGTTTCTTCAAAAACTTATCAGGACTTTTTACGCTCAGGGACAAAACATAAGATGGAAACGATTCGCCCGGCAAACTGCCGCCGCCGACAGTCGCTTCATTTTTTGCAACCGAACCGGCCCCCAGTTCACTCGCCCAGTTCTCCGCCCGCGCTTTGACCTCGTCAAGCGGCATCGAGATCATTTTCCAAATCGGAATTTCGCGCTCGGCTTCGTCTTTGAGATAATGCAGTAGCGTCGCAGTAATTCCGGCGAGTGAAGTTTTATCGGCTCGCACCGCGCGCGCCAACGGATGCTTTTTGATCTTCGCGACCAAATCGGCTTTGCCGACGATGATCCCGGCTTGCGGACCGCCAAGCAATTTATCGCCAGAGAAGCAAATTACATCCGCGCCTGCGGCCAGCGATTCTTGAACCATCGGTTCATGATCCATGCCGTATTTGGATGTGTCAACAAATGAACCTGAGCCCAGATCATCCACAAAAAACGTTTCATGTTTGTGCGCGATATTGACGATCTGTTTGAGCTCCGGCTCTTCGGTGAAGCCGATCAATTTGAAATTCGAGCGGTGAGCGCGCATCACCAATCCGCTGGCTTCGGCGAGCGCTTCTTCGTAATCGGATAGCCGGACTTTGTTGGTTGTCCCTACTTCGACGAGTTTTGCGCCCGATTGTTTCATCACGTCCGGCACGCGGAATCCGCCGCCGATCTCAACCAGCTGCGAGCGTGCAATGATGACTCGTTTCTTCGATGCCAAAGCGGATAGAACCAGCAAAACTGCTGATGCATTATTGTTGACCACCACTGCGGCTTCCGCACCTGTCAATCTTTTCAAAACTGTTTCCGCATGAATTAAACGCGAACCGCGCTTGCCGGTTTCCAGATCGAATTCAAGATTGGAATAACCAAGCGAGACTTCATTCATCGCTTTGATGGTTGCATTGGATAAGGGCGCGCGTCCAAGATTGGTGTGCAGGATTACGCCGGTTGCGTTGATGACCGGCCGCAGAGTTGGCTTGGTCCACGCGGATAAACGGGATTCGGCGTCAGACAGGATCAAATCATTTTCAGGCGCGGCCGCCTCCGGGTCCGATTTGATGCGGGCGCGCACATCGGCGAGAGTCGCGCGAAGCGCGTCCAAAGTCAAGGAGCGGCCATACGCGGCGATCAAATCCGCTGAGCGCTGGGTCTGCAAAAGTTGCTCAATCGAGGGTAGTGTCTGAAGGTTGTTCATCGTTGGTAGTGGGAGGGCGCCAGCGGGCGCGCTCGCGCAGTCGAATGAGATACTCGATGGCAATCAGTCCGCCGGCGAGGCCCATCCAAACCCAAAGCGTAACAAGATGGCCCAGTTGAAGCCATGCAAGAGTCGCGCCGTACACGCCGACCCACAATGCCTGACGCACAATGGCGTTCGGTTCTGCTGGCGGATCGGATGGAAAACGCAGATTGAAAAAATAGGTGATAGGGAGCGCTGTGCCGGTGAGGGCGATGATCCACAGCACAAAGAATCCCCAACGCGCCCATACCAGCGGCGGCGTGTCGAGGACGAATAGCAGCAATGCCAAGCCGCCCCAACCAATGACCATGAGAATGAGCGCGGAGAAAAGATACTGTCGGGGTGATGGCGTGTTGTTCATCGGGTGAATTATACTCTTGGCAGTATATCCGCTGGTGTTTTTTGCGAAACTGCGAGAGAACATCTCTTGACTTCATCTATTGGCAGGAGTATAAACGCGATGACTGTTATGCGCGCATATTTCGCGCAATCTCGAAAGGAGGTGATCGCCTTGGACGCTGATGACCATTTACTGCGCCCGATATTTATGAATTCAAGATACTCCGATTTACGATTGCTCCGAATAGAACCCGCACAACAAATGCAAGTGGACCGTATTCAAGCGCGTGATGACATCCCTGCCATGTGCGCGGTTTGAGTGAAGAATTTTGTTCGTTGCCCTTGAGCCAATCGCCACCTTCGGAGAATCGTCGAAGGTGGTTTTTTTTTTTTTTTGGAGGAGGTTTACATGGCTTTCATCAGCGAATTGATCGGGCGGCCGGTGACAGATTATGATGGCTCACAAATTGGCGTCTTGAAAGATTTGATAGCACACCAGCACAAGGAATTTTCGCATCCAATGGTGGATGCAATTGTTGTGAAAACCAGGCAGGGAGAGCGGATTTTCTCGTATGCCGATTTGGCGGCATTGCTTTCTGCGGCGATTCCTCTCAAGCGCCCGGCGGATGAAATTCAAAACTATGAAGCGCGTGAGGACGATATCCGCCTTGCGGAGGATGTACTCGACCAGCAAATCCTCGATATGGATGGCGGGCGCGTCGTGCGCGTGAACGACATCGAACTTGTGCGCGCCAACGGCAATGTGGTTGTCAGCAATGTGGATATTGGCATGCTTGGGATTCTGCGCCGCATCGGGCTCGAGAGGCCGGGGCGCTGGGCCGCCCAACGCTTCAAGGCGGACCTTACGGCGGGTTCCATTTCGTGGGATTTCGTCGAACCCCTTTTGCACGACAAATCCATGCGCTTGAAAGTGCCAGTGGAAAAACTGAAAGATTTGCATCCTTCTGACCTGGCTGAGATCATTTCAGATCTCAGCCGCGCCGAACACAGCGATTTGCTACATCAACTGGATATAAAGCAACTGGCTGATACGCTCGAAGAAGTCGAACCGGATTTCCAGGCGAATCTAATCGAGCATTTCCCTGATGAAAAAGTGGCTGATGTGCTCGAAGAAATGTCACCGGATGAAGCAACCGATTTGCTGGCCGAACTTCCTGATGAACGCCGTCAGGGTTTGCTGGAGCTTATGGAAACCGAGGAAGCGGATGAAGTCCGGGAATTGCTGCGCTATGACGAAGATTCAGCCGGCGGGTTGATGACAACCGAATACGTCACAGTCCCACCCGATATGACCGCGGCGCAAGCCATTGAGCATCTGCGCAGAGTCGGCGAAGATGCCGAATTGGTCTATTATGTTTACGTGACGGATCCCGAAGAACATTTACTGGGAGTTTTTTCGTTGAGCGATTTGATCGTCGCGCAGCCGGATACGCCGGTCACGGATTTCATGCACAAGCGTTTGGTCAGCGTGGAACTCGATACCGAGCAGGATGAAATTGCCCAGATTGTTGCCAAATACAATTTGATGGCCGTGCCGGTGGTGGATGCCGAGAATCATATGCATGGCATTGTCACAGCCGACGATGCCCTTGACAAAGTTTTGCCGACGGCATGGAAGAAACGCCTTCCACATTTCTTTGGTGCGCTTCAATGAGCGGCATTCTTACGACGCTTCACGAGAAGTGGATGAACAATCCGTGGCTGCGGCAGATCATCATTTTCCTTTCGGTATTTGGCCCGGCGACGATTGCCGCGATGGCAGATAATGACGCGGGCGGCGTTGCGACGTATTCGCTCGCGGGAGCGACACTTGGTTATCCCATCCTGTTTTTGCTTTTCATCATCACGCCTCTGCTTGGCATCACGCAGGAAATGGGGATGCGCCTTACACTTGTGACGCGCCGCGGCCTGGCCGATTTGATTCGTGAAAAGTATGGGGTGAAGGTGTCGCTGTTTATTTTTCTCGGTTTGTTTATCGCGAATCTGGGGACGATCACCACGGAAGTTTCGGCGATCAGGACGGTCAGCCGGATGCTGCAAATCCCTGCCGCGCCGTTTGTGATTGGGATGTTGTTGATTGCTTTCCTGTTCATTACGCGAGGAAATTACAAACTGACGCAGACCATTATGCTGGTCGTGTCACTGTTCTATTTGACCTATATTGCATCGGCGATTAAAGCCAATCCAGATTGGGGAACGGCTTTGAGCAACCTTGTTTATCCTCATGGCGTTGCCTGGACGGGCGAGTATATTCGCAACTACCTCATTATCGGCATGGGCGTGCTGGGAACGACCATCACGCCATGGGGACAATTTTTTATCAGCAGTTTTGCGTTCGACAAAAAGATGGATAAAAATACCATCCGGTATTCCCAGTTTGAAACATACTGGGGCGCCTTTCTCACCGACTTCTTCTCGTTCTTCATGATTGTGGCAACCGCCTCGACGCTTTTCGCACGCGGCATTGTCTTGACCTCAGGCGAGCAGGCGGCAGAAGCCATCCGTCCCTTCGCGGGTGATTTGGCCGGAACCCTTTTTGCAATTGGGATTCTCGCCGCGGCTTTTATGGGACTGGTCATTGTTCCGCTCTCGACCGCGTATGCCTTTTCGGAATTTTTCGGTTTATCCGGCAGCCTCGACAGCGATTACCAGAAGAGCAAAACCTTTTACGTTTTATTCATTGTCCAATTGCTGCTGGCAGCGCTGGTCATTACGATCCCCGGAATTTCGCTTTTTGGCATCGCGGTTGCGTCCCAAACACTGAACGCGATGATACTGCCGCTGGTCTTCTACTATCTGATCAAACTGACGAACAGCGGAGAGTTGATGGGGCTTTACGCAAATAATAGTTTCCAGAAATATTTCACAATCATTTTTTCGGTCGTTATTTTCATTGCGTCGGTCCTGACGGTTGGCGCGGTTGTTTTCGGATGGCATTGATGCTTTGATGTAGTGCCGCTTGCCAGCCTGCGGATTTGAGTCTATACTTTGCAAAACCCTGAGCCAAAGGAGATGCAGGCATGATCAACGTTCGAGATTTGATCCGCAAGAAAGGCGGCCAGATTTTCAGTCTCGGCCCAGAGGCAACTGCCTTCGAGGCCATGAGATTGATGGCGGACAAAAATACCGGAGCGGTATTGATAATGGATGGCGGCAAGATCGCCGGTATTCTTTCCGAACGGGATTGCGTTCGCAAGGTGGAACTGGCTGGCAAATCCGCGAAGAATACGAAAGTCAGCGAGATCATGACCAGCAAAGTTCTTTACATGGAAGCGAGTCAATCCATTGAAGAGTGTATGGCAGTCATGATTGACAAAAACATCCGCCACTTGCCGGTTTATGAAAATGGAACGCTCCTTGGTGTGATTTCCGTCCGCGATGTGCTCAAGGAGGTTGTGGATTATCAAAAGTTTATGATCTCACAGCTTGAGCATTATATTTCCGGGAGCCGCTGATGATGCTGCAGGAATGGAGCATCTCGGAATCGCAAAGCAAAATGGAATCCGGCGAGTTGACAGCGCGTCAGCTCGCCGAGTTGTATCTGGAGCGAATCGAATCCCTGGACAAAAACGGGCCGCGCCTTAACTCTGTGATCGAACTCAACCCGGACGCGCTCGCGATGGCCGACGCGCTTGATAAAGAACGCCGCGCCGGGAAGACGCGCGGACCTTTGCACGGAATTCCAATTCTCATTAAAGATAATATCAGTACGCATGATCATATGCAGACAACCGCCGGTTCGCTCGCACTCGAAGGCAACATCGCACCCCGCGACGCGTTTATCGTGAAACGATTGCGTTTGGCTGGCGCGCTCATTTTGGGAAAAACTAATTTGAGCGAATGGGCAAACTTTCGCGGCAAACATTCCGTGAGTGGATGGTCGAGCCGCGGCGGATTGACGCATAACCCATATGCCCTCGACCGTTCGGCGTGCGGATCATCATCGGGATCGGGCGCGGCGGTAGCCGCCAATTTTTGCGCCGCTGCGATTGGCACCGAAACTGACGGCTCGGTCATTTGTCCATCGCAGACGAATGGCATTGTCGGCATCAAACCGACGGTTGGCTTGTGGAGTCGAAGTGGAATCATTCCCATTGCACACAGCCAGGACACGGCTGGCCCGATGGCGCGTACCGTTGCCGACGCCGCGATTCTGCTTGGGGCGTTGACGGGGCTCGATGAACGCGATCCCGCTACAAAGCGCCGCCCTGAGCGTGTCGAAGGGTCTAGTACGAAGCGGGCGCTTCGCGCTTACATCAAGTACCTTGATCCAAATGGACTCAAGGGTGCGCGCATTGGTGTCGCGCGGAACATGGCTGGCACGGACCCGCGCATCATCAAGATTTTTGAATCCTGCATTGACATCATGAAAAAGTTGGGCGCGATCATTGTTGATCCGGCGGATGTGCCTAACTTCGACAAATTTGGAAAGACGGAACTTGAAGTCCTGCATTTTGAGTTCAAAGCGGATCTCAACAAATATCTCGCGTCGCTTGGAAAAGCATCGCGTGTTCACTGCATTGCCGATGTAATCAAGTTCAATGAGGAAAACAAAGCGCGAATTATGCCGTATTTCGGCCAGGAACACATGATCGCCGCGCAGGAAAAAGATTCTTTATCGAGTAAAAAATATCGGGACGCGCTTGCAAAGAATCACAGATTGACGCGCAAAGAAGGCATTGACGCGGCCATGAAGAAACATCGGCTCGATGCAATTGTGGTCCCATCGGGCGGTCCATCGTGGATGATTGATTTGGCAAATGGCGACGCCATCAACTGGGACATGGAAAGCACATCGCCCGCGGCGGTGGCGGGTTACCCGCACATCACCGTTCCTGCTGGATATATTTTCGGTTTGCCTGTTGGAATTTCATTCTTCGCGGGCGCGTGGCAGGAATCTACGCTCATCAAACTGGCATATGCGTTCGAGCAGGCAACGAAGATTCGCAAGCCGCCTCAATTTTTGCCAACGGCAAATTTAACGATGACATAAAATAAGCCAATGTGGGACGCGACTCGGCGAGTCAAGTTATCAGTTTGAAGTTGGATGAAGTCAGCGAGGAGATGTTGGAAAGCGGGATTTAAAAAGCCAGTGCAGGTGGCAGTTATATTTGCTAAATGAAACCAAGAAATAATTGCGGTTTTGAAACTGGCGGAATAGAATGAGACTGCTCCTGAAATTGTTCGCTCGCGGAGAGGCTATCCATGCGTCCACCAGTTCAAATCCAAGTGCGCGGGCAT
>JAKAKJ010000037.1 GCA_021824575.1 Chloroflexota bacterium
CTCCTGAATAATTTCCCTGCGTGATATGTTTATTCCCGGACGAGTCGGTATATTGTGTGGGCGCGGGCAGAGTATTGCAGGGGATGTTTGGTAATGGGTAAGTGCTTGATGGGTCCGCAATTTGCGTTGTGGCTGGTTCACATCCGTTATCCATGATGTTGCTGTTTGTGCCTGTGGTGATGGTTCCGACAACGTTGAGGCACGGCACTTTAATGATGCCTGAACCTGTGTTCGTGTTGAATGCCCCGTTGTTCGAGTCGCTGCAGTTGGAGTTGACCAGGATGCCCGCTTCACCTGCGGCGCCATCATTGATGGTTAAGCCTGCATTCCCCTGATAGCTAAAAGCGGGACACGCCGTTTTGTTTAAAGAGACCAATGCATTTCCCCCGAAGAGGGGTGAAATCACGCTGGGCACGGCGCGGGCGACCGCCTGCACTGTGTTGGTCATCTGTCGGATGCCCAGTACCGGCGCAAAATAGGTCCTTATGCTGGATGTAATTACCACGCCGACATATTGGCTTTGAATGGCCGTTGCGGGCAGGTTGCAGTTGAGATGACCTGCATCGCCGCACTGATATACATCAACGCTGACGCCGCTGTTCTGGGATGGATCATACCCGTTGCTCGCGGCACGTTGTTCGCCAGCTGCTTCCCACGTCGTTTGATCCGCCCCTCGCACTTTCGACAAGGCTGCGGCCAGCGCAGCGGTATCGGCTGCGTTTTGTGCGTTGCGCCGGTCGGAATAGGCGTTTCCGCCGTCAATTGCCAGGCCGGTCAAGCCGATCAGCGCCACAATCGCGAACACGATCAGGACCAAAGCTTGACCTCTTTCTGATTTATTGTGGGTCATCCAATTACCTCCGAATTCTGGGACAAAACAAAAACGCGAAAGACCATGCTCATGTCGAAATGGTACGCTTTCAGCTGGCTACCAGCATGACCGCATAAGCCCGGAATAGTTACAGTCCTTATCCTATCATTCCTGCAAAGACGGGGCCGCTGCGCAAACGAAAGGGGGGACTTATTGTCCGGACGCATAAAAGAGGTTATGATTCGAGTGAGTTTAGCAAATTGTTTGTAACCTTTTCTATGTTTTCTTGTCATGACTTTGGCAGACATTCAGACGCGGGCGGATGCATAAATGGCAGATGAAACTGCCCTGTTGAAGGCCGCGCGCAGATTGGATCAAAAAGCGCTCGCCGCGATTTTTGACCTTTATGCTCCCGCCATCTACAGATACGCTCTGCGTCTCTGTCAGGATCCAGTCGAGGCCGATAATGTGGTTGGAGAGGTTTTCGCACGCCTGTTGGATCAATTAGCGGGCGGGAAAGGACCGCATACCAAACTGCGCCCCTACCTTTATCAAATAGCATACCATGTTATTGTGGATAATTCCCGCGATATGCGGCAGATCGTTCCACTGGAAACGGCCATGAACGATCAGGATGGGGGCCTCTCGACGGCGGGAGAGGTCGAAGATCGGGCGCTGCTCGATGCGGTCATATCGTCCATCAAGTTCGACCTGACCTTGGACCAGCGCCATGTGATCATTTTGCGTTTTATCGAAGGTTTTGACCCGCAGGAGACTGCCAACATTCTGGGAAAGAGCGTGGATAATGTTAAGGTCATTCAGACTCGCGCGATTGCAAAACTTCGACAGGTTTTGAATCAGCGTTCGGATGAGGAATGGTAGTAATGGCTGGACCAGAGAGAAATCTGAAAGATAAGGATATCGTCAATCTGCTATCGCGCGTGAAGGATGCGGAGGCGCAATATCCGTCTGATTTGCTTTCGAAGCGCCGTGCCCGCTTTATGGGTGCCATTGCTTTGATGGGCGTATCCGTCCGCGCTGGAAGCGGCGTAGGCCACACCGGGGCGCCCGCGACGGCCATGACCCTGATGGACAAAGTAATTATTGCTATTGAGCTGGTCATTCTTGGCAGCTTGACTGCTTACTTGGCGGCTACTGCTTATGCCAACCGCGATTATTTGAAGCAGCTTTTATTCCCAAGCGCGCCGACCGCAGTCCAGGCAATGCCAACATTCTTCTCGATTCCAACCGAGCTAACTATTTCTCCAATCCCCACTGTAACTGGAACCCCAACGCCCACCGGGACGTTCGAAGCTGTGCCTACCCCTGCCATTGGCGGAGGCGGGGCGACACCTCAACCTCCGCCGGTCAAGCCAACCAAACCGGGTTTGCACCTTGGCCAGACCAAAAACGCTCCGGGCACTCCGTCCGAACACTGATTCGCAGATTTGCCTGCGGCAGGCGTATCGAAATAACACGCATCTGCCGTTCGGCTTCAGAATCACAGGGCTTTCCTGAGCCTTGTGATTTTTTGTTCTTCCGCCCTTTGAATGAGATGAAACCGTGAAGAACAGTTTTCTGCGTTTGCTCGCAGTCAATTTCCCAGGTGCAGTGAGAATTTTTTCCATTGCTTTTTTGTCAGGTTTCTTATTTGGCATGGAAAATTGTAACCGCTCTGCCTTTTTGCCGTCATGCAAATAATCTTACCTGAGGAGGTTCGTAATGTTGATTGACCGGAAAGCAGAAGGCCCGGTTCAGGTCGAACGCGATCTGATTATTTGAGAGCCAATCCCTTTGGATTGGCTGGCCGCGCCGCTCGTGGAGAAAGGGCGGGGCCTGATCAATTCTTGTGTTGGTTACCATTGTTATGATTGTGCCCCAATCGTTGGAAATAGGTTCAGGCCATCAATAATGGTTTGACCCACGTCTAAATCTCACCGTACCAGACAAGCGTTTTGGGAATGCGGAGACAATCTTTGTCTCCGCATTCCCGTTAAGGGATTGTGTGTCTGCTGTTTAAAAAGACCAGCCTGTTGTACGAAACCCCCGGACCCATTCGATAACAGCTTGCTTGGCATCATCTTTCCCCATATAATCGGACAATTCTTATTCGTTACGCGCTTATGTTTGTAGAGGAGTTGCATGGATTTTCCCCAGAGCATTTCCCAGCCGAATAACCCATCTTCCGCCCGAAGATTGCCTCCCGCGCCCACCAGCGCCAGCATCCGTGAGCTGGTGCGTGATCCGCTGAAGTTTTTTGTCAGCATTGCTTCTGAATATGGCGATATCGTCTGTTATCGTCCCGCGCCTGATACCGCTTATTTGATCAACCATCCGGATTTTGTGCGTCACGTGCTTGTGGACAATAATCGTAATTACACCAAAGGCACATCTTCGAATCAGATGTTCAATAAAGTTGTTGGTGAAGGATTGTTGACATCCGAGGGCGAAACATGGCGCAAACAGCGGCGCATGATGCAGCCGGCTTTTCATCATACCCGCCTCGAAAAGCTGGATGGGATGATTGTCGAGGCTGCCCAATCCACGGTCGAACGCTGGGAGCGATTCTATGCGGACGATCAACCGGTGGACATTGCCCGCGAAATGGCTGCGCTGACGATGACCGTCACGACGCGCGCCTTGTTCGGTGTTGACCTCGGCGATGAAGTCCGCGAAGTTGGCGAGATTGTCAACCGCGCGGCCAGCTATCTGGAGAAGCCCAGCCATCCGCGCCTTATTCAATCCGCGGCTGAACTCAGCGATGTTGTGAAGCGCATCATCCAGCAGCGCAAGCGGGATTTCAAAGACGGCGGCGATTTGCTAAGTTCACTGATTCTTGTCCGTGATGAGAAAACCGGCGCGGCGATGGACGATGAGCAGTTGCGGACCCAGATCATGACCTTGATCCTGGCCGGTTACGAAACGACTGCTAGCGCGCTCACGTGGACATGGTATTTGCTTTCGCAAAATTTGCGGGCGCTGGATCATCTCCGCCGCGACGTTCGCGAGGCTTTGAACGGACGCCCGCCTCGATACGCTGACCTCGATAACCTGCCTTACGCTCAATTGGTCTTGGATGAAAGCCTGCGTCTCTTCCCGCCGGCGTGGACGTTGGGACGCCGCGCCATCGTCGAGGATGAGATCGGAGGCTATTATGTGGCTCCGAACACGATCATTGCCATCTGCACATACGCTTTGCATCGCCATCCTGTGTTCTGGGACCGGCCCGAGGTCTTCGATCCCGAGCGCTTTTCACCGCAGAATTCAATGGGGCGGAATAAGTTTGCGTACGTCCCCTTCGGCGCGGGACCGCGTCAATGTATTGGCAATAACTTTGGCTTGATGGAAGCCGCGTTGGTGTTGGCCTGCATCCTTCAGCGATTCGAGTTGCATCTGATCCCCGGCATGGACGTTCAGCCTCAGCCACTCTTCGTCCTGCGCCCGAACCGCGATTTGATGATGAGTCTCCATCCGTAACAAACCATCCTCCGATTCTCGCCTCCACAAGATAGGATTCAACACATTTCCGCGCGGCGTTTCGTTCGTGATGTATTACGCTTTCGCCACCAAAAACATTGACAGGGGAGATTCACTAATGTAAAACCAGACACATCTTATCCGTATTTCAGCAGACCAAAGGAGGAGTAAGTATGTTTAAGAAGTTCGCGTCAGTTTTGTTTGTTATGATCGTTGCACTTTCATCGGCAGCGCCGGCATATGCCAAAGGTGGCGCCGGACCTGATACTCCGCCAGGTCAAGGCAATGGGCATGCTTATGGAATCGTCTGGGCGCGAAGTCAGGCGGCCGCGCACAACAATTTGCGCACCAGCAATCTTTCATATCATAATGGCCCAGTGATGCACACGAACGTGACCTATGCCATTTACTGGATTCCCTCCGGCTATACGGTCAGCACGAATTATGTGAGTCTGATCAACGGTTATTTCCAAAACGTGGCGGCTGACAGTGGGAAAACGTCCAACGTGTATTACGCTGCCACACAATATTACGATAATACAAACGGACACATTCTTTATAGCTCGTCCTTTGGTGGTTATGTGGTGGATACGAATCCGCTTCCGGCCAGCGGGTGCAGCGACAGCTACACCAGTGTCTGCTTAACGGATGCCCAGCTTCAGGCGGAAATTGATCGTGTCGCCACTGCTCAGGGTTGGTCGCGTTCCGGCGCTGAGTTCTTTATGTTGACAGCCAAAGGTATTGGCAGCTGCAGTGGAAGCGCCTGCGCCTTCTCGTATTTCTGCGCTTATCACAGCAACTTTGCGGCTTCTGCTGGTGACACGTTATATGCCAACATGCCTTATGCGGACACTGTCCCCGCGGCATGTGACAGCGGACAGCATCCAAACAACGATGATGCTGATCCCGAAATCAATGTGATCAGCCACGAACATAACGAGACGATCACCGACATGCACGGCAATGCCTGGTATGACCGGCGCGGTTACGAAGATGGCGATAAATGCGCCTGGAACTTTGGTACTGCCCTCGGGAGCACGAGCTACGGCCAATATAATCAGGTGATCGGCACTGGAAAATATTACCTGCAGCAGGAATGGAGCAATAAGTCTTCTGGATGTGTGCTGACTGGTTTGTAAACCAATTCAAATATTTTCATAAATCAAAGGACGACCCAAGCGGGTCGTCCTTTTCCTTGTAAGATGACTTTCAAGCACAAGGTACACAAAGAAAGACGAAAGGTATTTCCTTGGTGTTGCTTTGTGATCTTTGCGTTCGAATGCTTTTCAAGGTTCAACAGAAAACTTCTTTGTCGCGGAAACATCGTTTGGACTGAGCACGTGCAAGGTGATCGTGTAATGTCCGCAATCTGTTGAATAAGCGCCGGGGTCAGGTGCGGACTTTGTCCCTGCCGATTTGAAGTTAATCGTTTGCGGTGGAGTGGTATTGGATTTATCGCCGCCGATCTCCCATTGGAACGTTACTTTCGTCGGCCCATTGGTTGTGATGCTTCCACTGAACATAACGGCATTCGGCCCCCCGCAATAAACCGGTTTGTTCACATCCGCATTTACAGTAACGCTCGTTACAACGCTTGACGGCGGCGCGATAACGCCGATGCCCGAAAGATTTCCCGCGGCTGTAACGACACTGGCAGCGACCCAACACTGGATGCTTGGATTATTTGGATCCTGGACATACCACCAGGTCCCGTCTGCGCTTCGGCCCTGGATTTGGGCAATCTGTCCGAAGTTGATAACATCTTCGGCGTTGTAAGCCGTTCCGGGTCCGGACCGGCAGTTGACCGCTGTTGAATTGGGCGTGACTTGCGGCACGCCCGGCGTCGCAGTTATGGTGGCGGTTGGCGGAATTGAAGTAGCCGTCGGAAAGAAAGTGGAAAGAGCAGTTGCTGAAGCAGCTGCATTGGCTGACGAATTGCCCTGTGACTCATTCCCGGACGAATTCGCGGGCACTTGTGTGGCCGACGCGAGAAGTGGAAAGTTGCAGGCGAGCACAAGCAAAGCTGCGAGTAACACTAAGAATAGTTTGCGAGATTTCATTCTTGCTCCTCGCAGACTATCCTATCCCTCATGCTTCAGTGAGACAATAGGAATTAAGGCTCATGTCTCGTTGATGAATTTTTCGTTTTTGCTACTTACCCCTCTACCTTTTAAAAGCAGAATAGCGACAGCAAAGCATAATGTGATCAATCCGAACATGCGCGGATCATAAAATGAGCCGTTGACTGGGAAAAGCTGCCAGCTCAAGTTGATCATCGCATGGAATACAGCCGCGGCAAATACACTTTTGCCAGCATGAACGTAAAGCCAAACCATGATTACTCTTAATGCTATTGTGCCTAAAGACCACCATGCAATCCACTCTATCGAGCGATGTGCCTGGATGAGTGGGATAAAATGCCAGATTGCCCAGATCAATCCAAGCAAGATACCTGCATTGATCGTTCCAAAGCGATTTTGCAATGGTCCCGTGATGTAACCAGTCCAGCCGATTTCTTCTCCGAGCGCGGCAATGAAGAAAACTACAAACATTGGGACGATGGCAAGAGTCGGTGACGCGGGGTTCGGAATCGATTCGCCGACTGCGCGCATAATCCCGTATGCCAAAACAGCGATGATTGGATTTATGAATGCGAAGGCCAGATACCAGGCCTTATTTTTTATACGATTGAAATCAAATGATCGCCGTAAGAGTTGAAGAATGCTCGAGATGCCATCATTTTTATGAACGAGAATCAGCGCCGCCGGCGCCGGAGTGAATGCTCCAAGCGCACTGATTGGAAGTCCCGGCAGCAATTCGATTGGTTTGATCGCGCCCAAAATCCAGAATGGAATCGAGAATGCGAACACCAACGCAAAAAAGATAATCGGTGATTCGTGTTTGTCTTGCGCAAAAGTCATATCCGCTATTTCTTATTCGCTTTTGCCAAATTTTCCTTCACCCTGAACTTGACAATTCTGCTGATCAAGCTGTAAG
Organism: Chloroflexota bacterium; assembly: GCA_021824575.1. Lineage (GTDB taxonomy): Bacteria > Chloroflexota > Anaerolineae > Anaerolineales > Villigracilaceae > Fen-1038. The sequence continues at coordinate 7,286 of JAKAKJ010000037.1, forward strand.
GAATGGGTTTGTCCAATGGAAACTGTACCGAACCCCTTCCTTGTTTATAAACAGATAATTCCTTCTTGAATTGCTTGATCCCAGTCGGTATGGGATAAAACCCGATATGTCTTTTGAAACCGGCGAAATAAACCAGATTACCATTCAGGGTGAAGGTCGGCATTCGATACTTGATTGTCTCCTTCGCGTCTGGTGCCGCTTTTCGAATCGTCATCCTTATCTTCTGTAGAATCTCCTGGACATCACGCGGGAAGCCCGCGATATATTCATCTATGGTTTTGGCGGCTGCTGGATCAGTTTTCATAGTTCTCCTTTTGTCAGGCCGCGAAAATATTATAAACCGCCTAACGAGGCTGTTGAAAGAATGATAGTTGCTATCGGCGGTGAGTTGCTTTCCTTGAAAATAGGTTTCATCTTTTCCGATGGCGGCGACGTTTTTTTTTGCCCCCTCCAGCATGGGAGCGAGATTTTCGTGATCCTGACTGGCGAACGCTTCGGCTGCGAGAATGACCTGATGCTTGGAATCGACCAGCGCCTGGGCGTTGTAGCCCTGAACGACGCCGTGGGAGGTGGGCATCTTGACCGATTCATTGTCAATCA
>JAKAKJ010000056.1 GCA_021824575.1 Chloroflexota bacterium
AATTCGATATGTCCGCCGGGGATCACGTATTTGCCGTTCCATTTGTGTGATTTCGTCAGGAGCATCTCGCCGCGCGGGTTGAAGATCAAAATTCTAACTGTTGGTTCGGGAAAAAGTTGTTCGGTCATGGTTGGCAATTATATCCGCAGAAATTTAATGGGACGCAGATGAACGCGGAAAACGCGGACTTAAAACAAAAAACGCAAAGTAGGTTTTGCGTTTTTTGTGTTGCGTTTTATCTTTTTAGAATAATGGAATACGCGCTCCGGTGATTTTGCCTGCTTCGTCGGAACAAAGATAAATCATCGAAGCGACAATTTCATCGGGCGTTGCGCCTTTGCCACTTCCGTCAACGTCAATGGACTTGACTTGAATGATGTTCGCCGTCACGTTTGATTCTTTGAGTTCCGCCGCCAAATTCAAGACCAGATTTTCCTGCGCGGCTTTTGCGGCAGTATATGCGGATGACTTGCCAAGCGGATTCGTCGCGGTGGGCGCAGAGACAACGATCACGCGTCCCCATTTGTTTGCCGCCAAGCGCGGACCAAATGACCGGAACAAATGAATCGTTGTCCACACGTGCTGACCCAACATGGATTCAAAATCACTGACTGGCGTTTCGGCGATGCTTTTACCGCCGACCCAGCCGCCAACGAGATGAATCAATCCATCGACGCGGCTGAATTTCGCGGCAACCGCTTCGGCGGCGGAGTGAACCGCAGGTCCGTCGCGCAGATCCACCGTCAGCGTGAGAAAACGCGCGGCGGGCAGATTCAAGTCGCGGGCCAAGACATCCAGCTTTGATTGATTCGTTCCAATCAAAACCAACGACGCGCCGCGTTCCGCAAACGCACGCGCCGCGGCTTTTCCTGTCGCGCCCGTTGCGCCGGTGATGACGAAGACGCGATTATTCATTGAACACCTTTGCTTGTTCCTCGCTCATGCCGCTGACAATCGGACGATCATCCTGTTCCTTGAAATGTTCCTTGCCGCTGAAATCAATCAGATGTCCGGACTTGGCTGCCTTGGTTTGCAAATAGAAAAGGTTATGATCGTTTGGCTCCATCACATGCGGAATACGATCCGTGACTTTGATTCCGTAATCGGTGAGCTGTTGAATCTTTTTTGGATTGTTGGTGATGAGCCGCACCGACCGAATCTTCAGCGACATCAACATGTGCGCGGCCACGGCGTAATCGCGTTCGTCATCGCGGAAGCCCAGCGCGAGATTCGCTTCGACAGTATCCAAGCCTTCATCCTGCAAACTGTACGCGCGGATTTTATTAATTAATCCGATGCCGCGGCCTTCCTGGCGCAGATAGAGCACCATGCCGCGTTCCATCTTTCCGATCATCTTCAACGCGGCTTCGAGCTGATCTCGGCAATCGCATCGCAGCGAACCAATCACATCGCCCGTCAGACATTCCGAATGTAATCGTACCGGCACATCGCTTGCGCCGATCACATCGCCTTTGGTAATTGCCACATGTTCCTTGCCATCGCGATTATTCTCGAACGCCACGATATGAAAATCCCCAAAACGCGACGGCAGTTCGGCCATCGCCACGATCTTGACGCAAATGTGATCCTTGCCGAGACCGGCGCAATTATGATCCTTGTTTTCCTCCAACAAAACCTGGAATTGTTCGTGCATTGTTGATGTTGTCATTTTGACCTCTTTTCAAATTGATATCTTAGCAGTACCCCGCCATCATCCCACGACTGGGATTCTACAAGCTTGAGCGGAATCGCGTCGCTTCTTACCAGACCGGAACCGGCTGCCGTTGTAGGAGCCGACTCTCCGCCGAAGATCATCGGCGCGACATAAATCGTCAGTTCATCCACGAGGCCGAGGCGCATCAGCTCGAAGTTGAGCGCCGCGCCGCCTTCGACCATTAGACGATTCATGCCTTTTTGTTTTAACGTTTCGAGCATCGAATTTAGGTTTACGCGTTCGCCATCGTGGACAAAAATTTCCGCGCCGCAGGAACGAAGCATGGATAATTGCGCTTCATCCGTTTGTTTGGTGGTGAATAAAAAGATTTGCGCGGCGCCGGCGTTGAGAAAATTGGAATCAGGTTTGAGATTCAACCGCGAAGAAACGCCAACCTTCGCGGGATTCGCCGGAAGTCCACGCGTGAGGCGTTCGGTGCGCAGCGATTCGGATTTGACCGTCAGCTTTGGATCTTCGTCGTGAAGCGTGTGTCCGCCGACCATCACTGCATCTGCCTCGGCGCGCAATTTGTCCACGCGTTCTTTGTCGCGCTGCGAAGAAATGGCGGAACCGCGCCGCTCGAATGTATCTATTTTTCCGTCGGCTGTCGCAGCGACGTTGATGCGAACGTAAGGACGATCCATGTTCGTTGGGGCACGATACCCTGAAAGGGTGCAGGGCGTTATCGTGCCCTTACCCGATGCGAACTGACCTCATCGAGATCGAGCCGCCCATCACTTTGTCCGCAAAAAACGAAACGGGCTCGTTCTCGTCTTTGAGTGCCAGGCTGTAAAGCAAAGGCACATAATGCTCGGCAGTGTTGATCGCTAAGGCCGAGGCCTGATCGCCTTTTTCATAATGGATGATCGGCTCGTGATCGTTTTGTGAAATCCACTTGGCGATGCGCTGGTCGAAATCCACAGCCCAGTCATACGCGGAATCATCGAAGCGTGCCATACGCAGATTATGTACGATGTTTCCGCTTCCGATAATAAGCACGCCTTCTTCGCGCAATTCTTTTAACTGTCGGCTCACTTCGTAATGCTTTGGCGCTTCGATGTTTGCATCCAGCGACATCTGAATGACAGGCACGTCCGCTTTCGGGAACATGCGCTTCAACACAGTCCATGTTCCGTGATCGAGACCCCAATTCAAATCCGGTTTGACTTCGGTGTTCTTGATGATGCGGCGGACTTGTTCCGCAAGATCAGGCGCGCCAGGTGCGTCGTAACGGATTTCATACATCTCCGGCGGGAAGCCGTAAAAATCATAGATCGTGCGCGGCTTATCCATGGCTGTGACCAGCGTGCCGCGCGTTACCCAATGCGCGGATATGCAGATGATGGCTTTGGGCTTTGGCAGGGATTTTCCCGCCGCGTCCCAGGCGCGGGAAAATTCGTTCTCTTCGATCACGTTCATCGGGTTGCCGTGACCGACGAACAATACAGGCATCTTATCGGTCATATCTCTCCTCTCTTTTTCAACGAATACCCCGTCCAAATCATCACGGTTGAAAATTCGTTTTCAAGATTATGACACAGACCACCCCTGAATACAAATTCATACCCGCATCGCGTAAGAAAATTATCAATTTTTGAAAAGCGTTATTTTTGCGCTAATAAGATCCCTGAAAATATTTATGGAGGATGTCCGAGAAATCCGTATTGGTATGCAATCGAAGCGTGGCAAAGAAATCTTCGGAGGTAACATGCTTGCGAGCATATCGCGATGCATAATCTTTTAGAAACGCAAAGAAAGCATCATCGCCGATACGCACCCGCAACTCTTCCAAAAAATTGGCACCGTTTAAATACACAGCATTGACGTATGCACGGAACGTTGTAAAACTGTAAATACTCTGGTCCACATACCCGCTTGGGCCAAAATAATTGACGCGGAAATCCCACCACCAATTTCCATAGTTCGGATAATTATATTGATAAAAGATCCGCTCACTGTAAACGGCCATCGCTTCGTCCAGCCACGGCTCGAGCGCCTGATCATCGCCGACGAGTCCAAACCACCATTGATGCGCGATCTCGTGCGTGCCAATCGTGATCAAATTGCTCTTGGCTGTGCCATTATATTCGGCATAGAAATTGGTCGAGAGGAAAACCAGTCCATCATATTCCTGACCATCGGGCACATCGGTCTCTACGATGCTGATGCTTTGATATGGAAACGGTGCGAACTTGACATCATACAGACCGAGCGACTGCGTCGCCATCCATGTGACCGCACCGCCCGCATTTTCATGCCCTGCAAAATAATACGAACGAATCTTTACGGACCCGACCGCGGAGTCGTCCACCTTGAAACGGTCGCTGGCTGACAGCACAAACGTGCGCGCGCCGTCGAGCCGATAGCGCATCCAATCCCCGTTTGACTCTCCCGGCGCGCTGGCTGCCACGATCACTTTCGGATTATTGACTTTGAGATTGACATCGAAGTCCACCGAATCGTAAACGAGATGTTCGCCAAACGCCCACGGATCATGCAATACCCACTTGCCATCAATGAACGGGACAATGAAAGGATACCAATCAGTCAGATTGATTTGATAGCCAAGATACCCAAACGTATCCTCGAAACGTTTGGGGGGAAGCGTGAGGTTGTAACTTAGAGCAAATGTTGTCACTGCGCCGGGTTGGATCGCTTGAGATGGATAAACGGTCAGCTTTTGCCCATTCAGCGTGTAATGGGTAACCGCTGTTCCATCTTGATTCAATTCCGACAACGAAAAGCAATTGCTCCACAGGTTCGGTTCAACCGCCATGACCACATTCGAAAGACTCTGACCAGTTAAATTTGTATAGTGGATGGTTTCATTCACAGCAACGGTCTTCGCGGCATAATTCAGCGTGGCGTAAAACGTGTACAACGTACGCAAATTTTGCGGGATGGGCGTATCGGGCGGCGTGGTGGATGTCGGCGCGGACGTATTCGTTGGAGCGGGTGTCAACGTAGCCGTGTTCGTCGGAACAGATGTATCGGTTGGAATTGAAGTTTCAGTTGGGGTCAGCGTATCGGTGGCGGGCAAAGGCTGGAATGGCGTCGCGGTGGCCGTCGCGTTTGGATTCGGCGTGATCAAAATGAAATTCGGGGCCGCGCCCACTGACGGGTCAGCGCGCTGAGGCGATGGAATGCAAGCCGCCAGCAAAAAAATCAAAAACGAAAAAAACAGCACATAAAACACAAAACGCAAAGGGCTGAGCGGCTGGCGGCGAGGCATGTCAATAAACGTTCTGGAAATATTGTCTGACGATATCCGAGAAATCCACTGTTGTGTCTTTTCTGAGAATGCGGAAGAAATCGGCAGTCGTAGCAATCTTGCCGTTTTCCTCCTTCACATAATCCTGGAGAAAAGCGAAAAAGGCAGCATCACCTATGCGCGTTCGCAAATCGTCGAGGAAATGCGCGCCGCGCAGATAGACCGTGTTGGTGTAAGGGATAAATCCGCCTGCGCTGTAAATGTTGGTATCCACCCACGGCAGGGAATCTTTGCCGCCCACGCGCGGCAGCCAATACGCCCACCACCACGGTATCAAACTTGGATCAACGCTTTCATAAAATATGTGTTCGCTGTAAGCCGCGAAGGCTTCATCGAGCCAGGGCTGCATGGCTTGATCATCAGCGACCTGCTCAAAGAACCATTGATGCGCGGTTTCGTGTGCCGTGACTGTCGTTAAAAGATTCTTGTTCGTGCCGTCATAAAGATCGTAGGCATTGTGCGGCAGGAAAAAGAACGCGGAAAATTCCATGCCATCATTGAAGTCACCCATGACGACAGCCAGCGTTTGATGTGTATAAGGGCCGTAACGCTGGCTGTAAATTTGCAAAGCCTCGACCGCGGTCTTCAACGTTGCCTGCCCAGGCTTGTCATAAAAAGGAAAATAATAACTTGTGACGACTATGTTGCCGATCTGCATACTGGCGGTTTTGAATTCCATGCTGGCTGAGATGGCAAACGTACGGCCTGCTGTGAGCGTGTATGTCGTCCACTCGCCGTTTTGACTTGGAGCCCCGCTGGCCGCGATCACGGGTTTTACAGCCGGGTCGGATGATTTGATGTTGACGGTGAAATCCGCCGCATCATAAACGAGATTCTCGCCATAAAACCAGGCGTCATGCAGCACCCACTGTCCGTTCATAAACGGGACGACGAACGGATACCAGTTCGTGAGATTGATCTGGTTCTGACTGTATCCAAAAATCCGCGGGCGCGAATTTTGATTGATGGGAATGATGGACGGCAGTTTCAGCGTGTATTGAATGTGAAGCGTGGCAATGGCCTCGGGCGCGAGTACGGCGGGAAGCTGAATCGTCAGCTTATGGACATCCATCGTATAGTTCGCGGGGGCATTGTCCAGAGTCAGATTGGCCAGTGTAAAACAACCTTGCCAATAATTTGGTTCGACGGCCAGCACAAGATTCGTCTGCGCCTGGCCCGTGTGATTGGGATAAACAATGGTTTCATCCACGGCAACCGACTTGGCCGCGTAATCCAACACGACGTTCATCGTGTATTGTGCGCGCGGCGGAACCGGCACCGGCGTCGAAGTTGGCGTTGGCGGAGGAACTGTTGGTATTGGAAGAGTCGGTGATGCGGGAATATCTGTCAGTGTGGGAACAGGTGTTGGGGAAGCGGGCGTTGAACAGGAGGCAAGCAGGAAAAATAAAGAAATACAGATGGTGAACAGTGAACTGTTTCGATGGCGCTGCATGGGTTGTATTGTAAACGAAAACCCTCCCGCTTGCCTGCGGGAGGGCGCGAGCTTTAATCAGAACCTTAACCTTCGAGTGCTTTTTTGATCGCCGCGAGTCCGGTATCCTGTGCGGCTTTCAACTGGTTCGTGACCATGGCTTCCATGCCCATTGCCATCACAACCGTATCCATTTGGACGGTCAGCTTTGTTCCGCCGCCTTCATCGCTGAGCAAATACGTGTTGGTGACATCGCTGGCAGGCGGCTTTGCAAGAGTCTTGATGCTGAACTTTTTGTTTGGCTCAAGCGCAACAACTTCATTGACGCTCTCGAATGTGCGGCCCGCCGTTGTGGTTTTGACCGTGTAGCGCGATCCAACCTGGAGCGGGCTGGGAGCCTCAATTCCTGAAATATATGGGCTGAGTTTTTTCTGGTTTTCAATATTGGTAATGAACTCGAAAACCTTCTCGATGGGTGTGTTGATGGTAATACTGGATTCGATAATTGCCATTTGCCATTCTCCTTTTCTTTGGTTGATTTCATTGTAAACATTTCCAGAGAAAAGCGAATAGGACAAAGGTCGTGGTGATCAGAAAAGCAGTTGATTCAAAAATGATTTTCAGGCTTCATCCAGCTCCGAAGTTTCTTCAGGGTTCATTTCCTTCTTGAGCAGAAAATACGCGCCCGTGAATGTGTCGTCAACCGCTCCTGTCAGAATTTGCCTGCGACGCGGGATGATATTGACCACTTCCCAGCCTTCAAATCCGTGTTCGGTCAGAGCAGGGACATCAAAACCTTTACCGGCTAAATCTTCATCCAGAATGTCGCTCGAAGACAAGAAGATCATCTTATAACGAAAAACTTTCTGGCCTTTTCCCAAACGTTTTTTAGCAGCTTCTATTTTTGTTTGATGTTCGCGTTTTTCTTCCGCTTCCAGATATTCGCGCTTCTGGGCAACTTCAGGCGAATCCAGAATCTCTTTGGCAACCTGGCGAATGTCCTTTTCCTCGCTCTGTTCCGCACTGAATAGAAAATCCAATCCGCGCCGATCGCCGAGCTTGACCAATCCCTCCGCCGCATCGAGCTGAGTCATCCAATCCTCATCCTCCGTCATCAGCTCATAAAGAGTTTCGACATCGCCCATTTTGACCAGGTCATTGATCTGCGAACCCATGTCTGCCTCCTTCGCCTGTGCTTGAATTTTATCACCGCAATAAATGTGCCGCGTTCTTGAAACGCGGCACATTTATTGAATTCATCCACGGACGAAACTAAAATGAATTGACAGCTGTATTCAAATCCTTGAAGATTTCAAAGAACTGGGTAAACCCTGCCTTGTCGAAAGTCTCCGCGACATATTGCTGGGGACCGAGCAGTTTGACGTGAGGCTGCATTCCGAGATCGCGCGAACGATCCATCGCCTTCAATGCCGCCCAGCCCGATTGCGGGTCAACGGGCGTTTCGCCGCGCAGCAGGATGGCGATGCTGTGCAGTGCCACCAGCCCGGCGCTGCTCATGAACGGCACATCGCTCAAGTCAATGATGAAATCTCTTGTGCCGCCATTGAATAATTCCCTCACTTTATTAATGAGTTCGGTGTAATTGGACGCATCCACATCGCCGTGCGGCTGAATCACAGTCACAGGGCTTTTACCCTTTTGTTGAGAAACAGTGATCTCCATGCTTCCTCCTGAATGATTTGACTCTGAGTTGACTCGATTATACGGCAAATTTTTTCGACTTCGCCTCCAATCGTTCAAGGCGATGCGATAGCTCATCCTCCCAATGCCTGCGAATATAAACCGGCAGATCGGCGTGTTTCACCTGTTTCAACGCAGATTTCGTCCACTTGAGCGCAGACTTTACATCGCGCTGTTTATGTTCGTAATATTTCGCCAATTCGACAAAGGCATAGATGTGACCTTCGGACGCGGCTTTCTCCCAAAGTTTGACCGCCTCATCGAAGTCGCCCCGCCTCTTTTGCAAAACCGAGAGGCGGCTGACCGCTTTCCAGAAATCTTCCTCACTGAGATTCATCTCCAGCCCGCGCTCGAAGAGGCGCGCCGCAAGATCCCATTGACCAAGGTCTTCATAAAGCTTTGCCAGCGCGATCACATCCAGGCCATGATCAATCGCTTCGTGGAATGGATCAGACAGCATCGTTGCAGTGTGATTCAACAACGCAGCCATCGCGACCACATCCATGGCGTTGTGATAGAACACGCCCTTCAGCGGACGCGCGTCGCCTGTCCGCAAATAATCAAAATAGATGTACGGAATTTCATAGCCCGGAACTTCTTCGATTGTGCGCGGCGCCTGCAAAATATTTTCTTCGAGGAATTTCAGCGCACGTGATTCCAGACGATCGCGCCAAAGCCGCCGCGCCAGCGGAAGCAAATCGAGATGAGCGTAATCTTTGAATGGAACCGGAATGTTATGCAGGGTGTAACGCGTTACGAGTAACGGTGCATCGAAAGCTTTTCCATTGAACGTAACCAGCGCTTGCGCCGGAGCCAGAAAAGCCGCAAGTCCTTCCAGCAAGGCCGGTTCTTCAGATGGATCGCGCATGAAGAATTGTTGTAAAAGAAATTCTCCATTTACAAATCGCCCCGCGCCGATCAGGAAAGCATACGTTCCGGTGCCGCCTGCGAGTCCGCTGGTTTCTGTATCAATGAAGGCGAATGATTCGACGGGTAATTCCTTCAAACGAGAATCGACCGCCCAGGAGGACAAAATATCCATCGAAGCCGTTAACTTAATCGGCGCGTGACCGTGATGATAATCTGAAGCAAATCGTTCTTCATGGATGAACGTTTCTCCCGCGGTGGTGGCAATTACATCGCCGGTAACGACTGTGCCAATTTCGTGATGCTCGTCGGTTTTCGGCGCGGGAAGATCAGTTGTTCCTACCTTAACGCCGAGAGATTTGAGCTTATCCGAAAGAGAGGCCATACGAATCACTGATCGCTGACTGTCACCTGAATGATTGCCGAGTCCACGCGCTGGTCGGTGCGGATGACTTGCAGTTGAACAGCATACAAACCATTCAAGCCGGTTGTATTCCATGTTGCAAGGGTACCATCGCTGATGGGCGTAGTTGAATCATTCCCGATTTGAATCCATTGCTGTGGATTCAATCCCTGTCCAACCAGAACGCGGTAATGATCGAAGTCCGTGCCGGACGCGGTGCCGATGAATTGAACCTGACCGCTCACATTAGCGAACATGGCGGGCGAAGAAATGTGCACGTCGGGATTCACAGGTGCGGCTTGAATGGCATCATAGGAAGTTGGCGGCATTGGAATGTTTGCGGATTTTGCCCATGCTTGTTCATCCGGCGGAACGATCATAAAAACTTTATCTTCAACAAGCTGCGGCGGCGTGAAGACCGTTGCAAGATAACCTGTCTCACGGTTGATCTCAAATGAGCGGAAGAGATTATCAGCTTGCACAGGCTCGTTTCCGTTCAAGAAAACTTCGCTGACAACCGAAGGACAATCTTTCGTTGGCAATAAACCCGAAGGATCACAAACATCCATCGTTGTAATGCCCGCGGGCATGGACCAGCCATCCGCTGGTAAAGATTGCGTCGCAAGTTGCATTAACGCGTTCCAGAGTCCGGCGGGAAGCTTGGGCGAGAGACGCGGCGAATCAGTTGCATGCGTTCCCGTCCAAACCGCGACGACGCGCGAGGGTGTGTATCCAACTGTCCACGCGTTCAAGCCGGAATCCGTTTGTCCGATCTTTGCGCCCGCGGGCCGTCCAATTTCCAAATCGTTTGGATGGCCGAGGCTTGGCCAGCGCGCAGGTTCGTCGCTCAAAACATTGTTCATCAAATAGGCCAACTGCGGCGCGACAACCGGCTGGGCTTGCGGGTTGGTGAGATCAAGCCACAGCGAATGATCAAGCCCTTCGACGCGCAAGACCGCTGACGGTCCGGGCTGACCGTAGCGCACGCCTTGCGCGGCAAAGATTCCATACGCAGTCGCCATATCGAGCAATGTCGAGTCACTTTGGCTGAGTCCAAACGAAGACTCTGTTCGCTGGACAACATCTGCGCCCATTTGATCCGCCACACTTCGCGCGGGGACAAGATAATCGTTGTTGAGCGCGATGCGGATGCGAACCGGCCCATGATATTGCCCGTCGAAATTTTGGACATTCTTCGTTGGGACATCCCAAACCATCGAGGCAGGACTCAGCCCGCGCGTGAATGCCGTTAGATAAATGAACGGCGTCATGAGTGACCCGGGATCGTGCGCGGACAAAAATGCAGTTTGCCCGCCCCGCAGCGTTTCACCGACCGCCGCGAGAATTTGTCCCGTTTGCGGATCATAGATTAGCGCACTGGCCGATGGTTCTTTAACATTCGTGTTCGGCGGCAGCGACGGGAGCAAATCCGCGGCGCTGCACGGAGTAGTTGGATCCGCCGCGCCTGCAAGCCGCGCAGCGTATGTCAACGTCGCACACGTGGCTTGTTGCTGAAGATCGAAATCAAGGGTCGTTGTAATATTTAATCCGCCGCGTTCGATCCGCTCACGCGTGAATTGCGAACCAAGTTGATTGATGACGAGGTTGAGGAAGGCGGGAGCGATCTTCCCCTCTCCCGAATTCGGGAGAGGGGTTAGGGGTGAGGGGGTCTGAGCAAGTGCCTGTTTTGCTTCATCGCTCGAAATTAGATTTAGCGCCTGCATCAGTTGAATTGTCGTGCGGCCGCGTTGAAGCGCGATGTCTTTTGCATCAAACGGATTCAAACTCGGCGATTGAGATGTGGCTGCAAGCAAAGCCGACTCGGCTGGTGTCAATTCATACGCCGGTTTACCGAAGTAAAGCTGGGCGGCGGCGTCCGCGCCAAAGGCGTAATTACCATAATCCGCTGAATTGAGATACCACTCCAAAATTTGTGTGCGCCCAAATTTGGCTGTGATCTGTGCGGCAAGAATCCGCTCGCGCAGCGCACGTCGAAGCGAAGGCGGCTCTTTGTAAAGCAACAAATCGGAAACAAGTTTTTCCGCAATGGTTGGATGGCTTTCCGGATCGTTCAGGCCGCTCAAGAGATAGCCGCCATGATTCCAAAAGCCGGGATCAGCCACCGCAACTGTGGCTTTGGCGAGAAAATCCGGCAGATGTTGAGGCGATTGTGGGTTAAGAGGAATATAACGGCGCGGTGAATCATTGGGCGCAAACGTCATTAAAAGATTCTGACCGGTGCGGTCATAGACGCGCGTCGGTTGGAGCAAGAGTCCATCCGGCGGATTGAGCAAAACGGGCAAAAGGTCAACGTTGGGAAGATTGCTCGTCAGGTTTGCGTAAGCCAGCGCAGCAGCCAGAATCAGTAGTACCAGTAAAAACGAAATAAAAATACCTAAGCTGACTCCGCCCATGCGCCAACGCGAGGAACCTGCGCGGCGCTGATCCGCGCGGCGGGCACGCCGTCGCTGGACGATGTTGGTTGTCTCAACTGGCATGTTTGGATTGTACAACGGAATTGAGATTGTCTGCCAATCTTCACAATTAAGCGCGAAGTGTGCCAAAAAATAATCCGCAGATTTCGCAGATTACACAGATTTAAGATTCTGCTCAATCTGTGTAATCTGCGGATGGACTCTTAATCATCCACCAAATCAGCAAGCCATTCCATCAATCCGCCCCTGTTGGTTTTTGCTGTAACGTCGCTTTGCACCGCGTCATTTTGTCCGTTGATGAGAATTAAATGACCCCGGTTTCCAAACCAAATTTCGGTCATCCAGACCGGAAGCAAATCGAGTCGAAAAGATTCGACGGTCATGTTCGCGGATGAAGTCGAGATCAATTTTGCGAGAGAAAGCTGAGTCAGCAAATCGTGCCTGACGCGCGCCAGCGTTTGACTGCGCGCGTCAAGCGATGCATCCGCCATCGGGATGTCATAAAGTTCGGCAGGCCAATTGGCAAGAAAACGCGCATCGTATGGCTGAACCGCTTTCAGGTCAAAGGTGGAAATGAGTCGCACAAACGGCGCAGACAATTTCCGGCTGGCGGGAATCGGAATGTCATGAACCAGAATCGGATACGTGTCGCGGACTTGAATCACTTTTGGCTGGCGGCGTCCAAAATCAATTTCATCCTGTTCGACGATCTCGCCCACGTAATCAACTTCGCCGCCGAGATCGAACGTCCACAGCGGAAGATAAAGCCCGCGCGGCCATTCGACCTGTTTCTCGGGTTTGATTTTGTTTTGCTCGACCCAATTCACAAGAAGCTGAACGGCATGCTTTTGATCGAACGCATGCGGAATAATTCCATCTGGCGCGAGTAAATCTTTTGATTTTTCAAGACTGATGACATGCGGCGAACCGCAGTAAACGCAGGTTGCGGAAAGTTGATCGGGCGGAAGAATAAATTGTGCGCCGCATCCCTGACATTGAAAGACTTGCTCCGCAAGCGGCTTGCCATGTCCGCGCATGGTTGCCATTGCAACGATGAAATCTTTTTCGTTTGCCGAACCCGATTGAGCTTTTAGAGTTTGATTGTGCGAACAATATTCGCAGACCAGCGACTCGCCGTCGGGAGCATAGGTCATTCGTCCGCCGCACTTTGGACAAACGAATCTTTGCGCGTCCGCCTGACGCAAACCGTCCAGCGCGGGCGGCAACGCATCGGGATCCACAATTTCATTTGGTTTGAGTTTGCCGTCCAAAATAGCCAGCGCGCGGCGGGCGCGCACATGCTGCAAATCATTCGAAAGACAATTCTCCAATGCCTTGCGCTTTTCAGCCGGATCATCCATGAGCTGGCTCATCCAATACCAGCCTTCGGCCATCACATCGTGATCGCTGGTCATGTAGATGGCGCGGTCAATGTAACGACGGGCTTCTTCTTTGTTGCCCGACTTTGCTTCGATGATTCCGCTGCGAAGAAGTTCCTTGCTGTAATCGTCAATCATTGGATTTTTCGCGAACGATTGCATCCGTCATCTTGGCGACGCGCGCCATGTATTCCACATCATGCACGCGGACGATGTCCGCGCCGCGTGCGATTCCAACTGCAACCGCCGCGGCTGTCCCTTCCACGCGTTGGTCGGGAGGCAAGTCCAATGTGTAGCCGATGAACGATTTGCGCGACGGCCCAAGCAAAACCGGAAAACCCAACGCGCGGATTTCGTCGAGGCGGTTGATCAGTTCAAGATTGTGTTCCACTTTTTTGCCGAAGCCAATTCCGGGGTCCAGAATGATGCGGTTATCTTCGATGCCAGCTTCGCGTGCAAGATTCACACTGTCCATCAACTCGCGCTTTACATCTTCGATCACGTCAACATATTCCGCGCCGATGTAGGCGTTCCCCAAATTGGAACGCACTTCCACGCTGGCGGGATTGCTGCGGTTATGCATCAAGATCACAGGGCACTTGTGTTTCGCAACAATGTTTCGCAATTCAGGATCAGCGCGCAACGCCCACACATCGTTGACGATCTTTGCACCTTCGTTCAATGCTTCTTCAACGATGACAGCCTTATACGTGTCAATGGAAATCAGCGCATCGGGAAATTCTTTTGCAAGCGTTTTGATAACAGGAATGACACGCCGTCTCTCTTCCTCGACATCAATCGGCTGCGAGCCAGGACGCGTTGACTCACCGCCGATATCCAATATCGTCGCGCCCGCGGCGATAAATTTATTCGCTTGCTCGAGTGCGGCCCTCACCCCAACCCCTCTCCCAAAATTGGGAGAGGAGCGAAGGGGTGAGGGAGCTAACAATCCATCTCCTGAAAAACTATCCGGTGTGATATTAAGAACGCCCATCACGTATGTGCGGGCGCCCCATTCGAAAGTAAAATGATCAATCTTCAATGAGTTCATAATTAAACATGTCATTGCGATGAGCCGCTTTGCGGCGACAAAGCAATCTCGTGTTTATACCAAATGGCTCTTTTGAAGGTTATTTGAGATTGCCACGCGCCTAAGCGCCCTTCGGGTGTCGGCGCTCGCAACGACATTCGTGTCAGGGTATCTGATCAAGCGGACGCGAGAGCCACGACTCAGCTTCGTTAATGTCTGTAAAAAGTTTGATAGCCGCAGAAGTTTCAGGCAAAGCCAGCGCGGCGACATCACGAATGGCATTGGCAACTTTTTCATTATTCACCACAACGGCCAGCCGAATGTTACGCGCCGATGGGTCACTATTCACTTCGACCGCGGTGCGAATCGCTTTTTCGTTGACGTCCTTCACTGCGCGCAGGTCATAAAGATTGCGCGTGAGCCGGTCCGAGCCAAGCAAATGATCGAGGGCAAAATCGTGCCATTCTTTAATCGTCGCATCAGACAAATCGGTAAACGTCAACGTCATTCCACCGTCAGAGCGGCGCGTAACGGTCATACCAACGCCCGATTTTGGAGTCCAATTGAGGGGTTTGACATCAGTCATGGCATCCTCCAGGTCGAGGCGATTATATCAAACTGCCATTGCCAAAAAGTTTTATCTCTGCGCCATCCACTTGTGCGAGCAACTCTTTGACCGTCTTTTTCAAAACAGGATGGACAAAAACAGGCGCAATGTCTGCAAGTGGGACGAGCACGAAGGCGCGCTCATGCAGACGCGGATGAGGGATGGTCAACGAATCGGATTCGAGGACGAGGTCATCGTAAAACAAAATATCAATGTCAATTTGACGCGGCCCCCAGCGGAATGATTCCACGCGTCCAACCTGGACCTCAATCTGCTTGAGGCGCTTCAAGAGGGACGCGGCATCCAAATCGGTTTCGCACTTAACCGCCATGTTGAGGAACGCAGGCTGGTCCTTGTAACCCCACGGCGGAGTTTCGTAAATTTTGGACCATGGACCGGGGACGATGGACGGCGGAAATAAATCGATCGCCGCGTGTAAATTGGCGAGACGGTCACCGAGGTTTGTTCCGAAAGCAAGGTAGACAGTTGGCATTTTCACCACAAAGGCACAAAGAACACAAAGTTTTTTATGGACGCACAAAGTTAACCAAGAACAAATCTTTTGATTCCATTCTTCAGAACCGGAACATTGAAATTTATTAAAAGTCCAAGCCAAATTTTAGAGAGCCTAAGATAAGTTAGAAGCTGAGCAACATGTATGGGTTCAAGTTTTTCAATAGACTTTAATTCCAGCACAATCAAGCCGCTTACAAGAATATCCATGCGATAAACATCTTCCAGTTTTATCCCCTTATATTCTATTTGCAAAGGAACCTGACGCTCAAAAGGAATTCCACGTATTTTCAACTCCTGACAAAGACAAGACTCATAGGCGGATTCCAACAGCCCAGGACCTAAAGATTTATGCACATCGATTGCCGCGCCAATCACCTCTCGCGAAAGTGTATTTGCTTTTTCTTTTGCATCCACGTTTCCTCCTTGATTTTCACCACAAAGACACGGAGAATACAAAGGTTTTCACTTTGTGAGCACAAAAAGAATCTTCGTGCCCTTTGTGTCTTTGTGGTGAATTAAACCCGTTCGATAATCGTCGCAGTCGCCATACCATGACCAATGCACATGGTTTGCAATCCGTATCTGGCTTTGCGGCGTTCCAATTCGTAAACCAGTTTTGTCATCAGGATCGCGCCGGTCGCGCCGAGCGGATGTCCATGCGCGATGGCACCGCCGTTTGGATTGACACAGGACAAATCAACGTTCAATTCCTTTGCCCATGCGAGGACAACCGAAGCAAAGGCCTCGTTGATTTCGATCACATCCATGTCTTGCAAAGTTAAACCAGAACGCTTCAATGCTTTTTGCGTGGCAGGAATCGGACCGTCGAGCATGAGGGTTGGGTCAGAGCCAACCACCACGCGCGTATCAATTCGAGCAAGAGGAGACAGGTTATATCGTCCAACGGAATCGGGCGAAGCCAGCAAAAGCGCGGCCGCGCCATCGGAGACTTGGGATGAATTCGCGGCGGTGATCACGCCGTCAGGTTTGAAGACGGGTTTCAGCGCGCGCATCTTGTCGCGGTCGGGAGGGCGCCGAACGCCCTGATCAACGGCGACCGGTTCGAGGTCCGCGTGAGAAACGGGAAGAATCTGCTCGTTGAAAACTCCAGAGTCAATCGCTTGTCCGGCTTTGATGTGTGATTGGAACGCGTAATCGTCCAATTCATCGCGAGTCAGTTTCCATTTTTCGGCAATGAGTTCCGCGCTGAGTCCCTGATGAATCAACTTGTGACCAACGTCGGGCCACTCGACGGGATAATCCGCGCCGAGCGGTTGATGCGACATCATCTCGGTGCCGCCCGCCAAGACAAGATCGGCGTCGCCGGAGAGAATGGCCTGCGACGCAAAATGGATAGCCTGCTGACTCGATCCGCACATGCGATTGATGCTGACGCCCGGCACGTGAACGGGAAAGCCGGACTTGAGCACAGCCAGGCGCGCCAGGTTGCCGCCCTGATCGCCGATGGGCGTAACCACACCCCAGATGGCATCGTCGAGGCGGGCGGGATCGATGCCCGCACGATGGACCGCTTCGCGCATCACGAGCGATGCGAGTTCAACGGGTTGGAAGGAATGCAATGCGCCGCTTTCTTTGCCGGAGCCGATCGCGGTGCGAACTGCGGAGATGATGAATACGTCTGAGTCGGACATGATGTTTATCCTGATTGTATTGTGATTGAAGGAATTCTATAATCTGTCTACACGCTATTATACAGAATTATTTCTGTATAACCACCAAAAACAGGAGACTATACAGAATGAGTTCTGGTTAAATCATAATTGGGGCAGGTCAGTCAAACCGGCTAATAAAGCGTCCAACCGACAAGTGGGAGTCAGCGCGATTTACAGACCATTTTCCTGGATTCAAGTTTTTCTTGTTCTCAGACAGAATCCATGCACACTCTTGAGCGTTTGTCTTCCAAAATTATGTTGCTTTTTTACAAATCAAAATTCAGGTTTCGTGTCGTTCAAAATAGAGATGAAAAATGAATACAAACAAAAAGACTGTAAGAATGGCAGGGTTCCTCAATCTGTCCAAACTGACTATTGGGGGAGGAGTAGTGTTCTGGGCAACCACCATCGCAATTTCCCTGCTTCCCATCGCAGCGGAGTATAGAACTGCCTTTTCAAAAGCGAATATTCAAACGGTTTGGTTTGCTTCTTTGCCTGCTGGTTTGATTATCGGATGCTGCGTCAGTTATTCTTTGCTTCGTTTTCTTGACAAGATTCCAACAAAGAATCCAATCCTAAAATCCGTGATAATAAGCCTCATCGCCCTGGTCATTGCCACAATCCCGACTCTAGTTCCCCACAGTTTTCTTGGGCAGAGTGATGTCTTGTATTACATCCTCATCGGCATAATGCTTGATCTACCAAGATTTCTCTTTCTTGGAATAGTCATTGGCTATCTATACAAAATGCTGTACGAGACAGCCTAATGCACATACGTCGGGTTATTTCCTGTTCAAAGGAGACAAAAATGGATACAAATAAAAAGACTGCCAGAATAGCAGGTTTTCTGTATTTCATCTATATAATAGCCACAATGTTTGCAGACGTATCTCGCACTAAACTTATAGTGTTTGGAGACGCCATAGCAACAGCCAATAATATTCTGGCTTCTGATTGGCTATTCCGTATCGGTTTTATAAGCGATGTCCTCGCTGGTGTTCTTTTCCTTTTGGCGGCTTGGGCTTTATACGTCTTATTAAAACCAGTCAATAAAAACGTCGCTTTGCTTTTCCTGTTATTAAACTTGGGCGGTGTCGCCGTACAGTGCATAAATATGCTTAATCTATTTTCAGCCGTACTGCTTTTGAGCGGTGCTGATTACTTGAAAGTATTCCAAATAGACCAATTGCAAACTTTAGCAATGTTCTTTCTCTATCTATATAAAAATGGGTTTATGATTGCCCAGTTCTTTTTTGCCGCTTGGCTCTTTCCGCTTGGTTACTTGGTTTTCAAATCAGGTTACCTGCCCAAAATTCTAGGCATCATAGTGATGATTGAATGTTTTGGCTGGCTCATGCGTCCTTTGCAGTTTTTCCTTTTCCCAGCCTACGAAGTACTATCTTACCCAAGTTTCGCCATTGGTTTTATTGGGGAATTTGGGCTTACTTTGTGGCTTCTGATTATGGGTGCAAAGGATCAACCATCAAGTCTTGCACAATAAAGAACGCTCAACAAAGCGTACGCTGGACGGTTTTTTAGAAAAAGGAATCATCTTTATGTCTCCCGCCCGCATGTCAAAAATAGAATCAGCCATCCGCGTCGTCATGGCGTTCAATGAAGCATTCAACCGTCATGATGTCGCAGGTATGATGAAATTGACGACTGATGATTGCGTCTTTGAAAACACGAGTCCCGCACCGGATGGAACGGTGTACAAAGGCAAAGAAGCCGTCGCAAAATTTTGGCAGGACTTCTTCCGCGAGTCACCGCAGGCTCACATCGAGATCGAGGAGATTTTCAGCTTTGGGATGGCTCATCGCTGCGTAATGCGCTGGAAATATGATTGGGGAAATGGACATGTCCGCGGTGTGGATGTGTTCAAAGAAAGAGATGGGCTTATCTGCGAGAAGCTGTCCTACGTCAAAGGGTAGCAAGCACACAAACAATTTTCAAGAAGCCAATGGAATGATCCGTTGGCTTCTTTCTTCTTTTATTCCGCAAAGCCTGTCCACTGGAACACGGCCACTTTGAAAAAGTCCAGCACCAGCGCATACAAAACGATCAATCCGACCAGCGACGCGATGATCGTCAGGCTGATGGGCGCCATCAAAATCCCGAATGCGGCCAGCGCGATCACGGCAATCGCATCGCCGAGCGTGCTCAACAAAAGCGTCGTGCTGGGTCGCGACTTCCAAAACGCGCGGCGCTCGCGCACCAAATAGACATTCGCCTGCCCCGTGAAGACCAGCATCACGAAGATCAGCGTCTGCAACTCCTCAAGGCCGAGATGATACACATCGCGTCCCAGATAAAGAATTCCAAATGAGAATAACAGCCAGGCGGCGGCCAGTGCCAGCGCCCCCATCACAAGCGGCCTGACCCGCCAACGGTCGGGCGTGTGGGAATATGCCACGCGGTCCGATGCGATGGACATGGTCACAAAATCATTTGCGAACAAAAGAAGAACGACCAGCCGCGGCGTGGTGACAAATGCGCCGGTCAACCAAAGCCCAACGCTCAGGAACAGCGCGATCTGAAACGTCTTGATGATCTTGTTGACTGTGTAGGTCAACATGCGTTGATAGATTTGCCGTCCGATCTTGACCGCTGACAGCACATCGCTCAAACCGGGATTAGTCAGGATGGCGCTGGCGGCGGCGCGCGCCACATCGGTGGCATTTGAAACGGCAATGCCGACTTCGGCCTGCTTCAACGCCGGAGCATCGTTCACGCCGTCGCCCGTCATTCCGACCACGTGCCCGCCGTGTTGAAAGCTCTGGACGATTTTGTATTTATCCTCCGGCAACACACCAGCCACCACATTGCAGGTCAAATTGTTTTCAGCGAGCTGCCGGTGCAAATCATTTGCCGCGCACGCCTCACCGCCCAGGCCAACCTGCGCTGCAATCGCACGCGCGGTTGCCAATCCATCGCCAGTCACCATGATGACTCGCACCGACAATTCCTTCAAGGCATCGATCAGATTTTTAGAATCATCGCGCGGCGGATCGTAGAGTCCCACCAAACCCACCAGCTCAAGGTGTCCTTTTTCGCCCGCGGCAATCGCGATGACGCGGTAGCCTTTTGCAGACAAAGCTTCGACATCTTTAACGGGATCCGGCGAACCCGACGCGAGAGCCGAAACCGTTTCCGGGAAACCCTTGATGATTCGCAGTTCGCGTCCATCCACGCGTGCCGTGACTTCGGTGCGTTTGGTCAGCGGATCGAACGGGATGAATTTCAACCGCTCAACGTGTCCGTTTGCCAGTCCGCGTTCGCGCGCCGCCGTGATGATTGCCAGATCAATCGGGTCCTGCGACGACTCATCAGAACTGATGGCGGCTAGGCGCAGCGCCTCCGCTTCGGAATGCGGCGCGTATGGGAACACCGCCGAAAGCGTGAGTTGATTCTTTGTGATCGTGCCGGTCTTGTCACTGCACAGCACGTCCATTGCCGCGGCTTCTTCAATCGCCGTCAGGCGCGTTACCAAAACACCATGCGAAGCCAGTTCCTGCGCACCCAACGCGGAAGCCAATGTAAAAGTAGCTGGCAGCGCCACCGGCACCGAAGCGACCAACAACATCAGCGCGAACGGAATTGAATCCGAAAACGGAAGCGCATTCAGCGCGGAATAAATCAGCACGCCGATCACCAGCAAAACATCAAGCGCGATCAAATAACGGACGATGCCGAGGATGGTTGTTTCCAAATGGCTGACCGTTCTGGCAGTGTGAACCAGCTCAGCAGTTTTGCCATAGAATGTACGCGCGCCGGTGGCGATGACTTCCCCGTCCGCTTCGCCGCGCTGGACAACACTGCCGGTATAAGCCGTCTTTCCCGCGTCCACCTCGACCGGAAGCGATTCGCCGGTTAATGCGGATTGGTCAATCGAGAGATGACCTTCCTTCACAGTAACATCAGCGGGAACGAAATCGCCGACGCGCAAATGAATCAAATCGCCGGGGACGATTTCTTTCGATGGGACGGTTCGCCAGACTCCATCGCGCCGCACTCGCACCGAAATGGCAAGTCGCTTCTGAAGAAGCGACAGCGCATTCTGGGCGCGGTTCTCCTGAAAATAACTGAGTGCAGCATTGAAGAACAACAGCAAGCCGATGATGGCCGCCTGTGTGTATCTGCCGATGATCAACTCGAGGAGGATGCTGAACTCCAGCATCCACGGAACCGGCCCCCATAACTTCTTCAGGAAGACGATCAGCCGGCGCGGTTTTTCTTCGGCGACGGCATTCGGACCAAATTGTTGAAGGCGAGACTGCGCCTCCGCAGTAGTGAGTCCGTCAATCATTTTTAGCTTCCAAGCGCTGTGTTCGCCCGCCCCGCGTTCTTCGGGGTTCAGCGTTGCTGGCATCGGCGAAGGAAATGATCTGGCACAGATTTGTGCGGACAAGCGAAACAATAAAAATTTTTGAGATAAGCATGGTTCATCCTAAAAAATGGAATATAAGCGATTATACCGTTTAAGGTTTTTGGCTCTCCCGTTTCTGGCGGGAAAAGCCTCAACCACGAAGGGCACGCTTCCAAACGCTTCGCAGAAGTGCTTCGCGAAGTACACAAAGTGGAAAGGATTTTGAGATTTTGCCACCTTTTTCCTTCGTGCCCACTTGCCCTCGTTCCTGGAGGGTTTTGTCCTTTGTGTTAAGAAAAGAGATTCCCGTTTAAAACAGTAGAACCAGATTTTTTCAATTTCCATACTCGCTCGATAATGGGCGTATTTCAAAAAATTATGAGAGTTGGAACAGGAACTTTTTTATTCGCTATTCGTCTTTTCCCGGAAGGAGAATGAAATGAAAAAGAATTTAAGTCTCTTCCTGTTGCCAGTGATCTTAACGCTTAATGCCTGCGCTTCATTTACAAACTTTCCATCCCCAACCTCGACAAAGATGCTGGCATCAACTCCGGTTTTGCCAACGGAAGCGACACCATCTGCGTCACAGAAATCATATACGAACAGCGAATTCGATCTTAATTTTCAATATCCATCGGATTGGTTTGGTCCCAGCGAGTATGTGTCTGGTCAAACTCTGCGGATTGAGATCGGGTCTGACCAGGTGTACCCGTATGGGGAAATACCCGACCAGCCGTCTGATGTAAAGAATTCGTATAACATCGTAATCCAATATACAAAGAACAACCAGAACTCCTATTGGAAGAATGATTACCAATCCTTGATGAATTTGAAAGATGGCGAGTCGCTTTCGGGTGAAAGAAATCTGCTCATTAGAGTCAGGGAACTCAGTCTTGGAAGTTTTAAAGGGTTTGAGTACATTACAACTCTTCCCGAAACAACCCAAATGGATCACCTCTTTATAAGGTCACTGACGCTGTTCGACGAGCAAACCAACGACTTGGTCACAATCATGGGGCAGCCAACTAATGTTGAAATTGAAAATGGTGAGAATTGGCTGGATGCTTATAAGAAAACTGACAAAGCGAACCTGATGTTCTTTCATCAAATCGTGGAGTCCATGACGGTTAATTGAGCAGCATAATTGCAGATGACTGGCTGGGGTTGCAATGCGCTCTCCGAACACCCGCAACGAACTTCAGTGTTTATGTTTTTGAGAAGCCAATGGACAACCCACTGGCTTCTTTTGTTATACTTCAGCGTCAATGAACCCCCTCCGACAGCAGCTTCTCGAACGATTCATCAATTTCTACCCGCCGCTATTTGGCGCGGGAATTCGCGCACGCCGAATTGACGAGCGCACGATCCGCGTCGAATTGAGACTGACCGCACTCAACCGCAACATCGTGGGCGTGCATTTTGGCGGATCATTGTATGCCATGTGCGATCCGTGGTTCATGTTGATTTTGATGCGCTTGTTGGGAAATGGCTACATTGTTTGGGACAAAGCCGCAAGCATCCAATTTTTGAAACCAGGACGTGGAACGGTCACCGCGACATTCCACATCCCGCCCGAACGCGTGGATGAAATCCGCACCGCGGCGGATCGCGGCGAGAAAGTCGAGCCAACGTTTACGGTTGATGCAATGGACGAGCAAAATCAAGTCATTGCGCATGTTGAAAAACTGCTTTACGTGCGAAAGAAAAATGAAAAGTAGTTTCAATTGTGAAGCCGCTGGTCGAGTAATGGCGCTACAGCGCCACGTATTGAGACCAGGGCTGACGTGATAATCTTTTATAACAATCAGTTTCATGTTCACGGAAATTACCACGAGATTGCTTCGGCGGGAATACGCCGCCTCGCAACGACATTCAATTGATATACGGGATCAAACCATGCCATTTGTAACCACGCCAGACGGCGTCAACCTTTATTATGAAACGCTCGGAACAGGCGAGCCGCTATTGCTCGTCGCGGGACGCAATAGCGACCATCACATCTGGAACTTGATCCGCAAGGATTTTGTCAAACATTATCAAGTGATCGTTTACGACCAGCGCGGAACGGGTCAAAGCGACAAACCAGAGCGTCCACCATATTCCACACGCGGATTTGCGCAGGATGCCGTCTCGATTTTGGATTATCTCGAAATCAAGCGGGCGCACGTTTACGGCATTTCAATGGGCGGAGCCATTGGTCAGTGGCTGGGCGTGGATTTTGCAGACCGAGTCGGCGCGCTGGTTTTAGCTTGCAGCACCGCGGGCGCATCTCATGGAGTCCGCCCATCGGAAGAAACCAGAGCGATCATGGCAAGCGGTGACGGTTCCAAATCAGTGGGATTGATGGTCTCGAAGGTCTGGGGCATCAACCAAATTCAATTCTTTTATAGCAAGGGAGATTCAGTCAAAAATCCAATGCCTGCTTATGCCGAGGAGCTTCACGCACAAGCCAGCATCGAACATGACGCGTGGGATTGGCTCCCAAATATCAAATCGCCGACGTTGATCCTGCAAGGCAGCGATGATCCGGTTTGCCCAAGCGAGAACGCAAATTTATTAGCCGGACGAATCCCCGGCGCAGAACTTCGCATGTTCGACAAAGGCCGTCACATGTTCTTCGTTGAGTTTCGTCAAAAGGTGGATCGTCTCGTGCTGGATTTTTTGAAGCGGCATCCGCTTTCTTTGTGAGCGCAAATTTCTCTGCGCGCTTTGTGCCTAAGCACTGTGGCTTTTCAGTGTTGCGACGAATTTCTTGCACTGCAAAAAACGGTACTTATTTCCCATCATCCATTAGGAAGAATTTTCTTTTCATAACATCCGCTCCGGCCTATAATCAAGATGCTCATTCGTTCAAATCGAGGAGGATGCCATGCGGCCAAGAAAAAAAGTATGGGAGAAAAAGCGGCCCATTGCCGTAACCATCGTCGCGTGGGGGATCGTCGTGTTGTTTCTAATCCGTTTGTATCAAGTCATCGAACCTTTATTCCGCACAAAAGTTTTTGAAACGGGCATTACGTCTCCGCTCATAGTCGGAATGCGATTCACCCCGCTTGGACACGACCTTTTCTTCAGCGGAGTTTATCTGCTCTTATCGTTGATCGGCATCGTGGTGTTGATCGGTTTTCTGCGGATGCATCGCTGGGCGTGGGTGATTCTCATGGCGTGGACGGGCATCTCGCTCACCATTGCGCTGATCAGTTATTTCTACAGCCGCCCCAATTATCTGGTGATGGCATCCAACGTAATCATCGCCTTTGCGCTCAATCAAGCTGATGTTCTGCGAATCTTTCGGATAAGGACGGACCAAGGTGAACAACTTGACTGACCGCCCAACCATTTCCGCTTCCGCCTCGGTCCCTTCGACAAGCTCAGGGCAAGCCCTCGAGCTTTTGCGCCGCTATGAGCCGGTTGTGCGTTTCACCCAAGGCGAACAGTTCTACCCGATTGATGTTGACCGTTACGTAAAGGAATGCAGTCTGTGGGCACATTATCCAGATGGACGCGATGAACTGCTTGTCAAACAAGATGAGATGACGCTGGAAAAACTCATCGAGCAGCGTCCGGCGCCGTTTGGCACGGTTCATTATCTGCGTTTCATCGAACCACTCAGTCTTTCCGAATCCGCGCAGGCATTGGCGAGCCAGCTTCGATTGCGTTCCATTTTGAAAAATAATTTTCACCCCGGCATCGGACGATTGGCGCGCGGCGGTTTGCTCCCGCGCGTGGTGGACGCTCTGTTCACCGTTTCGTTCTTGTTGCGCGGACGCGTCCCGGCGGCGATTGCCGCCGCGGCCGAACTGGATTACTTCCACATGCGCGCCGAGAAAGATATCTTTGTTTATTATGGCCGCGTGGCGCGTCAAAACGATTGGACGGTTCTGCAGTACTGGTTCTTCTCGTGCTACGACAGTTGGCGCACAGGCTTCAGCGGCGTAAACGATCACGAATCCGATTGGGAGATGATCTCGATCTACTTGTATGAATCCAATGGGCAACTGATTCCCGAATGGGCCGCGTATGCGTCGCATGATTTTCACGGCGACGATCTCCGCCGCCGCTGGGACGATACCGAACAAATTGATTTTGTAGACGGGCATCCAGTCGTTTATGCGGGAGCCGGTTCGCACGCGTCGTATTTCAGAGCGGGCGAATATCAAGCTGAAGTCAACCTCGAACTTCCTTCATGGATTCACACCATCCATCAAACGTGGAATAAATTCTGGACGCAGATATTGGATCTTCAGCCGTTCGACCCGTTCCGCATCCCATTTGTGGATTACGCACGCGGCGATGGATTAAGCGTCGGGCCGGGCCAATCCAAAATGTGGACTCCAGTCGTGATTGACGAATCGACTCCGTGGATCGGTCAATATCGAGGCTTGTGGGGATTGTTCGCACGTGATCCGATTTCGGGCGAGAATGCCCCGGCGGGTCCCATGTATAACCGCGATGGCTCGCCGCGCGCTTCGTGGTATGACCCGCTTGGCTTCGCCGGTCTCGATAAAGTCCCGCCTCCGCCCGATGCGCTTCGTCTGCTTGAAAAAAATTGTGCGGAGATCACTAAACGTCAAAAAACTTTGAATAAATTGATTCCCGATAAGGTCAGCGAATTACAGGCGCTCGGAGTCAAATTGAAGAGCATGGAAGGCAATCCGCATCTCGCCAAACAACATGCCGCGCTCGAAAAGAAAATGACGCCGCTGACCGAAGAAGTCCACAACTTGCGGCGCGAACAATCAGAGAACACGGCGATGCTCGAGAGCCTCAATGAGCGAATCAAACGGGAAAAGAACGGCGTGCGCGACAATCCACGCGCCCATATCCAGCATTTGATCATGCCGGTCAAGACGGCGCGTATGCGCTTCGACCGCGCCGCGGAATGGTGGGCAGCCGTCAGTTTAAGTCTTTTGCTGTTCGCAATTGTAGGGTTGATTCTTTTTGCTCACCAGTTTTTGGGTGCGGGGCTGGCGATCATCATCCTGCTGTTCATCGTGACCGAATCCGTTTTGCGCGGTGCGTTCATTCAAACCGTCAGCCAACTCACTGGTCTGCTGGCAATCATCGGCACGGTGATCCTCTTTATCCATTTCTGGTTTTGGATTTTGATTTTTGCTTTGCTGGCGACGGCAACGTTCTTATTGGTGCAGCGTCTGCGCGAATTGGTTGAATAGAAAAATTTAACCACGAAGGAAAAAGAAAATCGTTTCTCCCTTGTGTACCTGGTGTACTTTGTGTTTAAGAATTATTTTTTCACTGCGTTGATGAAATCTGCAAACAGACCATACGCTGTCGGTATCGGCCCGGCGACCATGCCTTCGCGTTCTGATTCGATGATCGAATAATCGTCCAATACATCGGTGCGAAAGGCGACGCCGCTGGTTGAATTTTCCATTCCATATAACGGATCAGAAACCGCGACAAGTTCCGGCGCAACACGCGCTTTGATTTGATTCCCATTTCGCTCTGCAGAGCAGACCAACTTGTAGCGCTTCTTTTCGACTTTAGCCTGCGCGATCATTGCGGGCGTGATCTCACGAATACCTTTCCGCTCAACTTGCTGCGGTTTAAAAGGTGTATCCATTAACACCGTGACCAACGCCGCGACTTTGATCGCCGCATCCCAACCGTCCACATCGTTCGATGGATCGGTCTCGGCAACGCCGACGGATTGACAATACTTCACAGCCTGATCGAATGTCTCGCCGTTTTCCATGCGCGACAAAATAATATTCGTTGTTGAATTCAGTACGCCACGAAAAGCTATCAAGTCCGCGGCTGGCATCGTCTCGCGAAACATTGAAAAAACCGGCGAACCGCCCAACACAGTCGCTTCAAAATAGAATTTTTTGTTTTTTGATTTTGCCAACGCAGTCAATTCGCGGTAAGCATGAACAACTGCGCCTTTGTTGGCTGTGATGGCGTGCATATTCAAATTGAGTGCAGCTTTGCAATGGTCAATAGCAGGCTGGCCGGTGGAATGATTGACAGGCGAGTTCTCGAACATCACGTCAGCTTGCGAATTTTGAATGACGGCAAGAGAGTCTTGCACTTGGTGAGTAGAAAGTGGTGAGATGGGTTTTCCACTTTCTATAAATTCAAAGACTTTATCGATATCGAATCCATTTGGATTGACCGCAAAGCCATGGCTGCCTGTCGCAATTCCGGTGATGGAAAAGGTGACGCCATAATCTTTTTCAAGCACGGATTGTTTTCGAACAAACAATCGGGCCAGCGCTTGGCCAACATTTCCAAAACCGATGAATGCAAGTTTGTAATGAGTCATTCATTGTCTCCCGTAGGGGCGGATCGCGATCCGCCCCTACAATTTACAATGGTGGATATGGAAATGATCTTCGCCCCTGCGGAGGATGAGGGAACACGCGCGAGATGGTCAACGCCTTGGCGCGGGACTTGAGCGCGGTGATCTCGCGCGGGCTGAGATAAGCCTCGAGGTCGTCCAGCAGGCTTCGGTCCGAGGAAAGATGCGAGACGCAGGATAACAAATCGTCCGGTATCGGTTCGCCCGCAAAATCCCAAATCACCGTCCGCAGTTTGTCAAATTCGTGGAAACAAATGCCATGATCAATTGCCCAAAGCTTATGCGAGTCGTTATCGAAGAAAACATGACTGCCTTTGCGGTCAGCATTGTTGACAAGCAGATCGAACAAAACGACCGGCTTTAATTTCCATTTGTCGTCATCATTGAAATTGAAGTAATGATATTCGGGATCGTATTCGATATATTGCTGGAGCGAGCCGGGACCATGCGGGGCGTCGGCGCAAAGCGTGGTGAACGGGACGAAATGAAAGCCCAGCGCCTCACTGACCAGATACGCGGCGACCTCGCGCTGCGCCAGCGTGTTCTCAGGAAAATCCCAAAGCGGCTGCTCGCCCTTGGATGGTTTATAAACGGCAGGATAAATTTTGTCTTGATAATGAACGTCAACCAGGAACGTGTAATTCGAGCCGAGCATGAATTGGCCCTTGAGTTCAAGTTCACCGTGTTGAAATATCTGCTGGAGTTTGTTGTCAATCATCATCGTTTGCAAGTTGGCAGGTTTGCAGGTTAACTTTGGAACGTGCAAACTTGAAAACGTTCGAGCGCTAATGCAAATGCCCGTTCTTCTTCGGGCAGAAATGTCCTTCGGGCTCCATCGGCTGTCCGCATTGCGGGCAGATGGGCCGGCCGCGCTGAGTCACTTCAGCGCCCCAGCGCGCTAACTGCCGAAGCTGCGTGCGCGTGCACCAAAAACGAATGACTGAACCAGATTCAGGATCTTGTTCTTCCGTCAGCAGTTCGCGGACAAAAAGGACAACGCGGTCGCGGTTTTGATCGTAGCCGAGTCCAATCTCACCGACACGGAACATCGGGTCCACGGGCGGATTGATCCGCATCTGGGCCTCGGCATATTCCGCGCCAGCCTCTTCGAGATTCGGATTCTGCCGCGCCACTTCCGCTAAAAATTGTTCCACGCCGACAGCCAAGGATTGAAGCTGTGCTTTCTCGATAATGACGGTGTATGTCTTCTCGGCCTGGAAAGCTTGAATATAAAAAACGCGCTGACCCGGTTTGCCGATGGCGTCGCTGGTGATATGGTCGCATGGATCAACATCAATTTCGGTACGAGGCATGATAACCTTTTGTGTAAAAGTGAGTATACCAGATTCAAATCCGCGCAAGAAAGTATGACAATGTAGGAATTTTGTAAAAGTTTTCCGCTGCAAATTCTGCAAAAAGTATGGGGTCATATACAGAACGTGACCGGCTTTTCAAAACGATGAAGCCGAAAGAATGTATAATCCCGCATATCTTCGCCAAACGAGGAGACAAAATGTACGATTGCAAAAAACTCGATGAGTTAAAAGATTCACTTGAAAAGTGGGAAGAGACAAGTTTGAACAAGGCTCTGGCGTCCATGCCGGAACGCCAGAACAAATTCATCACAACTTCGTCCGAACCGATCAACAGGCTCTACACGCCACTCGATATTGAAAATATGGATTACGAAAAAGACCTCGGACTGCCGGGCGAATATCCGTACACGCGCGGCGTTCATCCGACTCTGCATCGCGGCAAGCTGTGGACGATGCGTATGTTCGCCGGATTTGGAACGGCTGAGGAAACCAATCGGCGATTCAAATATTTGCTCGATCAGGGTCAAACCGGACTTTCGATCGCATTCGACCTCGCTACGCTCATGGGCTACGACACCGACCAACCCGAGGCGCTCGGCGAGTTTGGCAAATGCGGCGTGGCCGTTTCATCGTTGAAGGATATGGAGATTCTGCTCGACGGCATTCCGCTCGACAAAGTTTCGACGAGCATGACGATCAATTCACCCGCCGCGATCATCTGGGCAATGTATATCGCCGCCGCGGAAAAGCAAGGCGTTCGATCTGAACAATTGCGCGGCACAATTCAAAACGACATCTTGAAGGAATTCATCGCACAAAAAGAATTTATCTTTCCACCCGAGCCTTCGATGCGCCTCGTTGTGGACACGATGGAATTCGGTTCGCAAAAGGTTCCGCAGTGGAACACGATCTCCATCAGCGGTTACCACATCCGCGAAGCCGGCTCGACAGCCGCGCAGGAATTGGCGTTCACACTTGCCGATGGAATGGAGTACGTTCGCTGGGGAATCGAGCGCGGCATGGATGTGGACGAGTTCGCGCCGCGCCTTTCGTTCTTCTTCAACGCGCACAACGATTTCTTTGAAGAGATTGCCAAGTATCGCGCCGCGCGTCGCATTTGGGCACACGAGATGAAAGAAACATTCAAAGCGAAGAATCCGCGTTCATGGCTGCTGCGATTCCACACGCAGACCGCGGGTGTTTCGCTGACCGCGCAGCAGCCTGAAATCAACGTTGTGCGCGTCGCGATCCAAGCGTTAGCGGCTGTCCTCGGCGGGACTCAAAGTTTGCATACCAATTCGCTCGATGAGGCATTGGCTTTGCCATCTGAACACGCGGTGACGATTGCATTACGCACACAACAAATCATCGCAGAAGAGTCTGGAGTGGCGAACACGATTGATCCGCTCGGAGGCAGCTTCTTCGTCGAGGCCCAGACCGATCGCATCGAAGCGCAGGCCCGCCATTATTTCCAACTCATCGAGGAATTGGGTGGGGTGATTCCCGCCATCGAAAAAGGTTTCTTCCAATCCGAGATCGCGGATGCAGCATATCGTTACCAACGCGAGATTGACCAGGGCACGCGCAAGATCGTCGGCGTGAACGCGTACCAGGAAGAGAAGCCGCTCACAGTTCCGATTTTGGAAATGGATCCGAATGGCTACAAACGACAGATTGATCGTCTTGCCGAGCTCCGCAAGACGCGTGATAACGGCCGCGTCGGTCAGACAATGGACAAACTTCGCATCGCGTTACAAGGCACAGAAAATACCATGCCCTATTTAATGGAATGTGTTCACGCATATGCGACGCTTGGCGAGATCGTGAATGTAATGAAAGAAGTGTTCGGAGTCTATGAAGAGCCGACGATGATTTAGCAGGCAGATGATCAGAAAATAGAGATCAGTTAGAAGTCGGCAAATAATAAGGGACGGCTCGTTTGAGTCGTCCCTTTTCTATTCTCCACCTTCCATTCACTGTTTATCTTGCCAGTACCTTCGTCATTTCATAATATTCGAAATTCGCCTCGCGTTTGTGGCTGATGACTTCTTCCAGCGGAACATATTCGATGCCGCGTTCCACGAGTCCGGTCATCACGCCGCTCTTCCCGGCGAGTAAGGCATCCACCGCTTTCAAGCCCATACGCGAAGCAAGCAAGCGGTCATAAGCTGTTGGTGAACCGCCGCGCTGGATATGCCCAAGAATCGTCACACGCGTTTTGAATCCCACATCCATGTCATCGAGCCTTTTGGCAAGATCGGTCGTCCGATGCCCTGAACCTTCAGCGTTGATAATAATCGCATGTGTCTTGCCGCGCTTGTATGCTTCCTCGATGGTTTTTGCGACCTCTTCAAATGAAACCTGGACCTCAGGGATCAATACAATTTCAGCGCCGCAGACGATCCCGGTCATGGCAGCCAGATAGCCGCAGTTGCGTCCCATCGTTTCGATGAGAAACGCACGATGATGCGACGAAGCCGTATCGCGCAATTTATCCACCGCGTCCATGATCGTGTTCATGGCCGTGTCGGTGCCGATGGAAATGCTGGTTCCCCAGACATCATTGTCAATACTCCCCGGAATGCCTATCACTTTGATTCCCTGCTGGTGCAGAGCATACGCGCCCCTGAGCGAACCTTCGCCGCCGATCACAACCAATCCGTCCATGCCAACTTCATTCATGTGACGGATGGCTTCGCGCTGGCCGTGCGGCTCCATGAAACGCGGGCTGCGGCTGGTCTGTAGAATCGTCCCGCCGCGCTGCAGGATGCCGCCCACATCGCGTGCGCCCAGTGGACGGAATTCGCCATTCAGCAGGCCTTCGAAACCATCAACGACCCCCAACACTTTCGCTCCGTGCGTCATCGCTGTCCGCACCACGGCGCGGATACATGGATTCATGCCGGGCGCATCGCCGCCCGACGTCAATACTCCAATGGTAAAAGATTTACTTGTGTCCATCTTGCTCATCCCTTTTAATCTGAAATACATCAAAATCACGCGCCACCGACGCGTTCGGATGGATCGCCTGTGCTTCTTTCAATACATCCTTTTCGCGATAGCGGCGCGAAATATGCGTAAGAATTAATTTCTTCACATTTGCTTTAACAGCCAATTCAGCGCCTTGTTGCGCGGTCAGATGGTGGAACTCGCGCGCCATCTCGGCTTCTTCGTTGAGATACGTCGACTCGATGACCAGCGCGTCCGCATCTTTGCAGACATCGAGCAGGTCGTCCGTTTTGCCGGTATCCCCTACCACGACGAGCTTCACACCCTTTTGAAGCGGACCCAGCACATCGTCCGGTTTGACGCGGTTGCCGTTCGGCAGCGTGATCGTCTTGCCGTCCACGAGGTCGCGTCGTTCCGGCCCAAATGGGACTCCAAGCGCGTCCGCTTTCTCTGCCAGAAACGGACGGCGCGCTTTGCCTTCGAAAACATAACCGAGACAATCCGGCCCGCGGTGGGTAACGGGAAAAGCCGAGATCGTAAAATCCGCCGCATCGAAGAAAACGCCAGGCTTGATCTCGCGGAAATGAAGCGGCATCGGCGGCTGGTTGCCGCGCAGCACAACGCCATCGAGCAGGGCGCGCACGCGGTCGAGTGTGGTGTGCCCTCCAAAAATCTCAAGCTCTTCGATTGCTTCCCAGCGCAGGAACGTGCTGAGCAATCCGCCGAGGCCGAGGATGTGATCGAGATGACCGTGCGTCAACAACACACGCGTCAAATGACGAAAGCCCGTGCCTGATTGCAGGATTTGCCGCTGGGTACCCTCACCGCAATCAACCAGAAAACGATATTCATCATGCGTGACGATCTGGGCAGAGAGTCCGCGCTTGGCCGATGGCGCAGAAGCGGATGTGCCAAGAAATAAAATTTCGAACAATGCTGTGCCTTTTCGTTTTTACCACCAAGACTCAAAGACACTAATTATTTATCTTCGCGACTTTGTGGTGAAGATTTAGAGTACGACGCGATAGTTCGCGCAAATGCTGAACAATTGTACCTTAAAGAAAACAGACCATTTGTGCTATAATAATTTTTGCATTTTCGTATCGTTCCATGCGATTTCCCAATTTTTTTCCACGACCAAAGAAAAGCAAAAGGCCTCAGGGGAAGACAGGTTCAAAGCAAGCGCGCTCAAAATCTGTGCCGGAAAAACAGACTTCGTCACAGGCCGGACCGTCACTTGGGGGGGGGCTTTCGCCTGAACGCAGGCTTGACATCATAGGCATCATTCTGGCAATCGCCGGAATTTTGATTCTGCTTACGCTGTTTGCTTCCACGCGCTCGGCTTTCACGGGCGACCTGCTCCGCTTGCTGGGGCAATTGATTGGCTGGGGAATTTATGTTTTGCCTGTTGCCTTGATCGCTTTCGGCCTGTGGATTGTCCTCCGTAAAATCGATCGCATTCCGACTCTTTCGCTCGAACGCGCCGTTGGAATCATTTTGCTTTTTGTCTGGCTCCTGACAACAATGCACGCAATCATTGCTCAACCCGAAATGGCGCAAGTCGCGGCGCAGGACGGCGCAGGCGGTGGCTATATCGGTGGGGTCCTCGAACGCGTCTTGTGGTTTGGCCTCGGCGCGTGGGGAGCGATTATCACATTGATTGCATGGGCGCTCATCGCGCTCGCCATGGTTTTGGATACAACCATTCAGGATTTATTTCGTTGGGTTGGACCGTTGATCGCAAAGATCAAATCTTTGCTCATCAAACCAGCTGCGCCTCGCGCGGCACCCGAAATGGCCGCGCAGACAAATGGCTATACCCCGCTGACGCAGACTCCCGCGCCAACGCCAACGACAATTCCTGTGCCAACAAATCTTCCGACGATGACAACGACAACCTCCACACCGGTCATTCAATGGGTTTTGCCGGAAGTCAGCGATATTCTGGATATAGGTTCTGCGCCGACCGAGAATGAAGACTTCGTCAAACAACGCGGTCATCTAATCGAAGAGACACTTGCATCATTCGGTGCACCTGCACAAATAGTCGAGATCAGCCGCGGACCGACGATCACGCAATTTGGTGTGGAGCCGCTCTTCGTCGAGACAAGGGGCGGACGAACGCGCGTGCGCGTCAGCAAGATTGCGTCGCTGGCAGATGATCTTGCCCTCGCACTCGCCGCGCCGCGCATCCGCATCCAGGCGCCGGTTCCCGGACATAGTTATGTCGGCATCGAAGTCCCCAATGATGAAATGGCGTTGGTGGCTTTGCGCGATATTTTGGAAAGTGAAACTTTTCAGCGCAACAAAACATCGCTGCGCTTTGCGCTTGGGCAGGATGTGGCCGGACACCCCATCACGGCCAATCTTGAGAACATGCCGCATTTGTTGATCGCGGGCGCAACTGGTTCTGGCAAATCAGTGTGTGTGAACGCGATCCTGACAGCTTTTCTAATCAACAACACCCCGGATGATTTGAGGCTGGTACTCGTTGACCCAAAACGCGTGGAATTGACCGGCTATAACGGCGTCCCGCATTTGCTCGAGCCGGTTGTGGTTGAAATGGATCGCATCGTGGGAGCGTTGCAATGGATGACGCGCGAAATGGACAGGCGCTACCACGAATTTGCGAAGGTGGGATCGCGCAACATCACGGATTACAATGCGCGCATGAAACTGCAGGGCGGCAAGAAACTGCCATTCTATTTAATTATGATTGATGAATTAGCAGACCTGATGATGATCGCACCGGATGAAACCGAACGGACGATCACGCGCCTGGCACAACTGGCACGCGCAACCGGCATTCACATGATCCTTGCAACACAGCGTCCATCTGTGGATGTGGTGACCGGCTTGATCAAAGCCAACTTTCCAGCGCGCATTGCCTTTGCCGTCGCCTCCGGCGTGGACAGCCGCGTCATCCTCGATCAACCCGGCGCGGAGCGATTGCTGGGCCGCGGCGACATGTTATATCAGGCGCCCGATGCGCCCGCGCCCGTGCGCCTGCAAGGTGTATTCGTTTCGGATCATGAAATCCAAAAGCTGGTTGAATTCTGGCGCGCACA
This sequence comes from Chloroflexota bacterium, assembly GCA_021824575.1. Taxonomy (GTDB): domain Bacteria; phylum Chloroflexota; class Anaerolineae; order Anaerolineales; family Villigracilaceae; genus Fen-1038. The sequence goes on from JAKAKJ010000056.1 coordinate 35,047, forward strand.
GACACAGCAGGCCAGTCCGTATGCGGTCGCAGGCGCGCCTGCCGAATCAATCCCCGAAGGTATTCCGCTCAAACAACAACCTTTGTGGGAAGATATGGAAAAAACGGATGGCGATCCGCTTTTGAACGATGCGATTGATCTTGTACGGCGCGAGGGACGCGCGTCCGTGTCCATGCTTCAGCGCCGCATGCGCATCGGTTACACGCGCGCCGCTCGTCTGGTGGATGTGATGGAAGAGCGCGGTATCGTGGGTCCGCCGGAAGGAAATACCCAAGTGAGGCAAATTCTCGATTACGGGCCTACCGCACCGCCCAAGGATGAATAAGGTTTTACAGCTAATGTTTCACTTGCATTTGATATAATTTCGTTATGCCCCTGTAGCTCAATGGACAGAGCAAGGCACTCCTAAGGCCGAGATGTGGGTTCGATTCCCTCCAGGGGCGCTATATACCGGTTTGCGCTCTTCACAAAATCTAATGATTTTCTAATTCAAAAGGGGCTTGCAATGTACGACGACTTATAGTATTATGAAAGCGATGGACGCTAGGGTGCCCCCCTCACCCTGGCGTCCATCATTTAATTTCCTGAACATCAGTTGTGTAACTGGAAGCATAAGTCTGCCGCTTGGGCAAACTCACACTTTAAATGCGAGCAATTGCAGGTAGTGTGAGTTTTTGATTCCGAATTTCAATCCAAACGGGGAATGAAAAATGTCAGCCTCTTCTGACTTTGAACTTGAGCCGCGCTCCGCAACATTGTCTTTCAAAATATTTTTGGTGAAAACCACAACATGTAAAGATCGGAGACGCGCGAGCCGGAATCCTTTCTACAACCCAAGCCGTTCGCCCAACACGCGCGCAATGCGGCGCGATGCATCTGGACGTGCAACGCGGCGTGCATTCACGATCACTTTTTCACGTTCCTGTGGGTTGGTGATCCAACGTGTCAATGTGCGGACAACCTGCTGAGGCTTCGGTGCCCAGACGCCCGCACCTTCCGCCTCCACAAAGATGACGTTGCCGTCTTCCTGTCCGGGAATCTTGGAATACAAGATGACAGGCAGGTCAGCATTTAGCGCTTCGGCTATGGTCCCTGGCCCGGCTTTGGTGACGATGAAATCCGCGGCGCGCATAAAGTCCGGCATCTCACGCGTGAAGCCATAGATGAAAGCCGGATTCTCCCACGCCTGTTTTTCGAGATTTGCCTTCAGCTTTTCATTGCGTCCGCAAACGATGACCAGCCCAACATTCAGCCCCGAGTCATCCACGGCGCGCGCTGTCCTGCCGAGCGGCCCCATCCCATCGCCTCCGCCAACCATCAGGACAATCGGCTTATCCAACGGCCAGCCAAGTTTTTTCCGCAGGGTGCGCTTATTCCCGGCTGGAGCGCAGTAACGATCCGCAATCGGCATCCCGACAACTTCCAATTTTTCAGCAGGCATGCGATATGCAATCGCACGCTGGCGCGCGGTTTCAGTGGGGACAAAGATATGGTCGGCGCGCGCATCGAACCACAACGCGTGGGTCGTGACCATGTCGGTGACAACCGTGTAAAAAGGCGGGCGCTCACGCCCCAGCGCTCGGAGCGCAAAAGTGGTTGCAATCGCATGGACACTCACGATCAAATCTGCCGGATGATCGCGTACCAGTTTGCGGGCCGCTGTCCGCGCCACTGGCCAGAGTGAGGCCGTGATCACGCGCGCTTGCGGGCGCCCGTCTGTGGCGACAAAAGAAGCCTGCCATAAAGCCGGAGCCTTTACCAGCTCAGGATAAATCTCCGGCATTTTGCGGAACGGCGGCGGCGCGTATTGTTTGAAGAAATCCACCATTTCACAGGTAAACGAATCGCCATATTCATTCTGCAGTGCTTCGATGATGGCTTCGGCTGCGGAACGATGTCCGCCGCCAGTATCGGAAAAATAAAAAACGATGTGGGGTTTAGGATGATGATTGTTGTTCATCTTTTCTCGTAAGATTCACTTTCATTCTTTTTGCCAGTTCGCGCCGCGTCAGCATCACACGGTGTCCGCAGCCCTTGCATTCGAGGCCAATGTCCGCGCCGAGGCGGACGATGATCCATTCGTATGATCCGCATGGATGCGGCTTGCGTAAGCGGACGAGGTCGTTCAATTGAAGATCAGGGAGCATATTCTATAAAAAATCTTTAACCACAAAAACATCAAGAAAGCGCCGTCCATCACGGTTAATGATTTTCGGCCATCATGTTAATTTACTGGGGGCTTCCATCCAATCGCTGAACGGATTATACCTTGAGAACTCAAAAAGATTTCTTGTGATAAACTTGTGCCG
>JAKAKJ010000007.1 GCA_021824575.1 Chloroflexota bacterium
CGTTGAAAGCAGTTCAACCAGCGAGAAGCCGAGCCCGCGCATCTGTGTTTCAAATGCGAGTCGAATGGCTTTCTTCGCAAGGCGAATATTCTTCGGGTCGTGCAATGAACGCCGCACAACATAGCCTGTGCCATCCAACGTTGCCAGCATCTCGGACATTCGAATCGGATAACCTTGCGTTTCCACATCGCGTCCGTTTGGCGAGGAAGTTGTCTTCATACCAGGCAGTGTGGTCGGAGCCATTTGTCCGCCGGTCATGCCGTAGTTTGCGTTGTTGATGAAGATCACGGTGATGTTTTCTCCGCGCGCCGCGGCATGTGTGATCTCGCCCATGCCAATCGAAGCGAGGTCGCCGTCGCCTTGATAGGTGAAGACAACCCGGTCGGGGAGAACACGCTTGATGCCGGTAGCCATTGCCGGGGCGCGCCCATGAGGCGCTTCGACAAAATCCGTATCGAAGTAGTTATACGCGAAGACCGCGCATCCCACCGGCGCGACGCCGATGGTCTTATCAAGCACGCCCATTTCCTCCAGCACTTCGGCAACCAAACGATGCGCCACGCCATGTGTGCATCCGGGACAGTAATGAGTTGGCGTGTCGGTGAAACCTTCAGGTCGTTCGTAAACCAGATTATTTGCAACAGGAGCAATCATTCTTACCTCTAGTTGTGTGCCATCATGCGCTCGAACCACGCCTCGCGTGGATTGACTTCGAGACTCAACTTGCTGGATGCGACGCGTTGGATTTCGCTCAGGACTTCATCGGGGAAGGGGACCACGCCGCCGAGACGACCATAAAATTCAACAGGCACGCGCCCTTTCACGGACAAACGAACGTCTTCCAACATTTGGCCGGAATTCATCTCGACGACCAGGAATCCGCTCACGCGTCCGAGCAGTTGTTCAATGGCTTGATGCGGAAATGGATTGAGTGTGACGGGTCTCAACAGCCCAACCTTGATTCCTTTTTCGCGTGCGGCGCGTACCGCGGATAATGAAACGCGGCCTGCCGTGCCGAAACCAATCACCACATATTCTGCATCATCGAGGAAATATTCCTTGTAACGAACTTCATTGGCCGCAATTTGTTTCTGGCGTTCGAGCAAACGCAGGTTCGTTTTTTCTTCCTGGTATGGGTCGAGATAAATGGATGTCAGGACATGGCGTTCGCGTTTGCCCATGCGTCCATTCGTTGCCCAATCCCAATCCTTACGCTGAATGGGTTTCATTTCGGGCATGTTGATGGGTTCCATCATCTGACCGATGGAGCCATCCATGATCATCATGCAAATGGAGCGATATTTCTCTGCAAGATCAAATGACAATCCCATCAAATCCACGGCCTCCTGCACGGAGGCTGGCGCCAAAACGATTGGAAAATAATCGCCGTGTCCGCCGCCGTGGACGGCCTGGTTGTAATCCGCTTGCGACGGGGCGATGTTGCCGAGGCCCGGCCCGCCACGCATCACATTGACCAGCACCGCGGGGATTTCAGTCCCCGCAATATATGAAAGTCCTTCCATCATCAGGCTCACGCCCGGGCTGGAGGATGTTGACATCACCCGTACGCCCGCGCACGCCGCGCCGTAAACCATGTTGATCGCGCCGAGTTCGCTTTCAGCCTGGACGAACGCGCGTCCCAGTTCGGGCATCCGCCGCGAGAGATATTCCAAAACCTCAGTCTGGGGAGTGATGGGGTAACCGAAATACGCTTCCAGTCCCGCGCGAACCGCGGCTTCCGCGATGGCTTGATTGCCTTCCCACATTTCACGTGTCATAAGATTCTCCGAAATTCACCACGGAGATCACGGAGATCGCAGAGTTTTATTTTTCTCTGTGATCACTGTGCGCTCGGTGGTGGGATTTATGCCGTTGCCGGCACTGCCTTCTTGGTGATTTCGCGATAAACAGTTATGGCTGCATCCGGGCAGACAACGGCACAGATAGCACACCCCGTGCATCCGTCCTTGAACGTGTGCGCGGGGTGGTAGCCTGTCGGTGTGAGATGCGACATGTCCAACTCCATCACTTGGGGCGGACAGGCGTTTATACATAGTTCACAGCCTTTACAATATTTCTCGTTGACTTCGATCCAACCTTTTGCTGCAGGCATTTAGACTCCTTATCTGAGAAGTTGGAGATTATTTAGCAAAATACCTTGCCAGCCTGATTATGTCGGTTTCGGTCATGAGCGAACAGTGCCATGCGTCATGGTTCGGTTATATAAAATATCATGTCTCCCGAGGGACACGCGGATTCAAAATCGGCTTTTAAAATGAAAAGGCCATCAACGAATATGATGGCCCAAGGAGTGAAATGTCTGAGATCAAGCAGGAACTGGCATCACGATCGTGAAGATAAACTCGGGACTGTCCGGCGCTGAGATTGCCAGGTCTAGATTCGGATTCATGGCACGGATCAGACTCCGGCACATGGCATTGATTCCGTGATGAGCGAGTTCGATGGTTCGCAAGCCGGAGCGCTCGGCAGTTTTTTCCAAAGGACAGTCTGTGACGACAAGCTGTGTTCCAGACCCTGAATGCTCGGTCGAAAAACATGCTCCCATCGTTTCGAAGATATGCTCGAGAGCGCGGACTGTCGGGTCTGGGGATGTCAACAAATGGGAATTCTCTGTTAGATACTTGGCAAGTGAGCATCCAAGCTGCTCCCCAAAATCCTGCATGTGGTACAGAGCTTCGGCCATGCTGCACCACGAACAACAGTATAAACCGTACTCCAGAAATATCTCGCACAAATCAACCTTTGTGGAAGGTCCCCTGCCCACGATTTCTCCCCAGATATGAATGTTGCCGCGTCCGTCATGTTTCAAAAACACATCGCGCTGTTCCAGTTCGGTGTAGTACATGTCTGCGCTGGCGATTACGTATTGGCAAAGGCGTACTGTATGCGGTTCGAAATTTCGAATTGTCATCATCGCTCCTTGACACGCAGGAGCCAGGTCCTGTGGATCACAAACAAACGGCGACTCTTTTCATCGTCACGAGTTCGACGTGTCGATAATTTCATTATGTGCTTTGGTAAAGACGGGGAAATAGTGCTATGTGTCATTTTTCACAAGTACAAAAGTCCTATCATTCCAGGTGGTAGAATCGAAGAAATCAATGACCTTTGGAGGGATCATGACTGACGCTGTAATTGTTGACGCGATTCGCACACCGATTGGCGCGTTGGGTGGGATTCTTGCGCCGGTCCGCCCGGACGATTTGGCGGCTCTCGTTATCAAGAACATTGTCGAACGCAATAAGCTTGATCCGGCACTCATCGAGGAAGTCTATTTCGGATGCGCGAATCAAGCCGGTGAAGATAATCGCAACGTGGCGCGCATGGCTGCATTGCTGGCAGGGCTTCCCGTCGAAATTGCGGGTGTGACGATTAATCGTTTGTGCGCGTCGGGTTTGAATGCGGTCAATCAGGCCGCGCGTGCCGTCAAAGCGGGAGAGGGGGAGGTGTTCATCGCGGGCGGAGTCGAATCGATGAGCCGCGCGCCGTATTCGGTTCCAAAAGCCGAAGCGGGCTTTTCGTTCGGCAATCTCACCGCATGGGATACAGCTTTGGGCTGGCGTTATCCAAACCCGAAGATGAAAGAAAAATACGGGACTGATTCGATGGGCGAGACCGCGGAAAATATCGCTGCGGAGCGCCCACATATTACGCGTGCAAAACAGGATGCGTTCGCATTGCGAAGCCATCAACGCGCGATTGCCGCGATTGACTCTGGAAAGTTTGCCGAAGAAATTTTGCCCGTCCCCATCCCGCAGAAAAAAAGCGATCCGATTCCTGTGACAACCGACGAACGCCCGCGCCGCGATACGACGATGGAATCGTTGGCGCGGCTCAGACCCGCTTTCCGCGCCGAAGGCGGAACTGTGACCGCGGGCAATTCATCTGGTTTGAACGATGGCGCGGCGGCGTTGCTTGTGATGAGCGAAGAAAAAGCAAAAGAGTTGAAACTCAAGCCGATGGCGCGGATTATTGCATCCGCCGCGGCTGGAGTCCCGCCGCGTGTGATGGGTTACGGGCCTGTGCCAGCCACAAAGAAAGCGTTGCAGCGCGCGGGATTGACGATCAAAGATATTGGTCTGGTCGAACTCAATGAAGCATTTGCAGTTCAATCACTGGCCGTGATCGAAGACCTCGGTCTCGATCCTGAAATCGTCAACGTGAATGGCGGAGCGATCGCACTCGGACATCCGCTCGGCTGTTCCGGTGCGCGCATTCTGACAACACTTTTATATGAAATGAAACGCCGCGGAAATGTAAAATACGGTTTGGCAACGCTCTGTGTTGGCGTTGGGCAAGGCGAAGCGACTGTCGTCCAGTTTATAGGTTAGAAGGTTTGCAAGTTGGAAGGTCTAACGTGCAACTTTCTGCCCACTTTCAAACTTTGAAACTTGCCAACATACTTTAGGAGAATCATGAAACGCATCCTCTCTTTCCTCTTTCTTCTTGCTTTTCTCACCGCCTGCGCGCCGAACGTTGTTCCGATTCCTGTGACGCAAGGACCGACTCTTCCGCCGCCCACCAGCAGCGCACCGGTGATTGCCGCGCCGGGACTCACAACCGTCCACATGGTGGACGCGAATAGCGGCTGGGGCGTCACGGATACAGCCGTTGTCCGCACCGAAGACGGCGGTGTGACGTGGCACGAGGCTGGGCCGTCCGGCGTGACCACGCTTGGTTATACCGCCACATCGAATTTCCTCGACGCACAGCACGGATGGATTTTGATTACCGATCCGAAAAATCCGTTGGCCGGGACGATGTATCGCACCAGCGACGGCGGCACAACATGGACTTCATCTTCAGTTCCGTTTGGCAGCGGCGATTTGCATTTTCTGGATGCGGATAAAGGCTGGATCATGGCAAGCCTCGGCGCGGGCGCGGGTTCGATGGGCGTCGCAATTTTTCAAACCACCGATGCCGGCGCAACGTGGACTCAAACGTACACCAACGATCCAAATCAACCGAACGCGGGTAGCAGCCTTCCGCTTGGCGGACTCAAAGATGGATTGACCCCGCTCGACATGCAGAATGCTTTCATCGGCGGCGTCATCTACACGCCCGGCGAGATTTATCTGTATAAAACGTCAGATGGCGGACACTCCTGGAGTCAGATTACGGTTACGGCCCCGGTCGGATACGAACAAGCTGATTTCGAAACTATCGGCCCAACGTTTGTCTCGGCCAAGGACGCGTATCTGCCCGTCCACGCCTCGTCTCAATATGGCGTAATGTTGGTCATCTATGTTTCTCATGACGGCGGCGCGACGTGGGTGCTGACGCCCAAAATGATTCCGCAAGGCGGCTCGATGGATTTCGTCTCGCCGACGGATGGCTTTGTTTGGAATGGCACCACATTTTACGTGACCCACGATGGCGCGCAAACGTGGACAACCATCACTCCTGATGTTGCCTTCGGCGATAATTTTGCCGGGATGGATTTCGTCAGCCCGACAACCGGCTTTGTTTTGACAAATGATGTGACCGGCACGCGCAGGCTTTACAAGACGACGAACAGCGGAACGAATTGGACCCAGCTCGGACAATAACGTGAAGCGGATATTTCCATTTCTGATTCTTGGACTTGCTGCGCTGGCCTGTTCGTTATTTTCACCCGCCGTTTCAACCCCGACCGGCCAGCCGACTCTTGCTATACAGGAGGCTCCCATGGGGCCGCCTCCAACGCCGCTGCCGGGATTGACAGTTGATCAACTCAAGAATTCAAAAGTTAAATTGGTTTTTCGCGATTCGCATCCAACAGTCCAATTGACGAACGGTTTATATCAAAACGGAACTGATCCGGCTTCCGCCGATTATGCCAGCGTGAATTTGCTTCCGCAGATTGCATACGGCGATTTGAACGGCGATGGCGCGTCCGACGCGGCAATTTTGATTGCTGAAAATTATGGCGGCACCGGTGTCTTTGTTTCCGTAATTGCGATGTTGAATCAAAACGGTCAGCCCATGCAAGCCGCGTCTGAAATGATAGATGACCGGCCACAGATCAACAGCCTCAGCATCCAAAATGGACAAATTTTTCTCGACGCGGTGATCCACGGTCCGAACGATCCTGGCTGCTGCGCGGCCTGGCCCACTAAACGGACATTTCGTTATGAGTTCAATAAGCTGGTGATGACCAGTTTCTCCAGCGGCACGCCGGATGGCAGCGAACGCTTGATCGCAATTACGCAGCCATCGAATGGAGATCAAGTTATGCTCTCGCAGCCATTGACCGTCACAGGAAATGTAACCATCGCACCGTTCGAGAACAATTTGGTTTATTCGATTTTCGATTCGAATAACAATCAAGTTGCCAATGGTTCATTACTCGTTCAGGCATCACAGCCCGGCGGACCCGGTTCGTTTTCTTTACCGGTTGATTTATCAAAGATCACTTCACCAGGACCGGTGCGAATTCAAATCGAAGATAAAAGCCCGGCAGATGGTTCGATCCTGGCGCTTGGTTCGGTGACTATCAGTGTTATAAAGTAGAATCAAGTATATGCAATGTCATTGCGAGGAGTGGTGTTGAGCGCCACGGCGAGGCAATCTCCTCGCGACAAACTAACTTTAGAGGAGAGATTCCATGCCAAATACTGTCCGTGATTGGATGAGCAGTCCGGTTGTTGTTGTTGACCCCGATTCGAGTGTGTCGCACGCGATGACGCTGATGCGCCGCCGTGAAATCCACAGCCTGATTGTGGATATTTCCGATAAGAATCCCGCATACGGAATTTTGACTACAACGGATATTCGCGACAAAATTGTTGCCGCGGATCGCAATCCCGCGGAGACAACCGTACGTGAGGTCATGTCCGGGCCGATCATCACTGCCAATCCAGATTGGACGTTGAAGGAATGTTCGATCATCATGCAGCAGAATCATTTTCATCACATGCCAGTGACTGACGAACATGGCTCATTGATTGGCATGATCTCTGCTACTGATATTTTCGAAGCGGTGGAGGAACAGGGTTGGGTGGAAGAGTGATTGGTAATCAGTTTCCAGTATTGGGCCGATGCAATTAGGTTACGTCGAGCAAGTGTCCTGCGTTGTGCGGAAGAAGCGCCAAACGGATGAATGCTTTCCCTTCATCGAGATTTTCGCGCGCGCTGTGCCAGCGCGAAAGTGACTGCGACCAATATCAATCCGATGGCGACCCAATAGCCGAGAGGCAAACTCGATGCTTCAGATGGGGCCGGAGCAAGCGGTAATGTGGAAGTGGGACTCGGAGAAATGTTTGTTTCTTGATTCCTGCCATTCATCGTGAAAAGGTAAGCAGCCAAAGCCTGGTATTCGTTATCGGTCAATGAGCCGGGAGCTTCGGGCGGATGTGTGGCTTTCAAAAATACGGACAGATCCTGCGTGTTGGCAAAACGCGACAACTGATCGCTGCGGATCAGTGGCGGGACAACGGTCGGGACGGGGAAACTGTCATTGGCGTAGTGTCCGCTATGGCAGCCGCGCGCCCAACAGTTCT
>JAKAKJ010000096.1 GCA_021824575.1 Chloroflexota bacterium
GTGACCAGTGAATCGTAAACCGTGACAGAATGTCCCGCCTTGAGTAAAGCTTCAGCGGTTGCAGAGCCAATATAGCCAGCTCCACCCGTGACAAAAATATTCATATTGCCTCCGAGGGGCACAGCGTCGCTGTGCCCCTACATATTTACAATTTTGGTGATTGCTTATGCCAATCCGTGACTTGCTGATACGCGTGCGTAACCCGCAATAACAAATCTTCGCGGAAGTACGGACCAATCAATTGCAATCCAATCGGCAGATGATTTTTGTCGAAGCCGCAGTTGAATGAAATGCCCGGCACACCCGCCAGACTCGCGGGCAGAGTGAATACATCCTCCAAATACATCGCCAGCGGATCGTCCACATGTTCGCCGATCTTGAACGCGGTCTCGGGCGCGGTCGGAGCGGCGATCAAATCCACGTCGCGGAACGCCGCTTCAAAGTCCTGCTTGATGAGCGTGCGGACTTTTTGCGCCTGTCCGTAATACGCGTCGTAATATCCTGTTGAAAGCGCATACGTTCCAATCATGATTCTGCGCGTTGCTTCGGGGCCGAACTTTTGTCCGCGCGTTTTGAAGAACACATCCCACAGATTATCCGCGTCGACGCGCGGGCCATAGCGGATACCGTCAAAGCGCGCCAGATTTGCAGATGCCTCGGCGGGTGCGATGATGTAATAAACCGGAAGCGCATATTCGGTATGCGGCAGACTGATCTCACGAATTTCTGCGCCGAGTTCCTTCAATTGTTGAATGGCAGTTCGCGTCTTTTCTTCGACTTCGGGCTGGATGCCGCTAATAAAATATTCCTTCGGCACGCCGATCTTTAATCCGCGCAACGCGTCGCCATCAAAATTGATTTCTGGAACCGGCATGTCTGCGGACGTCGCATCTAATTCATCGCGTCCTGCCATCGCAGAAAAAATTTGTGCAACATCTTCAGCTGTTCTGCCTAACGCGCCGACCGTATCGAGCGACGAGCCAAAAGCGATCAAGCCAAAACGTGAGACGCGACCATACGTTGTTTTGAGTCCGGTGACACCGCACAGTGACGCGGGCTGGCGGACGCTTCCGCCTGTGTCCGTGCCAAGCGCGGCAGGGACGCAGCGTGCTGCCACCGACGCGGCGCTTCCGCCCGACGAGCCGCCAGGAACGCGCGTCAAATCCCAGGGATTGTGTGTATAACCGTAAGCCGAGTGTTCGGTGGACGATCCCATGGCGAACTCATCGTTATTGGTTTTGCCGATGATGACCGCACCAGCATCTTTCAATCTCGTCACGGATGTAGCAGTAAATGGGGGAACATATCCTTCAAGAATTTTCGAGCCAGCCGTGCAGGGCAAATCTTCAACCGTCAGCACATCTTTGACCGCGATGGGAATACCGAGCAGGGGAAACTGGCCAGTCGCCCCTACAGATTTACGCTTCTTATCCGCTTCAGCTGCTGCTGCGAGAGCCTCCTCACTAGCGATATACAGAAACGCGTGCAAAGCCGGTTCGACTTTTGATAAACGATCCAGCGCGGCTTGCACAAGTTCGCGGCTGGAAAAATCGCCAGTTCGCAATCCGGCCTGCATTTCAGCGATGGTGAGTTCAGTAAGGTTGGTCATTGATTTATCAGACTGCGGAGACAGACTGCTGCCGTTCACGGTTTACAGTCGCTCATTCAAACACCGGCGGAATCTTGAACTGATCATCTTCAGATTTTGGCGCATTCTTGAGCAACGCATCTTTCGGCAAACTCGGACGCAATTCATCTTCGCGCAGAATCATTTGCGTCAATCCGCCGCCCGCGGTTGGCAGGACATCTTTTGTGTCCAGTTCGCGAAGTTTTGCCATGTAATCCAAAATCGCCGAAAGTTGCTCGCGATAAAGTTCTTTCTGTTCCCCGGTCAACTCGAGGCGCGCTAACCTGGCAATATGTTCAACTTCTTTTAGGGTGAGAGCCATGACAAAATTATATCAGTTTAGGACTTATGCAAAGCGTTAATGACACTTTCTTTTATTGCCCATCGTTCGATTTTGTGCAAGTCTTGTTAAACAAAAATCATGGCTTTCGCCATGACTTTGTGGGCAATTGAAGATTACTACGCCGCCGCTTTACCAAGCGCCTTGATGCACTTGGCGCATAAAACCTGTTTAACCTTGCGGCCATTCTTCATGATCGTCACCTTTTGCAGATTGGGCTTATAGTTCCGGTTGGTGGCGCGCATGGAGAACGAGCGGTTATGCCCGAAAGTAGTGGTCTTGCCGCAGTTTGCACATTTAGCCATCGTACACTTCCTTTCCAAAATGGCAGGTATTTTTCCTGCCGAATGATTACAATTGCCTTCCTGCCCGTGTGCAGAAGAACGCCTGCATCTTCGACAAGGCACGGCATTGTACCACAGAACGCAACCTTCCTCAAAGCAATTTGTTACAATAGGAGGACGAGAGGAAACTATGGGCGAAGAAACTACTTCACTGGGTGGAATCCACATTTCACCGAGCGCGGTCGCGACGATTGCGTATCATGCCACGCTGGAATCGTATGGCGTGGTCGGCCTGGCGCCGAAGAATCTGGCAGAGGGCCTGGCGCAGACCATTACGCACGAACCGGCGCGCGGCGTTTCCGTGCGCTACGACGGCGAGAACATTGACATTGATATTTACATCATCATCGAATATGGCACGCGCGTCACAACGGTGGCGGATAGCGTTGCCAACACGGTCAAGTTCCATGTTGAAAAAGCATTGGGGATGCCAGTTCACGAAGTCAACATTCATGTCGCTGGGCTGCGCGTCAGCAATTCGGACTAGGAGAAAGATTTAATGAGTGTGGATCGCGCACGCCTCGATAGATTGCGTAATCGGCCATACGATGGTCAGGCAGTCAAACATTTGGTCGAAGCCGGTTTGATGTGGCTCAAAACCAACCAGCAAACAGTCAATTCTTTAAATGTATTCCCCGTTCCCGATGGCGACACGGGAACGAACATGATGCTTACCATGACCTCCGCATGGAATGAGATCAAGGATTCGGCAGAGAGACATGCGGGCCGGATGATGGCCATGGTTGCCAAGGGCGCGCTGATGGGCGCGCGCGGCAACTCAGGCGTGATCCTCTCGCAGTTGTGGCGCGGCTTCGCGCGTGGACTTCAGGATTGCGAGGTGATCGACGCGGCTTCTCTCGTGCGCGGCTTTATCGAAGCGCGCGACACAGCCTATAAAGGCGTGGTCAAACCTGTTGAGGGAACGATCCTCACCGTTGCGAAAGACACGGCAGCCGCAGCGGAGTCGGCGCTGTCAGAAACGCAGGACCCGCTTGAAGTCCTGGCGAGATGCGTGCCCGCCGCGGACGCGTCCGTCAATCGTACGCCGGAATTGCTTCCGGTTCTGAAGCAGGCTGGTGTCGTCGATTCCGGCGGCAAAGGTTTATTTTATATTTTGGAAGGAATGATGCGTCACATCAACGGCGAGCCGCTCGATATGCCGCTCGCTGCCGTCCAACCGCTTTCGTCCTTGAATTTCGAGAATGCCATGGAAGAGGTTGAAGAGGGGCAGGATTTTGAAGTTGTTGTAGATTTTTTCCCAAACAGTCATTTTGAACTGCAGAAGTTTTATAACAAGCTGGAAGCAATGGGCACATCCATTCAGGTGGGCGAGGGCGAAGGCATGTACCGCATGCACATCCATGTGCCGACCGACAAACGCTATGAGCCGATTGATTACATCATGGGCATCGGCACGATCACAAAGGTGGCAATGGAAAACCTTGTGGCGCAATTGGATGAGATCAATGCAAAGTCGTACGGCGGGAAACTGGAACTGGTCAAGATTGAACCGAATCAAATTGCGGTGGTGATCGTATCTCCCGGTCCCGGTTTGAGCCGCATCTTTGCCAGTCTCGGCGCGGCCGCCATCGTCGAAGGCGGACAAACGATGAATCCATCCACGCAGGAAATTTTATCGGCGTTTGAAAATCTGCCAACGGATAAAGTTATCATTCTTCCGAACAATAAAAACATTGTGATGGCCGCCAATCAAGCCAAAGATGTGACGGTGAAAAAAGTAGCCGTGGTACCAAGCAAATCGGTGCCGCAGGGATTGGCCGCCATGCTCGTTCACAACCCGGACGGCGAACTGGATTCCGTTGTTGAGAAGATGACCAAATCTTTGGCTTCCGTCAAATCAGGCGAGGTGACGACGGCGACGCGCTCGGTCGAGATTGACGGCGTCAATGTGAAAGAGGGCCAGGTCATTGCGCTGCTGGATGACAAGCTGGTGGCTTCAGCCAAATCCGTTGAAGAAGGCTTGCTTGATTTGTTGAAGAAAGCCAGCGCTGAAGAACACGAACTCGTTACATTGATCTACGGCGAGGAGATGAACCAGTCTGAGGCGAATCGCATTGTGGATGTGGTGCGCCAGGCTTATCCCAACCTCGAGATCGAATTGCAGGATGGCGGTCAGCCGCATTATCAATTCATTGTTTCAATAGAATAGCCCTCCCCCCTAACCCCTCTCCCAAAATTGGGAGGGGGGAATCGTTTTAAATCTTTGTTCATCCTCGTTGATCTCTGGTTAAACATGAAACTTGGCATCGTCACTGATTCCACCTGCGACCTTCCGCAATATCTCGTTGATCAATACGGCGTCGAAGTTGTGCCGTCCATTTTGATCATTGAAGGAAAAGAATATGCAGACGGCAATGGAATCACGCGCGAAGAATTTTACAAACGATTGCCTGAATTCAAAATTTCACCGACCACCGCTGCGCCCTCCATTGGGGAATTTGCCTCGCGTTATCAAAGGTTATTAAGCAAAGGCTGTGACCAGATCATTTCCATCCACGCTGCCGGGCCGCTGACTTCGATGGTCGGAACAGCGCAGCAAGCGGCGAATGAATTTCCCAATCGCATCACAGTTGTTGACAGCCGTTCGCTTTCGCTCGGACTTGGCTTTCAAGTATTAGCTGCGGCGGAGGCTGCTGATAATGGGCTTGATTTTGATGCCGCGTTGGCCGCCATCGAATCGACGCGTTCGCGTTTGCATGTCTTTGCCGCATTGGATACCATCGAATATGTCCGCCGCAGCGGACGCATTCCCGGCACAATTGCATTGCTGGGAAGTTTATTAAGCATCAAACCAGTCATTGAATTAACCGATGGACAGGTCAAAGCCATCAGTGCCGTGCGGACAACGAAACAAGCAGACGAACGCATGATGTCATTCATGCGCGCGGGCGGGAAGCTAGAACGATTAGCCATCCTTCATACAAACGCAGAGCCGCGTGCCCGCGAATTTTTGAATCGAATCATGAGCGAAATGAGCCAGTCCGTGCCCCGGGATATTTTGATGGTCAACGTGACAACGGTCATCGGCACGCACGTCGGGCCGAATGGCTTGGGATTCGCATCGGTGAAGGCGTAAAAATCATTTCAAATGTTGATCGAAGAAATTCACGATCATTTGAGTCAGCTCGGAGCATGGAACGATGTATAATGCCGATATGAACAGATTCCTTATCAGACCACCCTGTTGATCCTCGTCTGAATTAAGACTCAATATTCACGCGGCCCAATGGGCCTGGTCCGTATTTTCCCCAACTCGTAAAAAACCTACACCTGATGATCTCGACGGTGCCTGATGCAGCCGCCTGTTTTCACGCGCCCGCGGTCCGCCGCTCCATTCTGTCTCTCTTTTTCACTTCGACAGAATGGAGGTTTCTCATGGAAACGATCCGAGGGAAGACTTCTCTCGACTTGGACTTCAACGGATTTACGGAACGCCTCGCGGATTACAACCGCATCATGCTGGACCTCGGAACGGGTGATGGCCGCTATGTGCATTTCCTCGCCAATAAATTCCACGACCGATTCGTCATCGGTGTTGACTCGTGCCGCGAAAATTTGCATACGCCTTCGCGGACAAAATTACGAAACGTGTTGTTCGTCATTGCCAGCGCACAAAACCTGCCGCAGGAATTGAATGGTCTCGCCTCGCATGTGACCATCAACTTTCCGTGGGGCAGTCTACTTGAAAGTTTATTAGATGGTGACATCAGCTTGATGCAAAGCCTCGCATCCATTTCAAAATCAGCTGCATCCATAGATATTCGTTTGAACAGTGGCGCGTTGAATGAAGTCGGGGCGAGTCTTAATGCCGGTACGCAGAAGATTTACAGCAACATGCTTCAAGTTGGCTGGAAAATGAATGATCCAGTGACGATGAACACAGCTGCCTTACGCGCTTTCCCGTCAACATGGGCAAAACGTTTGGCTTTCGGTCGCGATCCGCGCGCAGTGTCAATGAGTGGTTTCGTTAAATAATAATGCAGGTCACACTTGAAGTGTGACCTGCTTTGTTGTAAAAAGTTTAACGCCAACGAGGAACGCGCTCGGGGATTCGCTCGTCGCCCAATTCATGACATAGCTTTTTCAATCGCGGATATGCCCCCTGCCATTTGAGATCCTCGAGACTTTCCTTGAGCGGAACATCCTTGCGAAGCGTGGCCAGCTTTCTAAAAAGCATGGCTTCATCGTGATGTTGCACAAGACTTTCAGCCAAACTTGCGGCGCGGCCGGGGCTGATCGTACTTAATTTCCATTTCGTCGGGTCACTTGGAATCGACTCAAGATGCTTAAAGCGCGCAAGCACCGCGGATGATGATTTGGCTCCCCAACCCGGAACGCCGGGATAGCCGTCAGCCGAATCGCCGACCAAAGCGAGCCAGTCTGGGATTGATTGCGGACGAACGCCAAATTTCTCAATCACGCCCGCCTCGTCAACAATAATGTCGCGCCGACGATCCCAATAGACAATGCGCTTGCCAGAGACCAATTGAGCGAGGTCTTTGTCTGGCGAGCAAATCACCATTTGCTCGACAGTCTTATTGTTTCCTAAACGCTCTACAGAAGAAGCAATTGCATCGTCTGCTTCAAATTTGACCATCGGCCAGACCGTCACACCGAGCGCAGAGACAGCTTTTTCGGCCAACGAAAATTGAGCCAGCAGGTTAGGGTCAACGCCTGCGCCGGTTTTATATCCCGGATAAAGATCGTTACGAAATGATTCAATGACGTGGTCGAAAGCACAAGCAATATGCGTGACCCCTGGACTCGCCAGTAACATCAACAGACTCCTCAAAAGTCCAAGCGTGGCTCCGACTTCTTGTCCGTTGGGCGCTTTCTTTGGAGGTACGCCAAAATGATTGCGGAATAACTCATACGTGCCATCTACCAGATAAATTTTCATGACTGTAAATTCCTGTAAATTGAGATTGGTTTTCAAGCACTGGGCCAACCTCTCTCAATTTTTATTTTTCAGCGAATGCTCCGCCGGCGCAAAGAAAACCAGCACAATTAAATCCTCTTCAATGGAATGGAATCTGTGCGCGACATTCTTCGCAACATAAATGACCGAACCCGCCCTCACATCGCGGTCTTCGTCTGCAACCTTGATCTTCGCTTTGCCTTCCACCACGTAATAAACTTCATCTTCCGTGTGCGGCATTTGAATGTCGGTGTCGCCCACGAGCAATTGATAGACTCCCATGCTCAAGTCGGGAACGCGTAGGAATTCAAAATACGGTTTTCCGCTTCTGGATTGTTGTTTGATAACGTTGAGTAATTCAAAAGCCTGCATAAGATTCTCCTCGCCAAAATAGCAGTAATTCGATTCGGGTTTTACTCTAACAAAATGGGCGGACACATAGGTCCGCCCCGACCGATTCCCAAATTCCGAATATCGAATTATCGGCTCTCGCCCCTGACTGGATTCCTCAGTACGCCCAGCCCTTCAATCTCCACCACCACTTCATCGCCATCCTTCAACGGCCCGATGCCGGACGGCGTGCCGGTAAAAATAATGTCGCCCGGCTCGAGCGTCATCACGGATGACATAAAAGCAATTTGGGTTGGGACGCTGAAGACCATGTCGCGCGTCGACGCCATTTGGCGCGGCTGTCCGTTGACCTTGCAGGTGATGAGCGCATCCGCGATGTCGAAGTCGGTATCAATCCAGGGGCCGAACGGGCAGAACGTGTCGAAGCCTTTGGCGCGCGTCCATTGCTCGTCCGTGCGCTGCAAGTCGCGGGCCGTGACATCATTGCCAACCGTGTAGCCGAAGATGTAATTCTTCGCGTCCTCCGCCGTGACGTAGCGGGCGCGCTTGCCAATGACAACCACCAGCTCCGCTTCATGCTCAATCTGTTTCGATTGCGGCGGCAAAATGATCGTATCGCCGGGATTGATGATCGAAGACGGCGGCTTGAAAAAGATCAACGGGATTTTCGGCACGCTGTTTCCAAGTTCCCTGGCATGTTCGACATAATTGCGTCCCATGCAAATGATTTTGCTCGGCGTGGAAGGAGCCAGCAGTTTCACCGACGCGACGGGTGTCTTGGCGTCCAGCCGTTTATACGCGCCGAACAGGTCGCCTTCGATCTCGCCGATCTTGTCATCCAGCATCCAGCCGAACTTTGGCGCTTCGCCATTGAGTTGATATCGTACAGTACGCATATTTACCTCGATTGCAAATCAAGTTTTATAGAGTCTAATCCCCAACTTGCCAACCCGCAACCTTCAACTTATAATGGCTGCATAGCATGGGCGCATAGCTCAGTTGGTTAGAGCGTCTCTCTTACACAGAGAAGGTCAGGGGTTCGAGTCCCTTTGCGCCCACCAGAATCAAACCTGACAGGCTTTTAACCTGCCAGGTTTTTATTTCCTTAATTCTAAACTTTACTTGTGAATAACGATTGATCCTCCTTCGATTGTTGTGGACGGATCGGCGTTATCTGCTGCACCAATCATGTTGTCATAAACAATTTGGCTTGTAGCTTTATCCCATATCTTGATGCGGAACTTGTCCTGTGTGTCGTCAGTAGCAGTAAGCATAAACCCATAATTACTAACGCCATTGATCGTGCCGGTCCCTTTGTATTGCGCCTTGCTTCCAGCAATCACCAGCCAGTCATATGATGTGCTCTTGAAGTTCATATTGGCAATATGGAACTGGAATTCTGTATTTCCAGTTGGAACATTCGCTCCTTTTTGGTATTTTGACACGAAGCCGAAGGTCGCCTTACCGGTTAAGGTCGGATCAGGCGTATACGCACCTACAGGCGAATTGATCCACCCGTTTCCGGTGACGAATCCACCGTCGGGATCGTAGATAACCGCATACTGGAATATAGCCGAAGCGGATGCACCTGCTTTATCAGTGATTTGTACAGTTATGGTGTAAACTCCCGCAGATTTATAGGTATGAGTAGCGGTTGCAGAAGGCACTGTTGCAGATGCGGTTGCCGTTGAACCATCGCCCCAATCCCATGCAGCAGTATGCGTATCGCCAACATCAGGGTCGCTGAATACAACAGTTGCATCGATGCTTTGTCCAAGTCGTACAGGGACGGCTGGGGCAATAATGGATGTAATCTGAGGCGGTTGATTCGACAGTGCCTGCCAATGATACATGTATTCATCGCCATCTAAATCAATCTCACTGACCGAGAAGTCCGTACCAGGCGCGATATCCACGGTTTGCTGCTCATCTGGCTGGCTGCCCGGATTTCGATAATCTGCTAGCCAAGTGCCTGCCTCGCCTGCGGTCACATAACGGCTGATGCAGTTGTCACCCACGTTGGCGCAAACCCGGACCCGCGTGCCCGCCTCGGCCACGCCCGCGACTGTATCGGCCTGCACATTAATATCCGTCACATCCAGCGTGATGACTAGT
Source organism: Chloroflexota bacterium (assembly GCA_021824575.1). Lineage (GTDB taxonomy): Bacteria > Chloroflexota > Anaerolineae > Anaerolineales > Villigracilaceae > Fen-1038. Next base: position 9,717 of record JAKAKJ010000096.1, read on the forward strand.
GTCTTGGTTACCTGCGGCCCGGAGATTGTCACTATAAAGCCGGGCTTCAGACCCATTTCCGGCCAGCCAAAATCTGCAAAGGCAGCATAATCCTCGTCTTGGGTGTTTGTTTGCATATAAGCTGTAGTAGTGTAATCCACCCCTACACCATTGCTTGGATCATCGATTGTCAGGGTGAGCTGCGTTCCTGCTGTCCAGAGAGCTAGCGGCAACCAATCCCGCTCGTCCGCTTGGATCGATCTTTCATTGGCATTGGCTACAATGTAAGGTTGTGGCACTGACCAGCCTTGGACGGTAGCATTGCCATAGCCATCCTCTTGAATCAATCCGAAGCCTCTCATGCCTGGCTGGGTATATTGCGGACCGAGCACGGCTGTCCAATTTCCGTTCGCGTCGGGGATTGCGGATATGTTCTGGGGACTGCCAACTATTACACCGACAGGTTGGCCGGGGTTGGCGATGCCGGACAGCGTGCCAGCGTTTATATCAATTCCTGTGGCTTGCAGAATCGAGACAGTCATGCTGCGGCTAATGTCCCCGCCGATCAAGGTGATCACATCGCCGCCTTGAACAATCACTGGCGGCGTGCCTGTGAGCTGGTCGCTAATATCAAAATAAACATCATTGGGGCCACATGGTCCTAACGCCGGACTGCCGGACCCGCAAGGTCCTACGATGGCATTTGCCTCGTAGATCGTGTCGACTCCCCTCTGCACGGTCATATGAACAGCAACACCATTGGGCCATCCGAACCCATATACATAGCCTTGGTTCGGGCTGACGCCGATGACTGGATCAAGTGGAGGTTCCTGCGCCAATGAAAGCGTAGGCATTCCCACCAGCGATAGTGCAAAGATCACAGACATTCCCAAATTGAAAAGCTTGTGAGCGTTCATGGGTTCCCTCCCGGAACAGAAAACAAATAACCGGCCAGAAAAGGCCGGTTTCGCTATTGGCTTGCCAATGCCCGCACCCATCATGGGTTGAGCGACCAACACCAGAGCATTGGTTCATTGCCGCCGTCTTGATTTTCTGCAACAATGAGACAGGATGGTTGGATTGTCTGTTAACGTATTGGTTTACCAATAATCCACTTGCCTAATCCGCGTTCGACAATAATCCCCACGGTCTCATTATAATGAGTTGTCTATCTGAATTCAATATACGATTTATCCACAAATGGTTTCTGCGATGGATGGAAATCGATATTATCGAATCGTGCCATTTTCCACTTGACCCTCATTCTCTCCCGTCCTACAATTCAAATGCAACCATTGATTTTCATGGACTTCAACAGAGGAGTACATCATGACTGACTTTCTCGTCCGCGGCAACCTCGCCAAGCTCGACCCCGATGTTTTCGAATTGACCCAACTCGAGGCCGAACGTCAGGCCCGCAAATTGATTTTGATCCCATCTGAATCGACCGCTCCGCTCGCGGTCCGCGAGGCCCTGGCCTCGGCCTTCCAAAACATTTACGCCGAAGGCTATCCCGAAGAAGAGACGCGCTGGATGTCCGAAGAAGAAATTTTGGATTATCCGGCGCGTTTAGGCGAGTATCGCCGCAACGGTGACCCGCGCTATTACAAAGGCGTGGAATATGCCGATGTGGTCGAGTCGCTGGCGCGCCGACGCGCGGCGGAAGCCTTTGCCACGAAGGAATATCCCGCCGATAAAATCTTTGTCAACGTGCAGGCGCTTTCGGGCGGACCCGCCAACAATGCGGTGTATCAGGCGCTGCTCAACATCGGCGATACCGTGATGGGACTCAACCTCCTGCACGGCGGACATCTCTCACACGGCTCGTCGGTCAACCGCTCGGGCAAGTGGTTCAAGGCTGTTCATTACAACGTGGACGAGAACGAAAGACTCGACTACGACAAGATCCGCGCACTGGCTTTGGAGAACAAACCCAAACTCATCATCGCCGGTTATTCATCCTATTCGTGGATTCCAGATTGGAAGAAGTTCCGCAAGATCGCAGACGAAGTCGGCGCGTACTTGCTGGCCGACATTTCACACATCGGTGGACTCGTTGCGGCGGGCGTGGTTCCTTCGCCAATCGGGATTGCTCATGTCGTCATGTCAACCACGCACAAGAGCCTCGACGGCCCGCGCGGCGCAGTGTTGATGACAACTGATTCAGCAATCGCAAAGAAACTTGATAAAGCTGTCTTCCCCGGTGAGCAGGGCGGACCGCATGTCAATGTCTTCGCGGCATTGGCATTGACCTTCAAGTTGGCTCAAACCAAAGAGTTCAAGAAGCTTCAAGCGCAAACCATCAGGAACGCACAAGCCATGGCGGATCAATTCATCAAGCGCGGACTGCGCGTCCCGTTTGGCGGCACGGACTGCCACATGCTCAATGTGGATTGCACGATGGTCATCGGTGAGGATGGAACAAAACTCAGCGGCGATCAGGCCGCGCGCATTCTCGATATTGTCGGTATTGTTGTCAATCGCAACACAATTCCCGGCGATAAGAATTCGGCTGATCCATCCGGCATTCGCCTCGGCACACCGTGGATTACACAGCGCGGCTTCACAGAAAAAACCTCGCGCGAACTGGCTGATGTGATGGCTGATGTGCTGCTTGCCTGCGCGCCGCATTCCGTGGACACGCCGCGGCATGGACGCCAACGCCGCGCCAAGCTGGATTTCAATGTATTGAATGAGGCACGTTTGAAAGTTAGAAAGCTGGCAGGTTCAGCAGGGATTGATTTCAAATTCGAGAAGAGCGGCTATCCACATTTCTATTACATTGACGATAAATCCACGACAGGCGCATTTCAATTAAGCGGCACGCGCGTTCGGCAGGTTTTGGATTATGCCGCGTCCAGTGATCTGTCTGTTTTGAAGAAAGGCAAATCACAGGAGACTTCCATCGCGACGCCGAAAGGAATCGTCAACGGCACGTTGACCTGCGTGGATGCGAACACCTACACATTGCAAGTCCCGGTTGCAAAGGCTGGCGTCGTTGCCGCGTGGCTGCGCGATCTGTCGGATGGATACGCATCCTTCAACCTGGATGGCACAAAAGATTTCAGCGCGAAGCGCATGCCCGGCCCGTTTGTGGTTGCCAACGGCAAGGCAGGGGCGAAGCGTGCTTCGCCCGCAGCCAAAGGCGAGGAAAAGCCCTGGTTTATCGGAGTCCCTGTAGGGGCGAGGCATGACTCGCCCTTGCCGCCATTCATCTGGAAAGAAGTCGAGGGCGAATTAAAGAAGACTCGTTTGAATCAAGTCCATCGAGACTTGGGCGGCAGAATGGTCCCGTTCGCGGGCTGGGAAATGCCGGTCGTGTACACCAGCATCTATGAAGAACATCTTGCCACGCGTCAGGCGGCGGGACTGTTCGATGTCAGTCACATGGGCGTGTACGATGTGCGCGGGGCGGACGCGGCTTCGTTCCTCGACACGGTCTGCGGAAACGATTGCGGCGGGCTGATGCCCGGCGAAAGCCTGTACACGCATTTTCTCACGCCCGATGCGGACGTGATTGATGACACGCTCGTTTATCGCCGCGGCTTCGATAATTATCTGGTGGTCGTGAACGCATCGAATGATGACAAGGATCGCACGTGGCTCGAAAGTGTGCGCGATGGAAAAGTGAAGATTGACAACGCGCGGCCGTGGGCGCGGACGTATGGATACAACGCCAACATCCGCAACTTACGGGACCCGAAAGCGGGTTCCGCCATGCGGGTTGACATCGCCCTTCAAGGACCGAAGTCCCGCGAGACGCTGCTTGCCATGGGCATGGACGATAAGACCAAGGCCCGCGTGATGAAGTTGAAACGCACCGAGTTATGCGATGCAGTCGTTGGCGGATTCGATTTGATCGTCTCGCGCACAGGCTATACCGGTGAGAAGATGGCTTTCGAATTGTTCGTCCATCCCGACCGCGCCGTTGAGTTTTGGAACGCGGTCTTGAAAGCGGGCGAGCCGTTCGGAGTCAAGCCGATCGGTTTGGGTGCGCGCGATAGTCTGCGCACGGAAGCCGGTCTGCCGTTATACGGCGATGAGATGGGACTTGGCTCCGGCAAGCACGGACACCGCGACCTCGGTGTTGCCGAAGGCGGATTCGGTTCGTATGTCAAACCGTATAAGCCGTGGTTCATCGGACGCGATGCGTATGTTGCGAGAGAGAAAGAACGCAAGGAAGTTGTCGTGCGCTTCCGCTTCGATGACCAGCGCGTACGCATGGCGCATAACAGCGACCCGGTGACGAATGCCGAAGGCAAGACTATCGGTTATGTCACTTCCTGCGCGATTGACATGGATCGTTTCTTAACCGGTCAGGCATTTATTGACATGAAATATGCAGTTGAAGGCACGCCGATTATGATCTATCAAGGCGGCGTGATGGATCGTCCGGCAACGCCCGCGAAGGTGGTGAGCCGGTTCGCAAAGTTGTAAGTGAATAGAAAGTAGAGAATTGGAAGCAGAAGATGGGATGGCAAAATTCTGCCATCCCATTTACATTCATGTCATTGCGAGGAGCGCAAAGCGCGACACGGCAATCCCAAGTAAGCACCCAACAGGAGATTGCCGCGCTCACTCCGTTCGCTCGCAGCGACATTTGCAAAAGCTGTATAATAATCCTGGAATGATTTTTATAAGATTATGGTCGGGAGTGAAATAATCAATCATCCCGCCACAGCGACAAGGTGGTGTGATGTTCGCGAAGTTGTAGAGGCTGAAAGAGGAAAGCAGAATGTCACAGAAACAACAAGAGGAATCAGAGCAGGAACAGAAACGAAAACTACAGCAACAGCTTGAGCTGGAACAGGAACAGAAACGAAAACAGCAAAAGGCGGAACGGCAGCAACTGGAACTGGAACAAGAGCAGAAGGAAAAACTGCAAAAAGAGGAACGGCAAAAACTGGAGCAGGAACAGGTCCAGAGTCAAAAATTGCGTCAGCAGGAACGGGTGCAACTGGAGCAGGAACAGGTACAGAAACTAAAACAGCGGCAACTGGAACAGGTGCAGTTGGAGCAGGAACAGGAACTGAAACGAAAACTGCAGAAACAGGAAGAGCAACAGAAGAAAAAGTAAAAGCTGCGGCGAGGTGGTGAGCAGGTTTGCGAAGTTCTGAACTACACGTGCGTGTCGATAAACAAAGGTTGTTAATGAATGACGGGCTCTTCTCTCGAAAAGCCCGCCATTTCCTAGTTGTTATGAATTGAAATCCAATTTGATGACGTTTGGAGTTGATAAGCTATAATACAAAACAAACAGTTAGAGTCATCGCATACAATGATTAGCCATATTCCTGTGATGGAACAAAAAATGTGTGTCATACTAGTAATATACTAATAACAGTGAGGGTATGTTAAATGGCAAAAGAAGAATTTGTATCTCGCGGGCGAAAGATCGATACAATTGATGTTCGTATTAGCCACCGAATCATTCAGTTATTTTCTGAAGGCTTGTATTCTAGCCCCCATAAAGCGATTGAAGAACTCGTTTCCAATTCGTTTGATGCCTCTGCCGCAAATGTACACGTAATTCTGTCCCCTGACCTTACGGCATCAGATGCAGTTATTGTTGTTATTGATGATGGCGAAGGAATGGATCTAAGTGCATTAAAAGAACATTGGATTATTGGACGAAGTAGGCGAAGGTACGAATCGGGAAGAAACGGGCGAAAGATGATTGGTAAGTTTGGAATTGGCAAGCTTGCTACTTACGTCTTGGCAGAACGTTTGACACATATTTGTAAATCCAATGGAGATTTCTTTTCTACAACAATGGATTACACCGCCGCTTTGGCACCTTCAAAACAAGCAGATAAGCTCAATCTGGGCGAAGAAGGGGTATTTAACGATAATAAAATCACAATCCCGATTCGAAAGCTCACTGAAGAGGATGCTGAACAGTTGTTACTTCCGTGGATTAAGGGTCAAAAAGAGGGTTACAAAGCATTAAAGTTGTTTGGTAAAAATGCTGCTTCTTCTTGGACTGTGGCGATTATGTCTGGATTAAAACCAATGGGGGAGAAAATCCAACGCGGTAAGCTAAAATGGATTTTGAGTACTGCTATGCCACTACGAGACGACTTTAGACTATTCCTCGATGGCGAGCGCGTGCGACCATCAAAGCTTGAAGTGCCCATTATTCAAAAATGGATTATCGGCAAAGATATTGTTAAAGATGTATTGAGAGATCCTTGTCCTGAAGACTTTGAAACCACAGAGGATAAAAGCGTTCCAAAAGACTCTATACACCGCTATGGTCTTTCTCATCCTAAATTGGGCCGCATTACAGGATATATGGAACTTTATCAGGATGACATAACCACCGGCAAATCATCTAACTTGTTAGGACGGAGTAACGGCTTTTTCGTATATGTTCATGGACGCATGATTAACACATCTGATGAAGATGATGGTTTTGGTATACCAAGGAATTTACTGAGACATGGAACATTCTCCCAATTTCGAATGGTCGTTCATATCGACAGTTTGGATGATGTCTTGCGGTCGTCAAGAGAATCATTGCAACAAGGAGAATTGTATAAGCTAACACAGGATTTTCTTCATGCGTCGTTCAACTTGGCTCGCAATCGGCTAGTTGAGCATGAGAAGATGCAAACTCCAGGCGCGCTCCTTGGCGCTCGTCTATCTGCGACACCTGGGAGTTTAACAAGAACGCCTCTTTTTGCTTTAGCAAAATTGACGATCGAGGGTAAGGTCAGACCCATTTATACAAAGTTTCGCGAAACTCTCGATGAAATTGGTAAAGCAGAATTAATTGAACAACTTAATGTTCAACTTCATTCGAAAGTCGATATTGTTCAGTTAACCGAGTTAGTCACTTTAGACAGTAAAGATGGCATCGCAATCTACGATGTAGAGAACAGCAAACTGCTTATTAATTCATCGCACCCTTTTGTTGCAGCGTTTCAAGAACTTTACACAAAACCTGCAATTAATATGCCGTTAGAGATGTATGCCATGACAGAAGTGTTGACTGAAGCTTACCTCTATTACATGGGATATGAGGAGAGTAGAATTCGGGACATTCTGCACCAAAGAGACGAATTGCTCCGATATTTTGTTCGGTCTGCCATTCATCGAACGCCGGGAATGATTGCATTGGCTCTCAGTGATGCAAAAGACGATGAGAACAATTTAGAAATTGAACTGCGAGCAGCTTTTGAAGCTATAGGGTTTGATAATGTCATTCGAATTGGAGGCAAGGGTAATCCTGATGGCACAGCGGAAGCATATCTAGCCGCATCAGAAGATGGCACTGTGCAAAATTATAAGGTTGGCTTGGAGGCTAAGAGCGGCGGAAGAGTGAGTGCCAAACGACTGGGTGTTTCTGGAATTGCTCGACATATGAGTAATTTTAAGTGCGATCATCACGTTGTTATTGGAAATGGTTTCGAAACCTCTACAGGTGATGATTCGGCATCAGTAATAGAGATAAAAGAACTCATAGAAAAAACTAGGAAAACTATTACCCTATTACACGTTGACGATCTTGCGCGGCTTGTAAGGCTAGTTCCTGCTAAACGAATAAGCCTCTTGCGTTTGCGAGAGTTGTTCCAGACTTGTATTACTCCTGAGGAATCCAGAGATTGGATCAATGACGTTGAGAAAGAGGTATCCGAAAAATTACCGTACAAGGAAATCCTTGAAACTATATGGGATCGAGCCAAGAGTAGGCCAGATCATGCCGTTGAATACGCAGCAGTAATGACCGCCTTAGAATATCGTAAGCCATCAATAAAGATATCTAAACACGATCTAATAAACTATTGCAAAGCAATGCAAGCCATGGCCCCCGGTGTTGTCTTTGCGCGAGAGGCAAATGTAGAAATCAGGCGTCGACCTGACCTCGTTCTAAAGGATATTCAAGAATCGATTGATGAATACCCCGAGGACGAAAGAAAAAACATCAGAATATGAGCGAAAAAGAGAGAATTTTACAAGTATCTCCAATTCACCCCTTTCCTGCAAGAATGGCCCCTTCAATAGTTTGGGATAATTTACCAAATTATGGGAGGCCGATGAAAATTCTTGACCCTATGGCAGGATCAGGTACATCTCTTGTAATTGCCAAAGCATTAGGCCATCGTGCAATCGGATGTGATACAGACCCATTAGCGATCCTGCTTGCTAGTGCTTGGTGCTCAGGTGTTTCATCTGACATACTTTTACGACACGCTAATTTAGTTCTTGGCAATGCGGTTAACCTAGCCAAAAAGCTCACTCTAAAGAATGCTTATCCAACATACGCAGACAATGAAACCAAGCAATTTATAGATTTTTGGTTTGATGATAAAAACCGCATTCAGCTAACTGCCTTAGCGAATAGTATATCGAAAATTTCTAATACTAGTGAAAAGAATCTGCTTTGGACTGCTTTTTCCCGTATGATTATCACTAAGAAAATTGGCGTATCTCTTGCTATGGATGTTTCTCATAGTCGTCCACATAGGAAATATGAGATAGCACCTGTTAGTCCATTTGAAAGGTTTCTTGATGCCGTAGAATATTTGGTCAAGAAAGCGCCATTTCGCGATATCGACCCTAAAGTTAATCCTGCTATTGTGGTAAAGGGAGACGCTAGGGCTTTATCCTTCAAAAGCAAGAGCATTGATATGGTGATTACATCCCCCCCTTATCTTAATGCTTTGGATTATATTCGTGGTCACAAACTTTCCCTGGTTTGGATGGGATATCCCATAAAAACGTTAAGAACTGTGCGCTCGACCAATATTGGAGTGGAACGTTCATTATTGTCATATAGCACTCAAGAGTTTGCCAAGGTTATTAGACAAACAATAGATTTAGATAATCTTACATCACGATATCACGGGATGCTCATTCGTTATCTCACAGATATGAGCAATGTTCTAAAAGAGTGTAGCCGTGTGCTAAAGGATAATGGACAGGCTATCTTTGTAGTTGGAAATTCCACCATTCAAGGGACTTATATAAATAATTCGGAAATGTTAATAAGCTTGGCTGAGAAAAGAGGCCTAAAACTTCTTTCAAAATCTAGCCGAGCATTGCCTGAATCTAGGAGATATCTTCCTCCTCCAAATTCAGATAGGGCGGGTCAGCAACTGCAAAATCGAATGAGAGAAGAAGCCATCTTGCAGTTTGTTGTTGCATAGTTGCATAATAAATATCAATAATGCCATTTCGTTTACACAACGATGATGGTTATCAATAGCATTATCATCATAGACATCGCTGGCTGCGGTAAAAGTACCATTGCGCGTCTGATGGCAGAAATTAGCCGGCAACTTTCAGGTTTCAATACAAACTCCAAAGTTTCAACCATAAACCTGCCCGTGCTGTGAGTCCACAGGCAAACCAGACAAACAGCGTCCAAATCGCGCAAAAGCCTCGGTCATCCTATATTCATCATCCAATCATCATATATTCATCATCCAATCATCCTATACACTCTCTCATAATTCACAAAACGCTGAAAAAGCCCCAAAATCCGCGTGAATTTGCGGGATTCTGGCTTTTCAGTATTGAAACCCTTTGCGAAGTCCCCGCAATGGGCGCGGGCGTGGAAATCGTTTCGTCAATCTCATGGTAGCAATTAATAGCGACAAGTCGTATGATGAACTTGGGCTCGCGGGCCATATTTCAAAATGGAGAATACCATGTCAAAAGATGCGCTTCGCCAACTTGCCAACATAGTTTCAGTCATACTTGCGCTAACGGTCAACATCCTTGCCAGCGTCCTGCCGCTCAACGGACAAAACACAGGCGAAATATCCGACCGCTTCAAAGTCTACTTCGTCCCTGCGGGATACGTCTTTGCGATTTGGGGCATCATCTACATCGGCTGGATCGCATTCACCGTTTATCAGGCCCGGCCCATGCAAAAGGAGAATCCGCGCCTGCGGAATTTGGGCTATCTCTTCGCCGTGAGCTGTCTGTTCAATGCCGCCTGGCTTTTCTGCTGGCACTACAACCAGTTCGGTCTGAGCGTGATCGTCATGCTCGTCCTGCTTGGCCTGCTGATCGCAAGCTACCTGAAGCTGAACGTTGGGAAAACGCCCGTGAGCAATGCCGAAAAATGGTTTGTGGATATTCCCTTCAGCATCTATCTCGGCTGGATCAGCGTGGCGACCATCGCCAATATCGCCGATTGGCTGTACTTTATAAACTGGAACGGGTTTGGAATCGCTCCGCAGCGTTGGGCGGTCCTGATGATAATGATTGCGGCGCTGCTTGGATTGGTCATGGCGCTCTCACGCAGGGACAGCGGATACCTTCTCGTTTTGGTCTGGTCCTTCGCTGGGATCGCGGTCAAGCAATCCGCCGCGCCGGATGTGGCGAACTCCGCCATTTTCTTTGCTGTGACTGCCTTCGTGCTCGTACTCTTTAGCATCTTTGAGCGACGGCGCGTGAAAATATAGTCTTTATTTATATGGGGTTATCAAAGTGGAAAGATGATGGATGAACGCCCGATGGCAAATTGTCCATCGGGCGTTTGCTTTGCGAAGTCCCCACAGGGGAGGCGGGCTGTACAGCGCGGAACAAACCAAAGGACTTCCACAAACGGAGTGAGGGTTTCAATCCGATGCATTAGCCAACGAGCATCAATGACTCTATCTTCATGGCCGCCGCTGGCTGCGGAAAGTCCAAATTGCCGGGACAGGTTGGAAATCCAACCTGAGCGATGGACTATAATTCGGCCAGCCCGTTCTCATTCCCTTTTGGAGACAATCCATGACGCTTGACTTGTCCGCAATTCGCAGTCAATTCCCATCCCTGAATCGCCCTGCCATTTTCTTCGATAATCCCGGCGGCACGCAAATCGCAAAGCAATCCCTGGACCGGATCAATAAATACCTGCTGGAGTCCAACGCCAACCACGAAGGGGCGTTCGCCACGAGCGTCGCTTCGGATGCCATTCTCGATGAAGCCCACCGCGCCATGGCGGATTTCTACAACGCCTCCTCGCCCGAGGAAATCGTCTTCGGAAACAACATGACCACGCTGACTCTTCACATCAGCCGCTCGATCGCGCACGAGTGGAAGCAGGGCGATGAGATCGTGGTCACCCGTCTCGATCACGATGCGAACGTGACTCCGTGGATACTGGCCGCGCAGGACCGCGGCGTCAAAGTCAGCTGGGTGGACTTCGATGTGGAAGACGGCACGCTGAAACTGGACAATCTGCAAAAGGCTCTCGAACGAAAGCCGCGGCTCCTGGCCGTTGGGTACGCGTCCAATTCACTTGGCACCATCAATCCAATTTCCAGGATCATCAAGCTGGCGCACGACGCCGGAACGATGGTTTATGTCGACGCGGTTCAATATGCGCCGCATGGCCCGATAGACGTTCAAAGACTGGATTGCGATTTCCTGGTTTCATCCAGCTATAAATTTTTTGGGCCGCATTGCGGCATTCTTTACGGCAAGCGCGAACATCTGGAGAAATTATTCGCATACAAAGTCCGCCCTGCGACCCATGAACTGCCCGGCAAGTTCGAGACCGGCACGCAAAATCACGAAGGCATCGCGGGCGTGCTGGGAGCCATCGAGTACTTCGAATGGGTCGGCAAAAAATTCGGCAGCGAACATCTCGAAGCGTTGAGCGAAGATGGCTACAGCGGACGCCCTCTGGATTTGAAAACGGCGATGCTTTCCATCCGCGCCTATGAATACGAATTGAGCCGGGCGCTTCTTTCCGCCCTGCAAGCGGTCCCCGGCATCACGATCTTTGGTCTCACCGACAGCCGGCGGCTGGAAGAGCGCGTGGCGACTTATTCCTTCCGCATAAAAAATCTGTCCCCGCGCAAGGCCGCCGAGCAACTCGCAAAACAGGGCATCTATGTTTGGGATGGAAATTACTATGCCATCAACGTCACCGAACGGCTCGGTCTGGAAGACAGCGGCGGCATGGTCCGCGTGGGAGCGGCTCATTACAACACGCTGGAAGAAGTGGGACGCCTGAAAGAAGCATTGATGAAGATTTCGAGCGCGGCCTGAAGCCTCCGTTTTCGTTTTGATTAAATCATCAGCCCGGCTCGATGTGAGTCGGGCTGATTTCATGGATTGGCCGAATGAAACTTCAGTTCACGCTTTGTTTGCATGCGAAATTTCAGCAAGATCCAAAACGCGCGTGTGAAGCGTGTGCGACCATTCCTTTTTGTTTTTGTTCCAAAAACCCTTGACGACGATTGGCGCCCACGTCAGGTTATAGAACGGGAAGGTCAGGAAGAACGCCAGGGTTTTCAGGGAATAACGCTGTTCCAGGATCAGGAAGATCACGTTGATATACAACAATCCCAGAAAGAACAGCGACAACAAGTCCGGGCTTACGCCGGCAATCGTTGGCTGCGGCGCGGCGATCATGAAGAAGACGCCCATCACCAGACAGAAAAAGTTGACCACCACAATCAACGGCTGGATCAGATACGCCGCCAAATCGAAGGCTATCATGTCTTTTTTCTGGATGGCGCGTCTGGCAAGCGGCATGAAGAAGCGCGCAATGCAATCGGCCTGGCCCTGCATCCAGCGGATACGCTGTTGGATGGACTGCTGGAGCGTCAGCGGTTTTTCATCGTAAGCCACGGCATTGTGCGACCAGTAAACTTTCATGCCGCGCAAAGCCACCTTGATGGTGAATTCCAAATCTTCGGTCAGGCAGGTCGCGCCCCAGCCGATTTGCTTCAGCACATCGGTCGCGATCATCATGCCGGTCCCGCCGAGAACATTGCTAAGTCCGAGATAATAGCGCGGCAGTTGGAACATCCGGTTGCTGATCCAGAACGCGATGGAGTTGTTGGCGGCAATCCACGAATCGAACGGGTTCTTGCTGTCGAGATAACCCTGCACCACTTTATGCCCCATGGACAGGTGCTTGTTCATCTCCAGCAGGAAATTCGGCGAGGCGAGATTATCCGCATCGAAAATGCAGACGGCATCGTATTGTTTCTCCATCTGGAAGAGCCGCGCAAACATCCACTCGAGGGAATAACCCTTCCCTTTGCGAGCGTTGTCGGCGCGTTCCATCACATTTGCGCCGAACTCTTTTGCGACCCGTGCCGTTGAATCCGTACAGTTATCGGCAATGACGAAGATGTCATATAAATCGCCGGGATAGTCCAGCGACTTCAGATTCGTCACGATTTTCCCAACCACCTTTTCCTCGTTGTGCGACGGGACGATCAAAGCAAAACGATGCTTCAACGGAAAATTCTTCGCATCCGGCTCTTTGCGGCGGAACCATCCGGCGAACGAAATGCCGATGTAATAGAAAAATGCGCCCCATGCCGGGATTTGAAGAATGACTCCCAGCGAGCTGGTCAGGAACTTAAATAACTTCCAATACGCCATGATATCCATATCTCTTCTCCTGCTTCTGGCGAGACTTAACCAACGCTGCCCCGTCAGGATTTCGACGGGACGCGTGTTCTCATGCGGAAATTACGCACGATTGCGGCGAACAATAGCCGGGGTGAGCCAACCCAATGAAGGCGGCCCGGCTCACACGAACACCTGACATCTCATGGTGATTTCGGCGTCATTCACAAGCGTCAGGTTTGTATCCAAACAAGTCCGGGCGGGAAGCGCATCCAGCTCGAACCGTTGAATCCTATTGAGTTATTCAGAAAATCGTGAAATGGCTTTCAAAGCAAGGGACCAAAGATTTACAAATAAATCACAAGCCTGATACAGTCATTCCGTCGGATGGGCTGTGTCACTTCGAGTAATCTTGAAGCCGCATCGAAGCGACAGTCCCAAAATTTTGATTTGCTGAATCTGCGCCTTCTGATGTTCATCAGGCAGCCGCAAGCGTGCGAGTATATCAGAAAATTCTGCGGAGGTCACTGTCCCCCTTAAAAACGCATTAGATATCAATCCATTACGGACAGGCAGTCTTTGGCGAGAATCGCTTTGGGATACGAATCGGTCGGTTGGCGTGCGGCCAGCTTCCCATCCAGAAAGACCGCACGGATGTATTTCTTGTCCGCAAGCCGGCGCAAGTCGTCGAGCGGATTTTCATCCAAAATCAAAAAGTCCGCGGCCTTGCCTTCTTCGACAGAACCAAGCTGCGAATCCCAGCCAAGATTTTTGGCGGCCAAAGATGTTGACGAAACCAGCGCGTCCATCGGCTTCATTCCGGCCTGCTGCATCCAATAAATTTCAAGCCCGTTCTCACCGTGACGATTGAGCGGCGTGCCCGCATCGCTGCCCATCGCAACCGGGACGCCTGCTTCGTACGCAAGCCGCAGTGATTTGACGCGGTCACCGCGAATGGATTTATCAACGATCCGGCGCGAGACTTTGGCCAGGTCACTGCTGACGAGGTTTGAACTCGCCTTGAGCGTCGGCACGAGGAAAGTTCCGCGCTTCGACATGTCTTCGATCACATCCGAACCTTGATGCAAAAATGTTCCATGCTCGATGCTGCGAACTCCGGCACGCACCGCTTGGCGGATTCCGTCCATGCCGTGCGCGTGCGCCGCAACATGCTTGTTGAATTTGGCTGCTTCCTCCACAGCCGCGTGGATTTCATCTTCATTGAAATGTGTCGCGCCCGGAATGTCATCTTCGACAAGAGCCGCGCCCGTGACTCCCAACTTAATTAAATCCGCACCATTCTTGATTTGCTCGCGCACCGCCTTGCGGACTTCTTCGACTCCGTCCGCGATTCGACACATGCCTTTGGAATGATCCGCGCCCGTTTCGGCACTGGAGATAAAGCGCCCCGCCAGCACGAGGCGCGGTCCGCTGAATTCGCCGCGTTGGATCGAACGGCGCACCGCGAATTCGAGTTCATTCCATCCGCCCAAATCGCGGACTGTTGTAATTCCCGCCGCGAGATTCCTGCGGGCATTGCTTAATATTTTCAAAGTCATCGAGCCGAGGCCCTGCGCTTTATCAGGATCGTCCACCTTGAATTGGTTGTCCGGTTCGCCGCTCCTAGAAAGATGAACGTGCGCATCAATCAGACCCGGCAATAGATATTTTCCGCCGTAATCCAAATTGATGACATCCTCCTCATACGAGGGCTGCCAGTGTTTGGCCTTTCCCGCATAAATGATTTTCCCACCGCGCACCGCGACGGCTGCATTTGCTATTGGCTCGCGGCCTGTCCCATCTATCAACGTGATATTCCGAAAGACAGCCAAAAAATTCATGTCGCCAGTATAAGAGGGAATAAAAGATTAAACAAGCAACTATTCCAACGCAAGTCAAACTGGCATCCGGCTTACAAGAGCAAAACAATTCGGCATGAAAGAAGTGGTAACATTGAAATCATGGACATAACAATTAACGATGAAATAAAAATACAGCAAGTCATTCATCGCTTCGCCAACGCATTCGATCTCAAAGATTGGCCGGGACTGGAAAGTTGTTTTACCGCAAAAATTCGCACAGACTATTCCGATCTGCGCGGCACCGCACCGGAAATGATCGAAGCGAAAAGATACGTTGCTTCTCGCCAGGAAACTTTAAAAGATTTGAAAACGCATCATCTGTGCGGCAATCACGAAATCGAGATCAATGGCAAAAACGCAAGTTGCAAAACATCCATGATCATCTACCGCCTGGACGAAGCCAAACACGAACAATTCACGACACACGCCTATTACATTTTCGATCTCGAGAAAATCGATTCGGCGTGGAAAATCAACGGCATCACACAAAAAGTTTTTTGGAACGAGGGGAATCCATCCATTCACAAAGGCGCTAAATAAATCACCATGATGCTCCCTGAACTTTTTTACAACGTCAAAGCCACGCTTGGCGAAGGCCCCGCGTGGGACGCAAAGACTCAAACGCTGTATTGGGTGGACGTGCTCGAAAAAAGAATCTACGCGGGATCGAAATTATTTCTTCAGTTGGATGATTTTGTCGGATGCCTCGCCCCGCGCAAAGATGGCGGACTTGTCATTGCCCAGCGCTTCGGCTTCTGGACCTTCGAGCCGGATACCAATAAACTGGTCACGCTGGCATCTCCGAAGGGGGAACCGTCAAACAATCGCTTCAACGACGGCAAATGCGATTCGCATGGGCGCTTCGTTGCCGGGACGATGGATCACAACGAACAGGAAGCCTCCGGCGCGTTGTATTCGCTTTCGACCGAAGGCCGCGTGAAGAAACTTCTCAAGGAAGTTCGTATTTCCAATGGCATCGCGTGGTCGCCGGATTTCAAGACGATGTATTTTATTGATACGCCCACACGCGAGGTCAAGGCTTTTGATTACGATATCGAGACCGGGCAGATCGCTGACCCGCGCGTCCTCATCAAATTTGAAGACACATTCGGCTGGCCGGACGGCATGACCTCCGACACGGACGGCAATTTATGGATCGCCATGTGGGGCGGCGCACGCGTCACTCAATGGACTTCAAAAGGCAAACTGCTCGAACAATTTGGCGTGCCCGCATTGAATGTCACATCGTGCGTCTTTGGCGGCGCGGATATGAACGAGTTATTCATCACCACTGCCCGCGTCGGCATGGACGCGGCTGCGCTGACGAAATATCCGCTGGCGGGCGGCATCTTCCGCATTCAAACCAATCTCACCGGTATGCCGACGTTCGAATTTGGCGGGTGATTTAACACGTCGGTCTCGATACGGGCGGTGGTTGAGTAGCGTTCTTTGCATATCGAAACCTGCCGCCTACTCGACCTGCAGTTTCTGGCAACGACATAGATCATAAAAAAACTTCCCGCCGTCTTGGCGGGAAATTGATTTATTTCTCAATTTTTTCAGAAACAACCGGCGGCGAGGTTGGAATGGATTTTCGCATCTGGTCTTCCTGCATGGTGAGGATGCCATTGCGAACCTGATTCATGACTTTATCAAGAGTATCTTGTAATTTTTCCAACGTGTCCAGCACATAATCGTCCGCATCGCGACGGACATTATCCGCCTCGGCGCGCGCCTGCGAAATGATCTGGTCGGCGCGGCGCTGGGCATCAAGCGTGACATTATCCTTCGCCGTTAATTGGTCGGCTTTATCGCGCGCCAACGCAATCGTCCGGTCAGCTTCTTCCTGCGCCTGCGCCAGGAAACGATCGCGCTGACCAATGATCTGCTGCGCCTTCTTCACCTCGTCCGGGATGACGATCCGCATCTGGTCAATGATTTCCAACATGCGGTCTTCGTCCACGACGACATTGTGCGTAAAAGGCACAGCCTTGGCATCGTTGAACAGTTCCTCTAAGCGGTCAATCAATTGCAGGATGTCCATAGCTTCCTCCGCGTAATCAGCGGTAGCGGCAATAACTCATTATATATCAATCTCGCAGCGCGTTGGGAGGGGAATGTCCATCTCCCAAATCGCTGACCTTTGCCTTTAGCGCCTTTTCCACGTGCGGCGGGACCATACTCGACACGTCACCGTTCAACATGGCAATTTCCCGCACGGTACTGGACGAGAGAAAAGTATGTTGTTCTGCGGTGATCAGCGCAATGGTTTCGATGTCGGTTGCCAGACGCTGATTCGCCAGTGCCATGCGAAATTCAAACTCGAAGTCCGAGAAGACGCGCAAACCGCGGACGATGACCTGTGCGTTGACCTTGCGGGCAAATTCAATCGTCAAGCCGCTGTATCCCATGACTTTGATCTTCGGATTATCCTTCACCGCTTCCGTGACCAGCGCCATGCGTTCATCGGGATCGAACATCAAACTCTTGAGCGGCTTGTCGTAGACCGCCATCACCACTTCATCGAACAGACGCGAGGCGCGCGCCGCGATGTCCATGTGACCATAATGGATGGGATCGAACGTACCGGGAAAAAGTGCTCTAACCATGCATTCTCCAAATATATTCACCACGAAGACACGGAGTACACAGAGATTTCTTGGTGTTCACAAAGGAAAAAACTTTGTGAGCTTGGTGTCTCTGTGGTGACAAATTAACTTACATCGCCTTTGCTTTCGCCCCAGAATCTTTGCAGGGATTCGGCCAGTAAAGCGTTTTCGGGTTTTTGCAGATCAGCATCGTCTTCAAATAATTTCCGGGCTTGTGCGCGCGCTTTCTCGATCAACGCCACATCGGTCAGGCTTGCCATCCGCAAACCGGACGCGTATCCCGATTGCCGTGTACCGAGAAATTCGCCGGGGCCGCGCTGCTGTAAATCGCGTTCGGCCAGCACAAAGCCGTCATTGGATTCAGCCATGGCCTGCAGGCGTTCATTTTCTGCATCGTCTTCGTGCGTTGGAATCAGCAGGCAATACGATTGCGCCGAGCCCCGTCCAACGCGGCCGCGCAGCTGATGCAATTGCGCCAGACCAAAATGATCCGCGCCTTCGACCAACATCACCGCCGCATTCGGAACATCCACGCCGACTTCGACGACCGTGGTTGACACCAGGATGTCATATTGCCTATCGCGGAACTTGAGCATGGTCTCATCTTTTTCATTAGACTTCATGCGGCCATGCAAAAGTCCAAGCTTGAGATCGGGGAAGATTTCTTTCGACAGAACTTCAAAGTCATCCACCGCGGCGCGCAGGTCCCCCATTTTTTCGCTTTCTTCGATCAACGGATAAATGATGAAAGCCTGTCGCCCCTCTTGAATTTGTCCGCGGATCAACGTGTATGCGCGCTCGCGTTCCTGCGGACGCAGCACATGGGTGCTGATCGGCTGGCGGCCTGCGGGCATTTCGTCTATGAGGGATAGATCGAGGTCGCCATAAATCGTCAATGCCAGCGAGCGCGGGATCGGCGTGGCGGTCATCACCAGCAAATGCGGATTGGTTCCCTTCGAGCGAAGTTCGGCGCGCTGCTCGACGCCGAAGCGATGTTGTTCGTCAATGACTGCAAGCTGCAAATCCTTGAATTGAACCGGACTTTCGATGACGGCGTGCGTCCCAATGACAACTTTGATCGAGCCGTCCGCCAATCCGTTGCGGATCGCTTCTTTCTCCGCCTCGGGTGTGCCGCCAACCAGCAAGCGAATCTCATCCTCGTGCATGATTCCGTTTTCGCCAGTGAGTTGATTCTTGAAACTACGATAATGCTGTTCCGCGAGGATTCCCGTTGGAGCCATGATGGCAACCTGTGCGCCGTTCGATGTAATCATCGCGGCGGCGAGCGCGGCGACAACGGTTTTGCCCGAGCCGACATCGCCTTGCAAGAGTCGATTCATCGGCTTGCCCGAATCCAAATCGGCGCGGATTTCGGCGAGGGCTCGTTGCTGGGCATTTGTCAGCGCAAAGGACAGGCTGTTTAAACGCGCCGCCAGCCAATCGTCCGGGATTGAGAAGCGGCGCGCCTCGGCTTGTTTCCAATCGCGCTTTTGTCGCATCACGCCCATCTGCAAAAAGAAAATTTCATCGAAAGCGAGTCGCTCGCGCGCAGACTTCAACGAATCCTGCGAATCGGGAAAATGCGCCTGCAATAACGCCTGTCCCAAATTCATCAGGCGCGCGGACGAACGAACGCTTTCAGGCAGCGAGTCAGCCACCGCAGGCGCCCAATACGTCACAACCTGGTTCATCAAACCGCGCAGCCACTTTTGCGTGATCTTTGTGGTGAGCGGATAAATGGGCACAATGCGATTCGTGTGCAGATGTTCGATGTCCACCGATTCCCAATCGGGCTGGTTCATCACAAGGCGGCCAAGATACTGATCCACTTTTCCAGAGACGGAAATCTGCATTCCCTCTTTGAGTCGGTTCGCCATCCACGGCTGGTTGAACCATGAGAGCCGCAGCGCGCCAGTGCCATCGCTGAGAATGGCCTCGACAATCGTTGCCGAGCCGCTGCGAATGGGGCGCGTATGCACAGACTGGATCGTGCCAATCACCGTGACTTGTTCGTTGTACCAGAGATTCTTGATGGGCTTGAGCTGTGAATAATCTTCGTAGCGGCGCGGGAAATAATAAAGCATGTCGCCGAGCGTCCTCATGCCGAGGCTTTCGAGCGTAGCAGCATGTTTCGGGCCGACGCCTTGAAGAACCGTCAGCGGCGCGTTGAGCGCGGCAGGAGTTTGGCTAGTTTTCGCGCCCGGGACAGATTCAGAACGCGGCGGAGGCACGGGGCGTTGCTGCTGTGGTTGCTGAGGGCGACTCGGTTGTGGACGTGGTTGTGTCGGTGCAGATTCAGATGTTTGCGGACGCGGCTTTTGCTGCGGCCTCTGCGCGGCTTCGGGATACGTTTCGCCGATGCGCTTCCACAGACCTTTCAACGCGTCAGCGCGGGACTGCGGGCTGAGTCCGTCATACGAGCGGAGTCTCTGCACGACGGCTTGAATCACTTCCTCGCTGATGCGGTCGGCGCGTGCCTCACCTTCCCAAAAGTCGAGCATCTTTGCCAAACCGCCAATAATTGCATTGTTGCTGTATCCGTTCTCGTGTTCGAGACGGAAGAATTTTCGAAGCTTCTCTAATGAGGGCTGCATGAGGTTATTTTATCATGGGGAAAGATGAAGTTCCGCCAGGATTTGTCTGTTTTGGAATAATGCGCGCTGCAAACACGGTCGGAGATATCCATCTCTGATGTTTAAGAATTAAAATCCGAATTAAGGAGAGACAGGTTCAAGACGCAGAATTTGACGAAGATTCCACTTATCGCCCCAACAGTTGCGCCAACGAATATGCCAAAGATATTACATGCCCCCTAAAGCCTATTATGAACCCGGCTCGAATGTGCTAGACTTCGGGCATGGAACGAAAAGGTTGCCTGAGCAGTGTGAATGCTGAAGGATTACACAGCAAAAATTCGCGCAGACACCGCACCCGAAGGATATCAGCAAACGACTTTTCAGAATGAATGACAGACCTTCCGTAACACGGCGCGACTTTCTCAAATTGAGCGGATTGGGGCTTCTCGGTTTATCCCTGCCAGGCTTTACGCAAAGAGCGGCGCATTCGCCGCTCAATCTATTTTCGCAGGATTTTTTGGATGCCCAGCAGGGACGCGTCACAACCCGCCTGATCTGGCTTTATGACAAGCCGTCCTTAAAAGCCAATTCAGTAAAGATGTACTGGCGCGATTCGGTGTTACCCATCACGGATGTCACAGTCAGCGATGACGTGAATGCTTACAACCGCGTTTGGTACCAGATTGGCAATGAAGGCTTTGCTTATTCCGGCACGATTCAACCCGTTCGCACGATTCTCAATACGCCGACGATGAATATTCCAACAAGCGGAGTCCTCGGCGAAGTCACCGTCCCGTTCACGGACGCGCATGAGAACGCCGACGCAAAATCCGCAGCGGCTTATCGGATGTATTACGAAACCACACATTGGATTTTGTCTGCAGCCAAATCAGCGGATGGGAATATTTGGTATCAGGTGCTGGACGACAAATGGAACAAACGCTATTACGCGCCCGGCGAGCATCTTCGCATCATCCCGGACGAGGAACTGGCTCCCATTTCCCCAAACGTCCCCGACACCCAAAAGCGAATCCAGGTGCAATTGGACAATCAACTTGTATTTGCTTATGAAAATGACAATCCGGTTTTCGCGACGCGCGCTTCGAGCGGAGCGCAATTCCGCGATGGGACATATTCGACCCCAACCGGCTCGTTCATGACCTATCATAAACGTCCGACACGCCACATGGCTGCTGGTGACCTGACATCCGACGGCTACGACCTGCCCGGCGTGCCGTGGGTAATGTACATCAACGAAGCTGGCGTTTCGCTGCACGGAACCTTCTGGCACAATGACTTCGGCCATCCACACAGCCACGGATGTGTGAACTTGAGCATTGCATCCGCCAAATGGCTTTTTCGCTGGACAACGCCGGTTGTCCCACCGGCCGATCAGTTTGCGTATGAACCAAAAGGCACGCTGGTTGAAATTGTGAAATGAACAAGATGTCACCGCGAGGAGCCAAGCGGTGCAGCGGTCTCAAGAATCAATAAAAATTGTTTGGCTGAAGTGCGAGATCGCCACACCACGAAGAACGCGGCTCGCAATGACATGAAGAAGTGGTAAGAATTGTATTAGACTTGTCACTATCCCATTTCTTGAGCCCTTTAAATCAGATACAATCCAGTTACACAAAATGACAGCCTTCCCTTTATCACGCCGCGATTTTCTCAGACTTTCAGGCGCAGGTTTGCTCGGCGCAGTGCTCGCCGAACTGCGACTCGACCGTGTCCTCGCCGCATCGGTGAAACAGGCGCGCACCACCTTGAGCGGAATCAGTCTGTACAGCGAGCCATCCTACAAATCCAAACAGCTTTACATCTTCAACCGGGACCAGGTGGTGGATGTCCTTGGACAAACCGCCGGCGATTATGGAAATCCATACAACAACATCTGGTTTCAAATTGATAAAGGCTATGCCTATTCCGGTTTTCTTCAGCCGGTGGAAACAAATTATCAAAAGCCCATCTTCGATATTCCCGCCGCAGGACAATTGGGCGAGATCACGGTTCCATACAGCGACACGCATATTGATTCGAGCACCTGGTCGGATCGCGGTTATCGCGTCTATTATGCAACGACGCATTGGGTGACGGGCGTTGCTGTCAACCGTTACGAAAAAACAATCTGGTACAAAATCTACGATAGCGAAATTCACAACTCACTTTATGTCCAGGCTTCGGATATGCGCCTCGTGCCAAACGATGAATTGTCTCCGCTTTCGACCAATGTTCCTGCTTCCGAAAAACATATTTACGTGGATGTTGCCACACAATTAGTCACCGCGTTCGAAGGCGATAAATCCGTGTTGACGGCGCGTTGTTCCAGCGGAGGCAAAGGTACGCGGACGCCGCTCGGCGATTTTTTGACATTCCACAAAGGCCCGACCATCCACATGACCAATGACGGCGCGGCCGGCGCGGGTCGCGGTTATGATCTGCCGGGCGTGCCGTGGGTCTCATTCTTCACCGGAACCGGCGACTCATTTCACGGCACGTACTGGCACAACGATTACGGTCAGCCGCGCAGTCATGGATGCGTGAACCTGCTTCCAGTCGACGCGAAATTCATTTATCGCTGGACCCTGCCCGAAGTCCCGGTTGATGTTCAATATCTCTACAAGCCCGGTGAGGGGACGAACGTCCAGATCGTTTCGTCGAATTCATAAGGAATCATCATGACAAGGCAACCTTTATTCGCTGGCCTCGTCGTAGACGAGAATGATCGCGCCGTCGAAGCAACGACAGTTGGCGAAGAACCTTTTTATGTAATTGACGATGCGGGCTTTCGCCGTCACATTCCTGCAGAGCAGGTGGATCGCCAGGTGCTGACACAGATGCAGGATATGATGAAAGGCAGTGAAGATTACATTTCCGAGCAGACTGCCAAGATGTTGGGGCAGGAGGATATTTTTACGAAAGCCGCCATCGAACAACAACTCAAGAACATGGATCAGCAATTCGATGCGTTGATGCAACAGGGCATACCCGAAGAAGGACGCGCCTATCTTGGAATGCTCGGCTTCAAAGTAGTCATCAATTATCACGGCGATGTTCTGCGGATTGAACAGCCTGGCGCATCCGATGATGACGGGGGCGAAGAAGAATAAAAGCAGGTAAAAGCCTGCTTTTCTGTTCGTTTAATTTATGAGGAGAAGCGATGTCAAAGTTTCTTGTCAATTCGCGCTATATGGCATGGGTGGGAATCGTCTGCCTTCTACTGGCTTCAGCAGCCGCCTTTGGTTGGGGCGCTCTCAAGACTTTTCATGTGATTCAATTGGTGGTGGAAACCGTTGGCAAAGATTCGGCCATCACTATTGAATTTATCGAACTGGTTGACAGCCTTCTCATCTCAATAACCTTGTTCATTTTTTCTGTAAGCCTGTATGAGATGTTCATCGGGGATTTGTCCCTGCCCACATGGATGATCGCCCACGACCTGCACGAACTCAAATCCAAGCTAAGCAGTATGATTGTGTTGGTTATGGCAGTCAAGTTTGTAGAATCACTTTTCGTAGCTGGCGATACGGCTGACTTATTGCGTCAATCTGCGGCAATCTCGATCTTGTCCGCTGTGTTGATTGCATTTGGCTACTTGGGGAAAAAGGAATAAGGTGAACAATAAATCATCGCTTCAAAGTTTGCCGCGCAATATTTGGGCCGTAACACTCACATCATTCTTCACCGATGTCTCTTCGGAGATGATCTTCAATCTCGTCCCGTTGTTTCTCGCCAATGTGCTGGGCGTCGGGACGGCGATCATCGGTTTGATTGACGGCATTGCTGAAACGACCGCCAGCCTGATGAAAGTCTACGCGGGTTCGCTCTCCGATAAACTTGGCGGGCGCAAATGGCTGGCTGTCGCCGGTTATGCACTTTCCACGATTTCAAAACCTTTTCTTTTTGTTGCAGCTTCCTGGGAATGGGTGCTCGGTGTTCGGTTTTCAGATCGGCTCGGAAAGGGAATCCGCACAGCGCCGCGCGACGCGTTGGTTGCGGACAGCATTGACGATAAACAGCGCGGACTGGCTTTCGGCGTTCACCGCGCGGGAGATACTGCCGGTGCATTTCTGGGACTTGGGCTGGCTGCGCTCGTCGTCTGGTTGACCGAAGCGAACGGCCTTGATCTCACAAGACATACATTCCAAATTGCTGTGTTGATTAGTTTCATCCCGGCCGTGCTTGGCGTATTGGTATTGATCGCTGGCGCAAGCGATGTTCCGATGAAGACAAAACGCACTTCGGCCCTGCCATCGTTTGAAGGGCTTGATATCCGCTTCAAGCTTTTTCTGTCGGTGGTTGTGTTATTCACGCTTGGAAACTCATCGGATTCGTTCATCATTCTTTTGGGTCAGAATCGCGGACTGGATGTTGTCCAAATCATGTTGATGCTGATGACATTCAATTTTGTCTACGCCGCGCTTGCGGGCCCGCTTGGTTCGTGGTCCGATAAAATCGGACGCCGCCGTTTGATTATCGGCGGGTGGATCGCCTATGGATTGGTTTATCTCGGCCTCGCGCTGTCTCACGCGGGATGGCATGTTTGGGTCTTGTATGGCTTGTACGGAATCTACTACGCCGCTACGGAAGGCGCGGCTCGCGCGCTCGTTGCCGACTTTGTCCCCGTGGAGCGGCGCGGCACTGCATACGGACTCTACAACGCCGCCATCGGACTCGCCGCATTGCCTGCTTCCGTTATCGCAGGCGTGTTGTGGCAGGGCGTCGGCACGTGGACAGGATTCGGCGCGTCCGCTCCGTTTTATTTCGGCGCGGCGCTGGCGTTGCTGGCTGGATTTTTGTTTTGGAAATTGGTGCCTGCAAAGTAGTACGTGTTTATCGCGCCGGGCGAAGGCCGCTAGATCGAAGTCGAGGCGTATAGTATCTGCTCTGCCTTTCGACTGCGCTTCGCTCAAGGCGACGAAAATATTTGTCGAGCTCATTTGGAATTGGAGACAAAATGAAAATCGTATTGAACATTATTGGCGTCTTATGTCTTCTGCCCGGTATCATCTTTTTCCTGCAAGGAATTAACATCCTGCCCGGAAGTTTTATGACTGGTCAAACTCAATGGGCTATCAATGGCGGAATCCTGATCATCGTCGGCGCGGGATTGTTATGGTTTGCAAATCGTCGCAAGGCATGAGCAAGCAACCTGACAAACGAGTTTTTCGTATAATCCTGTAATCGGTAAAATTTATTGGCAAGGATGACAACATGCGAAGATATGGCAGATACAGATATGTTCCCAGATTTGCCCGACCGTGGCGCCCGTTCCACGGAGCGATCTGGTTAATCGGTCTCGGCATCCTGTTTTTCTTTGGACACTTTTGGCCGGGCATTTTATTGTTGATCGGATTGAGCATGATCCTCGAAGCGGTCTTTCGCGGATCGGCAACACAGTGGCCGCAGAATCCGCCGCCGGCATCCGCATCTTTTTCGCCTCCCGCCGCGTCGACACCGGCTCCCGCGCCTGCTGCGCCAGTCCATCGGATTGATGTGCTTCCCGCCGTATGTCCACGTTGCGGCGGACCAATCCGTTCCTATGAAGTCAGATGGACAGGCGCACAATCAGCGGCCTGCCCATACTGCGGCTCGAACCTGCCGATGAAGCAGCAATAAGCCCCTGAATTGAATATGTGAGATGGAAAACTTGCAGGAGCGAGGAATTGTTTCTCGGTAACTTTTTCACTTGCCGCAAGGATGCGTTTGTTCGCCCAATAATTATAATTGTAGATGAGGAGAACATCTTGAAGGTTTATGATGAATCTCCTTTGTTTCCAAAATTGTACGGCGCTCAACATTGAAACAACAAATAAAACAACTGACTTGTGTTCTTTCAAACCGGCTTAAATCCGAAGGTCATTTTGACACATAGGTCGGAAGAAAAGGCGACGCCTTCCTTGCGGGATTCTGCATCTGCAATTGCGGACTTGATTTTCCCGATTCCGGACTTGTATGCATCATCAGAAAGTGTTGCCAGCTGCGAAGTCGCATTCTTTTTCAGGAAGGGGTCATTCAATACGTCTCTGCCGTGATAGACATCGCGGATTTGTTCCACGACTTCCGTTGTAATATCCTGAAAGCCTTCCTCTGCAAGCCAATCCTGGATCGTTCGGCGGGATGGGAAACGCCGCAGGTCCATCGCCAGAACGCCATCAAAATAATCATACACATACCAATGGTCATCGCCGCTATGCGGATCAGAACCGACCACGGCCAGCACTCCGCCCGGTCTTACGGTGCGAAACGATTCTGCAATGAACGATTGCACATCACCAAAGTGGTGGATGGCATCCACACAGTAAACAAAGTCAAAGGAGTTGTCGCAGTAGGGGAGGCGAATGGCCGAACCCTGTGTCAATTTCAGTTGAGCTGATTGTTTGCCCGCCTCATGCAACATCTTTGCGGAGAAATCCAACCCGTACAACCCATTGGTCAGAGAGTCAAGCAGATTCAACCAATGGCCTGTGCCACATCCTGCTTCAAGGATGCGCTGTGCCTTAACTCGTTCTGCCAGCGCCAGCAATGCCCGGCTGCGTTCTTGGGATGGGTCAGATGAGTATCGCTGGTTGTATTCCGAGGCGATTTGATCGTAATCAAGGCGTGGAATTTTTGACATGGAGAATTTTCAAGTGTGGAATGCTTTGTCATCCCAACGCTGAGCATTGATACGAAAACATTATACTGATGCTTTTGATGAAATAAAACTCACAAATTTTTGGGCAACATCAGTCACAATTATTTTTGGAAGAATTCCATCTTTCTTTGAATTATGAGCTATCCTTCTGTCTGGTTCATATAAGTCTTCAAAATCGTCTAGGCTCGAGCTAATTCTGATTAACCCTCGACCAATTAGATCCCCGCACTCCATCTTAAATTCATCTTTCGAAAGATCTCCATCGGTCTTTTCAGAAAAAATATTGTATAGCTCATATTACAGCGCAAGGTTGGTAGCATAGAATTTGAATAACGTGAAATGAAGAAGGCATGGTATCTTTCTCCAAACACTGCCAGGTGGAAGGAGACGAAGAATACCATGCCCAGAGAAATTGTAACCG
>JAKAKJ010000077.1 GCA_021824575.1 Chloroflexota bacterium
TTCAAAACTCCCACTGTCTATGTTTTGATAGTCAAAAAAGACATCATATCCGTGATGCGTTAAATCCTGATAGATACAAAACGCCCACGGAAAATTTGTGCGGCGGTAACTGATGAAGACGGTCTTTTCGATGCGCCCCATAGTCGGCTCCTATTGATCGCTTGTCATCACTCTTTCGATAATAGATCCGCGTCAATCAAATCTTGTGGGCGGCCTGCCGCGCGCTTGGATGTGATCAAATCCTGTTTCGAGATGAAAACTACTTTCAACCCATCAAAGTCAACTTCCATGCGTCTGTTCCAATATTCTTCAAACTTAATACCTGGGATTCCCATCAATATATCCACACGCACGGGCGGGACACCCATTTGAAAGAAAAAGCCTTCTTCTGAAAAATCTTTTGCCGTGAGTCCAGTCAACGGCGCGCCAAACTCGCGTAAAGCGTTATACACCGCTTCGGCATTGGCGACATCCGTGCTGATCAACATGTCAAGATCTTTGGTGAAACGCGGTTCGGCGTATTGCACGACCGCGTATCCGCCAATCACCATGTATCTAACGTGATGGTCGTTGAAAATGCGTAACAGATCGCTGAAGTCGGAGTTGACGAACATCGAGTCCCTTCACCTTCATGTAATGGACGATCAATTCCCACGACGCATCGAATCGCGCTTTGGGCGGCTGTGCCTGCCAGAATTTCAGGTCGAATGATCTGTCCATCTGCTCGATCTTTCCGCGTCGTTCAACAAACTTTGTTCTCATGCTTTACCTCAATTACGATTCTACTGGCGACAACTGCATCACTCTATACTTCATTGAACAACTTGCCGTGGCTACTGATATAAATATCTTCTTCGGGGTCGCGCAGATATTCAAAGGCGGAGTTGCTCAGGGAGGCTTTTAGCCATTCATCTCGCTTATTTCTATGGCTGTCATCGGAGCTTCCATCTTGCACACTGCCTTTCTTTTGATTCCTTGTGGATAAGTTTTTTTCAGCTTTGGTTATTATACCTTCCCGCGCTCTATCTTTTATTACTCGTCTCTATTCCCAAACGACTGGCTCAAATCAGTGTACATGATTTCGGCGGCGTACATGCGGTCGGTGACCATGCTCAATCGCTTGGCGATTTTTTCTGTGATGAGCGGGACAGATTTTCGGCTGTAAAACTTTTTGTATAACTTGGCTGCGCTGCCTTCATTCCATGCCCAATCGGTGAGCGGAAACTTCGACAAGTCAAACGGACGCGTGTAACCGCGCAGGGCTTTGATCTGATGGATCGAGCCGTAATGCTCGAAATAAGTCATCGCCAATTCACGCAGATTTTTGTGGACGGCTTCGCGGAATCCGAGATTGACATAATTGGATTTTGCAACTGCGCCCCAGAGTCCGTCGACGCGGTAAAGCGCCAGCACATGGTCATCGTCCACGCCGGGAGCCGGAACGAGGTCAAGGACGAGCGGCTTGTGGCCCAATTTCCACAGCAGGAGCGCGGCCAGGAATCCGCCGTCGAGGCAATGGCATTGCTTGTCCAACAGCACATTCAACGGTGAGCGGTCGCGGGCTTCGCCTTTGTATGGCATGGTCAGTAAAAATTCCTGCACATCGAAAGGGGATTTGATTTGCTCAATGTTTTTTCGTAAATCAGATGGGATGTGGGATTCAAATTGTTTCAGCGCGTTCATGCGCCAAGTATAGCCGAAAGAATCAGCCACGAATATTGTGTGTCATCGCGTGGCAATCTCCTGTTTGATGCGTACTTGAGATTGCCGCGTCGTGGCGCTGTCTGCGCCATTCCTCGCGATGACATCTTGAAAAAAAAGACATGC
The DNA here is from genome assembly GCA_021824575.1 of Chloroflexota bacterium. Lineage (GTDB taxonomy): Bacteria > Chloroflexota > Anaerolineae > Anaerolineales > Villigracilaceae > Fen-1038. Next base: position 1,828 of record JAKAKJ010000077.1, read on the forward strand.
AGACAAATATTTGTCTGCATGTTCGAGTCTTTGTGGATGGGGGTTACTCGTACGCCAATGTGTCGCGCACGGTGAGACTGGATGCGCGGTGGGCAGGCAATGCACTTGCGAATGTGGCAATGACCAACATGCCGACCAGCCACGTCAGGATTCCGGTCAGGCCGAAGACCGGCTGCATTGGTGTGGTAAGGAAAGCCATACCGACGCCGGTGCATAACACTACCGTAATTGGGATGGAGAGAACAACGCTGATCATCCAACTGATCAAGCCGATGACCACGCCTTCCACGATGACGATGGTTTGGATGTTCCAGTTCGATGCGCCGATGGCGCGCATCACGCCGATCTCACGCGTCCGTTCCAGAACGTTGATGCTCATCATGCTCATCAAACCCAATCCGCCGACAACCGCAATGAGTATGGCCATTGTCAGCATGAAGTAGATGAAGATATCCGTGGTCGCCGTCTGGCTGCGGATGAAGTCCGCGCTTAATTGTGTAGTGGAAACTTGGACTCCTTGTTCTGCATAAACGGCTTGCAGTTGGTCATTGACTCTTTTCTCGAACGCGGCGTCATGACTGGTTGTGATCACGCGCAAGGCATAAACCCGATCGGGTGCGTTGATCAGGCGGCTGATGTATTCATAATTGACGTAAAGCAGCGGCGGGTTCACATTGCCTGTGATGGTATAGAAACCGACGATATGCCATTGCGTGTCCTTGCCGTCAATCTTGATTGTCAGCCAATCGCCGACTTTCAAATCGGGGAACATGTTCCGCAGGTGGTTGCCAATCACGATGGCGTTTTCGTCGCCGGGTTTGAGCCAGCGTCCCGCCGCGATGACCGGTTTGATCAGTGTTGAATTGGATGGCGGCGCAACAAACATGATCTGCGTGCCAGCTTGCTTTTCATCCCGTATCAGTGTCCCGCCATACTCCAGCCAGCCTTCGACGCTTTCCACGCCGGGGACGCTTTTCGCGATCGGCGCGACTTTGTCCAGGCGATAGCCTCGGCTGAAGCCGACATTGATGTCGGCGAGGAAGTATCCCTGAATGTCATTGATGACTTTATCGAAGGATGCCCACAGGTTGAATATTCCGATAAAGATGGCTCCACCCAGGACGAGTGTGAACAAAGTCAGCGTCAGCCGCGCTTTGCGGCGGAACGCATTCTGCAGCGAAAGCCGGATCGGGCGCGGGATCAATAAATCAATTCTGCTCACTGAGGCGGCTTTTGTTTTTTTGGCGCCTCCAATGCCATAATCGCTGATCGCCTCGCGCACCGTCATTCTGACGCTGCTATAGATCGGCCATAGCGCCGCCAGCAGAGGGATCGCCAGCGCGACGATTCCCTGCTGTATCAAAGTGGATGTATAGCCGCGATACGGCGTTGGATAAAAATTCAAATAATTGGCCATGCCGCGCCCGATGGTTGCCGCCGCATTGTTTGCCAGCGGAATGGCAATCGCCAGCGCAAATAATCCGAAACTCAGGATCAAAACAACGTACATCACCAGGATTTGAAAAGTTCCACCGCCTATGGCTTTCATCATTCCAATTTGACGCGTTTGCTGGGTCATCAAAGCTGTAATGGTGTTGACGATCAGGAACGCGCTCAGGAGGACGGTCAGCCATCCCAATATGCCAAGGATGAAAAACATGCCTTGTGAAATGTTGTATGCAAAATGATGCCCCGGCTGGTAGACATTTACGAAGTTGAGAGCGGCGCCGCTGCGCTCGATGCGGTCTCCAACGGCCTGGGCAACATCCGTCACATGCTCCGCGTCTGTTGGGCGCTCGCTGACGCTGACGGCCAGCATGTTATAGTCGTATGAGCCGCCCAGCCAGACCAGTGTATCTGGTGTAACGTATGCATCTCCAACCTCTGCCAGGCTGTACGGGATGCCGGTCGGCGCATGAACATATCCAGCAAGGCGCAGCGTGCGATGCTTTCCGTTGTCAAGTTCGATATCGAGCATGTCGCCCGGTTTGTATCCAAGCCCGGTTATGGACGAGTCGAACAATGCTTCTTTGTCTCCGAGCGGCGGGATGGCCGATTCGTTCATGACCGGCTTGAGCATGTTTACGGTCAGCCCATTGGGATCCTTGATCGCTGTGAATTGAACCAGTATTTTTTTGTCAGGCCGAATCAAATTGGCGCTGATGGCAGTGTGTCCTTCCACGGCGCTTACGCCTGGAACCTCGCGCGCGATTTTCACGCTGTCGTCGTCCATTGGGTAAGCATAAACTGTGGCGTGCGATGGATGAGATGAAAGATAATCACTCTCCATGCTTTCTGCCATGTACAACCCAAGGTTGTTGGTAAAGCCGACTGCCAATGTGCCGACAGCAATCGTGATGATCGTCAAAATCGTGCGGGTCTTATTCTTCCAGAAATCGGCCCAGACTTTCTTCCAGCGGCTCATTTCTTTGCTCCCCGATGCTGCGCATTCTCATCCTCGTGCATGTCAGCGGCTTGATGCAATGCGTTCAAGGTTGCTTCCGATTCTGCAAGCAATGAATTTAGTGTTTCGTAATCTATCGCCAGCACTTCGACCGGAGTATGTTCCGAGGCGCGGATCGAAGCCCGGCTCCTGCGCTCATGGAAGAATTCCATCTCGCCGAAATATTTTCCCTCGCCAAGCTGGAGCGCCACGACATCCGACTGGTTTGCGCGCGGCAGGACGACTTCAACCACACCTTTGGATACAACGTAGAAGTTTTCACTGTGCGTGCCTTCCTCTAGGATCATTGTGCCGGGTTCGTATTTAAGGAGCTTTGCCTTGTGCGTGGCGGCGAGAAGTTGCGCGGGGGTCAGCGTGGGCAGCGCTTTGGTGACATATTCATTGACAATTTCGCCGTCGGCGATCAACGCCGTGCGTTGGGTGCGTTTTGCGAGTCCGCTGTCGTGCGTTACGATAATGATGGTCTTGCCCTCGGCGACCAGATCTTTGAAGAGATTGAATACGGATTCGGCGGCCTTTGAATCCAGGTTGCCCGTCGGTTCATCCGCGATAATGACCGGTGGGTCGTTTGCAAGGGCGCGCGCAATGGCGACGCGCTGCTGTTGTCCGCCGGAGAGTGCAGATGGAAGTTTATAAGCATGGTCAGCCAGCCCGACCAGATCGAGCAGGTGCAGGGCGCGTTTTGCGCGTTCGCGCAATGGAAATGAATTGCAGAAATCCATCGGCAGCATCACATTTTCGATAACCGAGATCACCGGCAGCAGTTGGAAGAACTGGAAGACGATGCCGAGATTCTTTCCGCGCCAGCGCGCCATGCGTCCCTCGCTCAACTCATTGAGAGGGATGTGGTTGACCCAGACCTTCCCGGAGGATGGCCGGTCAATGCCGGTGATCATGTTGATCAATGTGGTCTTGCCGCTTCCGGATTTTCCGATCACGCTGACGAATTCACCGGCATTGATTTGCAGGTCAATGCTGTTGAGCGCATGGAAATCACCAGCCGCCGTTTTGTAATATTTATGTACATCGCGCAGCCCGATCAAGGATGTGCCATCGTCAGCACATTCGTCGGTTTCCTGTTTCTTTTTGGATTTAAATAATGACATAGGGCCTCTTCATCAGCAAAAGGGTTCGCGTTGGAATATGATTCGCATGCGAATGCTTTTACTGAAAGCAACCTGCTTACTTCGGCAGTTGAACTTCAGCGGTCATGCCCCAGCGCATTTTGGGATGATTGTCATTCAATAGAACGGTCACTTCGTAAATAATATCGCCTTGCTTTTCGCCGTAGTTTGCGCTGATGGAAGAAACCGTGCCTTTCAGCTCGGCACTTGGAATGGCGTCGAGCTTGATGGTGGCGGGCTGGCCCTCCTTGACGCTGACCACGTCAATCTCGGTCAGGTCTGTGGTCTTCACGACCCAGCTTGATAAATCCGCAATGGTTACAACGGCCTGTCCTGCTGCGGCATATTCGCCGACCTTGAGACTCAATTTCGTAACTGCGCCTGCAAACGGCGCACGGACTTCTGCGTTCGCCAAAGCTGCGCGGATGCCGGCAGTGCCCGGCGCAAAGTTTGGATCTTGCAGGGCGCTGGAATCTTTCTGAGCGTGATCTACGCGCGCCTGGGCGTTGTCAACATTCGACTGGAGCTGCATCCATTGAATGGCCCGGCGATATTTTGCCCAGGCATTATCCAACTGTTTTTTGAAGTTGCGTCCGGTTGAATTTGTGCTGGGGGATAAGTATTTGTACGGCTCATACGCATCACGCGCAGCATTTAGATTTTGCAGTGTCATACCCACCGCTTGCTGCGGAGTCATATCCGTAAAGTCGTTGGGAATGTCGAAGTTGTCCAGATTGTATTGGGCGTCGCGCAGGTCTTGAAATGCGCTTGTCAACTCTTTCGACGCGTTGGCTTGCGCCTCTTCCAGGGTTTGAGCCTCATTGCTTTTCAACGTAGCAATGACCTGACCGGCGGTAACATGATCACCTTCTTTGACCAGCACTTCGCTGACCAATCCGCTTGCATTCAAAGCAATGTCGGTATATCGGATGGGTTCCAGCCGTCCTTGTGAGACGGTGATGTTCGGAGCTACAACTGTTGGGATAACAGTGGGAGCGGCTTGATTCGAAGCCGCGGTCGAGCCGCACGCACTTAAAGTCAGGGCCAGCGCGGCAAAGGCAATGAACTTAAAAATCTTCATGATGCAATTCTCCTCTTGTGCAAACTCACTAATTCAATACGTGTTCAGAATGCTGCGGTTGCGTAGAGTCCGATTCTGATGATGTGAGTTTTCCATCTTTATCATACGGATTTCGATCCCCGCCTGTCCCTGTCATCAGGAGAGTCTTGTGCCTGTCCAACCGGACAGGCCGGCCAGCCATCAAATTCAACTGGATTATGGTTGATTAATCATTCAGCCCGACTTTATAAAGTCGGGCTGAAATTCACTTTGGGTTCGCATCCCACTTGGACCAGGAGCGGCCCTCGCGGGATAGCAATTCGTCGGCTTCAGCCGGCCCCCACGATCCGGGATCATAGAATGCCAATGGCTGGTTCTTCGATTCCCAGGTTTCGAGGATGGGGTCTATCAGTCTCCACGCGGTTTCGACTTCATCCGCGCGTGTGAACAAAGACGCGTCGCCAGTTAGCGCGTCCAGCAGGAGGCGCTCGTAGGATTCAGGGATGGCGGTTTTGCCGAATGAATCTTCGTATTTGAATTCCATATCCACCGAACGCATGTCCGCGGCGGTGTCGGGCACTTTCGCCTCGAATCGCCAGTGGATGCCTTCGTCGGGCTGCAGAAAAAGGACCAGCATATTGGGTGTGATCTTTCTGTCCGCACCGGGGAAGAGCAGGTGAGGCGGTTCTTTGAATTGGATCGTGACTTGTGAAATCTTTTGGGCAAGTCGCTTTCCAGAGCGGAGATAGAACGGGACTCCCTGCCAGCGCCAGTTGTCAATTTGAAGGCGCAGTGCCGCGTAAGTCGGAGTCATTGAATCGGGCTTTACACCGTCCTCGCTGCGGTAATCTTTGTATTGTGCGCGGACCGTGTTCCGCACAACCGCTTCGTCTTTCAGCGGCGGGATGGCGCTCAACACTTTGACCTTTTCATTGCGGAGGGCGGTTGCGTCGAACGAAGCGGGCGGCTCCATCGCCACCAACGTTGCGAGCTGGAGCAGATGGTTTTGGAACATGTCACGCACCACGCCAACGTTATCATAGTAACCGGCGCGGTGTTCCACGCCAACCTGTTCCGCGACGGTAATCTCGACGTGATCAATGTAATTGCGATTCCACAGCGGCTCGAAGATGGTGTTGGCGAAACGCATGGCCAAAATATTTTGCACCGTCTCTTTGCCAAGGTAATGGTCAATACGATAGATTTGATTTTCGTTCAACGTCTTGTGAATTTGTTCGTTCAAACTATGCGCTGAGGACCAATCTGTGCCGAAAGGCTTTTCGATCACGACGCGCCGCCAGGCTGAAGATCCCGCTTCGGCGGGACTGCCGTTTTCGAGCAGGTGGCCTGTATGACCCAGCAATTGAATGATGGAGGGATAAGCGGCGGGCGGAGTAGCCATGTAAAAAAGACGATTTCCGCGCCGGCCTTCCCATTGGCCTACGATCTGATCCAACTCCTTATAATCATCCACTTGATCATAATGCCGTGTCAGGTAAGTCAGACGCGAGGCGAAATCGTCCCATTCCTCTGTTGTGAATTCAAAGCTTGCAAATTTCTTTGCGCCATCCAGCAAATGCTGTCTGAATTGATCGTCTGTATAGGCTGTGCCTCCATAGCCGACAATTTGGAAACGTTCAGGCATACGCCCTTTACGGCACAGGTTGAACAACGAAGGAATCAACTTGCGTTGTGTCAAATCGCCGGATGCGCCGAAGATAATGATGGAAGTCGGTAAATTATTATTCATGCTAAACCCTTTTACTGCGGAGAACACAGAGAAAATGCAAAAAGCATTTCTGTGAGCTTGGCGTTCTCGGTGGTGATCTAATCGGCCTTCTTGACGGCGTGCCCGCCGAATTGATTCCGCATGGCGGCCAGCAAGCGCGCCGAAAAATTTTCGTTGTCGCGGCTCACGAAACGCATTTGCAAGGCGAGCGTAATGATCGGCGCGGGCACATCATGTTCGATGGCCTCGGCCACCGTCCAGCGGCCCTCGCCGGAATCGGCGACCCACGGTTCAATATCTGAAAGAGTCGGGTCGTCCTTCAACGCGTTGGCGGTTAAATCCAATAACCATGAGCGCACGACGCTGCCATATCGCCAGATCTCGGCGATCTCGTCCAAATTTAACTCGAACTCTTTCTTTGACTTCATGATGTTGAAACCTTCAGCCAGCGCTTCCATCATGCCATATTCGATTCCGTTGTGGACCATTTTGACATAATGCCCCGCGCCATGCGGACCGACGCGTCCCCAGCCCTGATCCTTGCCGGGCGCGAGCGTCGCGAAGATGGGACGCATCTTATCCACGACGTGAACCTCGCCGCCGATCATCAGGCTGTAGCCTTCGCTGATGCCCCACACGCCTCCGCTCGTGCCGCAGTCTAGGAAATGGATTCCTTTTTCTTTTAATAGTTCTGCGTGGCGGATCGAGTCTTTGTAATTCGAATTCCCGCCGTCAATCACTGTATCGCCTTTTTCGAGCAGGCTGGACAATTTCTCGATGGTCTCATCTGTAGGCGGGCCAGCGGGAACCATCACCCAAATGACTCGCGGCGCTTTCAACTTTTTGACAACTTCCTCCAGCGAATATGCGCCTTCCGCTCCAGCTTCTTCAGCCGCATGGATCGATTCCTTGCTGCGCGCAAATCCGACAACGCGATGGCCGCCGCGCACCAAACGCGTAGCCATGTTCAATCCCATCTTTCCCAAACCGATCATTGCAAGTTCCATAACTCTCTACCTCCAGATATTTTGATGCCGCTTTGCTGAACAACAACGAAGTTATTTGTTCGAAATGACGTCTGATAATTTCACGATATTTCCTTCGATAATTTGCCCGCCGCAGCCTCATCTGTCAGCCAGATTACTTCGCCATCTTTTGGATCAATGCGCTGCGCGGGCAATTGCTTTGGATTGCGTTCCCTGCCAAGCACGCGGCTCAACGTTTCTGCTTTGCTGGCTCCGGCGACCATGAAGAGAATCGTTCTTGCGGAATTCAATACCCGCGGAGTCAGTGTGACGCGGTTTGCAGGGCGGCCCTGATAATGTCCGGTCACAGCCAGCACTGGTTCGGTATCATCCACAGAAGAACCGGGGAATAACGATGCGGTGTGCCCATCTTCGCCCATACCGAGCAGGACAAGATCAAAACGCGGCCATTCGAGTGGAGGAGAGGCGAATCGTTTCAGGGTTTGAGAATAATCCTTCGCGGCCTCCGCCGGTTCCAGTTCGGCTTTGACGCGGTGGATGTTCGGCTCCGGAATGTCAACGCGATTCAAAAACATCTCGCGCGCTTGTCCATAATTCGATTCTTTGTCGTCAGGCGGCACGCAACGTTCGTCGCCCCAAAAGATGTGGATCTTGTCCCAGTCCATTTGGCCGCGAAAATCCGAGCCAAGCAATTCAAAGAGTCGCCTTGGCGTGCCGCCGCCGTTGAGCGCGAACAGGAAACGGCCGCGCTTCAATAGGGCCTCGCGCGATGACTCAATAATTTTTTCAGCAGCCCATTGACTCAGCGGTTCGATATTGGCAAATGTTTTCAGGATAAAGTTGTTCACGATGCTTTTTATTTTACCGCCGCGGCCAGCACAAGCCACAAATGCTTACTAAACCTTAACAATCGAATCTTCCGATCCAAATGGATTGGCGCGGTATTCGTCGGCCCCCCAATCGTTTTCCCAATGATGGTCGTCGAGATAATAACGGAAGCGATATTCGCCGGGTGGAAGTGTAATCGTGATGGAAAACGTGCCGTTCTTCAATCGTTTCATGGGATGCGCGTTCTTGTCCCATTTGTTGAATGTGCCGCACAGGCTTGCGGACTCTGCGTCAACTTTCGCGGGCAGCGAAAACGTCACGCGGCAATTCCCGTTTTTCAAATAAGACTTTTTCAACATTTCAACCTCCTGAAAGTGCGCCGGATTTTTGCAGACGATCTTTTGCATCCAAATATGCGTGGACGGTCGTGACGAACGCGGCATGGCTCCACGTCAGCGGGCTGACCGAGAGCGGTTCATCGGTGAACGGGTTGACTTGTTCCGCGAGAATTCCGCTTGGCAGCGCGTGGTCAACAACCCAGTGAATCAAATCCAAGGATTTTTGCAAATCGCCTTTTGCGCGCGCAGTGGCTGCGTACCATTCCGAAAGCCAGAGCGTGCAGATGAACCATGGATTGCCGGGAATATTTTGAATATCCTGGCTGACCTGATGATACCGGTCATTCTCGTAACGCGCCACGCCGCCGACATTCGTCTTGACCCACAAACGGTCGCGGATGGCTTCCATTGTTTGAACAATCTTCGGGTCTTCTGGCGCGTACATTCCAAATTGCCAAAGACCAGCGAGAGACGAATCGATGACCGGATCAATTTCATATTTTCCGTCCGCGGTGGGATTGATCATGCGGACAAAACGCTTCAATTCAGGACGCCAGAGCTGCGCGTCCGCCCCAGCCTTGATCTCGTCTGCGGCCTTGCGATAACGCGCGGCAAGTTCAGCGTCGCCGAACGATTCGGTGAAACGCGCCGCCGCATCCAGTCCGGCCCACGTTGCGGCAACTGTCCAACTCAAAATGCCGTGCCGTTCCTCCCACAAATCATAGCTTGGAATCGGCAAGCCGGTTTGCGCGTCGCGGTGCGCGGATAAAAAGTCGCCCATCGAACGTATCAGAGTCCGATATAACGGCTTGATGAATTCAACATCGCCAAACTGCTCGAAGTGCTTCCACAAGACCCAAAGCACGAGCGCGGTTTCATCTTCCTGAATTGGGATTTCTTTTTTGCCGTCGCGGTACCATGGATGCCACGAAGAAGCCAGCGTGCCGTCGGGGTTGTATTTGTGCAGGAGGTAACCTTCGTGCGTGAGAGCCGTCGTGCAGAACTCGAAGAATTTGCGCGAGAGATCAATGCCGTTCGACAAAATCATTGCGTTTGTCACCAGCGAACCATCGCGCGGCCACATGTAACTGTACGTGTCGCGCACGTCGGATGAAACGTCGGAATCGTTGGCGGCGATGACCGCGCCGCCGTTATCAATCTGCGTGCGGACCACGAGCAGGCTGATGGCATATTCATGCAAAACTTCGTGCGGAATATCAGCTTCGTCGAGGATGTGTTTTTTGAGCCACAGATTCCAATATGCAGCGGTGCGATCCAGATAAACCTGCGGTCCGCGTTCGCGGATGTTTCGATTAATCCGCGCCACCGATTCAAAGTCCCGGCCGATGGCCATCCAGTAATAAAGTGTCCGCGCTCCGTGCGCGGGAATTTTCAATTCGAAGCCAACGGTGGAATCCACCGAACCATGTGCAACGGCATTGCCGGAAAGCTGGCCGTCTTCCGCATCGCGCCATGTCCCTTCGAGATTGCGGATTTCTTTTAGCCCACATGCCCATTGATGAATACCGACGACCAAACCGTCTTTTGTATCGGCGGTTGGCGGCCAGCCAGGGCCCGCATCGCCGTCTTCCAAAACGATTCCGCCATTGATTAGAAACCAATTGTCGTCTTTATAATGAATAATTGCGCGGCGATCCGGTTCGTAATACGCCGTGTCGCCGAATTCGTTGCCGAGAATGTGAAAATCCTGATGGAAGAACAATCGGATTGTCCGGCCATTGTTTGAATCGTCGGTGACATTCAATCGCCTGACAAGCAAATCTTCATGGAAATCCACGGCATCATTGAATTCGAGTGTGATGTTTAAATCTGGATGATGAAGCTTGACATCAGTAACCAGCGTGTCATGGCCGTAACGAAGCTGTCGCTGCCATTTGTCGTCGTCCAGCCATCGGAACTGGTTATCCACCCAAACGCCCACGCGGAAGGGATGCCCCATCGCGTGATTTTCCTGTCCCACGTGCGGCCAGTATAAATCCCGAATCTGATATTGATGATCGAAAGCTACCAATAAGCTGCCATTTCCTAATGGCACATCGCGGGGCATAAATCAGCTCCTTGCTTTTACCGTTGATATGATGGTCTGGGTAAACTCGTTCTTACGGTTGAGACATTGCCTGATTGACTTCGTTTTTGCTCAAACGGGTGGGCATTGAACTTCGACGGGGATGTCTCTTCTCAAAAATTATACGTTTGTTTGCGGATATAGGGCGACTGGAATACAATCGCTTGCGAGGTGACGATTGCTTCAAAAGCGACCGTCATTTTATGGATGATTTTATGCCCCTCATTGACCTCAAACGACTCGCAGCGCATCGCGCCCGGACTTTTCGCCTGCATCCCGTTAAACCGATTTCGACTCCATCCCAGGCCTTGAAATTCGTCAACGAGCGCGGCTTCGTGTACTTCTGGCCGATCAACGGAATTGACCTCCCAAGCCTGTGGAAAGCCGTTGCCGGTGACCGGCCTGTTGCCGATGAGCATGATGATCCGGGGCACGTCACATGGGGCTGGAAAGACAATGCGCTTCCCAAACGGATTTGGTATTACGCCAAAGTCCTGCGCCGCAAAGCGACGATGATTTCGCTGGATGTCGCTCCGTATTTTTACGCGTTGTCCGAAAATTACGGCTCACCTGAAGAAGATTATTTGATCCAATATGAAGATGGGCGACTCACGCAAGCCGCGAAAAATATTTATGAAGCTTTGCTGAAGGAAGGTCAATTGGATTCGATCTCGCTTCGCAAAGCTTCTCGATTAACAAGTGCAAAAGAATCTGAATGGAATCGTGCCCTCGAAGATTTGCAAAAAGATTTCAAGATTCTTCCGGTTGGTGTTGCCGAAGCCGGTGCGTGGAAATATGCTTTTATCTATCAAATCACCGCGCGGTATTATCCCGATTTGCCGGAGAAGGCGCGCTTCATCAGCGAGTCCCAGGCGCGGCAAAAATTACTCGACCTGTATTTCGAATCGGTTGGCACGGCGCAGGTGCGCGATGTCAATAAACTGTTTGGCTGGGGCAGTGAATTGTGTTCGCGCACCATCACAAAATTAGTGGAAAGCGGAAGGTTGAAAATTGCCGAACACCCAAAACAAAAAGGGGAGTGGCTGGCGCTGGCAGAATTGTGCAGATGAAAATGGCGCAACCCCGAGTCATCTCTTTGCGTAAATCAATTCAGGCTTGGCGAAAGCCTGAATTTGTTATACACTCACCTTGTAGATCCTCACAAGGAGAGTGGAATGAGTAGACAAGGTCGTGCATCGTTAGTACTTGGTATCCTGCTGATTTTGATCGGTGTGTTATTCGTCGCCGCACAACGTGTGGATGCTTTGAAACTCTTAGGGAATATTCAATTCGAGTGGCCGTTCTATGTCGTTGGAGCGGGCGCGCTAATTCTGATCATTGGCTTGTTGACGGGCGCGCCGAGCATGGCGATCCTAGCCGCACTTGTGTCTGGCATTGGGAGCGTCTTATATTATCAGAATATAAATCACGATTGGGCATCTTGGAATTTCATGTGGACTCTGATTCCTGGTTTCGTGGGCGTTGGCAATATTCTGGCAGGCATGTTCGGCGGCGACTTTCCTCGAAGTTTTGGCCGCGGCCTCAATTTGATCATGATCAGCGCAGTGCTGTTTCTGATCTTCGCGGCTATATTCCAGCGCTTGGAAATTGTTGGCTCATATGGTCTGGTGCTCTTGTTGATATTGTTCGGTTTCTATTTAATTAGAATTGCATTTTTGAAAACTGTATCGCCGCCAATTCAGCCGTCAAGCCAATCTGTTCAAGAAGCATCTGGCACTTTAGGCACTTTGGCCTCTATATTTTTTGGCGTGCTTGGCGTCTTGGGCTTTATAACGATAATTGGTGCTGTACTTGAAATCCTGGCTGTTGTATTGGGAATTGGGATATTAGGTTTTGCGGGCTTTGAAGGATTCCACTTATTCCAGACCTCGCAACAAAACCAAATTGTTAATAATATAATTTTTGCTGGAAAGGTTGTGAGTCCATCAAACAAGGAATGGCTGGATAATCGTCTAGTTATAGTTTTTCTTAATGGACAAGAAGTAGGAAGAGCCATAACTAGCACAGGAGAATTCAAACAAAGTGGTCAGGGTGTTGAAGATGGTATTTATATAATCACATTAGATAATCCATATAAATTTTCATACAACACTATAAACAAAAGCCTTGGAAACGATCAAAAATTTGTTTTGGAGAGTCCCATACGAGGAAATAGTGATCTTTATTCATGGACAAATCAACTTAAGGAGGGGGGAACCTATTCAGTTGAAATACCTGAAAAGAATATTAGATATGTCATCAAGTCTATTGCAGGAAACGCGGCTACCCTTCCTCAAGAATTATTAAATGGAACCACCATAATGAAGACCGATGGATCGATAGATATACTGCCTCCCAAGGCCAATAATTCACAAGCCTCGATTAGTAGTTCTTTCTCTCTGCAATCTATAAACTTCAATACAAACATTGAAAAAATTGAGGGAGCGAAGATCACTATCCCCATTAATAACTGTGCGGGTAGCACAAGTGTTTTGCAGAACTATACTCAATCAGAGACTTACATTCACTCATATAGTTTAAACGTTAGCGGTGAAGTTAATGCAGATATACCGCTTCCAATCGAAGATGTTTTTGTTAATATTACTGCGAACATCAAAGCGAACTATGGATTCGATAACGGGCAAATTGAAACAAAGACCTTTACGTATTCATTATCGGTACCCCCTAAGACAAATATCACTTATATACTTACTAATTATGAAATATGGGAAGATGGCACAGCTCAAGCAGTAACTGGGGCTGAAACAGTCAATGTTCCCTTCAAAGTAAAGACTGATCTTATTCAGCAATTAGATACGGCATCTTCAAATTGTAACTAGAAGTCAGTCATTGGAGGCTAACATGCGTCGCGGGGAAATTTTCTGGGGCGGTCTGCTCGTTTTGCTTGGCGTGCTGTTCTATCTAAAAGCCGCCGGAATTCTTGTTGGCGATGTGTTCGGTTGGTTTTGGCCGATCTTCATTATCGCCGTCGGTGTTTGGATTTTGCTGGGCGGCTTTATGTTCCGCACCAATTACGCTAACGCGCAGAAATTTTCCGTACCACTGCAAGGCGCGAAAGAAGCCAGCCTGACGATTGATCACGGTGCGGGACACATTGACCTGTGCGCGGGAGCCAATGCAGGCGACTTCTTGACGGGCATCGTTGGCACCGGGATGAATCATTCCGCTCGATTAAACGGCGACAAGCTTGAAGTCCGGATCGACGCGGGGCCGAGCTTTATTCCCTTCCTCGGACCGGAAGGCGGAACCTGGCAATTTCGCCTCGCGCCGGACGTTCCGATTTCTCTCAAGATCGAAGCCGGAGCCAGCCGCCTTGACATTGACCTGACCGACCTGCGCGTGAACTATTTTTCGTTCGAAGGCGGAGCGAGCCGCGTTAATCTAACTCTGCCGGCGCGCGTCGAAAATGCGGTTGTTGATGTGGAAGCTGGCGCCGCTCACATTGAATTGCGTGTGCCGCAGGGAGTCGCCATGCGCCTTCGGGCAAAAAGTTTTGGTTCACTGAATATTGACGAAAGCCGTTTTCCTCGCCGCGATGGATTCTATCAATCAGCAGACTATGACTTGGCCCAGTATCATGCTGAAGTGACTATCGAAGGCGGCGCGACTTCCATTCAGGTCAGTTAGGAGAAAAAATGAAACGCCTTGATTTTCGCATTTTGCTTGGCGCGGCGTTGGTTCTGTTGGGCGCGCTGATGCTTCTGGAACGCTTTGGTTTATTCCGAGGCGCGGCCAGCATCTTTTGGGGATTGGTTTTTCTGGCAGGCGGAGGTTACTTCCTTTATCGCTTTGGATTGTCGCCGAACGCGGAATGGTGGGCAGTCATTCCCGGTTCCGCGCTGGCTGGCATCGGCGTATCTTCGCTCCTTCCCGGACGTTGGGGCGGACTCTTTTTCCTCGGCCTTCTCGGCGTGGGATTCTTTGTTGTGTATCTGACAGGCCGACGCGAACGTTGGTGGAGTCTGATTCCGGGCGGTGTGCTGGTCACATTGGCTGTTATATCCGTTTTATCCGATGTATTTGGTGCGCGCGAAACCGGCGGGATTTTCTTTCTTGGTCTTGGGTTGACGTTTCTTCTGGTTGCCGTTTTGGTTCCCGCACAATGGGCGTATATCCCCGGCCTCATTTTGCTTTTGATGGGAGCCGTGCTTGGATACACACCGTTTGGCGGCTACTTGAATTACGTCTGGCCTGCGGCGTTGATCCTGGCGGGGCTGATTCTTATTTTTCAATTTGCGCGAAGAAGTTGAAGTGCTGGTGTCTTGATAAAAAACAGCCGCCGTTGAAAAACGGCGGCTGTTCATTTGATATTAGGCTGGCTGAGAATCTCTCCGAAGATGTTTCGGATTTGTTCCCTTGAATTCTTCCATCGCGGATAAACATTTTCCGCCAATTTTTCCAGAACGATGTAGCCCAATTCGGGATTCGTTTGGCAGAACCTTTTTAGGTCTTTGCAGTGGACGCGTATCGTTTCGATCTCGGTGGTGGCGAGCGCGCTTGACGTATAAACGTTGTTTCCAACGACAGCCGACCATCCGAAGACATCACCGGGATGAAGATGCGTCAATGTGATGGGTGAGCCATCATGGGGTTTATATCGAATGGCGGCTGTCCCGTTTATCAGGAAGTAAAGATACGAGGTCGGCTCGCCCTGTTTGAAAATGATTGTTGATGCAGGAGCTTGAAAAGGCTCGAACATGGGCGCAAGGATTTCCAATTGCTCTTGATCGAGGTCTTTCAAAAACGTTGAACGCAGCGCGGTTTTCATTTGCCAAAACTTGATTTAATGATAGCTCCAAGGATCAAACCAATGTGAGGTTGTCACCTTCAGCGTAATTGCATGGTAACGCGCCGCAAGGTGGTCAGATAGTAATAAACTTCCTAAAAGCCTAGACATTCTTCCCTACATCACCCATGATTTTCCTCATGCGCGTTATACTCAATTTATGCCGTCCAAGAAGAAAAAAAGAACAATTACCCGCAAAACGCGCGCTTCGAATTTTGAATTATTGTTGATGGGACGCGTAAAACCGTCGTCTCACTCCTCTGCGCCGCACCGGGCCGGGGACAAGTGCCCTCAATGCGGCAAGGGCAGGCTGGATTACAATGGCGTGCTGGCCCTTGAGTGTCCGGTGTGCGGATACACCAGCACGGAAGGCGGAGGCTGCACCTGATAACTTTGAACGCCTGCCCCGTGCGGGCAACCGAAAGAGAGATTGGCAAATGAAAGCAAATCCGCGCATGATCGCGCTTGGCATTTCAGGCATTGGTTTGATCCTGCTCGGCGCGGCGGTGGCATTTTATATTCCTTATCTTCAAAATAACGCGAACCTGTCAGCGGTGACGCCGGTGGATATTTCGGCGGTTCCGGCCAAAGTCCAGTTTGACGCGCCGTCGCTGTCGCTGGCAGATTTGAACGGCGTAGAACATTCGTTATCCGATTATCGCGGCCAGACTGTGCTGGTCAATTTGTGGGCTACATGGTGCCCGCCGTGCAAAGCAGAAATGCCAGCCATCCAGGATTTTTATTCGAAATATCAAAGCGAGGGTTTCAATGTGGTGGCAATCGAAGATGGTGACCCGACCACAGACGTGGCCGCGTTCGTCAATCAGTTCGGATTGACGTTTACCGTTTTGGTTGACCCCACCTATCAAGCCACGGATCGCGCGTTCAAAACTGCCAACCTGCCAAGTTCTTACGTGATTGACCGGAACGGCCAGGTAAGATTGGAATGGGTTGGAGCGATCAGTGAACAGAATCTCGAAAAGTATGTGATACCCATCATCAAGGAGTAGGAATCAAAAATGGACGCAAAAGTAAGCTGGCAGGAAGGTTTGAACTTTGTAGGCGCGGCCGATAGCGGCTACCAGATAAAGTTGGCGAGTCATTCCAGCCCCGAAGAGGGCGTCGGGCCGGTGGAAATGGTGGCAATTGCATTGGCTGGCTGCACGGCAATGGATGTGATTTCCATCCTGCAAAAGAAGCAGCAGGACGTCACGAGTTTTGATGTGAAGGTCCACGCGGATCGCGCGGCTGACCATCCCAAGGTGTTCACCCGCGCGACGATTGAATATGTGGTTGCCGGTCGTGGTGTGGACGAGGCGGCGGTTCTGCGCGCGGTTGAATTGTCTCTGACCAAATATTGTTCTGTGCATGCCATGGTAAGCAAGGCGTTTCCAATCGAGACACATTATTCAGTTTATGAAGACGAGGGATCAGGAAAACAGAAGCTGGTCAAGCAGGGAACCTTTCAGCACAACGGACATTAGGTTTATAAAGTGGCGGTCATTTCAAAAATGACCGCCACTTCGCTATTTCAGGGATTTGTATCCGAAGTAATCTCACTGTAGAAGTCGGAGCATTGGCAGGCTTTGACGGTCGCCCCATTGCGCGTCATCGTTCCCTGATAGGCAATCCCACTGCTATGCACGACCCAGCCTGACAAATCGAGTGGTATTGCGCTGTCTGCCGGGATCCATTCGCCGTTGTATTTTCTGGCAATGTGGACGTGCGTGCCGGTCGCTTCGCCGCCGCGGCAGGATGGATAACCAATGAAGTCGCCGGCGTGCAGTTCCTGTCCCACGAGCGCGCGCGTGTCAGTGGCGAGATGGAGATAAAAAATATCCCATCCGGTCCGTTCGTCGCCATCGCCATCCAGATCGAGCATTAGACCATCAATGCTTGAACGGACAACAATTCCGTCTGCCATTGCGGTAACAAAATTTTGCGGCTCAGGCGTGAAGCAGCCATGAAATTGCGAAGGCGGCGCAAAGTCAATCGCAGAGAACGGCGCGCCGACGCCCCAGCCGGTATGCGGACCCCCGGTATATGTCCAGGTTTGGCCGGGCTGGAACGGCAATCGCAAAGGCGGTTGAGTCAAACTGCCGGGGATGAGGTTGATGTTTCCCGTCCACGGATCGCCGAACAGGGATTTATACGTCTTTGCGAACCCATCCGGACCCACTGTCGCATCATACGCGGACCCGAAGCTGATGCGCGAGAAAAAATATTGGATTCCCACCGAGGCCGCGTTCTGCCACGGATCGGGACGGATGATCGAGCCATCCGTCGCGTCGAACTCCGTCAATGATCCGATGCGCCAGCCGTAATAACCGTTGTTCAATGTGTTGGCAGCGAGAACCAGTTGCAGATAAAGCGTGCTGTAATACGGATCGGGATATTTGAGAATGTAGCTGTCGAGCGGCATCTGCGGATCGGTCAGCGCGTGAGCCTGATATTCGAGCAGGGCCAGCAGCAAACGCGGACTCACGCTGTAATTGGTTGCAACATAGTCCACCAGATCAGCGCCGGACTGGATGCTGCCTGCGCCAGCGTAGGCATGATAATTTTTCAGCCAGCCTGGCTGCGAGTCGACGAAGGCCGATGTGTTGAATCCAACCTGCATGGGCCCATTGACAAAAGCCGCGTCCGGAATGATTTTGAATGGGTTTGCCCACAGCGCCCGGTAATAAATTGGAATCTTCATCGGGAAGCCCATCGGCATGGTGGTCGCATCATCGGGGATAACTGGATTTGCTGCCCTGATCTGGGCAATCGTTGTGTTGAAGTGGGCAGCCAGCGCAGGAAGCGTATCGCCCGGCTGGGCGATGTAATCCACAAGCTGCCCCGGCCTATAGGCAGGACGCGTTGGCAGCGGAGTCGGCGCGTCGGTGGTGGGGTCCGCTTCGGGTCCTGATTGAGACGAGATGGTTTTGTTTCCTGTCAATGGGGGTGTGGATGGAAAATTGCAGGCAAATACCGCAATCGCAATCAACACAATGACGAAAGAAATACGTTTACGGATCATTGGGACTTCGAATGATGACGGACCACGCTTGCCCAAACGGATCGGCGATGATGGTTTTATCGCCCCGGGTCAGTGTGCCGATGTATGGTTGATTGCCTTGATGCGCGATCCAGCCATCCAAATCAAAAGGCATTGGGCCGTCAGCCGCGACCCATTCGCCATTGTATTTACGGACGAAATGCAGGTGCGTGCCGGTGGCAATGCCGCCCTCGCAGGATGCATGTCCGATATGATCATTTGTCTTGACCCATGTGCCAAGCGGGATGCGATCCTGCGTGGCGATATGCAGATATAACAAATCCCAACCGGTCTGTTCGTAACCATCGCCATCCAAATCCTCGACAACCACGCCATTGCCGGAACGAACAATCAGACCTGGCGCGGCAGCCGTTACCCAAGTCGGCGTCGGCGTGCAGCCGGGATGATCGGAGGCAGGTGAGAAGTCCAACGCGGCGAGCGAGCCATCATGTTCCCACGCGCCGTGTGGACCGCCCGTGAAACTCCATTGCACGTTGGGTTGAAACGGGAGCGACAGAGCCGGTTGAGTCAAACCGGGCGGAAAGATCGTAACGGTATTGCCGCGCGCCCACGGATCGCCAAACATCTGCGCGTACATGGCAGGGAAACCGTTCTTCGGGTCCACGATCTGTGCCCACTGCGATTGGCTGTGGACTTGTGCGAAAAGATATTGAATGGCGACTGTTCCCGCATTCAACCGCGGGTCAATGCGAAGCTTGGTTCCATCTGGAAAGGTTAACTCGGTCAATGTTCCGGTGCGCCATCCATAATATCCAATGGAAAGCTGGTTCACAGCCCATACCAATTGGCTGAACAAACCTTTATACAGAACATTCTGAAAACCCATCGGGTAATCGGTATGAAGCGCGTCAACCGGCTGGCCGCGCACCCATCGGCTTTCATATTCAAGAATGGCCAACAGCAAACGCGGGTTGATGGAATTTTCGTACGCGGCGCGTTTGATCTCGTCCGCGCCGCTCGTCCAGCCGGTGGAGCCGAGGTATTCGCGATAGGTGCTAAGCATTCCGCCCGCGCTGTTGACGTACGATGCGATATCAAAGTTGATCGCTGTTGCCGAAAAAACCATTTCGCTATCGGGAATGATTTGAATATCGGGAGTCTTTTGTTCTGTGATGCGATCCGGGATGACCAGCAGCGTTCCGGGATTAATCAATCCGGTTTTGGGCAGGGTCGCATCACTTAGGATTTCGGATGGGTCAACGTCAAATCGGGCAGCCAGCGCTGGAAGCGTGTCTCCGCTTAGCGAATAATAAAGAATGGATGGCCCGCTGGCAGTTGGCGAAACTGTCGCTTCGAGATTTGGAGTTGCGCTGTTGCTGGGCGCGGACGTCGCGGGTTCAGTCGCGGTTTGCGTCGGTGCGGAAGTGGCGGTCGGCGGGGGAAAGGTTGATGTAACGGTGGCCGGCTCGATCAGTGGAAAGACCGCTGTCGGGTCGGATGATTCGCTCGTGGGAGTCGCATATGTTCCCCACAACGATGAGGCTTGTCCGCAGGAAGTCAACAATATGGTTGCGATGATGAGTATGGGGAACAGGCGTTTCACAGGCAATCCGTCTGGTAGATTATACCTGTGATGATTAAATTATCCTGTGGCCTTGGAGGAATCCACAGATAACGCGAATTATACGATTTATAATTTTGGCAAAACGATGGATTGCTGTTTTTGATATTTTCCTTTTTTATCGGCGTAAGATGTCTGGCATTCCTCGTCGGCTTCAAAGAACAGAACTTGAGCGATTCCCTCATTGGCATAGATTTTCGCGGGAAGCGGCGTAGTGTTGGAGATTTCGAGCGTGACAAAGCCTTCCCATTCCGGCTCGAACGGCGTGACGTTGACGATGATGCCGCAGCGCGCATACGTGGATTTTCCAAGACAAACCGTCAGCACTTTGCGCGGGATGCGGAAATATTCCACGGTGCGCGCCAGCGCGAATGAATTCGGCGGAATGACGCACACCTCGCCGACAAAATCCACCATGCTTTTCGGGTCGAATTGTTTTGGATCCACCGTCGCGCCGAAGACATTGGTAAAGATTTTGAATTCGTCCGCGACGCGGATGTCGTATCCGTACGAAGAGACGCCGTACGAAATGACATGATCGCGCACCTGACTTTCGGTAAACGGATCAATCATCTTATGCTCAATTGCCATCTTGCGAATCCAGTGATCGGGTTTCAAGCCCATATTTGACTCCTAAAAATAAATTAACCGCGAAGTACGCGAGAGCGCAAAGTTTCCTTTTGTTCTCTTTGCGGTCTTTGTGTCTTGGCGATGAAAGAACTTAAACGCCGCCGCGTTCTTCCATCGTCTTGCGGATTTCTTTTTCGATCGTATCAGCCTGCTTCTCTAATTCTTGTAATTCCTTCAACATCTTTTCGCCCGCCGACTTGTCTTCCAGCGAATTCAAATTGATGCGGACGTTATAGCCGGCCGCGGTCAGTGCGGCGCGCGCCATCGCCGCACCGGACATCGCATCGCTGATGGCGTTCAGATTCCCATCTTTCGCACACGTGGCGGCTAGTTCCATCACCTTGACCGCGTTCTGAACCGTGTGAAGTGGAACATGCGCGGCGTTGACCGTCGCGATATGGATGGCTGCCCTGCGCGCCTTTTGTTGTTCTTCGGTCTCCTTTGGAAGTTTGAACGCGCCCATCACGGCCTCAAACGCCGCGGCGTCATCTTCGACCGCGTTCGTTAATTCTTTGCGGAGCATCAAAGCCTGGCTGCGGATGGCTTGCATCTCGGCTTCGACATCCGCGTATTTCTTTTTTCCAATCGTGAGACCAGAAACCATTTCAACGAGAGCCGCACCAAGTGCGCCCGCGTAAGCCGCAGCGGAGCCTCCGCCCGGGGCGGCAGTCGCAGCCGCCACATCGTCAAGGAATGAAACGGTTGAACTCCCGGATTGGGATTCATCGGATTTCGACGATCCGCTTTGATACAGCCGCGCTTCGAGAATTTGATCCGGGCTGAATTGATCGAGCTGGGTATACCAAACTGCCGCGTCGATCAGTGCATCTTGCGGAATGAGCCCGACCAGTTCGCTGTGATGAATGCCAACTCCATAGCGCTGCGCCTCGCGTCGGATCATCTCGACCACGCGGCCAATCGGCGACTCGCGGAAGTTGGTGAGATTGATCGAAACCTGTGCGCGACCTTCGACCAGCAGACCAAGCGACTTGACATATCGCATCCCGCCGGATGACTGGCGGATGGCTTTCGCAATTTTTTTTGCAATATCCACTTCAGCGGTTGTCAGATAAACATTGAATGCAATCAGCGGATTGCGCGCGCCGATGACGGTCGCGCCTGCAGGCCCCAACTTTGCGGGACCATAATCCGGCTTGCGGCCAGGGTTAGATTCGATTTCGGACTTGAGTCCTTCGTATTGTCCGCGACGAATGTTTTCCAAATTCGTTCGCTCCGGACGTGTAGCGGCGAACTCGTACAAATAAACTGGGATTTGCAATTCGCGTCCGACGCGTTCGCCGAGCCTCTTTGCCATCGCGATACATTCATCCATTGTGATGCCTGAAATTGGCACGAACGGACAAACGTCCGTGGCGCCGATGCGCGGATGTTCGCCCGTGTGATGATTCAAGTCAATCAATTCGGATGCGGTCTTGATCGCGCGGAACGCTGCTTCTTCGACGGCTTCCGGTGGACCTGCATACGTCAGCACGGTGCGGTTGTGATCGAGATCGGAGGAGCGATCCAGCAGTCTCGCGCCTTGGACGGATGTGATGGCCGCGACGATCTGGTCAATTACTTCCGGCCGTCGCGCTTCGGAAAAGTTGGGAATACATTCGATGAGTTGAGTAGTCATTTAGTTTGGTAGCTGGATAGTTTGGTGGTTAGATGGTTTGATGCGCCAATTATAAGGGGAGAGGGGAAGAGGGGATAGGGATGAGCACGATGCTATAATCACGTTCCATGCAGAAAAGCCCAATGTTTGAAATCCGCTCTTCCTCCATTCATGGACTTGGCGTGTTTGCGACGCGGCGCATCCGCACAGGGACGCGCATCATCGAATATATCGGCGAGCGGATCACATCCGAGGAAGCGGATCGCCGTTACGCGGACGATACATCCGAACATCCGCATGTGCTTTTGTTCGTCGTGGACAAGCACACGGTTATTGATGCGGCTGTCGGCGGAAACGAAGCGCGCTTTATCAATCATTCGTGCGAGCCGAATTGCAAGGCTTTTACTGAGAAGAAACGAATATTTATTTATTCGATGAAAACAATTGCCGAAGGTGAGGAGTTAACTTACGATTACAATCTCACGCGCGATGGCAGGGATGACGAAGAAACCGAAAAGCGTTATGCTTGTCATTGCAGAGCAAAGACCTGCCGCGGCACGATGCTTGCGCCGCGTAAAGGCAGGAAGAGAAAAATTACTGAATGAACATTCCTGATTATATTGTCTCAATGCTTGAGCTTCGCCGCAACAATGGCGAACGCGGCTCGCGTAAATTTATCGCTTATCAGGGCGTTGTGTACGATGTCACGGATTGCCCCAAATGGCGACCTGATTTACACGAGCAATTACATTTCCCCGGTCAGGATTTGACCAGCGAACTTCCTGATGCTCCTCATCACGAAGAAGTTTTTCAACGCGCTTGCGTAAAGATTGTCGGAAGGCTTGCGCTAAGCTAGTCGAAGGGTTAGTAAGTTCCAAAGTTAAACCTTCAAACCTTCCAACCTGTAAACCTTCAAGCTTTTAAACCTTCTAACTCAAAACATGACAACTCTCAAGTGGTGGCAGACCGCCGTCTTCTATCAAATCTATCCGCGTTCGTTTGCCGATGGCAACGGCGATGGCATTGGCGATTTCAAAGGCATCATTTCCAAGCTCGAATATCTTTCTGATCTCGGTATTGATGCGATTTGGCTTTCGCCGCATTTCCCGTCTCCCAATTGGGATTGGGGCTACGACATTTCTGATTATCAAAATGTCGCGCCTGAATACGGCACACTGGACGATTTCAAAACACTCTTGAATGAATCGCACAAACGCGGTTTGCGCGTCATCCTCGACCTTGTGTTGAATCACACCTCGGATCAGCATCCGTGGTTCATTGAATCCAAATCGAGCCGCGAGAATCCCAAGGCTGATTGGTATGTTTGGTTTGACGCGCCGCCGAATAATTGGCAATCCTGCTTCGATGGCGACGCGTGGACATACGTCCCCGAACGCGGTCAATATTATTATCACTACTTCATGAAGCAGCAGCCTGATCTCAACTGGCATAATCCCGAAGTCAAACAAGCCATGTGGGACGTGGTCCGCTTTTGGCTCGATCTCGGCGTGGATGGTTTCCGTCTCGATGCCATTGGAACGATTTTTGAAGATGCGAATCTCGTGCCGCATACCGTTCCGATGAATCTGGCTGAGCTTCGCCGCGCGCGTGAACTTGCAAAAACCCCTGCCGAAAAAGAACAGGTCGAAAAATATTGGCACGACATGTTCAAGCATCAATGGGGCCAGCCCGGTGTTCACGATCTGATGAAGGAACTGCGCGCTGTTCTCAATGAATACGATGGCGACCGTATGCTGGTTGGCGAAGACGATGATATTGCTTATTTGGGCGACGGCGAGGATGAGTTGAATCTCGTCTTCAATTTTCCATTGATGCGAACCCAGCGCCTCACAGCCGACCATATCCGGCGCAACCAAAAAGAGCGTTTGACTCAACTGGAAGCCTTGCCCGTTAAAGGTTGGGCATGCAACACACTTGGCAATCATGATTCTTCGCGAGTCTACAGTCGCTATGGCGATGGAATTCATGACGCGGAACTTGCTCGACTCTCGCTGGCATTAATGCTCACACTCAAAGGCACGCCATTTCTTTATAACGGTGAAGAAATTGGCATGAGCGATTACATCATCACCGATCCGACGAAGCTGCGCGATACGATGGCGACCTGGTATTATGAACGGTTGGTCAATGAACTAAAAGTTGGTCCCGCTGAGGCTGCCCTCCGCGCCGGTGAGATGACGCGCGACAAAAACCGTACGCCCATGCACTGGAGCAGCGCGCCGAACGGCGGGTTTTGCCCCACCAACGTCGCACCATGGCTTCCCGTCAACCCAAATTATTCCGATGGAATCAACGTTGCAGATCAGCGCGATAATCCAACATCACTTCTCAATTACTATGGGCGTTTGCTTCATCTTCGCAAAGAGACTCCAGCTTTGATCGAAGGCGATTATATTCCGCTGCACAAAACTTCCCGCGAATATTTTTCTTTCTTGCGAAAAACCAAATCCCAGGCGATTCTAGTTGTATTGAATTTCTCGGATGGGCGTACAGAACTGGATTTTTCACGCGTCAAAGAAATCAAAGGCAAAACAATTCGCGTTTTGTTTTCCAGCGACGAACGTATTCTAGCCGGTGAAAATCCTAGAAAATTACGAATTGGCGCGTACGAAGTTTTTATAGCGGAAGTAAAATAAGAAAATGTTCGGTAAGCCAAAACTTGTGCAAATCCGCACGCCGCGTTTTGTGACACTTTGCGGACGAATTTTCCTCAATACAGATCCGCAATATTTCCCGCGCGTCGAATATCACGGCCGGACGATTTATCTTTGTACCGAATCTTGCCGCGGCGCGTTCCTGGCTGATCCTGATCGATTCTACAGAGCGCACAGAAATTCGGAAAAGAAACATGTGGGATAAAGTCTAATTTACTGGTATGGAGAAAGAATGATTACTCCTCAAAAAGCCATTCATTATGAACGGTTCGAATTCAATAAATGGAAGCCCTTTGATGCCGAGACCATTGTTGAGACTCCCGTCTCGCTGACGGTCAATGGTGAAGTGTGGCTGACGTTCATGTGTACGCCCATTGATCTCGAAGCGATGGCCGTCGGTTTTCTTTATAATGAAGGTGTCATCGAGCAAATGAACGAAGTGGAAGATGTCCGCGTTTGCGAACATGGCGACAACGTGGATGTTTGGCTAAATCGTTCTGTCGAACAACCCAAATCGTGGCGGCGGACATCCGGCTGCACAGGCGGCGTTACCGCGGTGGATTTGTTGGCGAAGCCGAATGTTTCCTTTAACGGTGACCGGCCCAAATTCCAACCCGAGGCGATTGGCGGTCTAGTTGACAAATTATTTGAGTCGCAGGAACTTTATCGCGAGACTGGCGGCGTTCACACGTCAGCTTTAAGTGATGGAGAAAAGGTTTTGCTTTCCGCCGAAGATATTGGCCGACACAACACGCTTGATAAAATTTCCGGCCTATGCTTGACGAAAAATATATGGCCCGAAACTCGTATTTTGATTACAACTGGGCGCATCAGTTCTGAGATGCTGCAAAAGGCTGCGCGTTTGCAAGCACCGATTTTGATCTCGCGTACGTCGCCGAGTTCACTTTCAATTGAGATGGCCGAACGATATGGAATCACGCTGATCGGTTATGCGCGGCGTCAGCGTTTCAATGTGTACGCCAATCCGCAGCGCGTCAATCTTGGCAAATGAATTGCACGGCAGAGGATTTCACATCAGGTAAAATCATCACATGAGATTGCGCGAGCCTTTATTCTTTTTGCGTTTTGTAATTTGCATTTTGCTTTTATCATTTTTGATGACGGCCTGCGCTACTTCAAGCCCTTCCGATGTGTCTGCGCCTACGTACGATCCTTTTATTCATGTCCAATCAACGGAAACGGATTCAACTTCCATGCCGTCTCCAACGCGGACGCCGGGACCAACTCCCACGCGTGCGCCTCTTTCTGTGACCGTTCTGGTGCACGACCCTAACGCGCCTCTGACTACGCCCACGCCGGACTCGCTTCGAGTCTTGCCCACGCCGCGGCAGAATGCGAATCAATATACTGTTCAAGCCGGAGACACGCTGGCGACGATTGCCCAGAATTACGGCGTCAGCATTGACGCTTTGATTCAGGCGAATCACATTGCCGATGCCAACGCGCTTTCCATCGGGCAGGTTCTTGATGTTCCCCCGCCTGTTCCAGGTACACCCGGATCGTCATTCAAAATCATTCCAGACTCGGAACTGGTCTATGGCCCGGCCAGCGCGCAATTTGATGTTGACGCGTTTGTGCAAAGTCAGGGCGGCTATCTGGCAACGTACACGCAAGATATCAATGGACAGACTCTTAATGGCGCGCAAATTGTCACGCAAGTGTCGCAGGATTATTCCGTCAATCCGCGGTTATTACTGGCCTTGCTTGAATATCGCTCGAAGTGGGTCACGCGTGCGAATCCCGATCCGGTCACATTGGATTATCCATTGGGTTTTGTTGATCAGGCTCATCAAGGTTTGTATTGGCAACTTGGCTGGGCTGCTAATGAACTCAATCATGGTTTTTATTTATGGAGAGCGAACGCTATCGGAACGTGGGTCCTGGGCGATAATAGCATCGTGCCAATCAACCCAACCATCAACGCCGGCACAGCGGGCGTTCAAAACATGTTTTCGGTTTTAGATAATCGCACCACATGGGATACGGATGTGAGTGCGTTCGGATTGTTTCAAACGTATTATTTTATGTTTGGCAATCCGTTTGATCTGGCAATCGAACCGCTGGTTCCATCCAATCTTGTCCAACCGCGTTTTGATTTGCCTTTTGAGCCAGGTGCGATTTGGGCATTCACGGGCGGTCCGCACGCGGGTTGGGATTCCGGATCCGCCTGGGCTGCGCTCGATTTTGCTCCGTCTGATGTTGAGGCTTGCGCGGTCAGCAGCCAATGGGTCACGGCAGTGGCGGATGGGTTCATCGTCCGCGCGGATAATGGGGCAGTGATCGAAGATTTGGATGGAGATGGCTATGAACAGACTGGCTGGGATGTGCTTTATATGCACATGGCAAGTGATGGCCGCGTCCAGGCTGGCACTTATGTTTACGCGGGCGACCGAATCGGTCATCCGTCCTGCGAAGGCGGAATCGCCAACGCCTCGCATTTGCACCTTGCCCGCAAATACAATGGCGAATGGATTTCATCTGACGGTCCTCTTCCATTCAATTTGGCTGGCTGGATTTCCAGCGGCACCGGCGTGGAATACGATGGCTACTTGACGCGCGGAACCGCAACGCTGGAGGCCGCGGAGGGCATTAGCAGTCTAAATCAAATCTCGAAATAACAGGAGGAAACATTGGCGTGGGGTTAATTTGCCATAATTTGCACCCACAAAATTTCTTGACTTTCTCTCATAAACTTCATATAATATTAGGTCGCTGTCCTGCTAGGCAAAAGGGCAGGTGAATCGTATCGGTCGGCAGTCAGCAAACAGTCAGGAGAGATGCGAATGGCGTCTACTTTGCCCCGCAAAAATTACGCAAGAATTCCGGTAAAACTTGATCTTCCCAATCTAATTGACATACAACTTGATTCCTTTGAACGACTTAAGGCGGAGGGCCTTGGCGATCTTTTCCATGAAGTCTCGCCGATCGAGTCTTATAACAAGGGGATGAAGTTGTTCTTCCCGAGCCGCAGCCCTGAATCAAAGCAGTGGGGATTGAAATACTGGTTCGGCGAGCCGAAGCATTCCATCGAGGAATGTGTCGAACGCGATCTCACGTACGCCAGTCCATTGTATGTTTCGGTCTTGCTGGCCGGTCCGGATGTTCCTGAACCGATCAAGCAGGATATTTTCCTCGGCGACTTCCCTGAGATGACGGATAAAGGCACGTTCATTATCAATGGAACGGAGCGTGTCGTCGTCTCGCAGTTGATCCGCTCGCCGGGTGTGTACTTCGAAGCGCCTACCGATCGCGCTACGGGCCGCCCGCTGGCGATGGCAAAATTGATTCCTGATCGCGGCGCGTGGATGGAATTCGAAACCCGCAAGAGCGATTATATTATTTTGAAGTTCAATCGCAAGCGCACTGTGCCGATTACAGTCTTTTTGCGGGCGCTGGCTGCTGTTGGCGATGGAATTAAAGATGCACCGCTGAAGACCGGCTCGGATGAAGAGATACTGGCGATCTTCCAGGATGTTGACAACAACCCGGATCGCATGTTTATTGCATCCACGTTAAAACAGGAACCCGAATGGGATCTTTCCGGCGGCCTGACAATTGCCGAGGCCGCGTTGATTGAGTTTTTCCGCAAGATGCGCCCTGGCGACCCAGCCACGCTGGAGAATGCAAAGCAGTTCCTCGAAGAGCAGTTGTTCGATCAGCGCCACTATGATCTTGAACGCGTGGGTCGTTATAAACTGAATCAAAAGTTGGATCTCAATATTCCAATCCCGCACCGGACAGTGACGAAGAATGATGTCATCCGCCTAATCCGTCGCATGATCCAAATCAATAACGGGGTGGAGCCGCCGGATGATATTGACCATCTCGGCAACCGCCGCGTCAAGACGGTAGGCGAGTTGATCCAGAACAAACTACGCATTGGCTTGCGCCGTATGGAGCGCGTGATCAAAGAGCGCATGTCCATTCGCGATCAGGAACAACTCTCACCGGTCACGCTTGTAAATATTCGTCCCGTCGTTGCCGCATTGCGGGAATTCTTTGGCTCGAGTCAGCTGAGCCAGTTCATGGATCAGACCAACCCGTTGGCGGAGTTAAGGCATAAGCGCACGCTGTCTGCTTTGGGTCCGGGCGGGTTGCGACGCGAACGCGCCGGTTTCGATGTGCGCGATGTGCATCATTCCCATTACGGACGCATTTGTCCAATCGAGACGCCGGAAGGTCCGAACATCGGTTTGATCGGACGTCTGGCTTCGTTCTCACGTGTCAACGAATATGGATTTATCGAAACGCCATATCGCAAAGTTTTCAAAACCCTGCCCGCAGATGATGAGCGATTGGCGGGGCGAACCTTGCGCGAGGCGGTGACGGATCCAAAGACCGAAGAGAAACTTGCCAAAGCCGGTGAAGTGATCGACGCGCGTCTTGCCAAACGTCTCGCAAAGATTGGCAATGAAGTGTCGATCATTCCATTTGTCTCTGATCAAGTGGATTATCTTTCAGCCGATGCGGAGGATAAGTTTGTTATTGCTCAAGCCAATGCGCCGCTGACCGAAAGCAATGAGTTCATTCGCGAGCGTATTTCCTGCCGTTATCACTCCGGCTTTTTGTTCACCAACCCTGAACAGGTTGATTATATGGATGTTGCGCCGCACCAGGTGGTTGGCATCAGCGCCGCGCTTATCCCATTCCTCGAGCACGATGATGCGAACCGCGCGCTGATGGGTTCGAACATGCAGGCGCAGGCAGTGCCTTTGGTGCGCCCGGAAATTCCGTTGGTGTCAACGGGCATGGAACGCGCTGCAGCATTGGACTCTGGTCAGGTCGTCGTGGCGGAAGAAAACGGCGAAGTCGTTTCTGTGACCGGAAGCAAGATCGTGGTCAAAGAACGAAAGGGCGGAATGCATAATTATCAGCTCCGCAAATATCAACGTTCGAATCAATCCACATGCATTGACCAGCGGCCATCCGTTGTCAAAGGCCAGATCATCAAGAAGGGCGACATCATTGCCGACTCTTCCTCGACGGAAAGCGGGCAGTTGGCCCTCGGCCAAAACGTGGTTGTGGCTTTTCTCTCGTGGGAAGGCGGCAACTTTGAAGATGCGGTTCTTCTCTCCGAGCGATTGGTACAGGAGGATCGCTTTACCTCGGTGCATATTGAGAAATATGAAGTTGAAGCACGTGATACCAAGCTTGGCCCTGAAGAGATCACGCGCGACATTCCAAACGTAGGCGAAGACGCGATCAAAGACCTCGACGAGAACGGGATCATCCGTATCGGCGCGGAAGTTGGTCCGAACGATATTCTGGTTGGCAAGATCACACCCAAAGGCGAAAAAGAATTGACGCCGGAAGAGCGTTTGCTGCGCGCCATTTTCGGCGAAAAATCGCGTGATGTGAAAGACACATCCCTGCGCATGCCGCATGGCGAGCGCGGAAAAGTTGTGGATGTCAAAGTATTCACGCGCGAAGACAATGCTGATCTATCTGCGGGCGTGGATATGATGGTGCGCGTCTCGGTTGCTCAGCGCCGCAAGATCACGGCTGGTGACAAGATGGCCGGACGACATGGCAACAAAGGTGTTGTTTCCAAAGTTGTACCGGTGGAAGATATGCCGTTCCTTGAAGACGGCACGCCGGTTGACATCATTTTGAATCCGCTGGGCGTTCCAGGTCGTATGAATATTGGTCAGGTATTGGAAGTCCATCTCGGATGGGCCGCGAAGCGATTGGGCTTCCGCGCGGTCACGCCAGTGTTTGATGGCGCAAGCGAAGAGCAAATCGAAGCCGAACTCGCGCGCGCATGGATTGTGGATCAGGCTTGGAAAGAGTCCGGGCAAAAAGCTTGGGAATGGATCAAGGAACAGGAGTACGATCCAGAGTCGATCCAGGATGATGATGAAGTCCGACGCCTTTACTTGGAGTCGTGGCTTGGCAAGCGCAAGTACGATGTTTACAGTTTGAATGATGTGGATTATGCACGTCACGCTGCCGCGCGGGAATGGCTGCGCGATAAGGAATATGATGCCAAGTTAATTCTTGCCACCCTGGATGAAGAAGTAGCGCGCCGCGATCCGGAGTCAGACCAAGCTGCGATCCACGCTTGCTTGCGGTTATGGATGGAAAGCCTTGGCTACACCAAACGTGTCGCTGATGCGAATCTAATGGCGGCCGCGCAGGATGTGACGCGTGAGACTGCCGTCCCGATGCCCATCCTTGGCAAACAGATTCTGCGCGATGGGAAGACTGGTCAGCCCTATGATCAGCCTGTCACTGTCGGCGTAATGACGATACTCAAACTCCATCACCTCGTTGAAGATAAAGTCCACGCGCGTTCAACGGGACCATACAGTCTCGTTACGCAACAGCCGCTCGGCGGTAAAGCCCAATTTGGCGGTCAACGCTTCGGCGAAATGGAAGTCTGGGCGCTTGAAGCATATGGCGCGGCTTATACCCTGCAGGAAATGCTGACTGTTAAGTCTGACGATGTGCAGGGCCGCGTAAATACATACGAGGCCATCGTCAAAGGCGAACCAATTGAAGAGCCGAGCATCCCGGCGTCGTTCCGGGTGTTAGTCAAAGAGCTTCAATCTCTCGGCCTGGCAGTTGAGGCTGTCAACGAAGGTGGCGAGGTTGTTAGGTTTGGCAAGGATGAAGAAAAGAGTCATCCTCCAAAACTCGCTACCGGCTTGATGGAGCTTGGTACTGAAAGTGGCGATGGAAAGAAATGAGTATGCTTTTATTCTTGACTTGCGGATAACCGCATGTTAGAATAATCCGCCGTCACTACTAAAGCGGGCAGTTAAATCCCCGCTCAAAATGGCAGCTACAAATGAGGCCATCACTGTTGTATCAGATGGCCTCATTTCTTGCAAAAAGTCTTTGTGAAAGAATTTGTAATCGGAGGCGAACGTGCCGACAGTCAATCAAATGGTCCGCAAGGGCCGCAAGAATAAGAAGTCCAAGAGCAAGGCTCCTGCGCTGCAATACACGCTGAACAGCCACAAGCAGCGCCGCGTGCGACAGGCAAAAGGTGCGCCGCAGAAGCGCGGTGTATGCACTGTTGTCCGCACGATGACACCCAAGAAGCCAAATTCAGCGTTACGCAAAATCGCGCGTGTGCGTCTGACGAATGGCATTGAGGTCACGGCTTATATTCCTGGCGAGGGCCATCAGTTGCAGGAACACTCTGTGGTATTGGTACGCGGCGGCCGCGTCAAGGATTTGCCAGGTGTTCGTTATCATATTGTGCGCGGCTCACTGGATACCACCGGTGTTGCCAATCGCAAGCAGGGCCGCTCGAAGTACGGCGCGAAGCGTCCGAAGTAATCAAACGGAGAGTATGTAATGAGACGAGGAACTCCTGAACGGCGGCCGATTCCGCCCGACATGCGCTACAACAGCGTTCAAATTCAAACGATGATCCAGCATATTTTGAAGCGCGGCAAGAAAAGCACTGCCACGCATTTGATTTATGACACGATGGACCTCATCAAAGAGCGGACACAAAAGAGTCCGATTGAAGTTTTCGACACGGCACTCAAGAATGTTGGCCCGGCGATGGAAGTCCGCCCGCGGCGTGTTGGCGGCGCAACATATCAAGTCCCGATGGAAGTTTCTGCTGACCGCCGCACCACGCTGGCAATTCGTTGGATTTTGTCTGCAGCGCGCGATCGCGGTGGGCAATCCTTCCCCGACAAGCTTGCTTCGGAATTGATCGACGCGTCCAACGAACAGGGCGCGGCAATCCGCAAGCGCGATGAGACGCACAAGATGGCCGAAGCCAACCGGGCTTTCTCTCATTATCGCATCTAAACGAATAACTAATTTCATTTATTGATTAGGAAAGAATGGCACGCGAGTATCCGCTGGAAAAGTATCGGAATATCGGGATTATTGCCCACATTGACGCCGGGAAGACGACGACTACCGAGCGTATCTTGTTCTATACCGGTAAGACGCACCGCATCGGTTCCGTAGATGATGGCACGACCGTCACGGACTGGATGGAACAGGAACGCGAGCGCGGTATTACGATTGTTTCAGCGGCCATTTCTTCGGAGTGGAAGGGCTATCAAATCAACGTCATTGACACGCCCGGTCATATTGACTTTACCGCCGAAGTCCAACGTTCATTACGTGTGCTGGATGGCGGAGTTGTAGTTTTCGATGCGGTCCAAGGCGTGGAGCCTCAGAGTGAAACCGTTTGGAGACAGGCTGACCGCTACGGCGTCCCGCGTATTTGCTTCGTCAACAAGATGGATCGCGTCGGCGCATCTTTTGAGCGCACGATTCAGACGATCATTGATCGCCTCGGCGCCAGCCCAATTCCGATGCAGCTGCCTATTGGATCAGAGGCTTCCTTTAAAGGCATTATTGACCTGCTGACGATGAAGGGCATTGTTTGGGAAGATGATCTTGGTAAAGAACCCAAGGTTATTGATGTTCCGGCGGACCTCAAGAAAGCCGCTGATGAAGCACATCATCACATGGTCGAGAAGATCGCCGAGCTGGATGATCATTTGACGGTCAAATATTTGGAAGGGGCGGAAATCGGTGTTGACGAGTTAAAATCCGCACTTCGCAAAGCTGTTATTGCAAATAAGGCCTATCCTGTTTTTTGTGGTTCATCGTTGAAGAACAAAGGTGTCCAGTCAATGTTGGATGGTGTGATTGATTATTTGCCTTCCCCGGCTGACATTCCCTCTGTTAAAGGTTCAGAGCCGGGCAGCGATGAACTTACAATCGAATTACCCGCAAGGGATGATGCGCCTCTCAGCGCATTGGTATTCAAGATCGTGACCGATCCTTATGTTGGACGCCTGGCTTATTTCCGTGTCTATTCTGGTGTCATCTCGCAGGGACAGACAGTAATAAATTCGACAAAAGGCAAGAAAGAGCGCATTGGCCGCTTGATCCGTATGCACGCCGACCGCCGCGAGGATATCACCGAGGTCCGTTCCGGGGATATTGGTGCGGTGCTTGGTTTTAAAGATACTTTCACGGGCGATACGCTGTGTGACAATAAGCAAATCGTTCTTGAAAACATCTCCTTCCCGGAACCTGTCATATCCATCGCAATTGAACCGAAAAGCACAGCTGATCAGGAAAAGATGGGCGAGGCACTTCGCAAGCTTTCGGAAGAAGATCCAACATTCCGTGTTCGCTCTGATGAAAATACGGGCCAGACGATCATCTCCGGGATGGGCGAATTACATCTCGATATTATTGTGGATCGCATGCTGCGCGAGTTCCGCGTGCAGGCGAATGTCGGCGCGCCGCGCGTGGCCTATCGGGAATCGATTACCCGCGTTGTCCCCGAAGTCAACTACAAATATGCCAAACAAACCGGCGGTCACGGCATGTACGGTCACGTTGTGATTAAACTTGAGCCAGGCGAACGCGGAAGTGGAGTTGTTTTCGAGGATGCAATTCGGGGCGGTACCGTTCCGCGCGAATATATCCCGGCCGTTGAAAAAGGCGTGAAGGAATCTGCTGAGAGTGGAGTGCTGGCTGGGTATCCGGTCGTTGACTTGAAAGTCACGTTGTTCGACGGTTCATTTCATGAAGTCGACTCGAATGAAATGGCCTTCAAACTGGCCGCGTCCATGGCCTTCAAAGAGGGCGTACAGAAGGGCGCGCCCGTTCTTTTGGAACCCATAATGAAAGTTGAAGTTGTTGTCCCGGAGGAATTTCTCGGTGACGTGATGGGACAGATTAACAGCCGCCGTGGAAATATTCAAGGCATGGAAATGCGTCCCGGTAATGCACAGGCAATCCGCTCGACGGTGCCTTTGGCAGAGATGTTTGGATATGCCACCCAGCTTCGTTCTGCTACTCAAGGACGCGGCGTTTTCAGTATGGAATTTGACCACTATGCGCCAGTGCCGCAATCAGTGGCTGAAGAGATTCTGCAACCATAACCATTTTTCTTTTTTCATAATCATAAGGAGTTTATTATGGCGAAAGCGAAATATGAGAGGACGAAGCCGCATCTGAACGTGGGGACGATGGGGCACATAGATCACGGGAAGACGACCTTGACGGCGGCGATCACGAAAGTGAGTCAGATGCTGGGGAAGGCGG
>JAKAKJ010000069.1 GCA_021824575.1 Chloroflexota bacterium
TCGCCGATCTGGCCGCGCTCGAATCAGAATTGGACAACGATACCGCGCTGGTGACATTCTCGCATGTTGTTTTCAAAAGCGGCTACCTGTATGATATGGAGCGCATCACCAGGATGGCTCACGATGCAGGCGCGCTCGTCTTGTGGGATTTGAGTCATTCCGTCGGCACGGTGCCGATTGTTCTGGATGCTTGCAACGCTGACTTCGCTGTTGGTTGCACTTATAAATATCTTAACGGCGGGCCGGGCGCGCAGGCGTTTTTATATGTCCGCAAAGAATTGCAGGAGAAAACTTCTTCGCCCATCTGGGCATGGTGGGGACAAAATACCCCATTCGATTTTGATCTCGATTACATTCCAGCGTCAGACATCAAACACTTTCTGACCGGTTCGCAGCCAATCCTTTCCCTGCTTGCAATGGAAGAATCTCTCAATCCGACTCTGGAAGCAGGGATGGAAGCCATCCGTGCGAAATCAGTGCGGATGACTGAATATGCCATTGCCTTACATGACGCCCTCCTCGCTCCGGTTGGATTCACGCTCGGCTCGCCGCGGGACGCTGAACGGCGCGGCTCACACATCAGCGTTCGCCACGCTGACGGCTACCGCATCAACCGCGCCCTGATCGAAGAAATGAATCTGATCCCGGATTTTCGCGCGCCGGATAATATACGTCTGGGCTTTGCGCCACTCTACACATCCTTCGCTGAAATATGGGACGGCATGGATCGCATCCGCCGTGTGGTGGAAGAGAAACGCTACGAAAAATATTCACAACAAAGATTGACGGTGACGTAAAAGCATCGTTACCAACCACCGTGCTTGCAGAATATGTAATGAGCAGGATTCCAATGATCAGCAAGCAGTTTTCAGTAGACAACCCAAGTTACCGTATTTCTTTCCATCCCATTGTTCGACTCAAAACTTTAACGCGAAGACGCCAAGGCGCCAAGATTTAATTTCTCTTCTTTGCGACTCAGCGTCTCCGCGTTAATTTCTTTGGGAATGCAACATCGCATCCACAGGTCATTCTTTTTCTGCCTGCTCGGGGATTGGCAATGTTTCAATCAAATCACGCGTGTGGAACTTCTCGATATATTCGCGCGTTTCCCAATAATCCAAATCCAACTCATCTGCAATTTCGAACACACTTTGCTTTCCTTCAAAGCGCATCATCATTTTTTCGATGGCGCGGTTGAGTTTCCAATTCACCTGCCAATCCACAAATAGGCCATTGCCAGAGAGAAATACCGGTCCGCGGAATTTGCGCTTCGGGACAAAATTGCTGGCATAAACACGGATGATCTCCTCGGCAACATCCGCGGCTTCCTGCAGTTTATCTTCATGCATGATATCGAGATTGTCATCCGTCGTATGATATTCAGGGTACGGGTAACGACTGATGGAAAGACACGGCACGTTGATACCGGGGCCATTCAAAACGCGTTCATCGTTGGCGATAATGTCAGCAAAGGTACCTTCGCGGAAATGATTTCCGCGTTTCTTCAAGACATATTGTCCGACACGATCGAGCATGTGATCGTACTGGCGCGTGTGCTGCAATGCAATCGTGTTGTCGTTGCCGGTCATCTCAAGGAAGATTCCGCCGCGGAAACGCGGGATCAAATCTTCGTGATGAGCAAGGTACGCGATGGTGCCAATCGTCTCAGGTCCGAACAGGAAGCGGACGCTCATCGAGCCGTGCGGCAGCGGATTGGCCGCGAGTCGACGCGCAACTTCGAGCGCGGCCACCACACCTGCCGCATCGTCGTTCGCCTGATTCGGATGGCAGATGTGCGACATGATGAACATCTCCCCCGCCGCGAGATTCGGTCCACCGAGCGGATGAGCAATCGAACTCCCAACTTTGAATCCCTGCGCCGGATCAGTGACGAATTCGGATTTGATCACGGCATGGTATTTTTTATCATGTGGCAATGTGTCGAACAGATTCTTCGGCAGACAGAATCCCCAGTCGCGATCGTAATATTTGAATTTCCACGGAATAGCATGTGGGCGATCCGCGTTATAAAACAAATGCGGCGCGAGTTCATCCCACGTCAACACTTGATCAATCGGCAGTGAATACGAAACGAGATGAAGAACGTTATCTTTGAAATCCACAATGCGTTGGCCATCTTCGGTTTCAAGATACGCGTCATGGACAACGTATCGCTCCGGCACATACCACGTCCAGACTTTTTTGAGCGGCTCGTAGGTTTCGATTTTGTATTCAGCATTCTCCGGCATGTACGAGCCAACAATGTCCAATGCCTTGTCGAGTCCATCTGATGCCAGCGTGCGATGCAAAGGAACAATCTCTGCCAGAACATCTTTCAGGCTCGAGATTTTCTTCATCTCTGGAATCCAATCCTTCGCTTTTTCCGGCGTCTCAATAATGTAGGTCAGCCCGGGACCTCTATGCTCTTTCATGGCATTGACCGCCACACGAAAAACATCGTTGCACTTCATCAGGCGCACATCGCCAAGGCCAACCTTTTTCATCTTCACGACCTGGCTATCCAGCAATGCGCCAATCGGCTCGAAGTCCAGCACCACGCCGCGATCCACGTCGCGGACGAACATCGTGTACGTCAATTCATGTGGCTTGCCTGCGAAGTCAATGCCAACGCCTTTGAATTCCTTCAAGAAACGATAATCAACACCCGCCGCCTGCTCGCAATGATGCAGGAATGTAATGCTTTTGCTGTATGGCAAACCGATGATCAAAATCTTCGCGTCCCAATCGCGAAATTTTTTGAAGATGGTCGTTTCGCCAAAACAATCATTGCTGGTGTGCGCAGCAAGTTCATCGGCATGTTTGCCAATGGCAGCCATCGAATAAATTGCGTGGAACATGCGTTTCGCGCGCGGGTCCTGTCGAACCAGTTCGGTCATCGCACCCATTTGTGAAGGCGTGGTGCGAATATCCCACGGCACGCCTTTGAGAAAATCATAATTAAATGTCGGCATGATCAGCGTGCCATCTTTGCCAACCACTTCAAGGATCGCATCAATCACCGTTTGCGGTCCGCCCTCCACGCCGCCGGGTGCGCGTCCGAGTGACGAATATGCGCTGTGAACAAAAATCGTGTCGCCTGCTTCCATTCCCAAAGAACGGAATTCGTCCATAAGGAAATTCTTTGTGATCATTCAATGCCTTCCTAACTTCGATGCAATTTTGAAAATTGTAACATAATGAAAAGAACGACCTCTTTGCCTGCCCTCAGCTTTTTGTTGACAATGTGCCCGCCTCTTTCCCGGACGTAAAACGGATTCCGTTATCTAAAGCGCCGCCCATTTTCGAATCTGATCGTGATGCGCGCGCCACGCCTCCCATGCAGACTTTGCCCATTCTCTCGCGACGCGCTGATATTCTTCGAGTCCTTCCGCGTCCGCCGCATTGACAATGGTGATTGGTCCCATCGAAGTTGGCGGCTCGAGCCAAAAAAATTGATCACTGAATTGTGCTGCACGACTACGGGTCCTGATCACCTGAGCCTCCGGCAATCCTTTTTCGAGCAAATAATACAGGGCGATCAAATGCACGGCCACCGACTGGATCGCTTGTCGATTCGGTCGACCGGGATGCTGAACCGTGTACGCATCCACCGACAAGCGATACACAGTCGGATAGTTATATTCTCCATAATCTCGCGCAAGCAAGACGCCATAAACAGACCAACATCCAGGCGATGACAACATATATCTATGTGTTGGCCCGTCCATGTTTGGAACCATCGCGCCGCAACTGAAACAATTGGTTAGATTTGTATCCATTGATTATTTGGGCAAGAAATTCAAATCAAGCATAATAATAATCTACTGAGAACGCACGAACAGAAAGTCGCCTCCGGATTCGCTGGAAACCGTCTTGAAACCAAGGCTCACTATTTGTGCACGGACATCCCCAGTTGTGTTGCGTGGAGCAACAACATAGGCAATATCAGGATTCGCATTTACCTTGTCCCTTAATTCATTAATCGTATCCACTGTCACAATGACCGGTAATGAATGATCTGGTTTCTCAAACCGCAAGAAATAATAATCTAAGATGATTTTATAACTGGAAGAAAAAATTAAGACTTCCTGCCCAGGCTGATATTTGGAGATAATCGTTTGGGCAATTGCTCCCCCAGTCCCCTTTGAGTAATCATAAACCGCCTTGATATACGGCAAAGGGCTGGCGCAGATTACTGCCAATATTGCAATCATGGAAACATACCTTGTTACAGTTGGTTTAATTAAGACGATGCACTCAACCATAAAAATAGATACGAGAAGCAAAAGCAAAGGTGCTAAATGAATGATTTGTCTAGCAGAAAAGAAATAATGTTTATAGGTGTCCAGTCCCACAATCAAAGCAAATTGCAGAAAGAATGCAACCAGCAAGCTCAAAACCAATTGATATTCTTTGTATTGCTTGATAACGATAAACAATCCGCCAATCATCCCAATCATTAGAATAATATGCCACACGCCAAACGATCCCAAACCCGCATCCAGTCGTATTGCCTGTAATCCCAAACCTTCCAATATTACATCCGAGTGAAAGCCTAAATCATAGGAAAAGGTCTGTCCAGAATTGAAAAACAAATATCCTGGAACATAGCATGCAATCAAGACAATACTACTTACAAGGAACTTCGAGAAATCACCCTTCTTGATTGAAAATTGAAACACGGAGTTTTTATAGGATGTGTAGATCACCAATATCAAAACAAATCCTGTTATCACAGTGAAGAGCACATACGGGTGAAAATACTCGCCAATAAGCGTTACAGACACATAAAACAGCCAATTACGGACGGATGGCTCCTTTATAGCCCGTATCAACAGTAAAGTGGATGCGGCATAAAAAAATACTAGAGAAGCATAAAAACGCATCTCTTGTGAATATTGAATATAAACTGGTGAAAGAGATAATAATAAAGCAACAAGAAAAGAGGCCGATTTCTTATCGGGAAAATCCAACTCGCGAACCAGACAGAAATATATAACGATTGAAAGCGTTCCCCAAACAACCGAAGGAAACCGCATGACTTTTTCATCCAAGCTAATCATTGCCATGAGGCGGGTAACTAAATAGTCGAGTGGCATTGCCCCTGCGTGCTGGCGCACGATCATCAAAGTATCCATGATGCGAGGCTGGATAGCCGCGAGCGCCTGTCCTGCCTCGTCCAGCCAAAAGCTGTCTTTGCCAACTTTATAGTATCTCAAGCCAAAGCCAAGAAACACGATTGCCAGCAGAATACAGACTTCCAATGTGTGTAAAAATTTATTGGTGTTATAAAAACCCCGAGATTCATCGCTCATTGTCATCTTGTGTTCTACATACCTTTCTCTGGTATGATAATTTCATTGAAAGCGTAATTATATTGCATCCATCCCATATTTCATTGGAGGATTTAGAACAGCCGCAATGGAAATTAAAACCAACTATGTTGATAATCAAATTTTGATTACCGATAAGCCTGCGGGTATATCCGTCTTGCCCGACGGCTGGGAAAAAGATTCGCAGTATCTTGTAAAGGTATTGGAAGAAGAATATGGAAAGATATTTATTGTTCATCGTCTGGACAAAACCACATCTGGCGTAATGGTCTTCGCTCGGACCGCTGATGCGCATCGTTCTCTCAACATGCAATTCGACAAACATGAAGCACGGAAGATTTATCACGCCATCGCGATTGGCAGTCCAAAATGGGATGAACACATTGCAAAACATCCGCTGCGAGTTAATGTGGGACACAGGCATCGCACGATGGTAGACGATAAAAACGGGAAACCTTCCGAGACAAGATTCAAAATCCTTAAACGGTATCCGCATCACGTTTTGCTTGAAGCGGAACTGATGACAGGACGCACGCATCAAATTCGAGTCCATGCGTACGCGTCGGGGCATCCGCTTTTGGGCGATATCCTTTACAGCGCGCAAGAAACAGACATCATCGCGCGTCCTGCCCTGCATGCATATTCTTTGTCGTTCACGCATCCGCAAACAACTGAACGATTGACGTTCACCGCGCCCTACCCCGCTGATTTTGAAAATGCATTATTAAATTTGTAGGGGCACAGCGGCGCTGTGCCCCTACGGGTTATGCAATTTTACGGGCTTCCATATAAAATCTTTTTTCGCGCGCCTCGCCCATGGAAAACGTTTTGCGCGGCAAGGCACCATCGAGAATCACTGTCTTGAACAGGTCAGACTTGCTCATGCCGGGCAAATAAATTCCAGCGTTGTTTGGCTGGCCGCCAAGGCGCACGACAACATCTTCCCCATGAACGTAATCAATTTTTTCCGCGCTGCCGTCTTTCATATATTGATCAAGGAAAGGTTGGATCGTGCCGACCGGAAGATTGGATGACGGATGCGCGATCTCAAGCACGCCGAATCCCTTCCCGGCTACAATCAGACCAATGGCTTGTTTTTCACCATCAGCAGCATCCACACGATTCACCATTTCTTCGGCGTTTGCAACCGAAGTGTATGTGAAATTCGCGCCAAAGGTTGACTGAAGCGCGGCAAACAAGCTCTTCTTCAATCCAAACAGCACGCGATGAATGGGTTCAAACTCCAAACCTTCATCATGGACGTTTTCGATTTCGACCAAGGCGTAGCGCGCGGGATGATCCATGCCGACCTGCGGCTTGATCTTTTCCCAAATGGCTTTGGCCGTGGCCAGTGAATGATTACCATCACCCATCGCAAAAAGCAAAACAGGTTTATCTTTGCCGATGCCATATTTCGCGGCGAAGGTCTCAGGTTTGGATAAATCACGCAAAGCAGAGACAACTTTGTTTTCAAAATCTGCATTGACCGCATACCCCGCGAGATGACCGCTATCTAGCATCAAATCAAAATCGTAAAGTTTTTCAAGTTTTGATTTCGCCGCGGACAATGGTTCGATGACCATGTGATTCGGGTCGTCAATCAACACCAAAATGTGCGGCAATTCCAGCGCCGCGCCTTCGCGGATTTTCATGCGCGGCGGCAGACGATCAATAATTGTTCCCTCCGTTGCGCGAATCAAACTGCTGGAACCTTTGTTGTAATCGTAATGCTCGAGGTCAAGTGCCAACACGATGCCTTTGCGTGTCTTGCCCGCCACAGTGCGCTCAACATAGATCAAGCCTTCGCGCGGCTGGAGAATGCCGGCATCCAAATATTCCCGCATCGTGGATTGAATGTTTTGAATGCGCTGCTCTGCGCCCGGTTTCTCCAAATACACTTCGGGGAAAGTTAAGTTCAAAGTCGAAGGCGCATCACCGACGATCTGTTCAACTTGATTCCAATATTCCGGCTCGGACGTAAATTGATCGCAGGCGATGACCGCCCATTTCTTCAAATCTATGCCGGGTTTGGGAAGATAAATTTGCGGGATTTGAATGCCAATATCGCTAATGATTTTCATCTGACAAATTTTTCCTTTGATGGAATCGTGTAGGGGCACAGCGATGCTGTGCCCCTACAAATGGTATTTACGCAGGCTGCATCTTCTTGGCGAATGCAATTAACTTCTCAGCCACTTCCGCGCCGACGCGGCCTTGTGCTTCTTTCGTCGCGGCGCCGATGTGCGGCGAGCCAATGACGTTATCGAGTTTGAGCAATTTCCAATCGGTTGGCGGTTCCTCGGCGAAGACATCCAGCGCCGCGCCCGCGACCTTGCCGCTGGTCAAGGCGTCATACAACGCGTTCTCGTCAATGATTCCGCCGCGCGCACAGTTGATGATCCGCACACCATTTTTCATCCTGGCAAATTGATCTTTGCCAATCATGTTCGCGGACTCTTTTGTCTTCGGCAGATGCAAGCTGATGTAATCGGCCTGTGCCAAAAGTTCATCGAGCGAAACAAGTTTTACGCCAGCAAGTTCTTTCACGTATGGATCATACGCGACCACGGTCATGCCCAGTGCAGAGGCGCGCTTGGCAACTTCCTTGCCAATGTTGCCGACGCCAATCAGGCCCAGGGTCTTTCCGCCGATCTCATCGCCTTCGAAAGCTTTCTTATCCCACTTCTCGGACTTCATCGAAGCGGTGGCTTTGTGCATCGAACGCGCCAGCATGAACATGTAGCCAATCGTCAATTCAGCGACCGATGCGGAACTGGCAAGCGGGGTGTTCATCACGGCGATGCCCTTTGACTTGGCGTGTTCGACATCAATCGTGTCAAGGCCCACGCCGCCGCGCACGATCACTTTCAGATTTGGACAAACGTCAATCAACGGCTGCCGCACTTTGGTCCGGGAACGAACGACCATGCCTTCATAGGCGGGCAACACCTTCATCAAATCTTCCGGTGTGATGTCGTCGCGCACATCCACAGTCAATCCCGCGGCGCGCATTTGCTCGATGGCTTCTTTTTCGGTCTTATCGCAAACGAGAATTTTCATTGTGATCCTCCTGATCAAGTCTGGAAATTAATAACAGGGACCCGCCCGGCGAACCGGCTTGTCCCTGTTTGAAAAGTCGTTCTTTCACGCGAATCATTCTAACAACGAGAAAATTCTTTGTCAACGACATACATCAGGCGCAAAATGTGCCGATTGTTCTTGGCGATTTGTCTGACAAATCGTTATAATGAGTTGAATTGCAAATTCTCGTCAGCTTTCTGGCGAATCTGAAAACCAAATCAAGGAGTCAATGTCATGTCCGATCCCAAACGCGTATACAACTTCAATCCCGGCCCGGCGGCTCTGCCCCTGGAAGTACTGCAGCAGGCGCAAGCCGAAATGCTGGACTACAAAGGCACAGGCATGTCGGTGATGGAAATCAGCCATCGTTCAAAAGAATTCGAAGGCATTATTCAAACCGCCGAAGCGGATCTGCGCGAACTGTACGGCATTCCAT
This sequence comes from Chloroflexota bacterium, assembly GCA_021824575.1. Taxonomy (GTDB): domain Bacteria; phylum Chloroflexota; class Anaerolineae; order Anaerolineales; family Villigracilaceae; genus Fen-1038. The sequence goes on from JAKAKJ010000069.1 coordinate 8,851, forward strand.
CCAATTACAAGATCATGTTCCTGCAAGGCGGCGCGTCGCTGCAATTTGCGATGCTGCCCATGAACCTGCGCGCCACCGGTTCCGCCGATTACATCGTGACTGGCACGTGGAGCAAAACCGCCATCAAAGAAGCTTCGAAACTCGGAACGACTCACGCCGTGGCGAACACCGAAGCAGATGGATTCAAGAGTCTGCCCGCGAAACTTGATCTCGATCCAAAAGCCGCGTATTTGCACTTCACGTCCAACGAGACGATTCACGGCGTGGAATATTTCAATGAGCCGACTCCGCTGGCAGGTGTCCCGTTGGTTTGCGATGCGTCGTCGGATTTCATCAGCCGACCGATTGACATTTCCAAATATGCTTTGATCTACGCCGGGGCGCAAAAGAACGCGGGACCTGCGGGCGTGGTCGTCGTGATCGTGCGTGATGACATGCTCGAGCGGACTCCCGCCAACCTGCCCGTCATGCTCGATTACAAAGCCTTGGCTGCCAGCGGATCATTGCACAATACTCCTCCCTGCTGGTCAATCTATATCACTGGTCTCGTTTTCAAGTGGGCCAAGGGCCTCGGCGGACTTGCCGCGATTGCCAAGCGCAATCGCACCAAAGCAGATTTGGTTTACAAAGCCATTGACGAGAGCGGCGGCTTCTATCGTGGACATGCCAACAAAGATGCGCGCTCGGTAATGAACATTCCGTTCAGACTTCCGTCCGAAGAATTGGAAGATACTTTTGCGAAGGAAGCCAAGAGCAATGACTTGATCGGTCTTAAAGGTCATCGCTCCGTCGGCGGGATGCGCGCTTCACTCTACAACGCGTTGGACGTCAAAGCCGCGGAAGAGCTGACCAAGTTCATGCGTGAGTTCCAGAAGAAACACGGATAATTTCCATTCGCAGATGATTTGGCCGTGGAGGTTTGAAACCTCCATGGCCCTTTTTATGCAGGTGGCGAAACTCGCGGGGCATTCCAGAGTCAGTTGCACGCTGCATTGGACAGCTTTCAATGCTTTCTCAGTTTAGCAAATCCTTTTTCTAATGTGCCGCCTATTACTCCTAAAATGGCAGCAACGATGGGAGTTAATGATAGATGAAAGAAGCATGCTCCCAGGAAATCTTCCATCACAAAAGCATTGAAATCACTCATACCACTTCGCGCAAAGTCTTGAAAATTTCCTTCTGCCTTGAAAACCAATTCTTGTTGAGTCGTTCCGCGAAAAAGGTAATACGTAATTAGAACGAATATCAACCATATAACAGAACTAAGCATAGCGGCGATTACAGCGGCGGAAACTCCGTTCTTAATGCTTTTATGTCGATGTGCCACCCATACACCAGATAAAAAATATAAAACGAACACACTGCCAAATTCGATGATTCCCCAGCTCGAATTGTCTTTGGGTAGAAGCGCATATTCAAGCAGTATCTCGCTGGCAAAAATGATTCCAGCAAATAGCCCGAATATAGTAGCCGGTGTAAGTACCTTGGATTGGATGTGAGGGAAAACGAAAACGCCGATCAATCCATAGGCAATAAGAATAAAACAAGCGCCGGCAATGCTGAGAAAACTTGTTGCTGGGACAAACAGACGACCCAGAAAAACCAAGATTAACCCAAGCAAAACGCCGATTAGAAAAATGCTCGGGACAATATTTGAGATAGTGTTCTTGTTGCCGGAAATCATCATTACTACCGTGACAATTATTTCTGGTTTGAATACTCAGTAGTTCACAAAGAAACAAGCATCCACCGTCCATAGGCAACAAGGACAGCAAACGCGAAAAGAACGACACTAACAAAAATCTTGGGGCTTGTGCGGCTTTTGACATGAAAGAAAATTGAAGCCAGCAGCATGGCAGAGAGAACTGCGGACATTACCGGTGTTATCCACACTGGCGACCCTAAAACGCCGGGCAGAACTAACCCGATTGCCGCAATAAACGTACAGATTGAAATAAGACCATGTAAAGGCCGGGAAAACGCGCCCATCTTTTGAATCGCATCTTGCATTGTCGATTGAGATTGGCGAAGACCATGTGTGTAGGAAACAGAAATCATCTTTATGCATAGGATTATTTGGATAATCCACAATGTTATATTGATGGCTGTATTCATTATCACCTCCTAGCAAGAACTTATAGGTTTAGTTACACGATGGTTCGCGTTAGCCACTTGCCAAGTGCAAGCGCTTGCCTGGACTAGAACCACGTTCTGCTTCGATAAGCAATGTATTCTTCTCCGAACATCCCTGCCAAAACCTGCTCTTCGCGCCTGAGGCGAGCAACCTGGACCATTATTACTATTGCCCAAATGATGAGCGCCGGCCAACCTTGGAGAGCTAAGACAACGAAAAGGAAGGCCAGCGTGCCGAAGACATAAATAGGATGTCGGATCTTCGAATACAGACCTTGTGTCACAAGATGGCGCGCTTGCGCTGTGACAGAGAAAGCATCTCCCAGTTGCCAGCGGGCCACGAACCACAACACGGCACATACAAGCGAAAGGCAAAGTGCAGTGTAGGACAGCGCATTGTGTAATCCAGCTATGACGCCAAACCCAAAGAAGGCCAGATAGACCAAATATGAAAATATGTCGATCCATTGAAGCTTCACGCAACCCTCCAGTGCCAATTATCCTTGCTTGGCAATCCCTTTACCTATCCCGCCGCCCAACTATGACTCATTTACAGCGATTTTGCTATAAAACTCCTTTTATTTTGCCTATTTCATTATAGGCAACTGGTATCGAATAGGCAATAGACTCCGGAACTGAATTTCCGTTTGTCATGCTTCCACGAGAAGATGGCAGGATTGCAAAGGAAGATAGCAAACTTCTAAAGGAATTTCGCGAAACTGCAAAGGAAGACAGCAATCTTCTAAAGGAAGATCGCGGGATTGCAAAGGAAGACGACGATCTTCTTCGAGAAGATGGCGAAATTGTAAAGGAAGCCAAGAGCAATGATTTGATCGGAATCAAAGGTCATCGCTCCGTCGGCGGGATGCGCGCTTCGTTATACAACGCGTTGGATGTCAAAGCCGCTGAATCTTTGACACAGTTCATGCGCGAGTTCCAGAAGAAGCACGGGTAAAAGATAATCCACAGATTACGCAGATTTACAAATTTAGAACTCGGAGGTTTTGAAAACCTCCGAGTTCTTTTTGTAAAAACGTGACCTACAAGTTTGCTTCAGAGATCATTGAATTATTCATGGGGCTTTCCATACGATATAGAAAATCTCATTGCCAGAGGAACCACCGGGACCAGCAATCATAACAGTCACCTCATATCGTTCACCAGGCACCAAGAGGCTGAGATCAGAAAGTGTGACATGATCCGAGTCACATGAAACTGGTTGGGAATATATAAATCCTGTGCTACTATTTCGAGATACAAACACTTTGCATCCACCTCCAACCAAACCTGCTGGCGGTTGCCAACTCACATATAGGCTGTTTTCATTTTGAACAGCGCTTATATTTGTAGCTGGCGGCACGATAGATTGGGTATAGTTAACCTTTTGAACCAACACAACCTTTCCATTCTTATAATAAGTAAAAGTGTAAACGCCGCTTTGGGGTAAGCCGCTGTTCGGCGGTCCGTAGAGGACCCAGCGCCGCGTTACTTCTCCAGAGTACTGATTACTATTGAAATCCTTCCTTAAGTGGAAAATCATGCCACTGGGTGCCGTTACAGTTACGTCAGTCAGGTTCCAGAGAAAGCAAGTATCGAGGACAGTATAGTCCGCGGTGCAATTGGTTTTAAATTCATAAGATAGAACCCCACCCGGATCCTCGTTACCCCAAACCTGTGGGTAAGCGAGAGGGACTCCAAAAGTTGAATCGACAATCGTCCCTGGCTGCTGAGCATCCGCAATACTTCCATCAGTATTCAGCGTCCAAACACGAATATCGTCAACACACACTTGCAAATGCGGTGATGTTGTGAATGCAGCAGGGCCAGTGCTTCGTTGGATATCGGAACCCATTTTTACAGGAAAATTGTCAATGTAATACTTGATCTCACTACCTGCTACCTCCAATCTTATCAAATACCACACATTACCAGATATCCATTCAAATTGTCGATTTCCAATGCCGATGTATGGTTGCGGACCAAATTGGAGGTCTTCAACCTTACTAACGAAGTTGAGTGCCGCGTTATAACCGTTGTTCATTGAGTCAACGCGAGCAAACAATGAGAAATATTGTTCGTCATCATGTACTGCAACAGATTTAACTCTAATTTCAACCGCATAATTATTCCATGTATCAGCACCAAAATTGACATTCAAGAAACCGCCGTCTTCTTGGTTGCACAAAATATGATTCCCCGTATCATCAACTTCCATTTTCCATTTTGGTATCGCGCTGATTGCGCTCTCTGCTGTATCTGATTCGAAATTCTGCTTGAACAATAAAGCGGAGTCGGGAATAATAGGTCCAGTCGCACGGCCAGAAGAAAATTCCAATGTTGGAGTGGGTGCCGGGGTTGATGTTGGCCGTGGTGTTTCGGTTGAAACAGGCGTTGGAGTGAATGCGACAAGACTTGGCTCGCTGGCAGAAATACTCAGCCCAGAATTACTGCAAGATGAAAGCAAAACAGCTATTGTACATAACAAAATGATTCGTTTCATTGTCAACCTCCTGCCGAATAGTTAAGATTATACGCCAGCATCTCCATTGCAGAAAACCTACAAAACCAACCCGCCACATGTAACTTGTTATAATTCCGCCCATGGATTTTTTCTTCCCCGAAGATAACTTACAACGGGCAACGCCCGCAGAGACGCATATCACCAAATTGACCGCCGAGCCATATCCCGATGGGCAGCGCGTGCGCGTGGACTTGGAAATCACGCCATTCCAGCAGCGTCCAACCATCGAAGTGAAATTAACCGACGCGAACAACGATGAAGTTGCCACGGCCAGCATCGTCGAGCCGATGATGTGGAAAATCGAATTCACGATGCACCTGCGCGGCGCGAACGCCAATCCGTTCAAGATCGAAGCAAAATTATTCTATCCCGATGGTCCGCAGGCCGAACCGGTGACACATACGTTTGAAGTTCCCGTTGCAAATTAACAAGAATGTTGTCTTCCCATAAATCTTCGGCGGGACTGAAGTCCCTTCTCAGTTCGTGGAAAGCCCGTAAGGGCTTCCACGTATTGAGGTGGGGACTTTTAGTCCCCGGCCTTTTAATCATCACCATTCTTGCCTTAACGCTAGCGGGCTGCGTAAAACAGACAACCGACTCCCCCACTCCATCGCCAACGGTTGAAACGCCCACGCCGACATTATCGCTTATGGACAGCGCAAAGAATAATAATGTAATGATCCTGTCCATCGAAGAGAATGGGGACGCGCATCTCTTCGCGTATGACCCAGCCAAATCGAAGCTGACGCGTCTCACGTCCGGGAATTGGAGCGACATCACACCCGCGTTGAGTCCCGATGGAAAGTTCATCGCCTTCGCGTCCAATCGAAGCGGGCACTGGGACATCTACGAACTCATCATCCAGACCGGCGAAGTCAAACAATTAACGAACACGCCCGAATATGATTCATCGCCTGCATGGTCACCGGACATGGCGTGGATCGCGTACGAAACATACCAAAACGGCAACCTCGATATTGCCATCCTTTCGCTCAACGATGCGAGTCAAAAACCGATTCTGTTGACGAGCGGCTCGTCATCGAATCATTCGCCGGTCTGGTCTCCGAACGGACGCGAAATTGCATTCGTGTCCGACCGCTCCGGCAATTCGGATATCTGGATCGCGGACTTGAATAAAACCGACAATCGTTTCACCGATTTGACAAACACAACGCAGACCGCGGAAACACATCCGGCGTGGAGCCCAGATGGAAGCCATCTTGCGTGGGCCGCATCTTCGACGACGAATCTCTCAAACAACGGCATTTATGTTTGGGATGAAAAAAATCCGGACAAAGCGCCGGTTTGGGTCGGCGATGGAAATTGGCCCGCATGGAATCCGCGCGGCGATGCAATCGTTACATCGGTGGACGAGCCGAATCAGGAAATGCTGACAGCGTACACATTGCAAGGTCAGCCTTTGCTTTTGCCCACACCTCTGCCCGGACATTTAGATGGTTTGATATGGCCCAGTCTCACCCTGCCAGGTCAGATGCCGCTCGCATATCAACAAGCCGCGGAGCAAACTCCGCCCGCGCTTTGGGAGCCGCTCATCACGCCGATAACAGGCGTGCCCGCGCAACGTTGGTATGTTGTTCCGCTCCCAGACGTGCAAGCGCCATATCCCGAATTGCATGATCTCGTCAAGGATTCATTCGAGGCATTGCGCCAGCGCGTTATCCAGGAAACCGGATGGGACGCACTTGCGAGTCTCCAAAACGCGTACGTGCCGTTGACCACCGCACTCGATCCGGGACTTGGACAGGATTGGCTTTACACTGGACGCGCATTTGCCATCAACTCGTTGATGGTCAATGCCGGATGGATGACAGTCGCGCGCGAAGACATTGGCGCGCAAACGTATTGGCGTTTGTATTTGCGCGCGCAGAATCAGGATGGCACACAGGGCGCGCCGATTGAAGATCCGCCGTGGGATTTGAATGCCCGCTACGAATTGGACCCGGTAACGTATGAGGCGGGCGGAAAATATTCCTCCATCCCAGCCGGATACTGGATTGACTTCACATCGTTGGCCGCCGCGTACGGCTGGGAACGTTTGCCCGCTTTGCCCAATTGGCGAAACTATTATGCGGGCGCGCGCTTTACTGAATTTGCAAAGACAGACGGCCTCGATTGGAATTCCGCGATGCTGGAGTTGTATCCGCCCGAAGCGCTGTACACCGCGACACCGGTCCTGCCTCCAACCGGCACGCCGACGAAGACGCCGATTCCGTCCAGCACCCCCGCACCGACGAGAACTCCGTACGCAACCGGCACGCCGACGCTTTCGCCCACGCCATCCAACACGCCGACCCCGAGCAATACACCATTGCCGACAGACACGCCGCCGACGATTATTCCAACTTTTAACCCGTGAAGCGAATCGTACTGTTTGTTTTATTGGCTGCATTACTAAGCGGATGCGCGGTCGCATCGAAATCAACCCCGACGCCAGTTGTCGCTGGTTTAACGGAATCCGTTTCCCAGTCTGAGAGCGAAGCGGCCACCCCAACGCTCGAACCGTTTCGATTTGATCTTCCGACGCCAGGCGCGCCGCCCGTTTCGGGATGGCGTCCGCCGTTATATCCAATTCCGTGGGCTGTCTCACCATACGACCATTTTTATTTTGCGCGCCCGATTGCGGCGGATGAAGTGAACTGGCCGCTCGCCATCTATCGCTACGGCGGCGTCTTCTTTGGCAACACAGTCCACACCGGCGTGGATATTGACGCTCCCTACGGCACGCCGATTATCGCCGCGGGGCCTGGCACGGTTATTTGGGCAGATTGGGGCTTATTCACCGAAGCGCCCGGCAATCACGCTGATCCATACGGGCAGGCCGTTGCCATCCGCATGGATTTTGGTTACAAGGGTCAGCAGCTTTATTCAGTTTATGCTCACATGAGCAAGATCATTGCGGTAGTTGGGCAACATGTCAACACTGGCGATGTGATCGGCTTGGTTGGCGCGACCGGTGCAACAACCGGTCCGCATGTGCACTTCGAAGTTCGTTTGGGATACAACTCGTTCTATCGGACGTTCAATCCCGAACTTTGGATGGCACCGCCGGAAGGCTGGGGCGTTTTGGTTGGCAGCATTAGCGACGATAATTTGATGACGCTTCAACAACTCGAAGTGTATGTCACCAACACAACAACAAACAACACACTGATGGTAAAAACGTACGGCCCCGGCCCGGTCAATCATGATCCGTATTACGATGAGAATATGGTGCTTGGCGATTTGCCAGCCGGGTTGTACAAAGTGGTTTTGAACTTCGATGGATTGAAACAAGACTGGATGTACATCTATCCCGGTCAGGTAACATACTTCACCTTCCGCGGCACACAGGGATTCAAAGTCGGCCCGCCTCCAACGCCGAAGCTGGATTTTCTTCCAACGGTCACGCCTACGCCATAGCCAAAGCAAATTCCCAATTTGCCGTCCCTTGACGGACTGAACATCTGTGCTATACTTTTGCCAACCACAATTTGACCCGTAAATTTGTATTTGGAGAATAAACCATGTCCCCACGCAGATCATCAGCCGCAAAAGCTGCCGAAGAAGCCGCCGCCCCCAAAGTGGATAGCGGCAAACAAGCTGTACTTGACAAAGCCGTTGGCGACATCATCAAGCGGTATGGCGAAGGTTCCATCATGAAACTTGGCGAAGCACATAATATGGTCACTGACGTTATTTCCACCGGTTCGCTTTCGCTTGATATCGCACTTGGAGTCGGCGGTGTGCCCCGCGGCCGCATCACGGAAATCTTTGGTCCGGAATCATCCGGCAAAACGACGTTATGCCAGCACATTGTCGCGGAGGCGCAGCGCAATGGCGGTATCGCCGCGTATATTGATATGGAACACGCACTCGACCCCGGTTACGCGGCCAAATGCGGCGCGGACATTGATAACCTGCTCGTCTCACAGCCGGATACCGGCGAACAGGCGCTTGAGATTGCCGAAACGCTCGTCCGCTCCGGCGGCGTGGATGTGGTCGTCATTGACTCGGTCGCGGCACTTGTCCCGCGGGCGGAAATCGAAGGCGACATGGGCGATCCAACGATGGGCGTGCAAGCCCGCTTGATGTCGCAGGCTTTACGCAAACTTTCAGGCGCGATCAACCAGACAAAAACCACCGTTATCTTCACAAACCAACTTCGCCAGAAAATCGGCGTGATGTTTGGAAACCCCGAAACCACCACCGGCGGACAGGCACTCAAATTTTATGCATCCGTTCGCCTCGATGTGCGGCGCATCCAGGCCATCAAAGTCGGAGCGGAAATCATCGGCAACCGGACGCGCGTCAAAGTCGTCAAGAACAAAGTTGCGCCGCCGTTCCGCACCGCCGAGTTCGACATCATGTACAACGAAGGCATTTCAAAAGCCGGCGATGTTTTGGACCTGGCAACGCAATTCGAAATCGTTCAAAAGCGCGGCGCGTTCTTCTCGTACGGCGATGCGCGTCTGGGTCAGGGCCGCGAGAACGCAAAGGAATACATCCGCCAGAATCCTGAACTCCTGGCTGAGATCGAAAACGTCATTCGCCAAAAAGCGGTCAGCGGCGAGGTTGCCCTTCCGCTCGATATGGGAACCGACGGCGCGGACGAATCAGCCGCGCCCGCCGGAGAAGAATGATTTTCTGTAGGGACGAAGCATCGCTTCGCCCCTACATTATTTTTGGGGATATGAGACATCGCTTCTTTCCGCGCTCGAACCGGATCGCCGTTATATCAATTTTGATTCTGGCCCTGAGTTCGTGCGCGCCAACCTCCACACCGACACCTTTCGTCGCGCCCACGGAAGCGCCGCAGCTCCTTCAGGCCGCACAACCGACCGCCATTATTTCAACGCCGACCATTGTTCCAACTCCGATTCTTCCGACTCCAACTTCCACACCCCCATGCACCAACAATTTGACCTTTGATCGAGATGTCACGATTCAAGATGGAACAACCGTCACACCTAATCAATCCATTGACAAGCGATGGCTGGTGACCAACAGCGGGACCTGCAATTGGGATTCAAGCTATCACTTGAAGTTGATTGGCGGTGACGCAATGGGTGCGGCCGCTGAACAAGCCCTGTATCCCGCCCGCGCGGGAGCGCAAGTCACCCTTCGAATCATTTTCGCCGCGCCTTCGACTGCCGGGGATTATCAAGGCGATTGGCAGGCCATCGCACCAGATGGGACAGCGTTTGGCGATGATGTGTCCATCAAAATCTCTGTGTCGCCATAATCGCTTCAAAATGGAGCAGGCTCATGAAGACGACAAATGCAAAACAAATTCTCACTCAAAAAGAACCAGCCAGACTCTACGAAGTAGTTGAGCCTGCGCTCAAAGATGCTGAACTGCGCGACCTGCTTGTCGAAGGAAGTTTCGCAAAAGACGAGACTTATCGCTACAACTGCGTGCGCGTTCTATTTCGTGCAATCGCGCAGAGTCCTGATTTGTTCTATCAATATTGGGATCGTTTCGAAAAGATGATTGACAGTCCCAATGGCTTTCATCGTTCTGCAGCCGCACAAGCCATCGCTTATCTGTCATCTGTGGATACTGATTGCAGGCTGGATTTGATCTTCGACCATTATCTTGATCTGCTCGATGATAACAAAGTGATGGTCACGCATTACTTCATCGAAACGCTGAAATTGATTTGCCTTGCCAGACCTGATTTTCAACACAAGATCATCTCCGCTTTGCTAAACATTGATAAAACAAAACATCCGCTCAAACGCAAAGATTTGCTAAAAGCAGATGTAATCAATACGTTCGACCAACTCTTCGATGTTCTGCCCCCACCCGATCAAAGAAAAGCAGTGGCTTTCGCCGGCGCGCAATTGGATTGCAGCAGTTCGAAGACGCGCAAGGCAGCGAAGGAATTTCAACAGAAGCACAAATGAGAAAACTTTTCGCTCATGCCCATCCAAATGGATGGGCCGTTTTGTCTCGTTCCGTTTGAGAAAAAGTTCACATGATTTTTGTAACACAGCAGATGTGACATTCCGTACTTTATATTTTTCGCAAAAACCTTTACAGTTTGGGTAATCGTTTACCTAATCCGTAAGGGTCGAAATGCTTCGAATCAACCGCCAAACCGATTATGCTGTCCGTGTAGTCTTAGCCCTTGCAAAACGCGGCGAAGGCGCTAAATTGTCCACGAACGAGATTCAGCAGGAGATGCTGATTCCACCTTCGTTCATGTCGCGAATCGTAGCTCAATTGGCAAAAACCGGCCTGCTTAACACCTTCCCCGGCCGCGAGGGCGGATTGATGCTTCCGCGTCCGGCAGCGCAAATCACGCTCAAAGATGTGGTCGAGGCTTTCGAGGGGCCAATTCTTCTTTCCGTGTGCATGCAGGCCAAAGGTGAAGATGACTGCCCCTTCCGGGCTAATTGTCCCGTCCGCACCAAGTGGGGACGCGTGCAAGTCGCCATGTTGCGCGAGATGGCATCCATTACTTTTGAAGATCTGGCAAAAGAATCTTTAGCGGTTCCCCTTGCAATTTCCAATCTAGTTTCATGATTGAGTATGCAGCCGGAGGGCATGCATACCAAATTTTTTTGAAGGAGAAGCTATGGATCCACTTACTCTATCGCGGTGGCAATTCGGTCTGACAACCGTTTACCACTTCCTCTTCGTCCCGCTCACCTTGGGTCTTGGCTGGTTCGTTGCCTACATGCAAACCCGCTACTACCAGACCAAAGATGAGACATTCCACAAAATGGCCAAGTTTTGGGGAAAGCTGTTCCTGATCAACTTTGCCATCGGTGTGGTGACGGGCATCGTACAGGAATTCCAGTTCGGCATGAACTGGTCGGAATACAGCCGCTTCGTGGGCGACATCTTCGGCGCGCCGCTCGCCATCGAAGCATTGCTGGCTTTCTTTCTCGAATCCACTTTCCTTGGAATATGGATTTTCGGCGAAGGCAAAGTGCCTGAGAAAGTTCATTTGGCTTCGATCTGGCTGGCCGCCATCGGCTCGAACCTTTCCGCGTTATGGATTCTGCTCGCCAACGGCTGGATGCAGCATCCGGTTGGCTTCGTTATTGACCCGGCAACGGGCCGCCCAATGCTGAATGATTTCTTTGCCCTTGCCACCAACCCCAAAGGCTGGCTCTTTTTCTTCCACACCATTGCATCCGGATTGGCAACCGCCAGTTTCCTGATCCTGGGCGTGAGCGCCTATCACATCGTCCGCCAAAACAGCGTGACATTGTTCAAGCGTTCCTTCCAGATGGCCGCCATCGTTGGATTGATTGCGGCAGCGCTGGTCATCATTGACGGACACACGCAAGGTCAATACGTCTATCAGACTCAGCCGATGAAGATGGCATCCATTGAGGCGCTTTGGAACACGGAGCAGCCCGCTTCATTCTCTGTCCTGACCATTGGCGATCTGAGCGGCAAGAAAGAAGTTTGGTCCCTGCGTATTCCTGGTGTGACCAGCTTCCTGGCTTGCAACAATTTCAATTGTGCAGTACAGGGTGTGTATAACATCCAAGCGCAATATCAGCAGCAGTATGGACCCGGTGACTACATTCCACTGATGGTTTTCACCTACTGGACATTCCGCTTTATGTTCCTGACCGGCTTCCTGATGGCATTCCTTGCGATTGTCTTTCTGTTTGCCTTGCGTAAGGACATCGAAAAGGCTAAATGGATGAAGTGGGTTCCGTGGGTCATCGTTCTGCCTTATATCGCCAACATCAGCGGCTGGCTCCTGACCGAGATGGGTCGCCAGCCGTGGATTGTGCAGGGACTGCTCAAAGTCCAGGATGCGGTTTCGCCGAATCTGACCACCGTGGATCTGCTCATTTCGCTGATTGGCTATGTAGTTGTGTATGGCATATTAGCCGCTGCGGATTTCTATCTGATGAAGAAATACGCTACTGCAGGCGTTGATATCCCCATGCAAGAATCTGTTGACCCTTCCTCTACGCTCGTCGGAGCGCAGGATTAATCGCGGAGGAACAAAATGTCCTACGAATTTCTCCAAATACTTTGGTTCATCTTGATCGCCGTACTATGGATCGGCTTCTACTTCCTCGAAGGTTTTGACTTCGGCGTGGGAATGCTCCTGCCCTTCCTCAGTAAAAAGGATGTCGAACGCCGCGCCATCATCAATGCAATTGGTACAACCTGGGATGGCAACGAGGTCTGGCTCTTGACCGCTGGCGGTGCGACTTTTGCGGCATTTCCGCAATGGTATGCCACCATGTTCAGCGGTTTTTATCTGGCGCTGTTCCTGCTTCTGGTTGGGCTGATCATCCGCGGCGTCTCGTTCGAATATCGTTCGAAAGATCCCGATCCCAAATGGCGCAATACGTTTGACTGGATGATCGCGGTCGGTTCATTCCTGCCCGCCCTCCTGCTTGGAACTGCTTTCGCCAACCTCGCCCGCGGCGTCCCGATTGATGCAAAGATGATGTACACCGGCAATCTGTTTACGTTGTTGAATCCTTATGGATTAATTGGCGGTCTGGCCACCGTGTCGGTTTTCCTTCTGCACGGAGCCAACTTCCTCGGTCTGAAGCTCGAAGGCGAATTGCGCGAACGCGTCCATGCGCTCTCCAAAAAACTTTATATTGCCGCCGCGATCATCACCGCATTACTGCTGGTCGGCACTTATTTCTACACCGACATCACCACAAAATTAGGTGTTGATCCTGGCATTACACCGATTGCAGCTTACGCCGCGTTGCTGTTGACCATCTTCTTCATCAACCGCAAGATGGAAGGCTGGGCCTTCATCATGACGGCGCTCCACATCGTGCTGACGCAGGTCACGTTCTTCATGCTGATGTTCCCGCGCGTGATGATCTCCAGCCTCAATCCGGATTGGAGCCTGACCATCTACAACGCCTCATCATCTCAATACACATTGTCGGTGATGAGCATCGTTGCCTTGATCTTCGTCCCCATTGTGCTTGCTTATCAAGGCTGGACCTATTACATGTTCCGCAAGCGTATCAGCACGGATAAGAAAAGCCTGGTTTACTAAAGTTTGCAAGTTGGAAGGTTGCAGGCTACGCCTCAACCTTCCAACCATTTAACTTGACACTTGATACACAGCATGCACCGCAGACTTCTTGCCCTCGCCCGCGACTCACGCATCGCCCTTGCCTTCACAATTCTTTCCGGACTTTTCATCGGACTGCTGGCAATCGGCCAATCCTACCTCATCAGCACTACCGTCAATGACGTCTTCCTCGAGAAGCAAACTCTGCTCCAGGTCGCACATTGGATGCAGCTGCTCCTCATCGTCATCGCCGCGCGCGGACTGCTGACATGGCTCAACGAAGTCGCGGCGAATGCAGTCGCGGTGCGCGTCAAAACAGATTTACGCGAGCGACTCTTTGCCCACATACTCGCGCTCGGCCCCGCTTTCAGCCGAAGCGAACGCACCGGTGAGCTGACCACAGCCGCGGTCGAGGGAATCGAGGCGCTGGATGCATACTTCAGTCAATATCTTCCGCAACTTGTCATCAGCACGCTTGTCCCCGTCAGCATTTTGATTCTTGTCTTTCCGCTCGATCCGTTATCCGGCGTTGTGCTTTTATTGACCGCGCCGCTCATCCCATTTTTTATGTACATGATTGGCCGCGGCGCGGAAGTTGTGACCAAGCGGCAATATGAAACGTTGAGCCGTCTCTCCGCGCATTTCCTCGACAGCCTGCAGGGATTGACCACGCTCAAATTATTTGGCCAATCCAAAGCGCAGACGCAGAACATTGCAAAAGTCAGCGACCAGTTCCGCGATACGACACTGAAAGTGTTGCAGGTCACTTTCCTTTCAGCATTTGCGCTCGAATTACTTGCGACCATCAGCACCGCCATCATTGCAGTCGAAGTGGGTTTGCGTTTGCTTTACGGGCAGATGCAATTTCATGAAGCGTTATTCTTATTAATTCTCGCGCCCGAATTCTATTTGCCGCTTCGTATGTTGGGATTGCGCTTTCACGCGGGTATGGCGGGAACAAGCGCGGCGCGGCGTATTTTCCAAATTCTCGACATCCCAGTTGTCAGCGGCCAGTCTTCAGCAATCAGCAACCAGTCATTGCAAGAAATATCTTCCATTGAGTTTGAAAATGTTTCTTTCACTTATCCATCCGAGAGCAAACCCGCTTTAGAAAACATCAACCTGACCATCAAGCGCGGCCAGCATATTGCTCTTGTTGGCAAAACAGGCGCAGGTAAATCAACGCTCGTAAATCTTCTGCTTGGCTTCATTCGACCAGCAGAAGGCCAAATCGTTATCAACCACCTGCAACTTACGAATTACGAATTACGCAGCGACATTGCCTGGGTTCCGCAAAAGCCCTACCTCTTCCATGACACGATCGCCGCGAACATTCGCCTCGGAAAACCAAATGCGGCAGACGAAGAAATCGTTTCTGCCGCCCGCACGGCGCATCTGGAAGAGTTCATCGAATCGCTTCCAGAAAAATACGAAACGGTTATCGGCGAAAGCGGCGCGCGTCTTTCCAGTGGACAAGCTCAACGACTCGCACTCGCCCGCGCATTTCTCAAAGGTGCACCGATTTTGATTCTCGACGAGCCAACATCAAGCCTCGATCCCGAAACCGAATCCCTGCTCGAAGAATCCACGCGCCACTTGATGCAAAATCGAACCGTCATCACCATCGCTCATCGTTTGAACACAATTTTCAACGCCGACCAAATTATTGTTCTTGACGAGGGCCGCATCGTCGAAGTTGGCGAGCACCATGAACTGATGGCACACAATGGCGCGTATGCAAAGATAGTCAAAGCCAATACGGTGAAAAGTGAAAAGCAGGGAGGAACAAGTGAGAGCGAAATTCGAGGCCTTTCTCAAGCCTCTCAATCATCAATTCCCACTTCTAATGCTCAACTTCTCCAACCTTCAAGCCTTCAAGCCTTTAAACTTTCCAACCCAAATGATCAACTGCCTATCGCCTTCCGCCTTCTGCAATTTCTCAACGGTTCCTGGAACTGGGTCGCGCTTTCGGTTTTGCTTGGCGGCCTCACCATCGGAAGCAGCGTCGCACTAATGGGCACTTCGGCGTGGCTCATTTCGGAAGCCGCGCTCCGTCCATCCATCGCTGTGCTCGAAGTTGCCATCGTCGGCGTGCGTTTCTTCGGCATCGCCCGCGCCGTCTTCCGCTACCTTGAGCGTCTCGTTTCACACAACGTCACATTCAAGCTGCTGGGCCGATTGCGCGTTTGGTTTTATGAAAAAATCGAACCACTCGCTCCCGCGCGTTTGATGGACTATCGCGCCGGCGATTTATTGGCGCGCATCATCGGCGATGTGGAAACATTGGAAAATTTCTACGTGCGCGTCGTGGCTCCGCCGTTGACCGCGATGCTCGTCGCGGTTGGCACATCCATCTTCCTCGCTTCGACCGACCCGCGGCTGGCCGCGCTCTTAATTGGTTTTTTCCTGCTCCTCGGCTTGATCCTGCCCATCCTCGCGCAGACGATGAGTCAGCGCCCTGGCATTGAAGCCATCGCCCGTCGCGCGGATCTGCACATTCAACTTGTGGACGGCATTCAGGGCCTGGCCGACATTTTATCGTTTGGCCGCGGGAATGATCGCCTCGCACAGATCAAACACACCGGCAAAGAGTACGGCAAATCGCAAAAACGCATGGCGCACATCAACGGCATATTTTCCGGGCTGACAACTTTTCTAACGAACTTTGCATTATGGCTGGTTTTATTTCTGGCGATCCCACAAGTTAGCGCGGGACACATGGACGGCGTGATGCTGGCAACATTGGCTTTGCTTACCCTGGCATCTTTCGAAGCCGTGACTCCCCTGCCCCTCGCCGCCCAAATGTGGACGAGCACGCGCGAGGCCGCACGGCGTTTGTTCGAAGTGGTGGATACAGAGCCAGCAATCAATGAACAGCCATCAGCAGCCAGTGACCAGCTGCAAATCACAAATCAAGAATTACGAATTACCGATTTATCCTTTACCTACCCAGGTCAATCCACTCCTGCCCTTCGACACATCACCTTCAACCTTAAACCCGGAGCCTCGGTCGCCATCGTCGGGCCGAGCGGCGCGGGGAAAAGCACACTCGCGAATGTGCTGCTGAGATTCTGGGATTATCACTCGGGCGAGATCTGCCTGGGAGGAGAATCGCTCAAAGCGTACGCGCCGGATGAAGTCCGCGAACAAATCGCTTACGTCTCGCAGAACACATATTTTTTCAACACATCAGTCTATGAAAATCTGCGAATGGCTCGCCGCCGCGTCAAAAAGGAGGAAATCGAAGCCGCCGCGCGCGCCGTGCAAATCCACGACTTCATCATGAGTTTGCCAAAAGGCTATGACACGTTGATCGGCGAGCAGGGGCTGCGTTTGAGCGGCGGCGAACTCCAGCGCCTCGCCGTCGCGCGAGCCATCATCAAGGACGCGCCGATTTTGATTCTGGACGAACCCACCGCCAATTTGGACACGTTGACCGAAAGACAGGTATTGGAAACATTATTCGCCTTGATGCGGAGAAAAACTTCCCTGCTCATCACACACCGCTTGATCGGTTTGGAAAATGCGGATGAGATTCTGGCGATGGATCACGGACAGATTATCGAGCGCGGAACTCATCAGCAGCTTCTCGGCCAAAACGGTTTGTATCGCCACTTGCTGGATTTGCAGAACCGCGTCCTCACCGAAACGTCTGTTTAACAAATTCAAACGCCGATGCTATACTTGCGCCAATAATTCATCCATGAAATTGCCTGATGGAGGAGAAGCGTGTCGAAGAGCCGCAGGAAGCAAAAGGCCAAATCTATGGCGGGGAAAAACAAACTATCCGCGGGGAAGCTGAACAGCAGACGCGGGTCGCCCGTTTGGCGTTTCAATTATTTCCGCTCTGTTGTCCTGACCAGTTTGCTCAATGATCTCTATAATCTTGAACAGACCGGCATCGAAGATAAACACTGCAAGAAAATCGCGGCATCGCTGACCTACTTCAGCAATGCCGCGACGGATATTCCATCTGCAGGGCCTTTCATGGGACCGCTTTACAAAGATATCGAAAAATTCATCGAGCTATATCAAGCATGGAACGACATCAAAGGCAGGGACTTGGAAGAGGCCGCGTCGCGCCGCGAGCTTCGAATTAAACTGATGGCTCAACGCCAGACAATCACAAACAAAGCGCGAAAACTTCAATTTGCCATCCAGGAAAATGTAGATACCCAGTTAATGAAATCCGGCTTCGATGCGCTGAGCGAATTGATCACTGCCGTGCCCGACCTGCTCGGAAATCTGGGCAAAGCTTTGGGCGAATTCGCCAAACGAGGCGGCATTCCATAATGAAGTTTGCCGGGTCGAATCAACGTGGGAGTTTTCAAAAACAATTCAGGTGTTGCATGTTCAATGCAGCATCCGAATTGTTTTATCTACGAACCAGCTTTTTTCTGCAAGAATTGAACGATCCCGTTTACCACACTTGGCGGAAGGAAATCGCTGAAGCCCTGACGCCCGCCCGCACGCGGAGTTCCACCGTTCCCAAACGCGCCGGGTGTCCCTCTGGCCGGAGGCGTGAACGTGCCACCGTTGGATTGAAATCCGCCGAAGCCGACTCCAGGCCCGGCCACCGCGATGCCAGCCTGTTGAAAAGCCGCAAAAATATCCTGCCGGCTCAAATTCATCGCTGTGATTGCCTGGATCTGTTCCGGCGTCATCGCACTTTGGATGGCAGCGAATTGCGCGCTTACCTGCTGCATCATGGCCGCGTTGGGCCGCGCGCCGGGCGTGCCAAAACCGCCGGATGGAGTTGCCGAACTTTCCGTTTGCTGCAACGATTGCCATAAAGGCAGAAGCTTGGCAGCCTCCTGCGCGGTGATGGCATTGGATGTGCCATCCAACTTCAATATTCCAGCCGCAAGCTGCAAAGCCGTCAGGCCGTCCGTCGGGGTTCCATTAATCGGCGCTGAACCTGCTGAATTCGACGCGCCCGCATACGTTCCGGGCGATCCGCCGGTCGAGTTGGATTGTCCGGAAGCTGCCGCAGTTCCACATGCCGATAATGTCAATGCAAGAATGCTAAAAATTGTGGCGACAATAATTCTTTTCATTTGATCTCCTTGTTTCTACAGGGCGGGTAGTATAACAAGCGCGCTTACGAAGGAGGTATAGAAAATATATTGATTCCATAAGAGAGACTTTTGTGCGTAAAACGAGGATGAACTCGTGCAATTCTGACTTTGGGAAAGCCCCACAAGGTTGAAAATCGCTTGCATCCACTGAACGAGCGTGCTATAATGCAAACAACTTCCCCGGATAATCAACAATTCAATTCCCACATCGCGGTATCTGTAAACCCATAATCCTGTTATCTTGAACAATTTCCCCTTTCAACAAAATCCATTTTGAAATCAGCCCGCACCTATACGGGGGCGCTGGCTTCATCCCAACATTCATTATTCCAAAAGGCATCGAACCATGAAAATTCTAGAGCTTGAAAACGAACCGCTGGCAAAACTACGCAAGCTTGCCAAAGATGCAAATGTGCCTAATTTCAACCGCCTGAAGAAGGAATCACTCATCCTTCAAATTCGTCAGGTGGAAGCGCAGAAGGAGGGCATCGAACTGCGAGGCGGCATCCTCGAGATTATGAGCGAAGGCATCGGCTTCCTGCGGGCCGCCAACTATCGAATCAGCGATCAGGACGTTTACGTCTCGCAGGCGCAGCTCCGCCGTTATGATCTCCGCTCGGGAGACCTGGTCATCGGGCATGTTCGTCCGCCGCGAGAATCTGAAAGGCATTTTGGATTGCTCAAGGTGGAAACGGTCAACGGCATTGACCCGGAGGAGGCGGCCCGCCGCCCGGTCTTTGAGAATCTCACCCCGATCTTCCCCGACAAACGCTTCGACCTGGAGACGGATCACGATACCTTGGCCCCGCGCTTAATTAATCTCATTGCGCCCATCGGACGCGGCCAGCGCGGTTTGATCGTTTCTCCTCCCAAAGCGGGGAAAACCACCATCCTCAAGCAAATTGCGAACGCCATCTCAACCAAATATCCCGACGTGCATTTGATGGTCGCGCTGATCGGCGAACGCCCGGAAGAAGTAACCGACATGGATCGTTCGGTGGAAGCGGAAGTTGTGGCTTCGACCTTTGACGAACCCGTTACTTCCCATGTCCGCACGGCGGAAATTGCCTTAGACAGAGCTAAGAGAATGGTGGAGATCGGCCGTCATGTGGTAATCTTAATGGACTCGATTACCCGTCTGGCGCGTGCATACAACCTTGTGGTCAACCCATCGGGGCGCACGCTTTCGGGCGGCATGGATCCTTCGGCGCTGTATCCGCCCAAACGTTTCTTCGGCGCGGCGCGCAACATCGAAGAAGGCGGCTCGCTGACCATCATTGCCACCTGCCTGGTGGATACCGGCTCCCGTTTGGATGATGTTGTCTACGAAGAATTCAAAGGCACCGGTAACATGGAATTGGTTCTCTCGCGCAAATTGCAGGAGCGCCGCATCTTCCCCGCTGTGGAAATCGAACGCTCATCCACGCGCCGCGAAGACTTGCTCCTTGGCCCGGATATCCTGCAGCGCGTCTGGCTGATGCGCCGCATGTACGGACAGATGACCACACCTCCGCCGCAGGGCGCTGGCATGGACCAAACGGTTGCGACCGAAGCCATCCTCACCCGCCTCGACCGCGCCAAGAACAACCAGCAATTCCTTGAAACATTGACGGAAGAAAACTAAACACAAATAATTCAAAATGAAATTCGATCTCAAGAAATACATCCAAAGCTTCACAACCAATCGTTTTAGTTTGATCTCATGGGGAGTCACAATTGTTGTCGTAATTGCGTTGCTGGGAACCACCCTTTGGTGGGCTCAGTCTGGCGGCGCTGCATCCGCCGCGCATCCAGAATCGACCGCATCGGCGAATCAATCACAGCCCGTGGTCAATCTTCCAACCTCGGGCCAGGCTCAAAACATTGCCGCAATCTCCAGCATTGGCCGCCAGCTCAATCTCAAAACGGACATTTCCCAGCAGGCAAGCTATCAGATTACGACCTATCAAGTTATGAAAGGCGACTCGGTTTTCGCGATTGCCAAACAATTCAACATCAAACCCGAGTCCATTTTATACAGCAACAAGAACACGCTTCACGATAACCCGCAGAATCTAACCCCCGGCATGACGCTCGAAATTCCTCCGGTGGATGGGCTGATCTACACGTGGAAAGACGGCGACACCATTGATTCGGTCGCCAAGGAATTCAAGGCGAAACCGGAAGATATATTGAACTGGCCGGGCAACGACATTGATCTGACCAACCCGCAGATCAAACCGGGCACGGTAATCATGATCCCGGGCGGACAACGCGAACTAATATCATGGCTCGAGTTTGTGCCAACATATCAGCGCGGCAACGGAACGGCGACATCCGAGTTGGGCGGCGGAAGTTGTCCGAATCTGGCTGGCTCGCCGCCATACCTCTGGCCGACCAATGGCCCACACACAATTTCAGGCAATGACTTTAGTCCGACACATCTAGGCATAGATATAACAGCCTTTGAAGGCACGCCAGTGCTTGCCTCCGGCGCGGGTGTAGTGGTCTATGCCGGCTGGAGTCAATACGGTTATGGCAACGTGATCGAAATTGATCACGGCGGCGGCTGGGCTACTGTTTACGCTCACTTGAGCCAGTTCAACGTCAAAGTATGCGATTATGTCAGCGCCGGGCAAGTGATAGCCCTTTCCGGTTCCACTGGTAATTCCACTGGCCCGCACCTGCATTTTGAAGTCCGTAAAAACGGAACTGCCGTGGATCCATGGCAAATCGTTTCGTGAAGTGAATCAATCCGAATTACAAGCCGCTCTTGGAGGTCTCTCTTTGGGCGGCTTTCGTTTTTTTCAGAGCATTGGTTCGACCAACGATGAAGCGCGCACATGGTCAAATCAGGACGCGCCGGATTTGTCTTTGGTCGTGGCGGATGAACAGACTGCTGGCCGAGGCCGATCGGGGCGAAGATGGCTTACGCCTCCCGGAACGGCTCTAGCTTTTAGTTTGATCCTGCGCCCCAACGCGGCGGAACGCACGTACCCCGCGCGGACAACGGGATTGGGCGCGGTTGTCTTGGTAGAATCTCTGCAGATGTTTGGACTCGCCGCGCAAATCAAGTGGCCGAATGATGTTTTGATCAACCAACGCAAAGTCGCGGGAATTTTGGTCGAATCGGTTTGGACAGGAGACGAACTCGAAGCATTTATTTTAGGAATCGGGGTCAACGTTTTGGCCGCGTCCGTGCCAGCTGCTGACCAGTTGCTTTTCCCGGCGACCAGCCTCGAGTCCGAGTTGAACGAACCGCTTGACCGCCTGGAATGTTTGAAGGAAATTTTGTCGGCATTGATTCGATGGCGTCCAAAAATCGGGACGGATGAATTTATCAGAGCGTGGGAAAGTTATCTCGCGTTTCGCGGCGAGCAGGTTCATGTGCGAAAAGATAATGAGTCGACTCTAACAGGAGAGCTTCTCGGCCTTGGGCCTGATGGAAGTCTTCGCCTGTTTGCAAATGACAAATCCCTTGCAATCCAGTTTGGCGAAATTCATCTGCGGCCCGCCGATGATAAAATCAAATAAAGTCAGAGGTCACAATGTTTGATAATTTGCGTGAGCAGGCCAACTCCAGTCCATTCTACGAAGAGGAAGCGCAATTCCAGCCTGCGGCTGGGACTCCTGCCCCGCCGCCAGCCCGCCCTTCAACAGGGAGGCTTCTTGGCATGACGGCCTTCCAGCGTTTTGTCCTGGCTGTAATGCTGATGATGGTCGTCTGCGTCTTGGGCAGCATGATGCTGCTCGTCACAGGAAAAATTGTGTTCTAAAAAATCGGCCGGGAATAATCCCGGCCGATTTTTTATTCTGACTTCAGTTGTTCTTCAATTTTCTCTTTCTCTTCGGCTTTCTCTTCCCCATTCACCTGCGCTCCGGCGCGCTTCAAATCTTCAGCGGCAATACGGGCCACCGACGCCACATAATCGCCTTCCTGCGGCTTGATCAGATGCACGCCTTTCGTGGCACGTCCCGATTGCTTGACGGCTTTGACTTTCAGTCGCAATGCCACGCCATTCGCTGTGATGATGGTCAGATCGTCGTCTTTATGAACCACGCGCGCCGCGGCAATCTTTCCAATTTCGGGCAGCACCTTCTGGTCTATCGTCGCAATGCCATGCGTGGCGCGGCCTTTGGGCGTATATTCCTTCAATGGCGTCTGTTTACCAAAACCGCCAGTCGTGATAACGAGCAGCGAACTATCCTTATCCACAACATCCATGCTGGTGACGGCATCGCCTTCCGCGAGGCGAATGCCCTGCACGCCCGCGGCTTGGCGTCCCATCGAGCGGACTTTTTCCTCGCTGAATCTCAAAGCTTGTCCGCGTTCGGTTACGAAGATGACTTCATCCTTGCCGGAGGTCGGGCGCGCCCAGCCGAGGGTGTCGCCGTCATCCAAATTCATGGCGATCAAACCCGAAGGGCGGACCGACGCGAACTCTTCCATGTCCACGCGCTTGACTTTGCCGCGCGTGGTCGCCAACATACAATAGCCATGCGCCGAAAAATCCGAAACAGCAATGGCAGCGGTCACGCGTTCATCCGGCTCAAGCGAAAGCACGTTGACCAATGGAATGCCTTTGGCTGTGCGATCCGCATCCGGGATTTGATAAACCTTTTCAGAATAGACTTTGCCGCGGTCGGAGAAGAACAGCATCGAGTCCAGACTGCGAGCGGGGATGAGCATCATGACTTCGTCTTCCTCTTTGGTCGTGTGCCCCATCACGCCGCGCCCACCGCGGCTCTGCAGGCGAAAAACGGATGCCGCCACACGCTTGACATAACCGCGTTCCGTGATGCTGATCAACACCGCTTCATCCTGGACCAAATCTTCTTCGGTCAATTCCTCCTTCGCGTCCGATGCAATGCGCGTACGGCGGTCATCGCCATATTTCTCGGCAAGCTCCTTCATGTCGGTCTGGATCAGCGCCAGAATTTTCTTCGGGTGCGCCAAGAGATCCTCAAGATACGCAATTTGATCAGCAACCTGCTTGTGTTCATCTTCGATTTTCTTGCGTTCCAGCGCGGCCAGGCGGCGCAGTTGCATGTCGAGGATGGCTTGGGCTTGAAGGTCGCTCAATTTGAAGCGCTTCATCAAATTGGTTTTCGCAACATCGGCATCCTGCGATTCGCGGATAGTCTTGATGACCGCGTCGAGATTGTTCAGCGCGATCAAATAACCATCGAGGATGTGCTGACGGGCGCGCGCTTTCGCCAAGTCAAAGTTCGAACGGCGGACGATGACCGTCTGGCGATGTTCGATGAAAATTTGCAGAGCACGCTTGAGCGGCAATGTGCGCGGTTCGCCGCCCACCAGGGCCAGCATCTGCACACCAAAGGTAGATTGCAATGCCGTGTATTTATAAAGTTGATTGAGAACTTTCTTGGGCTGCGCGCCGCGCTTGAGTTCGATGACGATGCTCATGCCGCGTTGATCGGACTCGTCACGCAAGTCAGAGATTTGGTCAATCTTATCCTCGCGCACCAATTCTGCGATGCGCTCGATCAGGGTTGTCTTATTGACCTGATATGGAATTTCGGTAATGATGATCTCGAATTTTCCGCCCTTGCCTTCCTCGATATGTGCGGTGCCACGGACGACGAGGCGTCCGTGGCCGGTTGCAAACGCGGACTCGATCCCCTCGCGGCCGACGATGATGCCGCCTGTCGGGAAATCCGGGCCGGGCACGAATTTCATCAATTCGTCAACAGTAACGTCCTCGATCTCATCGTACTTATCAATTAGAAAGCTAATGGCATCAGCCAGTTCGCGCAAATTGTGCGGCGGGATGTTCGTCGCCATGCCAACCGCGATACCCGACGCGCCGTTCATCAAAAGGTTCGGGATTCGGGACGGCAAAACCAGCGGCTCTTCCAGCGAATCGTCGAAGTTCGGGCCGAAATCAACGGTATCCCTGTCAATGTCGGCCAGCATTTCCTCGGCTAGGCGGTGCAGGCGGGCTTCGGTATAACGCATGGCCGCCGGCGCGTCGCCGTCAATCGAGCCGAAGTTGCCCTGTCCATCCACCAACAGATAGCGCATGGAAAAATCCTGCGCCATGCGCGCCATACTTTCATAGACCGCCGCATCGCCATGCGGGTGATATTTGCCCAGCACCTCCCCAACGATACGGGCAGACTTTTTATACGAAGAATTGGAGCGTATGCCCATGTCCTGCATGGCAAACAAGATACGACGATGAACGGGCTTGAGCCCGTCGCGGGCATCTGGCAGGGCGCGCGCCACGATCACGCTCATGGCGTAATCGAGATAAGCCGTACGCATCTGGGCGTCAATATCAACTTGTTGGATGGTTCCGATGTCCATGGAGGCTTCCTAAAATGGCATAAAAAGACACGAAGACGGCCTTGTTTTGACTTCGTGTCTATTAGATGAAGTGCTGATTTTGATTAGGCTAATTATACCACCGCGACCTTGTTTATTAACGCCCGATTCCAGCAATATTCTCGATGACAGAAAAATTAAAAACCCGCCTTTCAGCGAGTTTATCCTGTGTGCCGAAGGTGGGACTTGAACCCACATGACCTTGCGATCACTACGCCCTGAACGTAGCGCGTCTGCCAATTCCGCCACTTCGGCCTAAATGCACGCCAATTTTATCCTAAACAATTTCTTTGTCAACCTGAATGCGAAACTCTGATCAACTAAGGCAATGTACATTAAGCTCGCTGCCCTGCATCCCCCGTGACATTCAGCAAAGTCAACAATCCATACATACCTTTTTCATCTGTGTGAAATGTCGGTGCCATAAAATAAGAACAGAGATGAGGAACAAAATCGTTTATTGTTTCGTCATTGGCTCATCCTTTAGTAGTGTAGGATTGTTTCTGTAAATTGCAATGAAAGGTAGGTCAAGTGTTATCCTTGCGGTTGCGAGACCAAAAAGGAGAAGTACATGACCTACCGCGAAGATTTTACACTACCTGCAGA
>JAKAKJ010000084.1 GCA_021824575.1 Chloroflexota bacterium
GATCTGGCTGACCTGCCGCCTGCCTTGCGGAAGATCATGCGACTGATGCTGCGGGAATTACAGTTGAGCTATCCCCAACTGACGGAAGCCATCGCGTCCCTCCCGGACGCAGAGCGGATTCCGCACGATGATCTGGATGAGGCACTCGCAACATTGACCAGCCAAAGCTGGCTAATTCGGATTGGCCAGGGCGAGAAGGCCATCTACAAAGTCAATCTACGAAGAAAAGCTGGCAGCACCATCGCCAGCGGAATTTGGAACACGCTGGATTCAAAATTGAAGAAATAATCATGGGGCGGCAGGATGCCGCCCCTGCGATTGCCCTTGCACCTTTACAATTTATTCTTTTGGACTGATCAATTCAAAGATGGGCATCTCCGCACTTTTGCCCTTGAGCGCAACAGATCCCAGCTTCTTTGTTTCGAAGTGGGACTGGATTGCCTCTTCGATTTTCTCGCTGACAATGATCTGATCTTTGTTGGCTTTGTTCATCAAGCGCGCTGTGGTATTGACCGTATCGCCCAACACATTGAATTCGCGGCGGCCGCGCGGCTCGCCGACTTCGGCCACGAACGCCGCGCCGTGATTGATGCCGATCTGGCAGGTGATCTCCGGCTGGATTCCGCCCACCGTTGGCGATTTGATCTCACGGACGATCTGTCGAATCGCGAGTGCCGCCTCTGCCGCGCGCGCAGGGTCATTCGTATGCGCGGTCGGCACGCCGAAATAAATCACGATGTCAGAACCGGAAAGGTGATAAGTGATTTTCTTGAGTACGCCGCCGCGCGCTTCGACCGCCGCATTGATCAACGCGAAAGCCCGCGAAAAACTGTTCACCACTTTTAACTCTTCGCCCGGCAGCGCGCGGTCCACCATTTCGGGCAGGCCGATAAAGTTGACGAACATCACCGTCGGTTCGGGAAAATCCGGCGGGATGTGCCGTTCGGCAGCGCTTTCGACGAGCAGGTTCAACACAGGTGCCGGGATGAAACTGGCAAGCGGCTCGATGGAATTCAACATTTCTTCGATCTCTTTGAGTAAACCCGCGACGCCGCGTTCGAACAAAACATTGCTGGCCTGCCGGCGGCGCGGCGTGATCTCATATTCGCCCAGTTGATCGCCGGTCAGATCATCCACGACCAGCATGTAGCCTTCCTTGCCCGGCTCGAAACGGAAATTGTTCTTTACGCGTTCGAAGGCTTTCAATGAAAGATTGACGCGTTCGTTCATCCCATTCGACTCGGTCAGCTTGGCTTGCTGGACGGCGGTGCCAAGTAAGACGTGTTCCATGCGGCGCGGCGTTCCGATGTCTGCGGTGAGAAAGCGTCCGGCGTGGATGCCGATCCGCATCCGAAGTTGAAGCGTGCCTTCCGGCGTTTCGATCTGCGAAAAATGCTTCATGGCGCGCTGCATCCGAAGTCCCGCGCGAACCGCTTTGAGCGTGTCATCGCGGCGTTCCGTTTCCGGGAAAAAGGCGAAGAGTGCGTCGCCGGTAAACTCCATCAAGTCACCGCCCGATTTGCTGATGGTCTCGATCATCTCGGCAAAGTAGGCGTTGAGAACTTTCAAAAGCGAAGCGGCACCAGCCCGTCCTTGCGAGGCATTGGCTTCCATGAGACGGGTGAAACCGGCAAGATCGGTGAACATCAATGTGCCGCGCTGCCATTCATAGCGAACTTCCCCCGGGCGCGGCGCGCTCTCGGAAATGAGCCGGGAAGTGTAATCATGCAAAATACGCTGAAGAGTCCGCAGATGCTCGAAGACTCGTTCGAGCATTGTCGGTGAAGGATCCACCCAAACGGAAGCGTATAAATCGGCGGGCAGGAGAGGCCGCAAGCGAGTTTCAATGGAAGACAAAGGAGATGAAGGCAACATAGAAAAATTATACTTGATGTTACAGAAATGCCAAATAAAAACCAATTTAATTCTCTGAGGAGACGAGATGAAAAACAAAATACTTTTCGTTGTAATTGTCGGTGCCATGCTTTTGTTGGCAGCCTGCGGCGGACAACCAGCCAGTAATAATCAACCACCAAGCACCAATCAACCTGTGAGCACCAATCCGCCCGCAAATTCGAGCCAGCCGACAAGTTCGGGAAGCGGAACGACCCAGGCTACGCCTCAAGCCGCGATTGGAGGCGGATCCGCCAGCGTTGTGTTTGATCCGGCGCTGGTAACGGATGCCGCCACCAAGGAAGCCATCAGCCGCGTTTATGAAAGCCTGACGCAGATTGCAAACAACAAACCGGTTATGCTGTTGGCCGTTGACATTACGCCTTCGGAAGACAACCTGGATTATGTGGTTACGCTCCGTCCCGGAGTGACCTTCCATGATGGCTCGGTGCTCAATGCGGATGCCGTTGTGACAAACTTCAACCGCTGGTTTGATCCGAAAGATCCGCTGCATGGTTCAGGCGCGTACAGCGCGTGGGTTTCGGACTTCGGAGGTTTCAAGGGCGAAACCGATGCGAACGGCAGACCCAAATCAGAGTTCGATGGCATCGAGAAGCAGAACGAAACAACCGTGATCTTGCACCTCAACACGCCGGATCCAAATTTGTTGACCAAATTATCTGATCCAGCCTTCTCCATTGTCAGCCCGGCGGCATTACAGGCCGCAGGCTTTGGCACGCCGAGTGGGAAGGATGGCGGCACAGGGCCGTACAAGATCGGCACATGGAACAACTCTGGCCTGACGCTCGATCCATTTTCATCCTACTGGAATGCGGCAGCCGTGCCGACCAGCAGCATGAATGTAACGCTTGGTCCGTAATCAGCAAGGCACGGAATGCAGAGTCTCATGACTTTGTGCTGAGGTCAGAACTTCAGATTCCATGATCAAAACAAAAAAGAGCCGATCTCGCGAGCGGCTCTTTTTTGTTTAACAGATGACATCGTTGAACGCGTCGGATCGCCTGCAAAGATTTAATGCGCTGTCCAATCGGGCTGACCGTTGTACGATGAAGTGTTGGTGAGTTGATCCACTTCGCGCGTGGAAAGCACCATCTCGTAAAGTTCCATGCCGGTGCCGTCAGCGCACGCCTGATTCTGGTTTGAAACCGGACATGCCTCGAACACAAGCCGCGTCCCGTCTGGCGACCAAATTGGATCGCCTTTTATGTTGAGATTGACAGCCAGGCTTTTGAGCGTGCTGTCTTTTACACCAATCAAATCAATGCCAGATATTCCGCCGCGGTCCGAGCGCACCGCGATTTGCGTGCCATCCGGCGACCAGGCAGGCACACCGTTTATCCACTGGCTGTTGGTCAGACAATGAAAGTTGCTGCCATCGCGATTCACCGCGCAGATGTTGGCGATGCTGGGCGATGTAAAAGACCGGAATGCGATCAAACTTCCATCGGGCGACCAGGCCGGGTCGGAATCAGGAGGCGCTTCATTTGTTAAACGCATAAGTCCGCTTCCGTCTGAAGAAATGAGATACAGGGCTGAGTTGACGCTTTCGCGGCTGCTCATGAAAGCAATGCTGTTTCCCACTGGCGACCAGACCGGGTTCGTGTCGCCCGCGGGATCATCCGTCAAACGCGTCAGGCCGGAACCATCCAGGTTGACCACATAGATTTGAAGGGTGCCAGTCTGAAAAGATTCGAATGCGATTTGTCTGCCATCCGGCGACCAGGTTGGAGACGAATCGCGCCCTGGATCAGTGGTGATTCGCCTCGCGACGTTGGTGGCCGGGTCAATTACATAAATGTCCGTATTATGATTTATGGTGGACGCATAAGCGATGAGTCTTCCATCGGGCGACCATTGCGGCGACTCTTCCTCGGAATCCCCGGTGGTCAATTGCCGTATGTCACTGCCATCTGCGTTCATCAGATAAAGCTTTTTCTTGCCGCTCTGTGCGGACACAAACACGATGTGCCCGGTCGCGGGAGGCGGCGGGGTGGGGGTCGGCCCGCTGTCAGTTGGCTTCTTCTTGTTGGCATTCGTGTTCGAATCCAGCGGCGACACACCTGCCGCGCCCGCCAGACCAGTCGCCGCGCCGCAGGAAGTCAATAACAGCGAGCTGGCGATTCCCAGGAAGAAAAGAACATGCCAAAATTTCAATTTGATTTTGTTCATTGCTCTCCATCGCTTGATTTGATTCATAATAAAATCAGCGTTGTCATTATACGCGTACGACAACGCCGATTGGTTTCCAGATTTGATAGCAGAGACAGGTATAAACTTTCGATGTTAATTTGGTCGCGCAAAGTATTTGAAAGGTGTCGCCCAAAGGTCACAAAAATATCTCGTAATCGAAAGCTTTCATTCAGAACAACTACTTTTCTTTTCGCTGTGAGCGCATTTGCCTGGCCTTATTCTGCAAATTCCTGAAATACTGCGTATCCGTAATTTCGGCAACCTGCGAGGCGCGATGCTGCTCGTTAATCTCGATGCGTAATTTGGCAATCTCCTCGCGCAGCTTCCTTTCGCGGATGTAACCGTCCAGCGCGGCAGAAGCCAGCAGGACCAGCGCGTCCAGCACATCGTCCGAGGCGAACGGGATAATCTTGCCGGTATCCGGGTCCTTGGCGTTGATCAATTGCAGGACGCCAATGACTTCCTTATCCTTGCCTTCCAATGGAAGCGTCAGGAAGGATTTGGAGCGATAGCCCGTATTCTTGTCGAATGCTTTCGTGCCCGAAAAGTCAAAGCCCGCGCTGGTTTCGTACGCATCACCCACGGCAACTTTCTTCCTCATCAGCGCAACGTATGTTGCAATGTTGGAGCGATTTTCCGAGCCATCTTCGTTATACAAGGACAGGGGCGGGAACGTGATCTCGTTTCCGCTGGTCCCGCCCATGTTAACGTTCAAGGACAAATTGCGGACGATCACAAAGCGCAGTGTGTTGTCTTCCAGCAGATATAACGTCCCGGCATCTGCGCCCGTTACGTTCTGGGCCTCGACCACGAGTGACTCGAGCAGACGATCGAAATCCCTTTCGGCTGACAGTGCAACGCCGACGGGGATCACCTTTCTCAAAAGCTGCAATTGTTTGTAGCGGAAGGCCACGCCGCGTCCCATTGCATCAACGACCCGCGCCAATTGACCGATATCATCGGGCCGGCCAAGCAGGTCGGCCAGGAGGGCGGAATTGTAATCTCCCTGCTCAACTGTGTTGACAGCCTGCATGATGCGTTTCAACGGAAGCTGCTCTTTGGAATTTGAATCTGTCATGCGAAAGTACCATCTGCGATCTTGTCGAAGAGATAATCAACCTTTGAAAGATTCTATCAAAGAATTCCCCGCCAAGAGGCGGGGAATTCCATTATTTCTTTTCTTCTTTATTTGTAGGCGGCTGATCTTTGAAACGACTCCGCATATCCTGAACTTTCGATCGCAAATCCTGGAAGAAATCGCTGTCCACGATTTCCTGCACCTGCGTCTCCAGCTTGGAATGATCAATCATGATTTCCAGTTGGGCCACGCGTGCGCGCAAGGCTTGTTCACGGGTATGTACCTTTCCGACCATTAATTCGAACACATTGGCAAGTTTATCCACTTCATCCTGCACACGAGTGGAATATAACTTGGAGAAATCCAAGTCATAATCGCCGCCGCCGATGCGGTCTGCCAGATTGGTCAATTGCAAAACGGGCCGCGTCACGCTGGCTGCGACCAAACCAACCACGATGATTAACAGCAGCAAGGCGCCCCCAAAAACCAGCAGCGTGCTGCGCCGCACATTATTCTGCAGTTGAATCACATTGGCCGCGCACATGTCAACGCCCACTGCGCCGACCGGCTGGTCTGCCGAGTTGTAGATCGGCGCATACCCGGAAAGCCATGTGCCCCATTGATCAGACCAAAGCTGCGTCTCCACGCCAGGCTCCTTGACGCCAGCCAGCATCGTTGGCGAGAGACCGTCAGCCCAGGTGTAGGCTTCGCCCAATGCAGGACGGCTGGAAGGCGGTATCTGACAGTCACTCAATGTACCGGACTTGTGGCTGGTTGGGGCGGCCGTTGAACCGGGCGGAAGTGCCGCGCTGACCACAAAATGCACCCGGTCCGTTTCGCCGGGAACCTGCACATACGTATAAACCCCGGAGGCCTTCGGGTTGGTAGCCTTGACCGAACGCAGCCAATTGGCGATCTGAGTATAGGTGGCATCATCAATCTGCCCGTGCAGGAACAGGTTCGTATGTTCATCCCCATTGATCCCGGCCGCGGCGGTCTCCGCAGTGGCGAGCAGATCGCGGCGCAGGTTTTGCATCATCATGTTGGTGACGAAGTTATCCAGCCATACGTAAAGCGCGGCAAACGAAATTAGAACCAGCACAGCCAATCCGGCGATCAATTTGGTGCGGAGGCTGATGAAAACAGTGCGTTTGCCGCTTTTCTTTGTTATGGGTTCAATGGTCTCGCTCATATATGGCCTCCGACAAATGATGAAAGTGCATTGCGAACAAATTCATGATCTTCTTTTAAACGATATACATCCAAGTATAACCCATGCACCAGGTCAACGATATCCAGATTGGCGCTTTTGATGCCAGCAGATGAGGGAATCAAGATCAAGTGCATGGGTCGGGGAGATTCATCTTTCAGGGCTGCCGGGTCAATGTAACTTACATCCTCGATCATGACAGGTTCCATGAACGGAACCGGCAAAATAATGCCGCCGCATTGACGATGGAACTGCAAA
The DNA here is from genome assembly GCA_021824575.1 of Chloroflexota bacterium. Taxonomy (GTDB): domain Bacteria; phylum Chloroflexota; class Anaerolineae; order Anaerolineales; family Villigracilaceae; genus Fen-1038. Next base: position 6,651 of record JAKAKJ010000084.1, read on the forward strand.
CGTCTCTCATCGGCCAGACGGTCTGCTTCGGATTTCGCGTCCACCGAACGCTCGACTTCGACGAGATAACCAATCGAGGCGGATTTGCCAAATTGCCGCGCGTCCAGATCGAGTTGCTCCAGTGTCTGTTTCACCAGCCATTTGCCCAGTCCCTGTCCGCGCACTTTATTTGTTAAACCGATATATGCGCCGTGACCAAAATCCCGCGTGATGATGTAGCTGAACACGCGCAGTCCAACCCATTCTTCATTTTGCTTAACCAGCCAAACGTGATCAAACGTGTTGGGATGCGATGGATGTCTCTGCTGTGCGCAAGCGCGGATATATGGAACATAACGGTGGTCTTCAGGAAAAATCTTTAGAAAGAGTTCGCAGGCAATATCCAAAAGGGGTGAATCGGCGCCAATGACCTCATGCAGGCACGCGCCGTTTGGACCATGTTTTTCAAGCGGCATCCACGCGCTCCGAAACAACGGGCCAGCCCGTCCAGTGATCGGCAAAAGCGTAGAGGTCCCACCAGGCACGCGGCAACACCGGTACAAGGTCCAGCCAGACGTGCTTCATCTTTTCTGCAAACTGCGGATTCAGAAATGACAACGAGGGACAGTTCTCGCCCAACTCCCATTCCAATTCATCGCGATGATTCAGCGTGGGAAGCAGCGGGAAAGTGCGGCAGTCCAATGGATTGTGATCGTGGATGCCGCACTGCAAGTTTTCCTTCAAGAACGGACAGGGCTTGCCGAGATCCAACATGCCGACCTCGATGGTTGTTTCGGAATCGAGTGGAATTGACCAGATGCGAAAGAGTTCAGTCGAGACGCCGGTCTTCTCGATAATGTATTCCATCTCAAAGGGAAGCAGCACCACGATGGGACTGGCGATGTCGCGAGATTGCATGTGGCGCATGCCCGCGCGCGGACAGCACCGCGCCTGGCACAATTCAAGACATTTCAAATTGCTGGACGGGATGGATTTTTCCCGTTCGAGGATCTGGTCAAAACGCTTAAACCAGTCCCTCTTGAGTTGTTCGATGTGAGCTGATTCCAAAATGACTCCTAACACTAAAATTAGAATTCAATTCCATCCAGAGCACTCTTACGGCGCGGACGTGTCAACCGCCAGCCCAGCAAACTTTGATCATAATTTTTCCGCAGGCGGATGGCAAACAAAATAGCTATCAACGAAGCTAGAATAGCCATGCCAAGATAAACGTATAGCTTCAAGTCCGGCGAGATGAAGCCGCTGGTGCTGAGGAAAAGTAAAAATCCAAGCACGAGCGAGCCAATGATAGTGGAAATATCATAAAAATAACGATCAATCATCACGGCAACACGGCCGCGGCGTTCATCAGGGACAAGGTTCTGCAGGGACTTGCGCGCCGGTTCATCCCACGATTGCTGGACGAGCCGCCCAAGATAACGGGCAATCGCCGCGCCGTAAACGCCGGGAACAGCAATCGCCATCCCCCCGCCCAAAGCCAGGGCAATCGGCTGGATGATGAACGAACTTTTCAATCCGATCTTTTCCAGATAACGATTGGAAATAAAAGCCTGGACCAGCAGTGTGCTGATGATCAAAATAATCTTGAAACTTCCGTAAAAGGTTTGGAATTGAAGCGGATTTTTGGAGACGGCCTGGTCCACCGAAGACAGGAAGTGATATTCGATGACTGTAAACGCCAGCCCCGTGAGCAGCATACACACTGCCAGAAAACTAAAGATTGGCACATTCTTGATGTAATCCGCGCCAACGCTGATCGTTTGTTTAAGATCGAATGTTTTTTCGTGTGACTGGCGGGCATTCACGGTCACTCTGGAGAAGGCCATTTCGAGGATCAGCAGGCCGATCAATAAAACCACGGCTCCGATCGGCAAAAGCGAAGGCGGATCGCCGCCGCTCCTTTGCAGAATCCAGCCGGAAAGAGCCGCGAGACCGTTTCCCAGGATCGAGCCAATGGCCGTACCCATCAGAATGACCGGATAGAGTCGTTTGGCTTCCGCGGCATTGTACAAATCGTTGACCATGGCCCAAAACGCCAGTGGAAAGATGGCATAGAATTGATCGGTCAAAATGTAGAGCAAAGTGTAAGAGAACCAATCTGGCGCGCCAATGGCAAAAACAAAACGCAAAATGATGTACAGGATGGCAAAGCCAATGGTCAGCCACTTCACCAGCTTAAGGCGCTCCATTCGGTCTACAGCCATGGCGTACATGCCTGCCGTGAAAAGGGAAATCACCATGTCCACGATCCACAACCAGACTATATTGTTTGGGCCGACCTTGCTGACAAATCCACCCGTTGCGATTACATCCGATAATTCCAGGACAAGCGTGGTCACCGCAAGCACCGCAAGGAGGGAAAAGACCAGCTTGCGCTCTTCGGGCCTGACGTTCAAAATTTGAGAATGTCCGAGGCTCATGGCTTCCTTCTGAGTATGGGTTTTTCTGGCTAAGAGCAGCCAAAATTATACCGTGCCAACCCAACTTGACTTGTCCAAATAACTTGCAGGGTTATTGCAAAGAGAATATCGCCATTTTGGCGATATTCGGATGCGTCAGGACTCTGCCGTGGGATGTCTTCTGATCTTCTTTCGAACGAAATGCTATTGGATAATGCGACCAAAAGCCTTCATTCATGACACAAAACCAAGCTTTCAGTTACACAAAAATTTGTCGCGAAACCCGGCGTGTGAGGGTTGAAACCGCGATGCGTGCGAAGGGAAAATCCCGTGTCTTTACCCTCTGGCAGTGAGAAACTTCTACTGCCTTTCATGAAGAAGCAGGTGACATTTAGCGCATCCGCGCCGGGATTTCCTCAGATGACGCGCCATTCTTCAAAGTTTATAATCGTAACGTGTTTTCCCGCATTATAGAAAATCAAATACCGGATTCATATCGCTCCAACTTCATCCATCTCTATTTCGACATGGGATGGTTTGGCGTTCTAAGCGGTTCGGCGGTCAACTTTCTGAATATTTATGCCGCGCGCCTCGGCGCATCCGCAAACGAGATCGGGTTGTTGAGCGCGGTCGGTGCGATGGTCAGCCTGACGCTGGCGATACCATCAGGCCACTGGATTGCCCGCCGTCCCATCGGCAAAGCCGTCTTCTGGACTTCCGTTCTTTACCGCATCGGCTTTCTGCTTTGGATTCCACTGCCGTGGATTTTTGGCAACCAGGCTCAGGTCTGGGCGTTGATCGTTCTCGCGCTGCTGATGGCGATTCCGCTGACGCCGCTTTCGGTTGGCTTCAATGCGTTGTTCGCGTCCGCCGTCCCCGAAGAATATCGCGCCCATGTGGCGGGCATCCGCAATGTGGTTTTATCGGTGACATATATTTTGTCGTCGCTGTTGAGTGGATACTTGCTCGAGCAGTTCACATTTCCGGTTGGATATCAAATTGTTTTTGCAATCGGATTCTTTGGCGCGGCGATGAGCAGTCTGCATCTTTATTTTGTGAAGCCGTTGCCGGTGTCGGATGTGAAACCGCCTCTTTCGGAACCGGAGCCGGATGAGGTTCCCGAAAGAGCGGATCGCCCGCTCGATCTTTCATCCGCCATCCGCACCGACGTCTGGTCCACGCGCTTTCGAAATGTCCTGCTGGTCCTGATGGGATTCCATCTCGCACAATATCTGGCGCTTCCGGTGTTCCCGCTTTATCAGGTCAATCAACTGCATCTCACCGACGACCAGATTGGCATTGCCTCGGCATTGTTTTATCTGGTGGTTTTGTTTGGCTCCACACAGCTTCGACGTGTTGTGCATAAGATTGGGCATCGCAATGTCACGGCGTTGGGCGTGTTTGGTATGGGGCTGTATCCATTCCTGCTGGCTCTTTCGCACAACGCTTTGGATTTCTATATTCTGTCTGCCATCGGCGGATTGAGTTGGGCATTAGCTGGCGGAGCGTACGCGAACTACCTGCTCGAACGGATTCCCGCCCACGACCGGCCCGCGTATCTCGCCTGGTACAACGTGATCTTGAACGCATGTATCCTCGTCGGATCATTGGTCGGGCCGTTGATCGCAAATGGAATTGGTTTGATCCCCGCGCTGTTTGTCTTTGCCTGCATACGTTCGCTGGCTGGCGTCGCCATCTGGAAATGGGGCTGATTAAACTTTTGACCGCAAAGCGCATGAAGAACGCTAAGTTTTATGATTTTCTTGGCGGTCTTCGCGGTTCAAATTCGGTTGTGTTAGAATGATTTTGTATGGCCGAAAACGTTAAAGTCGTCGCCACCAACCGCAAAGCCGGTTTTGAATATTTCCTGCTCGAACGGTTCGAGGCAGGTTTGTCTTTGCAGGGCAGCGAGATCAAATCCATCCGCGCCGGGCAGATGAGCATTGTCGAGTCTTACGTGGATATAGAAAACGGGAAAGACGCGTGGCTCATCGAAGCGCACATCGCTCCATACGAACAAGCCAACCGCTTCAATCACGATCCGAAGCGCAAGCGCCGCCTGCTGTTACACAAGAAAGAGATTCGCGAACTATGGAACGGCGTCAAGCAAAAAGGCATGACCATCGTCCCGACGCGCGTCTATTTGAAGGATGGCCGCGCCAAAATCGAGATCGCACTGGCGCGCGGCAAGAAAGCTTACGATAAACGCGCTGCGATTGCCAAACGCGATCAAGCGCGCGAACAGGAACGCGAGTCCAGAGTAAGATAATTCTGGAAGCCAATCAATTCGGCATCAGAGGGCCAGACTGCGAGACAAAGATGAATCAACCCTACACCATCGGCGGCATCAATCTTCTGCCCGAAGAGGAAAAACGCAAAATCTATTGCGACCTGATTCCACGCGAACTATTGGAACGATTCAACATCCCGCGCACGTTCGTTGATTCGCAAGGCCGTTCGCTGATCAAAGCCAAATGGGCGCCCGGCAACCCATCCGTCGAACTGGCGCTTTTCCATCAAGCCGATTTTCCCGATCCGATTCTATACGGTCACATGACCGACACGATGAATGGTCAGGTTCACATTCTTTTATATATTTTGAACGATCCCGATTCGCCCCGCTTTGATGTGGACAAAATGCCGGACGGCCGCGCCACAAAGTTTGGCACGCTGATGCGGAATCTCGAAGCCGAGAAAGCAGCTCTCGAAACGGGACTCACTCCGGGTCAGGTGCGACACGGATTGCGTTTGCTGGGTCCAGCTGTCATCGCGTTCGAGAACTTTGTCGAAGGGCTTGGTCACGATATGTTTTTCGCCGAGCCTTTGTATTATCACAACGCGATCATCTTCGAGCGTTATGGATTTGCCTACCAGCAGGGGCGCAAACTGATGGAACGAATCCACGCCGGATTTTTGCCGGGCGGCGACTTACTGAAGCAACTCGATGGCTCGACGTTTCGCCCGCGCGAAGCGGTCAACAGCATTCGGCTGCGCTCGTGGGCCATTCACGATGGACTGCTGGGCGAACCGTTTACGAATGTGACAATGTATAAGCGCGTTGGCAGGCACGCGGGTGTCAGCACAACGGAAGATACAAAGTGGTGAGCGGGGAGTCTGCGGGAATAAAGGACCAGCGGGTTATTGTGGAGGCGATATCAACTGGTTCAATGCAAAGAACACAATCTCGCGAACGCTGAAGCGGTCAAGCACTGTGTGAGGGATTTGACCCTCGAGCATGAGCGAGACGATGCCGTGTAATTGTCCCCATACGGAAATGGCCATCATCTCTGGTGGGGCAGGGCGCAAAACGCCCGCTTCCTGGCAGACCCGCACAACATCCACCACGCGCTCGAATGTTTTGCGTGAAATTTCGACAAAGGCCGGATAATCTTTTTCCTTTTCCAACACGCCCGAAAACATGATATTGAAGGTGTCCGTGTTATTTATGGCAAATTGAACATACGCCCATGCTCCTTCTGCCAACTGTCGCCGGGGATTATTGGAGTAAGGCGAGACGGCGATGTCCAACTCGGCATAGAGCTGCTTGAATCCTTCGGTGGAGATGGCCGCGATCAACGACTGTTTATCCGGGAAATGAGCATACGGCGCGGAATGACTGACCCCCGCTTTTTGGGCAACTTTCCGCAGGCTCAATCCACCGATACCCTCTTTCGCAAGGATTTTGATGCCTGCCTGAATAAGCGCATTTTTCAAATCGCCGTGATGATATTTTTTTAGTGACATAAACTTGATATTACGTCCAAATCTTGACACCGTCAAGATATTGTCCTAAAATCTGGACGCTGTCTAGATTGAATGAGGAGGCCGCTTTGGGAATGTTTGACGACGCGAAAAAACAAATTGTCGAGTCGGCGCAGGAATTGACTCGGAAAGGATATTTGATGGCGACCGGGGGAAATTTGTCGTTGCGGATTGCCGGGCAAAATGCTTTTGCCATTACCCCGTCCAATTACGATTACATGAAAATGGCCCCGGACGATGTTTGCGTTCTGGATTTCGAACTGAATCTGCTCGAAGGAACTCGCAAACCATCGGTTGAATCATCCATGCACGGAGCAGTCTATCAAGTTCGCAGTGATGTAACCGCCATTGTTCACACACATCAAGTTTATGCCAGCGCGCTGACATTGATTAAAGCTCCGATCCCTGCATTGTTTGATGAGCAGGCGCGTTTTCTTGGCCGAAGCGTGGACATCATTCCTTACGCGCCCTCCGGTACGGGATTTCTAAAGAATACAGTCGCCAAGCATGTGAAGAATCATAACAACGCGTTCATGATGCAAAATCATGGTGCGCTGGTTTTTGGGCACGATATGGAACGCGCCATTCACAACGTGGAAATTCTGGAGAAATGTGCGCTGGCATATCTGCTGGCAATTTGCTCTGAACGCAAAATCAGCAAAATCCCGTTAGCCGTGCGTGAAGTCGCGTTTTCAAAATTACGAAACGATCAAAAGAAAGTCGAGAGGGGCGAAAGTGTGAAAGGCGGAGAATAAAATGGACGAGCAGAAATATGCAATCAGTCAGTATCATGACACAAAAGAAATTTATGCAAGGTTAGACAACCTTATCAGCCAGCCGATGCGTCCGGTCAATCGTGAGAAGATGCAGGAATTTCTCAGTTATTTCGATAATCAATGCAGGCGTTCAAAAGATTTAACGGATGAAGCCAAAAAATTTATTCCGGGCGGCGTGCAGCATAATCTGGCTTTCAATTATCCATTTCCAATTGCCATCGAAAAAGTGGAAGGCGCACATTTGTGGGACGCGGATGGAAATCAATACATTGATTTTCTTCAAGCAGGCGGACCAACCGTGCTCGGCAGCAATTATGCACCGCTGCGCGAGAAAATTTTTGAATTGCTTAGATCCTGCGGCCCGGTCACCGGCTTGTTTCACGAGTACGAATTGAAGTTGGCGCAACTTGTCAATCGCTACATGCCGTCTGTCGAAATGTTCCGCATGTTGGGATCAGGAACAGAAGGCGTGATGGCTGCCATCCGCGCTGCGCGCACGTTTACGAAAAAGAAATATGTAATCAAAGTCGGCGGTGCGTATCACGGTTGGAGTGATCAGATGGTTTATGGATTGCATGTTCCGGGCACGGGTCGGCTCGAAGCGAAAGGCATTCCGCGTGGTGCCAGTTCTGCCACCGAGGAATTTTTTCCGAACAGCCTCAGCGCGTTGAAACGTCATTTAATGGTCAACCGCTTGAGGGGCGGAACCGCGGCGGTTATTGTCGAACCGCTCGGACCTGAATCGGGAACACGTCCAGTTGCATTCGACTTCAATCAAAAAGTTCGCGAACTTTGCGACGAGTTCGGTACGCTTCTGATCTTCGACGAAGTCGTGACCGGCTTCCGTCTTGGCTTGGGAGGCGCCCAGGGTTTTTTCGGCGTCAAACCCGATCTGACGGTTTTTGGAAAATGTATCTCCGGTGGTTATCCGATGGCGGGCGGCGTGGGCGGACGTGCAGATGTGATGATGTGCTTCGCGGCTGGCATCGGCGGTACAGGCGAACGCGCGTACATTGGCGGAACACTTTCAGCAAATCCACTTTCATGTGTGGCCGGTTATTACTCACTGCTTGAAATGGAACGGACGAATGCGCCGGTCATTGCGGGACGCGCAGGTGATAGACTGACGAAAGGTTTGCAAGCCGTCGTCGAAAAATATGACTTACCGTTTGTTGTTTACAACCAGGGTTCGATTGTCCATCTTGAAACATCCGGTGTGATGCTGCTCGATCTTCGCAATCCGATTCGACTCGCGCGTGAACTCAAGCCGCGCAAACACATGATGGAAGAAATGGGCGCGGCATATATGTCGCAGGGATTGATCACGCTGGCGGGTTCGCGCATGTACACATCCATGGCAGATACGGATGATGTGATTGATGAGGCTCTCCGTAAATTTGAAACCGTGTTGAGTGCGTGTGCATAAGAGGAACATCATGGCAGATAACTACAAACTTTATGGCTATCGCTGGGTGGTGCTGGCGGTTTTCATGTTCATCAACCTGACCATCCAAATACTGTGGATCACGTACGCGCCCATTACCGGGCCTGCCGCAAAATTTTATGGCGTGAGCGATTTGCAAATCGGCTTACTGGCGATGTCGTTCATGATTGCTTTTATCCCGCTTTCGATTCCCGTTTCGTGGGTTATCGACACGTATGGGTTTAGAGTCGCCGTCAGTATCGGCGCGGTGCTGATGGGAATCTTTGGTCTCCTGCGCGGATTCGCGGGAGCGAATTATTCCCTCGTTTTGTGGAGCACAATTGGGATCGCTGCGGCTCAGCCCTTTCTGCTGAACGCATGGACGAAAGTCCCCGCCAATTGGTTTGCCATCGAAGAACGCGCCACCGCGGTCGGGTTGGTGACGCTTGCCAATTTGGTCGGCACAGCGCTTGGTATGGTGTTGACGCCGATTCTCACAGAAACGATTTCAATTCCAACTGTTCAAATTATTTATGGCAGCATTGCAGCTTTGTCGGCGATTTTATTTCTTGTGCTTGCAAGAGAGACTCCACCCACACCGCCCGGACCCGCTGGAAGTGAAGTCCGCGCGTTAATGTTGGATGGACTCAAGCACGCGTTCACAGTGAAATCATTTTGGTTGTATCTGTTTGTTTCATTTATCGGACTTGGAATCTTCAACGGCGTGACCACGTGGGTGGAAAATATTATTCGTCCGCGCGGATTTACACCAACGGACGCGGGCACGCTCGGCGCGTTGATGCTGGTCGGCGGAGTCTTGGGTGCTGTGACCATTCCGCCGTTTTCAGACAAGCAACACAAACGTCAGCCTTATATTTTGTTGGGTTTGGTGTTAGCCATACCAGGACTGGCCGGTGTGGCGTTTTCAACCAGTCTTTGGTTGTTGTTTGTCTCTGCATTTGCGATGGGATTTTTCCTCGTCAGCACAAGTCCAATCGGGATGCAATACGCGGCGGAAGTGACGCACCCAACTCCCGAAGGTACATCGAATGGATTGATCCAACTTTTCGGTCAAGCTTCGGTTGTATTTGTTTACATCATGGAAGCACTGAAAACATCGGACGGTTCATTCACGCCCGCATTACTTCTGGCCATTGGACTATTGATCATTAGCGCGTTCCTCGTTACGCAGATGAAAGACCCTCAGAGATAAATTATGACCAACGAAAAATTGATCCTCGCTGTTGACCTTGGCACCTCGGGCATGAAAGTCGCGTTGATCACCGTCAGCGGGAAAGTGATCGGCTGGGAAACCGGACCTGTCAGACTCATCATCACGCCGGATGGCGGCGCGGAACAATCGCCGGAGGAATGGTGGCGGGCATTTTTGTCAGCGACGGGAAGGCTGATTAAACGAGAGCCGGACGCGGGTCCGAGTGTGACCGCAGTTTGTTGTTCAACGCAAGGCGAAGGCACAGTCGCGGTTGATAAAGAGGGAAATGCGCTCGGCAACGCCATCCTGTGGATGGATATGCGCGGCGCTCCAAATCTTCGCAAACAAATCGGTGGCTTGATCAATATGGATGGCGCGGGCATTGTAAATGTTATGCGTTTTATAAAACTAACAGGCGGTATGCCGTCCATGACCGGCAAAGACCCGGCCGCGCACATGCTTTTTATCCGCGATACGATGCCGGAGATTTACGCGCGTACGCATAAATTTTTGAACGTGTTGGATTATATGAATCTGCGTTTGACTGGTGAATTCGTTGCCAGCTTTGATTCGATTGTCACTTCGTGGGTGACCGATAATCGCGACCCGGATGCGATTCACTATGATGACTCGCTGATTCGCTCTCTCGGCATTGATCGCACCAAATTACCAGACGTTGTGCCTTGCACAAAAGTAATCGGAAATCTTCGCCGCGAAGTGGCAGATACCTTGGGGCTTTCTTCGAATGTAAAAGTTGTGGGGGGCGCGATTGACAACACTGCTTCGGCCATTGGTGCGGGCGCGGTCGAAGATTATTTGCCGCATCTTTACATTGGCACATCTTCGTGGATCGCGGCGCACGTGCCATTCAAAAAGACCGATGTGTTTTCGAGCATGGCGTCCATCCCGTGCGCGGTGCCAGGGCGCTATTTGCTAACCGCGCTTCAGGCGACTGCGGGCGGCAATCTCACATTTCTGCGCGACAACATCATTTATCATAAGGATGAATTGCTGCAGGAAGCGGATGTTCCCGATATTTTCAAAGTGTTGGATCAAATCGCCGAACGTGTCCCCGCGGGCGCCAATGGTGTGATGTACACTCCGTGGATTTGGGGCGAGCGCGCACCTGTGGATGACAAATCGCTTCGCGCGGGACTTTATAACTTGTCGCTGAACAATACGCGTGAAGACATCATCCGGGCTTTTCTCGAAGGCATTGCCTTCAACACGCGCTGGCTGCTATCGCCAGTTGAGAAATTTCTGGGGCGTAAGGTTGAGTCCATCAATATTGTCGGAGGAGGAGCGCAATCAAACGTGTGGTGCCAGATTTTCGCCGATGTGATGAACGTCGAAATCAGACAGGTGGCCGATCCTATTTACGCCAACGCACGCGGCGCGGCCTGGATCGGAGCCGTCGGCCTGGGCGAGATCAAATTCAGCGACATACCCAAATTGGTTCAATTTAAAAAGTCCTACCAGCCGAGGTCACAAAATCGCGCAATGTACGATGATAAATTTGAAGTGTTCCAGCAAATTTACAAACAGATGAAAAGCATATATCATCGGCTGAATAATTGAATTGCCAAAGGAGAGAGCATGAGTCAAAAACTTCATCGAACGTATGAGATCATTGGGATTGTAATTTCGCAGATCGTAAACACACCGTTCATCGCGGGCGCGGCCATTACCCTGCTATTGTTTAGCCTGCGTCCCGATGTTCCACAGCGGCTCGTGGGCTGGGGCGTGTCATTGATCTTTTTGACTATCGTGCCTGCGCTTAGCCTGCTGTTCTACATTCCGCGGCGCAATGAGGCTTGGGCTTCGACCGAAAAACGTCAGCGTGTGATGAGCTTCGTATTCATGGCGGTCAGTTACCCGATTGGCTATGCAATTTTAAAAATCCTGCACGCGCCCGCTATTTTTGAAGCCATTACACTGGCTTATGTGATGGTCGTGCTCGGATTGATTCTGATCAATATTTTCTTCAAAGCCAGCGGACACGCGGCGGGCGTGGCGGGACCCGTCAGCGCATTGATTTATTTGTATGGGCTGATCGCCACGCCGCTGCTTGCTTTGATTCCACTCACGATGTGGGCGCGGGTGAAGGCGAAAGGTCACACGCTTTCGCAGACCATTGTCGGCACGATATTGTCGGCGGCAATCACGATAACGATCCTGCTCGCATACGGTTTTCGGCCCGGACAATTCTGATTTCCAGCAGCCGCGTGCGCCATCCAGCCATCGTCAAGGAGGGAGGTGATAAAATCATTCAGCATCCATATAGAAACCTCCAATATGTTGGAACGCATCCTCACTAACCTGCGGGAGCATAGCCATGAAACTTTTACATCGCTATATGTCCGCAACTACCGCTTGTATTACATTGGGCAGATCATCTCCACCTCGGGCACATTTATGCAATCGGTTGCCCAAGCCTGGCTGGTGCTCAAACTGACAAACTCCGGCACTGCTCTGGGCATTACCACCGCCCTGCAATATGTCCCCATTCTTTTCCTGGGTCCGTATGGAGGAGTCATTGCGGACCGCTTTTCCAAGCGGAAGATTCTTTACCTCACGCAATCCATATCCGGCATCCTGGCTTTGATCCTCGGCGCGTTGGTCGCAACAAACCTGGTCGAAGTGTGGATGGTTTATGTTCTGGCTTTTGGTTTGGGTATGGTCAATGTTTTCGATAATCCCGCCCGCCAGACTTTCTATATTGAACTGGTTGGCCCGGATAATCTCAGGAATGCTGTAACTTTATATTCCACCCTTGTAAACCTGGCGCGCGTCATCGGTCCCGCTCTTGCCGCGCTGTTGATTGCCGTTTTGGGATTGGCTCCCTGCTTCATTATTAACGGTTTTTCGTACGCGGCAGTAGTGATCATGCTGGGGATGATGCGCACCGATGAGTTGCTGGTTACTCCGCCTGCGCCGCGCGCCAAAGGGCAGGTTGTGGAGGGTTTCAAATATGTGTTCTCCACGCCTGTTCTTGGATCAACTCTGTTGATCATGGCAATCATCGGCACACTCACGTACGAATTTCAGGTCAGCCTTCCGTTGATTGCTCAATTTACATTTAACGGGGACGCGAGCAGTTATGCCTTATTGACCGCTTCGATGGGATTCGGCGCGGCTGTCGGCGGGGTTTTCTTTGCCAGCCGCAAAGGAATCCGGTTTTCCAAAGTGGTCAGCGCATCGTTTCTATTCGGACTGACAGTTTTGGCGGCGGCTTTCATGCCAAGTTTGCTTCTAACAGGGCTGGTCATGGTCGCGGTGGGGATTTCCTCCATCAACTTCTCGTCACTTGGAAATAGTATTTTGCAATTGGAGAGTTCTCCACAAATGCGCGGGCGGGTTATGTCATTTTGGTCCATCGCGTTCCTTGGATCTACCACGATTGGAGGTCCCATCGTCGGCTGGTTCTCCGGAGTAGCTGGTGCGCGTTGGGGGCTGGCATTGGGTGGTCTGGCCGCGCTGATCGCGGCCGCTTTGGGTGCAATCACACTGCGAAAAATTCCCACTGGCGAAACGGCTGTGGCCGAAGAAGAAAAGCCGGTTTGATTTCTTCCCGCATTTTATGGAAAGGGTATGTTGAATATATGCCTCAATCTGACCAGGGAATTACACGAGACCGTTATATGCTTATTCCGCGCACGATGATTCTTTTGCGGCGCGGCGATTCGTATTTGCTGCTCAAAGGCGCGCCGACGAAACGTTTGTGGGCAGGGAAATATAATGGTATTGGTGGTCATGTGGAACGCGGCGAGGATATTTTGTCCGCGGCGAAGCGCGAGTTGATGGAAGAGACCGGACTCGAATCAGGTCTTTGGTTGTGCGGAACAGTCATCGTCGACATAGGAGATGCGGGCGAGATCGGAGTTGGTTTGTATATTTTTAGCGGAGAAAGTTCTGAAGGCGAGCCAAAGCCGTCCAAAGAAGGAGCCGCTGAATGGGTCCGGGTTGAAGCGGTGAAAGATTTGCAGGTCGTGGAAGATTTGCCGATCTTGTTGTCCAGAATCCACAAAATGAAGCGTGGTGATCCGCCTTTCTCGGCGCGGTCGTTTTATGATAAAGAGGGAAAACTGCGTGTCGAATTTGCAGATTGATATAAAAAATCCCAACTCAGTGCGAGTTGGGATTTTTCCATTTGATTCTTCTTTACGGAATGTTATAACTCTGTAGCTCAGTCGTAGTATTGACGGCATTGCCCGCCATGTTTGCGCTTTCCACTTGCTTTACCATGCCGACGTTTGGCGCATACCAGGCTGTCGAAGTAATTGGAATACTAAAAGGCATGGCGGCGCCCTGAATTGTGACCTGTATGTCGAACGTCCCGCTAATTTGAAGTTTCATGGCATTAAAGGTTCCGCCGGGAACGGTCACGCTTTCATTTCCCAAAGCATTTATTTGATAGCTGGTTGTTCCTTGGGTTTGTACCGCGTTGTTTTGTAAGCTCATCGTTCCCTGTATGTCCAGTTTGTAGGACCAACTCTGGCCCGCAGCGATATTAGATGGCAGGGTTACGCCGCTTGATTTCGTGACTGTAAACTGAGCTTGAGTATTGGTGGCAGTGATGGCCGCTGCGTTGCCCAGCGAGAGTTCCAACAGGCCATCGGCTGTGCAGGACCACTGTGAAGAACGGGTCAATTTGTTATCGAACACGGCTGTGTCCGTAAAACCATCCGAGCGTACATCGGTAACGGTGTCAACGTAAGTTGATGTGCCGGTTGGCAGGCCGCTAATCATGTAAGTCCAGGTGGCGCCTTTTTTGACCGGGTAATAAAGATTGGAACAGGGTTCGCTCGAGGATGATTGAGCAGGCGTGTTCACGGCCTGCGTTCCCTGATTGGAATTGCCAGCTGCGGGTGTGATGCTGTTGACCAGACTGCAGGCCAACATGCTGACGCAAATCAAGACGACCAACGGTAAAACTCTTCTGTTCATTTTCACCTCGTAAAAAATCCAAACACGACACTGATAGAACACACGATTTATTGACGCCAAACGGGTAAAAAAATCGTGAATGTGCTTCCATGTCCGGGCCGGCTCTCGACCTCCAATTTTCCATGATGCTGTTCGATCACCTGACGCGCAATCGCCAATCCGATGCCAAGCCCGCCGAAGAGCTCATCGTCGCTTCTATCGAGGTGATAGAAATGGTCGAAGATTCGAGAGCGGACTTCCGGAGTCATGCCGATGCCGTGATCTTCGACGGCGATCATCAGATCATCATTGCCCGCGTTAAAATGAATCTCGACGTCACCGCCGCGCGGGCTGAATTTGATGGCGTTATCAACCAGGGCGGTCAGTGCGCGTTCGAGCGACCGGGGATCGCCTGTCACGCGCGGGACATCCCGATCTCCTTTGATCTTTAAGCGGACATGATGCTGCTCAGCCTTTTGAATGTATTTGCCCGTGATGCGATGAGCGATGTCACTCATATCCACCGCCTGAAAGTCGGGCAGGACCATCTCGATTTCCTGGAGAAAAAGGATGTCATTGACGAGCGAAACGATTTGCCCAACGTTACGCGACACGGTTTCCAGGGCTTCATCGAGCTTCTTGCCAGTCAGCATCTCTTTTTGAAGGATTTGCAAATAACCACTAGCCACCATGAGGGGCGTGCGGAGTTCGTGCGCGACATTGGTCAGGAATTCGCGGCGCGCCAAATCCTGTTCGGCAAGTTTTTGATACGCCTCAGCTAATTCCCCGGCGCGCATCCGCAAATCTTCGATTGCCAGTTCGTCGTTTTGTCGCAAACGGTTGCTGATCTCTTTGACCATTGCCATTGCAATGCTGCTGGAGTGCTGCAAGACGCGGTCAAAACCATCCTTCTCCAATTCCAGAACAACCAGCGGCGTTCTGGCTGTGACGGTTGCAGCGCGCGGCGCATTATGGATCAGCGCCATCTCGCCGAAGAAATCTCCCGCCTTCAATGTTTTGAGCAGACGCGTTTCGTTGTTGTTGACTGCCTTGCTGACTTCCGCTTCGCCATCGAGGATCATGTAAAACGTATGCTCGATGTTATTCTCACGGCATAAGACCGCGTCGGCCGGATAGGAATTGATCTTGCTGTTCGAGATCAATTCCTCGACTTCGGCGGGACTGATGCCCGGAAACGCGCGCGGGACGATTCGACTGGGAGCGCGAGTGTTTGTCATTTCTTGCTCGAATTGGCGCTATTCTAGCATCTGATGCAGAAAGCGGACTTCACCCATTTGGACTAATGTGCTGGAGAGCGCATCCCGTGCACATGGCGTGTAGTGGGAGGCTCTCTAACAACCCATTCTTAAAGCTTGTAACCGATCATTCGTAGGAAATCCTTGCGCCAGGCAATACCATCCGCATCTTCGACGCCTTTCGGCGAGAATCCATCCACGACTCCGAGAATACCGCGGCCCTGTTCCGTTTCCGCGACCAGCACCTCGGTCGGGTTGGCGGTGGCGCAAAAAACGCGCGCCACTTCCGGCACGGTTTTGATCGTGTTGAGCACGTTGACTGGGAAAAAACCATCTGCGAGGAACAGGATGAACGAATGTCCCGCGCCGATGAGGGTCGCATTCTTTTTTGCCAGTTCGATCATGGCGTCGTCCGTCCCCGTCCAGCGCACGAGACATTTTCCCGAAGCCTCGCAGAATGCCAGGCCAAATTTGATTCCCGGCACAGCGGTGACCAGCGCTTCGTGTATATCTTCCACAGTCTTGATGAAATGCGATTGGCCGAGAATGAAATTGATCGGCTCTGGTTTCTCGATCCTTACGACTTTGATTTCCATGCGGGCGTCCTCCTTCGCTACGATTGTAGCAAGATTCGCAGCCTGATACCATGATTGTATAATTGCGATGTTCGATTGGATGAACCGAAAGGAGATTTCTTCCGTGGCTTTCCGTCGTTTGCTTCCCGTGATCTTCCTGCCGATATTGATCCTGGCGGCTTGCAGCGCCCCGCCTGTTACACAGAGTCCAACTGTGCCGCGCACAACTCTCGTCCCATCTTCCACGCCGACATCTGTTCCAACAGCTACTCCGACTCTCACGCCGACACCTGTTCCGCTTGTTCCCAATTTTCAACACATCGTGATGGTCGTTTTTGAGAATAAGGAATTTGGCACAGTAATTGGAAATCCGAAAATGCCCTACTTCAATCAACTGGCGCAGACGTATACATTGCTTACGCAGGAATATGCCGTGACGCATCCGAGCCTGCCAAATTATCTTGCCATGATTGGCGGTGACACATTCGGAATCACTTTTGATTGCGTGAGCTGCATTGTCAACGAGCCATCCCTGCCGGATCAAATCGAAGCCAGCGGGCGCACGTGGAAAACATATCAGGAGGATATGCCATCGCCGTGTTTCGCAGGAACTGAATCTGGAAATTACATGATCAAGCACAATCCATTCATGTATTTTGAACCGATCCGTTTGAATTCAGCGCGCTGCAACCGGAGCATCGTGCCGCTCACGCAGCTTTCCTCGGACATTGCGGCGGGCGCGCTTCCGAACTTTTTCTTCATCACTCCGAACCTTTGCAACGACGCGCACGACTGCGATGTGTCTGTCGCCGATGCCTGGCTCCCCAATTTGATGAATCAACTAAAGCCCGCGCTGGATTCAACGGGCAAGCCTTACCTCGTTATCCTGACTTGGGATGAGGGGCAGGGGAATCATTCGTGCTGCGGCCTTCCCAAGCTGGCAGGCGGGCGAGTTGCCACGGTCTTCATTTCGCCGCAGGCAAAAATGGCTTTTCAAGATGATACGCCGTACAGTCATTATTCGATTTTGAAAACAATCGAGACCGCCTGGAATTTAAAATTGCTTGGTCATGCCGCTGATGAGCAAACAACGTTAATTACTGCGCCGTGGAAATAAACCACGTAGGTCACGCTTCAAGCGTGACCTACGTTTCTTTCGTAAAAAACCAGAAGCGTACTTCCGTATTTTCTTTGCTCGAACTCTTCAAGATTTTTCAATTTCACCGATTGATATTCTTTCGGATCAATTTGAATAATTGCCCAGCCGTCATCGGTCAGCCAACCGGGATTTTCATCGAGCAGGGCCAGAGCCCTCGACCATAAATCCTGATATTGCGGCGGAGCGATATAAATGTAATGAAATTTTTTATCGGGACGCGCGGACAATAAACTAAAGGCATCCGCGCGTTTCGCTTCGGCGCGGGACGTGAGACGGGTCGCCGTTAAATTTTCCTTGATCGTGTCTATGGGTGCGCGGTTCAAATCCGTGAAGCGGACGAAGGCCGCGCCGCGGCTGAGCGCTTCGATTCCCACCGCGCCGGTCCCGCCGAACATATCCCACCAAATTGAATCAATGACATCCGCGCCTAAAATATTGAACAGCGCCTCTTTGACGCGGTCCGTGATCGGGCGCGTCGTATCGCCGGGAACAGATTTGAGTCTTCGGCCTTTGACAGCCCCTGAAATTACGCGTAGGCTCATTGGTTAATGATTGACTACATTCCGCGCGGCCTGGATGTTTCCATGCGGCGCGATGATCGGGACGACACAGCCAGTGCTGAGAATCAATCTGCGCCTGCCGGTTTGTTGGATGGCATCGTCAGCTTCGCGTTGAACATCCCCAGCATTTTTATAAACCAATGTATCGCGGCTGACGCCTCCGCACAGGACGCCTTTGAATGTCTTTTGCGCTTCGGCCAACGATGGCGGCGTTTCGCGGTCGTGCCAATTGATGATATGAACCGGATAATCTTTTGCGATGTTGAAGTAAACATCTTCGCCGTGAAGATGCAGCATGTTGCACCATAGATTTTCCGCGGCGCCGAGAATTTGCAAATCCATCTCGCGGCTGAAGTGGATAAATTCATCTTCGTTCAACAGGCTTGCTTGCGCGTGTTGGACGGCGTAGAAGATTCCATCAATGCCGGTTGAAAGAGCGGCTTCGACAAAACGTTGTGTTGTGGCTGCAATGGTTTGCAGTCCTTTCATCACGGCATCTGGATATTTTCGCAGATGGACTAAAAGCGTTTCGCCGCCAGCTAAATTTTTAGCCTGAGACAGCGGATTGAAGATCGTCTGGAGCATCGGCGTATCGGGGCCGAGGCCAGCGCGGATTTGGCGGAGGCAGGCCAGTTGTCCCGCGAGATGCGGCGCAGTTGGTTCCAACGCAGGCAGACTTTCCCAATCGCGCGGACCCGTGATGATGTGTTTTGTGTAGCGCCGCGTCCCTTCGGTGCTTCCCTCCCAAACATCGTCCGCACCCCAATCCTTCAGGCAGAATGATGACGACGGCGTGACTTTGACGAGGTCAAAATCATAAGCGTGCTGAAAAGCCAATTGCGCGGCAGCCAGCGCGGATGGAGTCTGATCGTCCACAGGAAAATGCCGCCATAAGGCGACTGGCGTTTGATCCGGCAATTCGCCGGAAAGGCAGGTTTGGATTCGTTCGCGATGATTTGTCATGGGATTTTTTTGATCACACAAAATGGAACTCCCACGCGGCCAACCGTCAAAACGACCGGCGCGTCGCGGAAGGTGCTGCGGTCTTCGTTGGTGCGGGAATTGACAAGAATATAATCGCCGGAATGGATCTGATTAAAGTTGGTTCGCTCATCCAAAACGTTGATGCCGCTGGCTGCGTACGGCGCGGCAACCTCGGCCTCGCGGTGAACGTATAAGGTCGCCGGGCGCGGCGCAATCTGATTGAATTCTTCGACGGCTTGTTTATAACAAGTGAGCCAATAATCGGTTTCGTAGGAGCGGAAGACGCCGCGCGTCCCGCCGACAAAGGAATTGTAATACGCATATTCGTAGGGATGGAGTTGAATGATTCCGTATGTTCCCGGCGCAAGCATAATTACCGCCAGCGCCGCGTTGATCCATGTCTTGTTAATTTTCTCGAAGATAAACTCGAATGCGAATCCCGCGAAGATGAAGAGCGGCGGAAGCATAAAGAGGAAATGCCGCATCCCGTCGAAGTTGGGCGGGCGGCGCCAGAGATCGTATATAAATGGAATGGCGAACCACGCAAGGATCAATAGTGCTTGCGTTACTTTCTGAAAATCGTTCCTGATCTTTAAGTAGGCTGCGACCAGGCCAAAAATGAACAAAGGCCAGATGGGTTCTGTAAGTGTGAATACCAAATAAAAGGGTAAATAACGAAGTGGGAGATCGTAGGCGCGATAGCTTTGGCCTGCAAAAAGCACTTGCAGGGTGGTGGGGTTATCCGACATGAACTGGAAAACTTGAACGAACCGAAGCGGACTTTCCCATAGATAGGGCCACGTGACGATCATTACCACAATGGAGAGCAATGTATAAAGAAGCATCCATAGAATTGTTCGACGCGTGGGATGCCGCGTTAGAAAATAAATAACGACGAACAACCCGGCCATTGGTCCGAGCACGCGGATGGAGGTGGCGATGCCGATAAAAAATGCCGGGAGCAATATCAATAAAAATGTTTTGAATGCAGATCGGTCCTCTGATTCGACCAATTGATCCACCATGCGGAAGCCAAGATAAACCGCCCCGGTAAGAAAGACCAGAAAGGGCGAATCCTTCGGATTAATGAACGCGTGTCCCCATAAAAGCGGCTGAAATGTAAAAAGCGTGGAGGCCGCGAACGCCGCCCATGGTTGCATGAAGCGTTCGCAGATCTTATAGAGAAAATAAACGCCGAACAGAAAGGTCAGGAAATTGACCAGGTGCCAGGCGTCGTCGGTATTGACGTGGAAATTTTCGATGAAATAGACCGGCTCGCGTGCCAACAACAAATAAGCCGGGCCGCGATTTTTGTGATCGCTTGCGCTGGGGCCATAAGAGTTATTGAGATCAAAATGCCCGCTGAACCAGTTGGCGGGATTGTAAGCGTAGCCAAGCGCGTCAGCGTATTTGTAAAAAAGCGGTTCATCCCATGTAAAGCCATAATCGCGAAAGATGAACAAACCAATAATAAATGCTGTGATAAGGAGAATAAAAATCGGTCTTTTCAGAAGACCATTGGCAAATTTCATTTTCTTTGACCAAGCCGACGCGATTGACGCTCCTGTGCATCCTGCATTTTATGCTTCTCTTCCTCGGTCTCAGCTTTGAGCGGAGGGACGGAAGTTGGTTTGCCGTTATCATCGAGCGCGACGTAAACTAAATAAGCTGTGTTGGTATGAGTCCGCTCTCCGGTGAGCGGATTCTCGGCCTGGACTTCCACCTGGACTTCCATCGAAGTGTGGCCGGCGTAGGTGACTTCGGCGTTCAGGATGACGAGATCGCTGATCTTGATCGGCTGGCGGAAAACCATCGAGTCGATGGCGACGGTGACGACGCGCCGCTGTGAATGGCGCATACAAGCCAACGCGCCAGCTTCGTCTACTAATTTCATGATCCAGCCGCCGTGAACGTTGCCGAGGTTGTTGGCGTGTTCCGGCTGCATGAGTTGTGCGATGGTGATATGCGATGCGTGAATGGGCTTGGCAGGAAGTGTATTTGTCATATGGAATGTTCGATATTCGATACTCGATATTGGATTTTCCGTTCGATGAACGAATTTCCGATATCGGCTTTTCTAATCCATATCTTCGCGGAGTTCGCCGATGTCAAGCGGATGCAATCGCTCCGGCTCCTCGAGCAGGACATCAATCTGGCCTTGAGTCAACTCGCTCATCATCGGGGCGAGAGGGATGGTTGCGGGCGGATAAATCCTTTTCGGGGCGGGAGGCGGCTCGAGTCGCGGTTTGAGCGTGGATGTCGCACGCTTGCGAAGGATGCGCGGGTCGTTGGTCAAGTATCCAACGTAGTGTCCAAGCACGGAGTACACTTCGCGCTTCGGCGTTACCCAGCCGATCCAATCCCCAGTCCGGTTGAATAGGTATGGATATTCGAGGAATACATCGGCATCACCTTTTGAGTTGTAGATTGGAATGATTGCCATGTTCTGTCTCCGCTTTCAGTCAACGTCATTATACGTCCAATAGCGGTTGACAAAGAAGTTCCAAAGCATAACAATTCCGACCGCGATGGCGAGCGTCAGATTCCTCGCGAGAAATTCGGGGGAAAAGGATGGTAGGAGCCGGGCGCTCGTGAAGAAACTAATGAGCGGCGGTTCGACAAAATGCAGGATCGGAATGCGAATGGCCACGCCCACCACGTTGACAATGAAGAACATGCCGAGCTGATGATGCAATTGGCGCGATCGCGAGTCCGGATACGTCCAGTAACGATTCCAGATAAAGTTGCTGATTACCGCGCAGGTGAACGAGATCGTTCCGGCATAGACGAGTGGCATATCCAGAAAATGGGAGAGCAGGTTCGCCACGCCGAAGTCAATGACAGCCCCGAACGCGCCGACAACCATGAATTTTAGAAAGCGCGTGCGCTCTGTTGGATTGGTAAGAATTACAGTCATGCGATGCCCAGTTTTTGTTTGAAGTACGGAATGGTTTTCCGGAGCCCTTCTTCGAGACTCACTTTCGGTTCCCAGCCGAGAATGGTTTGAGCGCGGGTGATATCGGGCTGCCGCCGCTGCGGATCGCGTTCGCTGCGTGCGTTCGGGATGAACGTGATCCCGGCCTTATTGCCAACGATTTTGTTGATCGTCTGGGCAAATTGAAACAACGACATTTCAATTGGATTCCCGATGTTGACCGGCAGGTGCTCGTTCGACATCAAAAGCCGAATGATGCCATCAACCAAATCGTCCACGTAGCAGAATGAGCGCGTCTGCTGGCCGTCGCCGTAGACCGTTAGCGCCTGTCCAAGCAGTGCCTGCTTGAGCAGGTTGGGCAGGGCGCGGCCATCTTCGAGGTCCATGCGCGGACCGTACGTATTGAAGATGCGGACGATGCGGGTGTCCACGCCGTGCTGGCGGTGGTACGCCATCGTCAACGATTCGGCAAAACGTTTGGCTTCATCGTAGACGGCGCGTGTCCCGACCGGATCAACATTGCCGGGATAGTTTTCCGCTTGCGGATGAACGAGCGGATCACCATAAATTTCACTGGTCGAGGCGAGAAGAAAGCGGGCCTTATGCGCCTTTGCGACGCCGAGCGAATTGTGTGTTCCAAGCGCGCCCGCTTTCATGGTTTGAATTGGAAGATTGAAATAGGCCAAAGGGGATTTTGGATTTGGGCTGGCAGGCGATGCAAGGTGAAGAACAGCGTCCACTTTTTTCTGCACGAATATGTAGTTCGAAACATCATGCTTGTAGAACGTAAACTTTTCGTTGCCCATCAAATGAGCGATGTTGTCTCGGCTGCCAGTGATGAAATTGTCCAAGCCGATCACCTCATGCCCATCGGCTAATAGCCGGTCGGTTAGATGCGAGCCGAGAAAACCCGCCGCGCCTGTAATAAGAATTCGCATGATTACCTCGTGTAAAAAATTTACCAGAGACGAACAAAGATGAACGTTTTGTTCTTATCCGTCTCTGTTTATCTCCGTGTGTCTCCGGTTCATTTCCAGTCAATTGTTGTGATCAAACCGTCGCCAGTAATCTGATATGCCTGACCATTGCCGGTATCCACCAGCCAAAGATTGCCCTGATAAACCAGTGCAAGAAAATCTCCGCTTTGCCCCTGGATCGGCTCCGGCGCCCAGACTGGAGTCTGCGGCTCGATGCCGGTTGAATCGGCGGATGGAAAAACCACGCGTCGATTCGACCCGTCGCGGTCCATCACAACGACACGGTAGCGGCTGGTCTGGCTTTGATCCGGGAAGATTGCCTGCAGATACGCAACCTGATAGGCTTTTTCCTGTCCGTTCATGCGTACTGGCGAAGCGGAAGGATAAGCGAACATGCCGACGTTTTGAGACATGTCAACTGTGAAATTGCTGACCATCGAAGTTGCCTCGAGGTCGAAGTAAGGCGATTCTTCGGGCGTCACCGGCGCAGGTGCGGATGCGTGATTGACGAAGTAAATTGTCTTTCCGTCGCCGCCCCATACAATGGAAGGAACCCAGGCCCAATCGCTGTGAGTCTCGAGCGGAGTCACACCCAAAAGCGGCGCGAGAAAACCGCCATTCTGCATAACAATTCCAATGCCGTCCGGACGCGCATAGGCGATGCGTCCATCGGGCGACATGGCAAACGACATGCCCCACCAGCCGTACACGCCGCCGCTGTTGGCGTCCATGATTTTTTGCGGTTGTCCGCCGATGTTGACTTTGTAAAGATCATTGTTGGCCTGCCAGCCGGGAGCCGTATTACGCGGCTCGACCGTCGAAAAGAAAACTGTTCTCGGCGAGGTTGGCGACCAAGCGGCAAAGTGTACCACGTTTGCCGCGTTCAACCAGATGGGATTCGGTGTGGATGATTTTGTGCTAACAACCCATAATGTATTGATTTGCTGGTCCGCAGGTTTTTTGGATTTGCGCGTGAAAAGCAGATAACTGCCGTCTGGTGACAGCGCGAAGATTCTCCCATCGAGGTCCCCGGTGTTAACCAACAAAGTTCGATTCGCGGTGGATGTGTCCATGATCCACGCGTTTCCGCCAGCGAGATATGCGATCTTTCCCGGAATGGGAAGCGGCGCGAATGACGATTGCGCGCCGACCATCATAATTTCGGGGACAGGATTCTGCAGGATGACTGTTTTTACAACTGTCTTGCTGGTTTCGACGCCGTCTTCGAACACGCGTTGATACGTGATTTCTTCCTGCCCATTGACGCCAGCCTGCACGAGTCGCTGCTGGCCCTCGGGCAAAGATTCATTTCGGACAACTTGCTGATCGAATGGAATGGTCTGTGTTTCGGTCGTGAATTCGTCTTTGACGCGCGTGAGCCTGATCGAATCGCCGCTGCTCAACACAGTGTAAAACGGCGGGTCGGATTTATCGAGATCGCCCGGCGTAATCCCGGCTTGCTGCAAGGCTTGCAGCACTGTGCTGCCGGATGCGACATCGTATTGCTGGGTTTTTCCATCTGCGGTGATCGTGATGGAAATTTGTGTCCGCCCGGCCTGCGAAAGCTGGCAGCTTGAAAGCAAAATGGCTGAAAGAATTACAAAAAATGTGAATCGGTAATGGCTTTGAATTCTTCGTGCATTATCCCCGAAAAAGAATGAATTCTTTACCACTGGTATAATCCGGGCTACTTGACGCGGCCGCTGACGGTCATCGCGCCGTCAGCGATGGAAATGCTCTCTAGACGGAATCCGGTCGCGGCGGGTCCGAGCGAGCCGGTGTATGCCTGTTGGATCAGCGAACTGACCGCGTCGTTGAGTCCCTGCGGGGCCGGAAGCGGTCCAAAGTCGGCTTGTGTAATAGTGATTTGCGGCTGGCCGTTCGCATCCACGCCGACTTGCATCGTGATGCTGACGTTGGCGGTGAACATTCCTTGTTGTGCCTGCCCAAAGATTTGCATCTGCCCATTTTGCAAAACGACCTGCGGGTTGGTGATGAGCGGATTGGGCTGTGAGCTCAAGTAATTGGCAAGATAAGACGTGAGCTGGCTTTCCGTGATTTTCAGAGAGATGGTTCCGCTTTGTGCGCCTGCGGTCGCGGCTTGTTGAACTTGATCATGCAAACTTTGTGCGGCGTCGGTCGAAACCGGAATCGGCGTTGACGGATAAGATGGCCCGCCAACGAAAATCGAACAGGCCAGCGTTGAAAGCGCCAGCGCAATTGTGGCAATAAAAAAATTTTTCTTCATTGTTTCTTCTTCATTTATGTCATTGCGAGCGCCGGAGGCGTGTGGCAATCTCATGTTATTATGTGGCCGCTTGTTTGAGGCTCAATTGAGATTGCTTCGGTCGCTGTGCTCCATCGCAGCGACATTTGAAATTCGAGGAGTTATTATAGCATGAGCGAAAATGAAACCAACGACCTGCCGCTGGCCGTGCAAATCGAGGGATTGCTTTTTGTGGCAGCGGAACCCGTGATGCCCGCGCATCTTGCCGAAGCGTTGGATGTTGCGCCTTCGATGATCGAAGCTGCGCTCATCGAATTGGACGCTTCACTCCAGACCCGCGGCCTGCGGCTCCAGCGACATGCCGGGCGCGTGCAATTGACCACCGCGCCGCAGCTCGCGGCGACGATCGAGCGGTTCCTCGGCCTCGAAGCGACGACTCATCTCAGCCGCGCCGCGCTCGAGACGTTGGCGATCATCGCCTATCAGCAGCCGGTGACGCGTCCGCAGATTGATTCGATCCGCGGCGTGAACTCCGACAGCATGTTGAAGAGTCTTTTGAACAAAGGCCTGATCTTTGAATCGGGGCGAACCGAAGGACCGGGCAGGCCGATTTTGTATTCCACATCCCCCGAATTTTTACAGCACTTTGGAATCAATTCCATTATGGAATTGCCGCCGCTGGAGATTGCAGAATCAGATAACCATCATGATGTGATGTTGAAGGGCTAAATGTCCGAGGAACGTCTATAAATACTTTTAGCTCAAGCTGGCTATGGCATTGGGGAAATATAGCCATCGGTTAACCCACGCAGAACAGCGTAAAAAGCTAGTTTCGGTGCTCCGATTTCATCAAAAATGCAAGCCTTTGCGTTCGGTTCATTGACTGCGATGTACCATGACCATGGATCTGATTGTCCCCAAAAATTTATTAGTTTGCAGACTTCACTCCGAACGCAAGAACGCACGACTTTTTCATACCAATCAGATTGCTGAATCAATTTTCCTTGGTCGTTGCCTTTCATATACGTTTGATTTACATCCAGTTCTGTTATATATACGGGGAGTCCAAAGGAACGCATAACGTCTACGGTCTCGTCTACGTTTATTGGTGTGTTTAATGATGGTTCATTTTGCGCCATGTGCATTTGCATTCCCACGGCGTCTATCAGATTATCTTTCGCAAGAAGCTTCGATATTTGTAGCGTGTATGGGTAATAGGTCCCCTCGTGGCTTTTGCTGTAGTTATATGTTTCGTTGTATATCAATTTCGCGTTGGGCAACACTTCTCTTGCGTGTCTGTAAATATCAAGCAGATATTCGTCACCGAACATTTTCCACATGGAATAGCCTGGATAGCCGGGATGAATTTCGTTCATAATACTGGCGATGGTTATTTTGTCGCCATACTTTTGAGCGATGCTATCTATCGCGTCATTTACGAATTTAACCCCTTCTTCTTTGGACGGAAAAACTTCGTGCTGTGAAGCGCCCCATCCCAAGTGGAAAAACATTAGTTCATCGAGCTTCTCGTTTGCGATGCGCGACAGGCGATAGTTTGTGTCTCTGTCCATGCTGTTTGGTGGAACATCTTTGGTGTCATAAGGAATGTTGGCCACGCTGAAATTATCTGTGAACATTCCTGTTTTCTTGTTTAGATCCATTTCCTGTGCGGCATTAATTAACGCCCCAACAAGAATATTATGCAAACTGGCAATATCTTTGAGATGTGCTTTGCTCCAGGTATACTGGCCAGTTTCTTGATCTTTCATATAAACGAATAACGGGACATTGCCTTCGTTATAGGATGTTTCCGGCAAATCGGTTGTCGTTAGCAAAATAACCATATCCCCATTTTGGGTTTTCACTGCTTTGTAGGTTAAACTCGCATTTATTTTCTGCGCGCTTATGTCTACTCCGGCCATGTTCAAGGCATGAACATACTGCGGAATAGGTGCATTTGGCTTTTCGAGATTAAACAAGTCGGGATCAGAGAGACGCGGATCAGGGATATTCTGGCTCTTTAGATCAACAGTCGGTATTGGCGTTGATGTCAATGTAGGCGTAGGTGGAACGGGTGTAAAAGTTGGTGGAAGGGGCGCGGTTGGATAAGTTGACTTAGACGCGGCCGTTGCCGTCGGGATAACTTTAGCTGCTGGCGCGCACGAAGCCATAAAGAAAGCGACAAGCAAAACCGGGATGATTTTATTAATTTTCATAATCACCTGCACTCTGCAGCGAATCGCCCAACGGTTCGCTGGAGATGCTGTGCGGGCGTACCCGACGATAAGCATAGGTTTATTGTCAATTCACAACAAGCTTCTAACTGATAAAATCAGTGTATTAGGCTGCACCTTGCCTTTCAAGTAACATTTGTCATGAGGACAATCTTCTAATCATTCAAGGAAGAAAAATATGCCCGAACGCCTTCAAAAACTTTTGGCTCAAGCTGGTTACGGCTCGCGTCGCGCCTGCGAAGAATTCATCACCGCAGGGCGCGTGCGCGTGAACGGACAGGTGGCGGAGCTTGGTCAAAAAGCTGATCTGTCTGTTGATAAGGTTACGCTGGATGGTAAGCCTTTATCCGCGCCGGAAAAGTTAACGTATATTGCATTGTATAAACCCCGCAATGTAATTTCGTCTGTGGATGATGAAGTTGGGCGCAAGACCGTCCGCGATTTGATTCCCGAAGCTGGGCATCTTTATCCTGTTGGCCGCCTGGATTGGGACAGCGAAGGCCTGGTCTTGATGACCAACGACGGTGATTTGACCAACAAGCTCACGCACCCGCGCTATGGGCATCAAAAGGAATATAAAGTTTTGGTTGCGCGGCGTCCCGAACCGGAACAAGTCGCAACCTGGCGCCGCGGCGTTGTGCTTGAAGAGGGATATAAAACTGCCCCTGCTGAGGTTTTTGTCGAATCGGGTGCGGGCAAAGGCGCGTGGCTGAGAGTCACAATGGGGGAGGGACGCAAACGCCAGATACGCGAGATTGGCAAAACGCTGGGATTGCCAGTCGTTCGCATTGTGCGCGTCCGCATTGGGACTTTGCGTTTGGGGACTCTCAAACCCGGCGATTGGCGTTATCTGACAGCAGATGAACTTGCTGAATTAAAAGGTGAGAGGCCCATCGGCAAAGGAACTTCCAGCCCCACGCGCCAACCGCATTCCAGAAATCGATTCGAGCATAGTGCGGATCCCCAAAAGAAATCTTTGCGTTCCTCGCGGTTCAGGAAATGATCGGCGATAAATGAAAGAGACCCACACAGGTCTCTTTTTTGTTCTTCCTAGCGAATATCCCAAACTTCTTCTGCAATCTTCCAAACCGCGTCCTTGACTTCCGCCTTCTTTAGACCGGCCACCTTGAATGTGATCAGTCTTGTTGTTGGATCCTCGCCCGCAAATTGACCAAATGCGATGAAGTTGCCGCCGAGTTCCGCAATGGCTTTCGTGATCTTGGCAAGCTCACCAGGACGATTCTTCAGCAAGGCCGTGACGCGGATTCCCTTGTCGCGTGCGCCCATGAGTTCGAGGAATATTTTGAACAGATCGGTTTCGGTGATTATACCGACCACTTTGCTGCCTCGCAGGACGGGCAGTCCGCCAATCTTGTTATCAGCCATGATGCGCGCGGCTTCCTCGATGGGCGTATCTTCTGTAACCGTTAATACTTTTTTTGACATCACGTGTTTGACCATGACTTTGCTGAGCAGATAATTCATTTCCCAAATGCTCAAGCTGGAAACCGGCGACGGCGACGCGTTCAACAGATCGGTCTGCGAGATGATGCCAATCAGCTTGCTGTTTTTCATGACTGGAGCGCGGCGAATATGCTCCTTCTTGAATAGAGCTAACGCGTCGTGGACGGGCATTTCTGGCGTAACCGAAATAACAGGGTGAGACATTCTTTCGCCAACTAACATAGGATTCTCCTTTCGTTGATTTGACAGCGCGCGTTGTGAAAAATACCACAATCAAATTATATTCGGAATTTGGAGAAGCGTCGTCACAGTTTTGATGGGAAGAAGGTCACTTTACCCTAAAGCTTTTTACTCGGGGACTTTTATAAGGCAGCGCTTTTCCGCGAAATCCGCGTTCATACCGGACGAGGGCTATAAGCGTAACAGGTTCATTTCATCAGGTTGAAAAGCCAGTTGATCGAGTACGCGCCGGCGTAGGCAAAAATCCACATCTTGATGATTTTGCCCAGCAGGCATGAAAACAAAAATTTGTGAATTGGCATCTTGAGCGCACCAGCTGCCATGCCGCCCAAATCGAAAAATGGGTTGGGGACTGCCGCAAGAACAAAGATGGTCAGCATCCCATAATGTTCCATCCAATGCTCGATGTGCTCATAGATTTTTGTACGTTCCGCAAGCACTTGTCCACTGAAACCGGCCAGGTAACCGGAAAGTTCCCCAACGGTTGAACCCGCGGCTGCCACGAGTCCAACCACCAACGGATTAAATACACTGCCCATCGCGAAGACAATTGCCACACCCGGCGCGGGAAGAATAAGTGTCGCATTCGCAAGCAACGAGATCAGAAAAATACCGGGATAGCCATATCCCGCGAATTTCTGCGCTTGGTCGCGTATCGTAAAAATGTAGACGCTGATGGCAATGACCACCAGCAGAATCAGAATCCGCAGGACGTTCATTCCAAGATTTGAAGGCTTGGAGGGTGAAACGCCCGCGGGTTTCTTGACGTGAATTGCCGGCGAATCAGGCGGACTCTTCAATTGTTACTTTCAGGATTTTGACGCCGGGATATTCGGGACGATTCGGATCGCGCGGCGGGATGGACATCAGAACATCCATTCCTTCGATGACCTGCCCGAAGATCGTGTGTTTGTTATCCAGCCACGGCGTGGGAACATGCGTGATGAAAAACTGCGAACCGTTCGTGCCGGGACCCGCGTTCGCCATGGATAACCGTCCCGGCTTATCGTGTTTCAAGCTCGGATGAAATTCGTCGCCAAATTTATAGCCGGGGCCGCCGCTGCCTTTGCCGGTCGGATCGCCGCCCTGGGCCATGAAATCCGCGATCACGCGGTGGAAGATGATGCCTTCGTAGAATCCTTCGCGTGATAGAAACACAAAGTTATTGACTGTCTTCGGCGCTTTATCGGCAAAGAGTTCGAAGACCATTGTGCCTTTGTCGGTTTCCATGTGAGCTTTATATTTTTTCTTTGGGTCAATAATCATTGACGGCGGGGTATTCCATTGTTTTGCCATTTGTTCTCCTGTTTTGTTTTTTGCCGCTCAATTCACGGATTTTTGCTGAAATCTTAAACGCTACTTTAATAACGCTTCGACGCGAGCCACGACCATGTCCAGCGCGGCAGCATTGAATCCGCCCTCGGGGATGATGACGTCTGCATAGCGCTTGGACGGTTCGACAAATTCCAGATGCATGGGCCGCACCGTGGCCAGATATTGCTTGATGACGGATTCCGTCGTGCGGCCCCGTTCGCTGATATCCCGTTCCAGGCGGCGGATGAAACGCAGGTCGGCATCTGTATCCACAAAAATTTTAACATCGAAAAGGTCGCGCAAAGCCGCTTCTATGAAAATCAAAATACCTTCAACCAAAATCACACGATGCGGTGAAATGGTAAAGGTCTTTCCAGTGCGGCTGTCCGTTGAGAAATCATAGATTGGAACCTCGACCGGCCTGCCTTCCCGAAGCGCAATGATATGTTTAATGAGCAGTTCCGTTTCGAGTGAATCGGGATGGTCGAAATTTACCGCCGCATGCTGAGTGGGAGGCAATCCGCTTAAATCTTTGTAATACGAATCGTGCTGGAGAAATGCGATGCGGTCCGCGCCGACGCGATTTAGAATTGTCTGAGCCACGGTGGTTTTGCCTGAACCGGATCCACCCGCAATGCCGATGACCAATGGATCGGGATGCTTCATAATATTGAATTATACCTGTGAAAAAATTCCTCTCCGACCGGAGAGGAATTTTCTGTTTACATGCCTGCTAAAAACACAAGGCCAACGGTGCCTGGCCCGGCATGTACGCCGACCACCGGACTGACTGAAGAGAGCACGCTTTCCACAGCATTGAACTCTTTGCTTGCCTTGTTGAGCAGAGCGCGGGCTTCTTGTTCTGCGTTGGCATGAAGCGTTGCGATTCGAATATTGCTCTTGCCCCTCAATTTTTCGGATGCAAGTTCAAGCACGCGATCCAGTGCCTTGGGTTTTGTGCGGACGCGATCTTCGGCTTCAACCCGGCCATCCTTGATGGCAAGAATCGGTTTCAGGTTTAGCGCAGAACCAATGAAACGCGCTCCACCGCCGATGCGCCCGCCTCGGTGCAGGAATTCGAGCGTATCCACCGCAAAATAGACCCCAGTTTGCTCGCGCCCTTTCTCGACCAACGCTTTGCATTCGGCCAGATTCGCGCCTTGTTCCGCAGCGCGCGCCGCGGCCAGAACGAGAAATCCCATTGCCATCGCAGTGGTGTTGCTGTCAACGAGCGCGACTTTTTCGGCAGCAGAACCCAGTGCTTCGCGTCCTTGAAGGGCGGATTGCATGGTCCCGGAAAGCTTGCCTGAAATAAAGACTCCCAAAACGTCACAGCCCTTGTCAATTAAGTCTTGAAAGGTATGCTGCATGGTTACAACCGAAACCTGCGATGTGGTCGGCATGGTTTTGCTGGTCTTGAGCCTTGCATAGAATTCATCGGGTTGGATATCAACGCCGTCCTGATAAGTTTGATCTCCCCATACAAGGATTTGCGGTGCGACGGTGATATCGTATTGCTTGACAAGGCTCGCGGGGATGTAAGCAGTACTATCCGTAACAAGCGCAATTTTTGCCATGAAGCCCTCCCGGGATAGGAATATTTGGATATAGAAACACCGCCAGCGATGAACGGTTGCACGAGGAAAGTTGCGGTTTGGTCGTTATGATATAATCATTGTAACAGTCGCCATCGCAGCAAGCGGCAGGATAGCAAAGATTTGCATCGAGGAGTCTTCCGTTGGCCTTCAACCCAATAAACTGGCTGTTAGGCCTGTTCTCATTAGACATTGCCATTGATCTGGGCACCGCGAACACCCTTGTTCACGTGCGCGGCAAAGGTATCGTTATTAATGAACCATCCTGGGTGACCATTGACAAAAGATCACGCCTGCCTCTGGCAATAGGTTTGGAGGCAAAAGAAATGGTTGGCCGAACTCCGGGCAATGTTATGGTTGTGCGCCCGGTGCGGGATGGCGTTATTTCCGAGTTTGATGTGACGCAGGTCATGCTGGAATATTTTATCGGAAAAGTTCACGAACAGAGCGTGGTTCCATTGCCGCGCCCGCGCGTCGTCTGTGGAATCCCAACCGGTGTGACGGAAGTGGAGAAGCGCGCGGTGTACGACGCGGTGATGGCGTCGGGGGCGCGCCAAGCCATGCTGATCGAGGAGCCGATTGCGTCGGCGCTGGGAGCGGGTCTGCCGATTGGTGAGATTCGCGGCTCAATGGTGGTGGACATCGGCGGCGGCACAACCGAAGTCGCGGTGATGTCCATCGGCGGTGTGGTGGCATCGCGTTCGCTGCGTGTCGCGGGCGATGAAATGGATCAAGATATCGTCCAGTATTTGCGGAATAAATATAACCTGTTGATTGGCGAAGGCGTGGCCGAACAGGTGAAGTGGAAGATTGGTTCGGCGTATCCGCTCCAGCCGGAGAAAACGATGGAAGTCCGCGGGCGCAATTTGGTTACCGGTTTGCCGGAGACAGTCGAAGTCTCATCTGTTGAAATCCGCGAGGCGCTGGCAGGCTCGGTGCAGGTGATCATTGACACCGTCCGGGATGCGCTGGATGAAATCCCGCCTGAGATCGTTGCAGATTTGATGGACATCGGAATCTGTCTGGCTGGCGGCGGCGCGCTGCTTCAGGGATTGGCCGATCGTTTGACGGATGAATTGAAACTGCGCGTCTGGGTGGCGGAAGACCCGCTGACTTGCGTGGCCCGCGGCGCGGCAGCCGTCTATGAAGACATCGATCACCTGAGCCGTTATCTGGTCGGTTTGGAGCGCGGCAGCACGCGTCATGGCGCTTAACGCGCGCTCATTTTCGTTTGTTATAAGTACGTTCAAAGAATGAAAGATCTGTTATCTCGCACATTGCAAACGAGCATCATCTTTTTGGTTGTTGGGGGAATTCTTGTGCTGGCGTTCGGCGGTTTTTTCAGTTCAGCATCAAATCAACTTACAGGCGGTTTCGTTTCCGCGCAGACCTGGTTTGCAACCCGGTACCAGGCTATTCAGCAATTTCTGGCGGCGCCGCGCGATATTGCCACTCTGCGTACGCGCAACACCGAACTCGAAGCGCAAGTCGCGCAGCTACAGGCGCAGGTGATCAACCTGCAGCAGGCTGTGAACCAGACTCAAATACTTTCTGCGCTGGTTAATTTTTCGCGCACGAATCCAGAAAACAGTTATGTAGCCGCGTCGGTCATTGGCCGCGATCCAAGTCCGTTTCTTCATTACGTGATCATCAATCAAGGTTCGAATGGAGGCATTCAGCGCGGCATGCCCGTTGTGACGAGTGACGGCTTGGTGGGCCGCGTGGACGCGGTGATCGCGGACGCGGCTCGCGTTCAGTTGATAACAGATCCGGCTTCGTCTGTAAATGTCCATCTCAAGAACGCGAATACGGATGCCATGCTGCAAGGCTCCGTCACCGGTGATCTTTCATTGGATTTGATTTCGCAGGATGCCACAGTTGAACCGGGCGATCTGATTCTGACTTCGGGATTGGGAGGCGGCTTTCCTCCCGATTTGATTGTCGGACAGGTCGTTAATATCCATAAATTGCCCGCTGAATTATTCCAACAGGCAACGGTTCAGCCCTCGGTGGATTTCAGCCGCCTTCAAATTGTCTTGATTATTACCAATTTTCAGTCGGTTGATGTTACTCCGCTGATCCCGACCACCACTCCCTGATATGCGTAACGCGATTGCTCTTCCACTGCTTGGTCTGGCTGTGATTTTGCAGTCGGCGATCGTCAGCCAATTCTCCCTGTTATCTGGTTATGCTGACCTGCTGCTTGTGATCCTCGCGGCGTGGGCTTTGCAGGAAGGCGTTACGACTGCGTTCCATTGGGCCTTTCTTGCCAGCATCATGGTCAGTTTTGCGTCCCATCTTCCGTGGTTCATCTATTTGCTGGGATATTGCGGCGTGGTGTTCCTGGCCCTCGCGCTTCAACGCAGGGTATGGCAGGCGCCGCTGCTGGCGATGTTCAGTGTGACTTTTTTGGGAACTTTGTTCATGCACCTTTTATCATTCGCATATTTGCGCCTCTCCGGGGACAATTTACCATTCAGCGACTCAATGGGCTCGATCACGCTGCCCAGCATTTTGCTGAACTTGCTGCTGGCCATTCCAATTTTTGGAATGATGCGTGACCTGGCGCATTGGGTATTTCCGTCCATGGAGGAACGATGACTTCACCTGCTGTGCCGCGTTCGTCTCGCTTCGAGACGTGGCGGTTGTTCGTGGTTTATGGTGTGATCTTTATTGTGCTGGTTGTCCTGCTTGGAAAACTTTTGTCCTTGCAGGTTCTTGGCAGTCAAAATTGGATTGATGCGGCAGTTGCCAATTACACAAAGGAGATCAGCCTGCCGGCCGCCCGCGGCATCATCTATGACCGCAATGGTTATGTGCTGGCCCGCAATGTTGCTTCCTATAATGTCACGATCATCCCGGCCAATTTGCCGGATGATACTGCTGATATCCAACGCATCTATCGCGATATTTCGACTCTTACTGGAATTCCGGTGAATAGCGGAACGGTTGAGCAGGCAAAATTGTATGCGCCGTGCGTGGAGGGACCGGGCATCAGCCAGTTGGTTGACCTTGGCGATTCGATCGCTCCATACAGCCCGGTTGAAATCAAATGCAATGTTGATGAAAACGTTGCGCGGCTCATCCAGGAACACGAGTCAGATTGGCCGGGAGTCGGCATCGAAGTTAACCCGATCCGGGATTACCCGACCGGTTCCCTGACCGCCGATGTGATCGGATATCTCGGCCCGATTCCGGCCATCCTCGAGCCAGAGTTGACCGCACGAGGCTTTGTTGCCAACCGCGACAAATATGGCTACGCAGGAATTGAACTGTCGCTTCAAGATGTTCTGGCTGGGCAGAATGGCAAACGTGTTGTCCAAGTTGATGTGGCGGGGCAGGAAATCCGAAATTTGCAACCCCCGATTGCTGCTCAACCCGGTTATAACGTCAGCCTGACGATTGACACGCGCCTTCAGCAAGCTGCTGAGGCTTCCCTCCTGCGCGAGATCAATTATTGGAATACTTACTTCTATGGGAATACCGGACAAATTCGCATTTCCAGCGGCGTGGTCATGGCGATGAATCCAAAAACCGGTGAAATCCTCGCGATGGTTTCGTATCCAACGTATCAAAACAATCGCATGGCGCGTTTCATTCCCTATACTTACTACCAGCAATTGAGCCAGGATCCGCGTCACCCACTCTTGAACAATACCATTCAAAGTGAATATCCGCCCGGCTCGACGTTTAAACTCGCTGCCGCTAATGGCGTGTTAAACGAGGGCGTTATCTCAAGCCCGAACCAGATTATTAATGCGCCTGGCCAGATTGAATTGTGCAATGTATACACACCGAATGAGCCGTGTGGGCCGAACAATATGCACCCATTTGTGGATTGGATTTACGACACCGATCCGGCAGGCTTCGGACAAATTGATTTCTATCATTGCATTGCCTATTCCAGCGATGTCTGCTTCTATAAGTTGGGCGGCGGATTTGGAACCGAAATTCCCAATGGCGGCTTGGGCATTTTCCGGCTCGGAGAATATGCGCGGGCGCTCGGCTACGGTGCGCCTTCCGGAATTGAATTACCCGGCGAGGCCAGTGGTTTGATCCCAGACCCGAAATGGAAGCGTATTACACAAGGTGAAAACTGGTCAACCGGTGACACCTACATCGCGACAGTCGGTCAGGGATACGTGCTGGCGACTCCGCTGCAGGTGCTGATGTCCGGTGAGACGATGGCGAACAGCGGCAAGTTAATGCAGCCTACCATTGTCCGCCAGATCACCGACAGCGCGGGCAATGTTCAGACGGTGTGGTACAGCCCGAGCGATCTGACGCAGTGGGTGCCTCATCAGTCTGTTGACGCGCAAGGCAACGTTCACCAGGATTGGCAAAAACTGGGAGATGGTACGATCGCGAATCAACTGCCGGCTGGAAGTTATCAAATCTCGCCGTTTGTCCCGAACATGAAATGGGATATTACCAAAGATCCTCGCATCGGCACTTTTACCTGTGAGGCTGGAAACTGCATTCCAACCGGTCAATATAAGACCGTTGCTCCCAGCGTTGTGAAAGATGTGCAGGCGGGAATGCGGCTGGCCGTCACAGACCCGCGCGGGACTTTGCATGCCGCTTTTGTAACGGATTATCCGTTGCCTATTGCCGTGGCCGGGAAGACCGGAACCGCTGAATACTGCGATGATGTGGCGCTCGCGGCCAATCGCTGTCAATATGGTCAATGGCCCTCGCATGGATGGACTCTGGCGTACGCGCCTTATGAAAATCCAGAAATCGTTGTCGCTGCGTTCATGTACAATGGCGGCGAAGGCGCTGTCGTGGCGGCTCCGGTTGTAGCTCGCGTCATGCAGGCTTATTTTGCGCTGAAATCCATCGACCAGGCGAATGCCACCGGCGGCGGATAAAGACTCATAGCGATTTTTATGGCAAGAGCGGGGATGCACATGCTATAATCTGTCGCAACTACCGGATGAATGAAATAGATTCACTGATTCAAATCAAAGGATTGCGGGACAGCCTGCTGGTTTCTGTGGCCGAAGCTTCATGGGAGGAACAGCGCGCCGCGCTGTTGTCACAGATCGACGCACGCCAGGCTTTCTTCCATGGAGCGCGTTTGGCGCTGGATGTCGGCACGCAGATTGTCAAAGTCAATGAATTGGTTGAATTGCGCGACCGCCTTTCAGAACGAAATGTTTCGTTATGGGCCGTGATCAGCGAATCGCCGACCACGGAAAACACGGCCCAGCTTCTCGGCCTAGCGACTCGAATCTCCAAGCCGCAGCCCGAAGATACGCGTCAATTCGCGGTTCAGGACCTTGGCGAAGGGACCGCGCTTTTTGTGAACCGGACTCTTCGCTCCGGCACGCGAATCGAATTTGAAAGTCATGTGGTAGTGCTCGGAGATGTGAACCCCGGCGCGGAAATTGTGGCCGAAGGAAACGTGATCGTGTGGGGACGATTGCGCGGCGCTGTCCATGCCGGTTCGAAAGGGAATGAAAGCGCGGTTGTGTGTGCGCTCGATTTTATGCCGATGCGTTTGCAAATTGCGGAAGACGCGATGAACGTTGCAGGTCGGAAAGAGACCGGTAGGCCCGAAATGGCTTTTATTCAGGATCAAAAGGTCATCATTGAACCCTGGCAACCGGGGAGTACAGGATAACCCATGACAGCTCAAGTAATCACGATCTCATCCGGGAAAGGCGGCGTTGGCAAGACAACGACCGTGGCGAATCTTGCTGTGGCCTTGGCGGCGGACGGTGCGAAAGTCGTTTGCATTGACGGCGACATCGGCCTGCGTAATCTTGATGTCGTCATGGGGTTGGAGAACCGCATCGTCTATGACATCGTGGATGTGATCGAGGGACGCTGCAAACTGCGGCAGGCAATGATCCGTGATAAACACCTGACGGAGTTGTACCTGATCCCAGCGGCTCAAACGCGGGACAAGAATGCGGTCTCGCCGTCCGACATGACGCGCCTGTGCAACGAGCTTCGACCCGAAGTTGATTTCATCCTGATCGATTCTCCGGCAGGCATCGAGCGCGGGTTCCGCAATGCCATCGCACCGGCGGACCGCGTTTTAGTGGTGACCAATCCCGAAGTCTCGGCGGTGCGCGACGCGGACCGCGTTGTTGGCATCCTCGAAGCGGAGGAAAAACGTCAAACGGGGTTGATCATCAATCGCCTGAATCCTGTTCTGGTAAAACAGCACGACATGCTTTCCGCAAACGATGTGCTTGATTTGCTTGGTATTCAGTTGGTGGGAATTGTGCCTGAAGATGAGGGCGTCATTGTCAGCTCGAATCGGGGCGCGCCGGTTGCTCAAGACCCAAAGAGCCGCGCCGGACAGGCCTTTCGCAATATCGCCAAACGCATCAAGGGCGAGGATGTTCCGTTCATGGAATTCGGCAAACAGGACGGCTTGTGGGACCGCATCCAAAGGATGGCTGGAGGGAGGAAAGCATGATGAAGTGGTTTGGACGCAAACCCAGCGCAGAAAGTGCGAAGGAACGTTTGCAGTTGGTTTTGATCCATGACCGCACGGCTTTGACACCGGCAGAGATGACCGCGCTCAAAGATGAACTTCTGGCCGTCATCTCGCGTCACGTTGAGATTGATCCGGATGCTGTGCAAATCCAATTGGAACACGATGGCCGCACACAGCGGCTTTTGGCCGATATCCCATTGAGGAGCGTGTCACGCCGTCGCGCGGGATAGAGTAAGTATGCGCGGTCTTTCGTGGCGTAATTTCGATTTTTTGCTCTTCGGCGCGGTGATACTGGCCAGCGCGTTCGGGGCGATGATGATTCGTTCGGCCATTGCCGGGAATGAAACATTGGCTGGTTATGACACGCGCCAGGTTTACTTTTCCCTGGCTGGTATCGCGGTCATTCTGCTTCTTGCCAGCATTGATTATCGTTATTGGCTTTCCATTCACTGGCCGATCTACATTGGCATCATGGTTTTTCTGATTACGCTCTCTGGACTCGGACAGGCGGCGTTTGGCGCACAGCGATGGTTCCAGGTTGGCACACTGTTTTTGCAGCCGACTGAATTTGCGAAGATCGTAATCATTCTGGTGTTGGCGCGGTATTTCGAAAAGAGTCAGAATGATCCGCGCGATCTAAAGTGGCTGATAAAAAGTCTGTTATGGGTTTGGGGATTGGTTATTTGGATTTTGCTCCAGCCGAATCTATCCAATGTGATCGTGTCCATGGTGATTTGGGCGGGGCTGGTGTGGATGAGCGGTGTGC
Organism: Chloroflexota bacterium; assembly: GCA_021824575.1. Taxonomy (GTDB): domain Bacteria; phylum Chloroflexota; class Anaerolineae; order Anaerolineales; family Villigracilaceae; genus Fen-1038. The sequence continues at coordinate 45,890 of JAKAKJ010000084.1, forward strand.
GGATCAAACAGATCGTTATGCTGGGTCTGATTTTTCTGGTAGTTGCTGTCGTTGGCTTTCGTTTCCTGCAGCCGTATCAGCAGGCACGCGTCCTAAACTTTGTTCAGCCGGATCAAAATGCCCGGCAGGGCGCAGTCTATAACGTTCAGCAGGCACTGATCGCGATCGGCTCCGGCGGATTGTTCGGCGAAGGGTACGGTCACGGGACACAGACACAGCTTCGTTTCCTGAAAGTCCGTCAAACGGATTTTATCTTCTCGGCGACTGCTGAAGAATTTGGGATGGTCGGCGCAATCATCATAATCCTGATCGAGGCGCTTATCATCTGGCGCTGTATTCGCGCCGCGCAGAAAGCGCGGGATGTTTCGGGTGCGATGATCGCAATGGGCGTTGCAATCCTGTTGTTCTTCCAGGGCGCGGCGAACATCGCGGTAAATTTGAATCTGATTCCTGTATCGGGATTGCCGCTGCCGTTCATCAGTTACGGTGGCTCCGGCTTGATGTCGTTGATGATCGGCGTGGGACTTGTGGAAAGCGTCGTGATGCGTCACAAAGAGCTTGAATTCTAAAAAATTTCTGCGTTTGCGAAATTAGAAAGGTATTGCATGACCGATTACAATAACCCCGCGCGTGTGCGCGTCGCGCCTTCGCCGACTGGACACATGCATCTTGCCACGGCGCGGACCGCTCTCTATGATTATTTGCTTGCCAAAAAAACCGGCGGTAAGTTTATTCTGCGCGTGGAAGATACCGATATAAAGCGCACTGTTCCCGGTTCAGAACAGGAAATCATGGATGGCCTGCGCTGGCTGGGCCTTGACTATGATGAAGGTCCTGATATTGGCGGGCCATTTGGTCCGTATCGTCAGACGGAACGCCGCGATATCTACCAGCAGCACGCAAAAATCCTTGTTGATAAGGGCCGTGCCTATCCATGCTTCTGCACTCCAGATCGTCTCGAGAAAATGCGTCAGGAACAGCAGAATCGTAAAGAAACGTATCATTACGATGGGACATGCCGCAGACTCTCACCTGATGAAGCTGCGCGCCGCGTGGCAAATGGCGAGAAGCATGTGATTCGTTTCAAGATGCCGCAGGAAGGTTCAACCACGGCTCATGATCTTTTGCGCGGCGACATTGTGATCGAGAACAAAAACATTGATGATTACGTTATTCTAAAATCGGATGGCCTGCCAACGTATCATCTTGCCGCGATGGTGGACGATCATCTCATGCAAATCACGCATGTCTTGCGCGGCTCGGAGTGGTTGAGCACATTTCCGCTTCATGTCAATGTAGTTCGGGCTTTTGGTTGGGATGAACCGGAGTGGGTACATCTTTCGCTTTTCCTCAAGCCGAGCGGCAAAGGCAAATTATCCAAACGCGATTCCGAAATTGCCATCAAGGATGGTTATTCGGTCTTTATCAAAGATATGCGGGATTTGGGTTTCATCCCCGAAGGCGTGTTGAATTGGATTGCCTTGATGGGGTGGGGCGTTCCCGAAGATGATGTTATGTCTCTTGAAGAAATGATCAAAAGATTCAGCATTGACAATTTGACTGCATCTCCAGCGGCGATCAACTTCGCCAAGCTGGATCACTTCAACGGGACACATATCCGCCTGCTGCCGGACCCGGAGCTGGCCGCGCGTATCAAGCCTTTCTTCATCAAAGCAGGTTATTCCGTCAAGGATGACATGCTGATAAAGATCGTCCCGTTGATTCGCGAACGCCTCATCACGCTGGACGATTGCGTTTCATTTGCTGGTTTTTTCTTCGAAGATGTTGTTGAGCCAAACCCGGATGATTTAATCGCAAAGGGTTTAGACGCAAAACAATCCGCGGCAATTGCGCGCAAGGCTTATGAAATCCTTTCGGCGTTACCAGATTTGACTCATCAAGTCGCCGAGCCGCCGATGCGCGCATATGTGGAGCAATCCGGCTTGAGCGCCAATCAAGTTTTTGGTATTCTGCGTGTAGCCACTACAGGACAAAAGGTCAGCCCACCGTTGTTCGAGAGTATGGAAATAATCGGGAAAGAAAAATCTTTGGAACGATTGAAAAAAGCAATTGAGATGTTAGAGAAAATGTAACTGCGTTTCCAGGGCGATTTAATTGTTAACGACTTGGTCCATGATAAGCAAACATAGGAGTAGATAAAAGCCAAGTGCGCGGAGATGGCTTTATAGAAAAGAGCACGACATTAAAAATGCCGGAGACATGTTGCCAATGTCTCCAAATGAATAAGCAGATTTCATCGGTCTCCTTGCCGTTTAGTAGTGAGGCAAAATTCTGCCTTCGATATGTTAGAAGGTCATATGGCGAATAGTCTTGAATGGTATAAGGAATTAATGCTTCTGGAAATATGTTGTCGTCTTCGCAGTCGTTGTACAATTTTGGATCGAAGTCACTTCTTGCCCAACCTTGCTTAAGTAGTTGCTTACTGATATAGCTGATTATTTGCTGCCTGGATTTTTCTTCGGGTATTTTCTCGTATGAAAGGGTTGTAATTTCTTTCCAAGTAAAATATCTGAACGTACCTTGTGAAGTTACAGAATAAGTTGGAAACAACCAAATCGGTGAACCGTAGTCGTCATACGGAGGAGAGATCGACGGCTGTATAAAATGGGGAAAAACTTCGTAAAGATACAAACCTGCCAAGCATAGAAATACAATTCCTAACGATGTGAGCACGACACGAATTATCTTCTGTTTCTTGCTTTGGTTGGCGGCTTGCATCGAACTGTTTATTCCTTCCTCATTAAAACAGTAGGTCACGTTTCAAAGGTGACCTACTGTTTTATTGCTTCTTCTCAATCTTCGCCCATGTGTCTTTGAGCGAGACCGTCAAATTGAAAACGGGTTTGCCATCGGTGGAGTCGGGGTCGGTGCAAAAATATCCCTGGCGCTCGAATTGGAAACGGTCGCCCGCTTTCGTCGAGGAAAGAAGCGGTTCCACATATCCATTTGCGATTTGCAATGAATTCGGATTCAAGGCGTTCAAATAGTCGTCTTCGCCTTCTTCGGGATCTTCTTTTGTAAACAAGCGATCATACAATCTGAATTCAGCAGGCTTGGCGTGCGCGGCAGAAACCCAATGAATCGTTGATTTGACTTTGCGCCCATCGGGCGCGTCGCCGCCGCGCGTAGCGGGATCGTATGTCGCGTGAATTTCAACGATTTCACCTTTATCGTTTTTGATAACGTGTGTGCATTTGATGAAATACGCATATCGCAAACGGACCTCGTTGCCGGGATAAAGACGATAATATTTCGGCGGAGGCGTCTCGCGGAAATCATCCTGTTCGATGTAAAGAACTTTGGAAAATGGAACTTTGCGCGTGCCCGCGTTTGGATCTTCGGGATTGTTGACCGCGTCCATTTCCTCGGTTTGATTTTCCGGATAATTGTCAATCACAACTTTGAGCGGTTTGATCACAGCCATGCGGCGCGGCGAGCGCTTGTTGAGATCATCGCGCACACATTCTTCCAGGAAAGCTACATCTGCGATTACACCGGAGTTCGACGTGGCAACAGTGGAAATTCCCATGCGCGTGACGAAATCAATAATGGCTTCAGCGGTATAACCGCGTCGGCGCATAGCGCGCAAGGTCGGCATGCGCGGGTCATCCCAGCCGCTGACGCGTTTCTCTTCCACGAGGCGGCGCAATTTGCGCTTGCTCATCACGGTGTAATTCAGGTTGAGGCGCGCAAACTCGATCTGGCGCGGTTTGAAGACTCCTAATTGTTCCGGGAACCATTCATACAGCGGACGGTGGTCGCGATATTCCAGCGAACACAACGAATGCGTGATGCCTTCCATCGAGTCGTTCTGTCCATGCGCCCAATCGTACATCGGGTAGATTTTCCATTTTGAGCCAGTGCGATGATGCGGCGGCTCATGGATGATGCGATACATCACCGGATCGCGCATGTTGAGATTGGGATGCGCCATGTCAATCTTGGCGCGCAGGACACGCGAGCCATCGGGGAATTCGCCGTTCTTCATCCGTTCGAGCAGATCGAGATTTTCTTCAACTGAGCGATTTCGATAAGGCGATTCTTTTCCGGGCTCGGTAAACGTGCCGCGGTTCGCGCTGACTTCCTCCGGGCTTTGATCGTCCACGTACGCCTTGCCCATTTTGACAAGTTTGACCGCCCACTCATAAAGCAAGTCGAAATAATCGGACGCGTACGTAACCTTGACCCATTGGATGCCGAGCCAGTGGGCATCGTCCATGATGGCGTCCACGTATTCGACATCTTCCTTCACGGGATTGGTGTCATCGAAGCGTAGAATCAACTCGCCGTTGTTTTCCTTTGCGATCAAATAATCAATCATGAACGCTTTGACGTGTCCAATGTGCAGATAGCCGTTTGGTTCAGGCGGCAGGCGCGTGCGGACATAGTTGAAGCGTCCGCTTTTCAAATCTTCCGCAACCGCTTCGCGGATGAAATCAGTGGGCTTGGTAGTCGATTCGTCGGTCATGAAGGATCCTCGGGAACTTTTTACAAAAATCGTGCGTCTTGCTTGAAGTCATCGCATACATTATAACAAAGGTGCGATGATTTATAATCCATACGGCACGGTAGCCGTAAATCATTCGGAGGGACGATGGAAGAAGAAAAACAATCAGGTTTTCTGGGAACATATTTCGACCGCGATATGGTTTTGCGGGTTTCCCGTTTGGCAGATATCATCTCGTGGATCGTGCTGGTTGTATATCTGTTGACATGGCTCGTCTCAGTAGCGCAATTCATAGTTCAGCTTGCAACAGGCATGTTTTTTGACAAAGGGCAGACCTGGTTGAACTGGTTCAACATGTTTTCCCCGTATTTACAGCAGCCTTTACCCGGACTTTTTTACTTTGTCGGACTTCAAGCTGTATCGCATGGACTTTTGATTTTTCTCGACATCGAGGATAATCTTCGGCGTGCGGCCAGAAAATAGATTCCATCATCAGAGCGCCGCGTGATGGCGTTCCCGCTTGCGCCAAACGCGGCGGCGTGCTAAAATATCGCCCGCTGGAAATGGTGGGGGCTCGTCTAATGGCAGGACAGCTGACTCTGGATCAGCCAGTAGCGGTTCAAATCCGTTGCCCCCAGCTTGTGAGGGCCGCCTCAAAAAGGCGGCTCTTCTTTGTTTGTATTAAGGCCTGTATGCAAATTCGTCTCATGCCATTCTCCCGAAGGACATCGGGACGATGTGAGTGGCCAACGGGAGCGAAGAATCTCGTTTTTCATTCAAGACTTTGAGATTCTTCGTCGCTTCGCTCCTCAGAATGACATGCGCGCAGATTGTACGGAGAAGCGCGGTTGCGAAAGAGAACTCTCCCAAGTTCGACTGAAGCCGTTTTGTGAAATGCTGATAATCGCCGGGGAAAAAACTTGCTATAATTCTTTGTAAGAAACAACCGGGTCAATTAATCAAAAGATTGGCAAAGGATCGAATGGATATCACAGTTGCTTTAGGCGGCGGCGGGGCAAAAGGAAACTCGCACATCGGCGTGTTGCGTGTTTTGGAAAACGAAGGATTCCGCGTCCGTGCCATTGCCGGAACCAGCTTTGGGGGCATGGTGGCCTGTTTCTACGCGGCCGGCCACAGTGCGGATGAGATCGAGGAAATTTTTGCCGCGGTGGATCAGTCGCGTTTGTATGATCGCCTCGCGGACGAGAGTCCATCCTTCCTCGGATTGGGCCGCGTGCATCAATGGCTCGATCATTATTTCGGCAAGCTTACGTTCGAAGAATTGAAAATCCCGTGTGCGGTCACAGCTGTGGATTTGAACAAATCGCAGGAAGTCATATTGAGAAGCGGAAATGTGCGCGATGCGATTCTGTCCACCATTGCGGTGCCCGGCATCTTCCCGGCGTTCCGCATGAACGATTGGGAATTGTTGGATGGCGGCGTGTTGAACCCGGTTCCGGTGGCGTTGGTGCGTTCGCTCGCGCCGGGCTTGCCGGTGGTTGCCGTGCCGCTCAACGATCCGCTTGGAGAGCCGCCGCGTTCGATCTCGATGCGCCTGCCGAGCGCATTGCCTGCGCCGCTTGTCTCGCGTCTGAGCCGCTTGAGAATCGCACAGGCTTTCGATATTTTTATGCGCTCGATTGATATCGGCAATCGTCAGGTTACGGAACTTCGCCTTCAACTCGAAAAGCCGCAGGTAATTATCCGCCCGGAGGTGGGTGAGGTTGGTTTGTTGGATCAGGTGAATGTGCATGAGATTGCGCTGCGCGGCGAAGCCGCGGCGCGGGCCGCCTTGCCGGAACTTAAGCGGGTGACATCGTGGACGAATCGCCTGCGCCGTCAAATCTTTGGAGAGAATTGATGAAGCGTGATTTGCGCGAATACGCGAGGCAGACTAATATTCAGCTCGCGGCGGGCGCATTCATCCTGTTGTTTGTCTTTGGCATTGCGCTGATCTATTTTATTTATGGCCCCGGCGCGGCGCTCGTCGGTTTTCTATGTTTGCTCGGCGCGCTCGTGCCAATCAGCTTGATTCTTCTTGCATTATTTGGCATTGATTGGATTGTTAAACGTGCGAATTCAAAGTGACACTGATTTGATTACCTTTCAAGATTGGACATTACGCGTCCGGCCCGCGGCGGCGGGCGTGCCCCGTTTAATGTTGCTGATCCACGGCTGGACGGGCGACGAAAATTCGATGTGGGTCTTCGCGCGCAGCCTGCCGCGTGATTTTTGGATGATCGCGCCCCGGGCGCCGTACGCGACGGAGCGTGGCGGCTATTCATGGCGTCCGCCCCGCGCGGAAAACGTTCGCCGCACCCCGAACGATTCCCGCGGCTGGCCCGGCTTCGACGATTTTCGTCACGCGGCTGATTCGTTGATTCGCCTCGTTGACGCTTATGCCGCGCAAAATGGAATGGATGTCAAACAATTCGATGTAATGGGTTTTAGTCAGGGCGCGGCGCTGACGAATACGATCGCGCTTTTGTACCCGGAGCGGATTCGGCGCGCGGGCGTGCTTGCTGGTTTTATTCCAGCAGGCGCGGAGTCGGTGATCGAGAAGCGTCCATTAAACGGCAAGCCGATTTTCGTCGCGCACGGAACGCTGGATGAAATGGTCAGCATCGAATATGCGCGGCAGTCTGTCGAAATGCTGGAACGCGCGGGCGCTTCCGTCACGTTTTGCGAAGATGAAGTCGGCCATAAGGTCAGCGCGAATTGTATGCGTGGTCTGGAACAATTTTTTGCGTAGATTAGACGGTGATAATCTTCACGTTGACGTTGCGTCTTTTTACGATTATCCTTGTCCCGTTTGGCATTTTATGAAAAGGTAATTGCATGTCCCATCCATCATTCTCTCGTCGTGATTTTCTGAAGCTGACCGGGCTGAGTCTTGGCGCAGTGGCGTTGAATCCGCTCAAAGGCAGGTTCGATAAAGTCATGCCGCTGGCTCAATTCCCAGCGGGCGACCATTTGGGGCGGATCGCGGTCACGCCGAATTTTTACTCGACGCCGCTGCGAACGCAGCCTGATCAAAACGCGCAAACTATTCGCAATCTCCAGCAGGATGAAGTCGTTGTCTGGCAGCGGGAAGTTGTTGGAACGACCGCGGCCGGCGGCATCAGCCGGACATGGGTCCAAACGCCGGATGGATTTGTTTATGCGCCGCACGTTCAGCCGGTGCGTAATTTGCCCAATACGCCCATCACTGCTGTTCCAGCGGGCAAACAGGGATTTTGGGCGGAAGTAACCGTCCCTTATGTTGATCTTATGCTTCAGAACCAGCCGATTTCACCGGGCATCAAGTATCTCCTCCAGACCAACCAGCCTGTGCGTTTGTATTACAGTCAGGTCGTTTGGATTGATCAGGTCGGATCACAGGATGGGCACACCATCCTTTATCGCTTCAATGAATCGCCCGGTCACGGATACGGCTACGGTGACTTGTTCCTGGCTGAGGGCGCGGCGTTCCGGCCTTTGACTCCGGATGATGTTTCGCCGATCAACCCGGATGTGGACCCGTCCACGAAAACGATTCAAGTGGATGCGACCAGCGAGCATCAAACTCTTTCATGTCTCGAAGGCAAGAACGAAGTTTATTTCTGCCGTGTCTCGACAGGTTATGGCGACAAGTATTCAACACCGGTTGGGAATCAGGCGGTCTCGTGGAAGATATTTTCCATTCACATGGCGGCCAGCTTCGGCGCATCGGACAGCGGCTATGACACGATGGCTGTTTCATGGCCGATCTTTTTCAACCAGCCCGCGGGCGCGGCCATCCATGCTGCGTTCTGGCATAATGATTTTGGCAACCGGCGCTCGCATGGCTGCGTGAATGTTGCGCCTGAAGATGCAAAGTGGATTTTCCGCTGGTCAACGCCGTTTCTTTCGTTGGACCAGAGCGAGTGGCGGGAGACGGATTTCTCGAAAATCGGCGGTGCATTCAGCACGTCGGTGGATGTAACCGAATTGAAAGTCACAGGATAACAGAAAGATAATGAATATTTCCGAAGTTACCATCGGCCTTGCTTTTTTGGCTGGCCTTGCTTCTTTTCTTTCGCCGTGCGTGTTTTCTCTCGTTCCAGCGTATATCGGTTATCTGGGCGGGCGCGCTGCGGGCGGCGAACAGACCGAATCCAATCGCTGGGTGACGGTCACGCACGGACTGGCGTTCGTGCTTGGATTCAGTGTGGTCTTCATTATTTTGGGCGTGGCCGTTTCGGCGGCGGGCGGACTTCTGTACGATATCCGCAATTATCTGGCAAAGATCGGCGGCATCGTGGTCATCATCTTTGGCCTGCACATGATCGGCGTTTTCCGAATCCCATTTTTGGAATACGATACGCGCGTCAATACCGCACCGGATCGAAAATGGGGCTATCTTTCATCGGCTTTGATGGGCGTTTTCTTTTCGGCGGGCTGGTCGCCGTGCGTCGGACCCGTGCTCGGTGCGATTTTGACTCTGGCGATCAATGGCGGATCGGTTGCACTCGGTGCGAAATTGCTCACGGCATATTCCGCGGGACTTGCCATTCCGTTCATCGTCGCCGCATTTGGAATCGGCTGGGTCACGACGACTCTTCGCAAATACAGCAAGGTCATGCATTATGTTGAAATCGCAATGGGTGTGGTTCTTGTGATCGTCGGCGTGCTGCTGTTTACCGGCGTATTCGAATTGATTGCCCGGTATGGTTATTACGTGAACTTTGGATTGTGAGCCATGACTGAGAATATTTTTACTGTTACGCTTTATACCCGTGAGAACTGCAAATTGTGCGATGAAGTCAAAAAGAATCTGGAAAGCTTGCAGGAGAAATTTCCGCACCGGCTGGTTGAAATCAACATAGATACTGACTCGGCGCTCAGAGAGAAATACGACGAACAGATACCGGTCGTTGACATTGGCCCGTATCAACTCAAAGCGCCGATCACAAAACAATCGCTTGAGATGTCGCTTGGTGCGGCCCGCGACCGCCGCGGACAGCTCCAGCAGGTCGGCGGCGCGGCCTATCAGGAACGCCTCCGGCAGGGGCAAACCCTTTCGCGCAGCGACAACATCTACTTCTGGATTTCCAAACACTATCTCGCTGTATTGAACGTGCTGATGTTCCTGTATGTCGGCCTGCCGTTTGCCGCGCCGACTTTGATGAAGCTTGGCGCAGATATTCCGGCGCGCGTAATCTACACGATGTACAGTCCGCTTTGCCACCAGTTTGCTTTTCGTTCGTTCTTCCTGTTTGGCGAACAGCCTTATTATCCAATAACGGAAGCGGGCGTGGCAGGCGTCCAGACTTTTGAGCAAATCAGCGGCCATACTGGTTTCGGTGATCCATACAGCATCTCGCGTTTGTATGCACGTCAATACATTGGCAATCCAACAGTTGGATATAAAGTTGCATTCTGCGAACGCGATGTTGCCATCTATGCGTCCATCCTTCTCTTCGGCCTGATCTTTGCATTGACTGGCCGCCGCATTAAACCTTTGCATTGGATGTTGTGGGGACTGATCGGCATTGTCCCGATGGCGATTGACGGCTTCTGGCAATTGTTCAGCGAATTCAACTGGCCGTGGCTGATGGCATACCTGCCTTATCATGAAAGCACGCCGTTCCAGCGCGTGCTGACGGGTTTCCTGTTCGGGTTCGCGACCGCATGGTTTGCGTATCCGGCCATCGAAGAATCAATGAAAGAGACGCGCGAATTTTTCGTCAAGAAATTTGCGGTTGTTCTTCCAGCCTGATCCATGCCATTTTCGAATAAAAACGGAATTCGATATTACACATTCGATCTTTTCCCGCGCGCACTGACGCAGGCGGTGTTCACGCGGCAGGGAGGCGTCAGCCCCGCGCCGTGGACTTCGCTCAACGTCGGCGGGACGGTCGGCGACGACGCGGAACGCGTGCGCGAAAATCGCGTCCGTTCGTTTTCGGCTCTGGGCCGGACTTTGGATTCGCTCTTCGACGTCTGGCAGGTTCACTCCGCTGACGCCGTCTTCGCCGACGCGCCGCGGCCTGTCCATGCAGATCATCACAAAGCAGATATTATTCTGACTGACAAACCAAACGTCACGCTTTACATGCGCTTCGCAGATTGTGTGCCGATTCTTTTTCATGACCCGAAAAAAGGTGTGGTTGGAATCACTCATGCCGGCTGGCTGGGAACGGTGCGCGGCGCGAGCGCGGCGACTGTCAAGGCGATGCGCGAAAAATATGGCTCACAGCCAAAAGATATTATGGCGGCCATTGGACCATCCATTGGCGTGGATCATTATGAAGTTGGCCCGGATGTCGTTTCACAAGTCGAGCAAGTCTTTGGCGGTGACTCGAAACACGTGATCGAAATGCGAAATGGGAAAACCTATTTTGATTTGTGGAACGCCAACCGAATTCAATTGGAAAAATCCGGCGTGGAGCAAATAGAAGTTTCAGGAATTTGCACAGCCTGTCACCTTGATGATTGGTATTCACACCGCGCAGAAAAAGGCAAGACCGGCCGCTTCGGCGCATTGATTGCGCTGTGATGAATACAAATTCAGCTTATCGTCCAGATGCGAAGGCACAAAGTCGTCAAAGACTTTTGTGAATCTTCGTGTCTTTGCGTCTTCGCGGTGAGTCTTTTTGCCAGGGTAAAATGCTTTCGATGCCTGATCTTGTCTCTACCATTCGTGAACGATATTTGCATGTTCTTGATAACATTTCTGTCGCAGCCGACAAGGTTGGTCGAAATCCAGAATCAATTCGTTTGGTGGTGGTGACAAAAACTCAGCCGATTGAAGTTGTTCAAGCGGCCATCGAAGCGGGGGCGAAAACCCTTGGCGAGAATTATGCCGAAGAGGCCGTCGAAAAAATTCTTGCGTTGGAATCGCAATCTGCTGTTAATCAATATGCGGTAGAATGGCACATGATCGGTCACGTCCAGAGCCGCAGGGCCCAACTCGTGGCCGAACATTTCGCTCTTTTCCATTCGCTCGATAGCCTAAAACTTGCCCAACGCGTGGATCGTTTTGCCGGAGAAGTCGGGCGGACGCTGCCTGTCCTGTTGGAATTCAATGTCGGCGGCGAGGAAAGCAAAAGCGGCTGGCTTGCTTCGGACGAAGCGCGTTGGCCGGATTTGCTGTCAGATGTAAACGCCATCGCCGCGCTGACGAATCTCGAAATCCGCGGGCTGATGACGATGCCGCCTCTTTCCACTGGACCGGAAGCGGCGCGGGCCTACTTTCAGCGTTTGCGCCGCCTGCGTGATTTTCTCGTTGAGCGTGTGCCGCAGACCAGTTGGACTGAGCTTTCCATGGGAACCAGCAGTGATTACAGCATCGCAGTCGAAGAGGGCGCAACACTGGTAAGAATCGGTCAGGCCATTCTGGGGCCTCGACCATAATCTGGAGGTTGAATGGTTTTTGTTGGGCTGGCAAATGCAGTAAATCTTCTTGCCAATTTTTTGACGATCCTGGTTTTGATCTCGGTTATCCTCTCGTGGTTCATGTCGCCGTATCATCCACTGCGCGCCGCGATTGATCGGATTGTTGATCCCATGTTGAATCCGATCCGCCGCGTTGTCCCGACCGCCGGTATGTTCGATTTCAGTCCGCTGATCCTGATAATCCTGATTGAGTTCCTTGCGCGTGTATTGACCAGTATTCTTCTATCTTTATAGAGTGAGGTGGTTATGCCCATACGGAATTTTCATTTGCATGATGGCAAGAAAGGCTCGGCCATTGCCGTGCGTGTGACGCCGCGCGCCAGCGAAAACAAGATTGCCGAGGTGCTCGAAGACGGTACAGTCAAGATCCATGTCGCAGCCCCGCCTGAAGACGGCGAGGCCAACGAAAAGCTTTTGGCGTATCTCGCCGAGATTTTGAATATTCCCAAAACACGGATTGAGATCGTGGCCGGCGCGACCGGACGCGATAAGCTGATTTCGGTTTTGGATATGGATGCCGAGGCGGTTCATAAACGCATCCTTGCCCATCTCGATTGATAAGTTGCCGCGTTGGGGAATTTGTACAGGATTTAACACAGGGGCGCGAAGCCGCAAGGATGAAATCGTAAATCTTTGCGGCTTCGCGTTAAAGATCCTTGATATAGGGCAGGTCAAGAACAAAGGTGATGGGATTGGGCTAATCTGTTTTCTTGACTTTTTGCGGCTCGCTCATTAATCGGAGCGGGCCGTCGTATTCCTCTTGCGGCACAAACATGGTTGTGGCATAATCCCGCAAATTTTTTCGGGCCATTCGGAGGAAGAGATGTCTCATATTGTGGATCAGGTTTCGTTGGGGGCCATTGTCCAGGTGCGCGATCGTTTGCTCGATCAGCAGGCGCGCGGACGCAAGGTGCTTCGCTTGGAGTCAGGCGACCCGTCGTTCGACATTCCAGTCCTTGCGCGCGAAGCGATGGAAAAAGCGTTACGCGACGGACTGACACATTACACCGCGTCAACCGGCATTCCGGTTTTGCGCGAAGCGATCTTCAAAAAAGTAACAACTGAAAATGGATTGAAAGTCCCCAATACCGATCATGTGGTCGTGACCAATGGCGGCATGCACGGACTCTACATCATTTTCCGCGCGCTGCTCGATCCGGGTGACGAAGTGATCCTGCCCGACCCGATGTGGACGGAGATCGCGGAAAACGTTCGTCTCGGAGGCGGGAAGCCGGTGCCGGTTCAATTGCGCGAAGAAAACGGTTATCAATACGATCCGGCTGAAATCGAAGCCGCGATCACGCCGAAGACGCGCGCCATCTTTATCAACACACCGCAGAATCCAATTGGCGTTGTGGCGTCGCGCGAAACGCTCGAAGTGATTGTCAAAGTCGCAGAAAAGCACAACCTGTTCCTCGTCAGCGATGAGGCGTACGAGCATGTCATCTTCGATGGACAGAAGCACGTCAGTCTTGGCTCCTTGCCCGGCGCGGAAGACCGAACGATCAGCGTTTATTCGCTCTCCAAAACATATGCCATGAGCGGATTGCGTCTCGGCTATGTGATTGTGAACCAGCCGCTGTTCCTCGACCGGATCAAGAAGCTCGTGCGCTGTACGATCAATGGCGTGAATTCCGTCGCTCAGTACGGAGCAGCCGCGGCGATCAACGGGCCGCAGGATTTCACTCACTCCATGGCGCAGGAATACCAGAAGCGCCGCGATATTTTATTCGATGCTTTGGAGGAAGCGCCTTATGTCAAGGCATTCAAGCCGGGCGGCGCATTCTATCTTTGGGCGCGCATCCAGCCGGAGTGGCCGGGGTATGGCGGTCAAAAAGATGATTGGTCCATGACCAATTATTTGATTGATACGGCAGGCATTGGCTCCTCGCCAGGATCAGCCTTCGGCGCGGCCGGCGCGGGACACATCCGCTTTGCGTTTTCGTGTTCCACGCAGCAAGTCGAGGAAGCCGCGCGGCTCCTGCCGGAGGTCTTGCAGGCGGCATAATGAATGTAGGTCACGCTAAAGGCGTGACCTACATTGTTAAGAACCGTTTCCGTAGAGTCTCTTGTAAACGATATAATTTTCGTAAATGCTCTGGATATATTGGCGGGTCTCGGAAAAACGAATCGACTCGAGCATTAAGTCGGGGTCGCCCTGCGAAAGCTTCTCCCATTCTGATGCATTGCCCGGCCCGCCGTTGTAAGCCGCCAGCGCGCCGTAAATGTCGCCGCCTAATAATTTCCGATTCGAGGCGAGATAGTCAGCGCCCAGCACAACACTGACTTTCGGACGGTAAAGCTGCCCCGGATCGAAATATGGCGGCCATCCAACTTGACTGGAAATAGCCTTCCCCGTGCTGGGAACAATTTGCATCAATCCGCGCGCGCCGGCTGTCGAGCTGACAAAACCTTCGAACAGGCTTTCCTGCCGCACCACCGCGAACAGGAACAGCGGATCGAACCCATTGCTCTGCGCGGCGGGGATAATGATATCGGAATAATAGAGTCCGTAACGCACATGACTGAAATAGGTGGGAGCCAGCATGGCGGAATTGTTGTCGGTCAGGCCGGCAAGCGTCAGAACCTGGCGGAGCGCAAAAATCCCGGAGCGATATAAGCCCATGTCAATCAAGTAATTCCCGAGGCGGTAACTCCCGACCGGATCGGTGCTGATGGAATTGCGAAGGTCTTCGAATTCGAGACGCGCGTCCTCGTACTGGCCGAGATTCCATAATTCGGTGCCGCGGATCACGCGCGGATCCGAAGCAAGCGGACCGAGTCCGCTGAGATCGGTATCGGACGGCAGATTGAATGTAAGCCGCATCCACGTATCGGCGGCCTTGCGCTCAGCCAAAAGATCAACCTTCAAGTTGCTGGATGACGGAGGCGCGAAGGGCGCCCGGCCCATCAGCAGGTCGCGGGCGCGTTCGCTGTAATAGCCGCCCGGATCGAGATTCTCCGCCTGCTGCCAGGCAGTTTGCGCCTCGGCATTCTTTCCAAGTTTTTCCTGTGTCTTGCCGATCCACAAATCGGCGCGGGCCTGGTCTTCGACCGCGCTGGCTTGTGAGAGACTGCGCTGGAAGATTGGCAAGGCGGCGCTGTAATCGGATTGGCGGTATTGCATGATTCCGGCAAAGAAGACGGCGGTCGGAGCCTGGTCGTAACCGGGATAATTCGTTCCCACCTGCGCCCAAACCTGCGCGGCTTCGTCGAAGCGGCCATCTTCTTCGAGCAGACGCGCAGCGATCATCAACGCATCGGCGCCGTCGTTTGGAGTCGGCGCGGATTTGGCGAACGTTTCGAGCGTCGCGGCCGCGTCGGAATACAGGTTCTGATCCTGCCATTGGATCGCTGCTTTTTCGTTCCACGCATCCGACCAATGCGGATTCGTCGGATAATTTTTGATGAAGTCATCCAACGCGCTGATCGCCTGCGGATAATTCTGCAATTGTTCCAGCGCCAGCGCGCGGTAGTAATGCGCTGTGCCGTCCTCGTTGGGTGTCGCGGCGATATAGCGTTCGAGTGCGGCCAGAGCCGCGTTCAGAGCATCCGGGTAATTGTTTTGAACAGCAAAATAGTAATCTGTGATGCCGCGGTCGAGATCACTGACTTGCGCCTTTGCCTTGACCAATTCAACCAGTGACTGATACGCATAATACGAGAGCGGATAATTCTGAACTACGTGACGGAAGGCAATATAAGCTTCGTCGTT
This sequence comes from Chloroflexota bacterium, assembly GCA_021824575.1. GTDB lineage: Bacteria > Chloroflexota > Anaerolineae > Anaerolineales > Villigracilaceae > Fen-1038. The sequence continues at coordinate 61,492 of JAKAKJ010000084.1, forward strand.
TCTGTTCAGCGATAAATTTGCTTCGCCGGTCAGGTAATCCATTTGTGCGCGAATGTAATCATTGGTTGTATTTGCCGCGATGGTGCCATACATCGAAAGCGCAGTGGCGTAATCGCCGATCTGAGCGCGTGTCTGCGCGATCTTGATGAGCAGCGCTTCCGCGTCATCGAGATGCGGCGCGGCCTGCGCGGCGTCATAAGCGATGAGCGCGTCGGAGTAATCGCTGGCTGCAGTCAGGGCGTCGCCGCGCAATTCCTGAACATACGAATCAAGAACTCCGGGGCGGGCATTCAGATACAGTTGATATGCGGCAGCTGCGTCAGTGTAGCGCTGCATATCGTTGTATGTTTGGCCTTGAAGAAAATACGCGGCAGGCACATACGGCGAGTTTGGATAGCTGCTGATGAGTTGAGCCAGCGTTGTGAGTGTGTCCACATGCCGCGCATCTGCGGCTTGCGTGCGCGCCAATCCCCAAAGCGCCGCGGCTTTGACTTGCGGGTCGTTGGACTCGCTGAACGCTTTCCGGTAATCGGCCGCGGCAGTATCAATATCGCCGTCGAAGAGTGCCTGGTCACCGTTCGCGACGCGCACAAGCGGAACCGGCGTCGGCGCGGGCGTTGGCGTCAATGTGGCGGTGGGCGAAGGAAGGAGAGTCGGAGTCGCTGTGGGGAAGAACGGGAGCGGGGGACGGCTTGGGATCAGATTACAGCCCGCGATAAGGGACGCCAGCCCAAGTCCGGATATGACGCGCAAAGCGCGGCGTACTTTCCGTGAAATTTTCTTCATTACATTTTTATACTGGCAAAGCAAACGAGTGTCAAGCGGGCATAAGTTTTTAACCGCTTCAATTTCTAGACAATATGAGCATCGCATGATAAACTCTTGCCCGCTGATAATCGCGTGGCGCCTCGCGCCACGCATTTTTCTGCGAATCAAGGATGTCATTGCGAGGGCGCAAGCACCCGGAGCAACCTTTTCTAAAATGGGATTGCTTAATTCCGCTCACAACGACCAAGGAAACGATGGACATTATTATCACCGGCTCTGTTGCGTACGATTATTTGATGACCTTTCCCGGTCTGTTCAAGGAACAAATCCTGCCCGAACGATTGGCTTCGATCAGTCTTTCGTTTTTGGTCGATTCGATGTCGAAGCAGCGCGGCGGCATCGCGCCGAACATCGCGTACACGATGGCGCTGCTCGGCGGGAAGCCGCGCGTGATGGCGACGGTTGGCGAGGACTTCTCGGATTACCGCGCCTGGCTTGATTCGAAAGGCGTGGACACTTCGCTGATGAAGGTCGTCCCTGGCGAATTCACCGCTTCGTTCTTTGCGACAACGGATCAGGCGTCTGCTCAAATTGCCTCGTTCTACCCCGGGGCGATGGGACACGCCAACATCCAATCGTTGAAGGATTTGCCAAAGAAGCCGGACGTTGTGGTTGTTTCACCGAATTCGCCCGATGCGATGATGAAGTTCCCTGCCGAATGCCGCGAGATGGGAATCAAGTATCTTTATGATCCGAGTCAGCAGGTGCTGCGCCTTGAAGGAAACGAATTGGCGCGCGATATGGAAGGCGCGTACTTCCTGTTCTGCAACGATTATGAATTTGGATTGATTTCGAAAAAGACCGGCTGGGATTTAAAGCAAATCTTGAAGCACGTGAAAGTCGTCGTCGTGACGCGCGGCAAAGACGGCGCGAGTCTCTACACGGACGGTGAAGAGTTTACAATCCCGACTGTGCCCGAACGCGAGATCGTTGACCCGACTGGTGTCGGCGATGCGTTCCGCGGCGGCTTTCTCGTCGGATATTCCCACGGCTGGGACTGGACGTTATGCTGTGAGGTCGGTTCGCTGGCGGCGGTGTATTGTCTCGAACAACGCGGCCCGCAGAGTCATCATTACACGAGAAAAGAATTTGTCGCAAGATTCAGACAGCAGTTTGACGACAAAGGTAAGTTGAACGCACTATTATGAGAAACGATATTCGATAATCGTTATTCGATTATCGAATTCCGAATATCGAATAACGAGAACGAAGGAGAACCCATGAGCGATAATTACGATATCAAAGATATAAACCAGGCTGAAGGCGGACGCCGCCGCATTGATTGGGCGGAACGCGAAATGCCCGTGCTGCGTCAGATCCGCGAACGCTTTGCGAAAGAGAAGCCGCTTAAGGGCGTTCGCATGTCGGCATGTTTGCATGTGACCACTGAAACCGCCAACCTGGCGCGGACGCTTCACGAAGGCGGTGCGGACTTGGTTTTGACCGCGTCCAATCCGCTTTCAACGCAGGACGATGTGGCTGCGGCACTGGTCAACATATATGAAATCCCGACCTATGCCATCAAAGGCGAAGACAATACGACGTATTACAAACACATTGGCGCGGCGCTGGATCACAAACCGCACATGACCATGGACGATGGGGCGGACCTCGTTTCGACGATTCACAAGGAACGCCGCGAACTTCTGCCCGATATCATTGGCGGGACGGAAGAGACGACCACGGGCGTTATCCGTCTGCGTGCGATGGCCGCGGACAAAATGCTCAACTTCCCGGTCATCGCTGTCAACGATGCGATGACCAAACATTTCTTCGATAATCGCTACGGCACGGGCCAGTCCACGATTGACGGAATCATCCGCGCCACGAATGTCTTATTGGCGGGCAAACATTTTGTCGTGGCTGGGTACGGCTGGTGCGGACGCGGACTCGCATCACGCGCCCGCGGCATGGGCGCGATCGTCATCGTCACGGAAGTGGATCCGCTCAAGGCGCTGGAAGCGGTCATGGATGGCTTCGAGGTCATGCCGATGGGAGAAGCTGCAAAGATCGGTGATATCTTCTGCACGCTGACCGGCGATATCAATGTTGTGGATAAGAAACATTTTGAAATCATGAAGGACGGCGCGATCGTTGCCAACTCCGGGCACTTCAATGTGGAGATCAATATCCCAGCGCTGGAAAAGATGTCGAAGGGCAAGCCGAACCTCGTGCGTCCGTTCGTGGATCAATATGTCACTGGAGATGGACGCAAGATCAACATCCTTGGCGAAGGCCGCCTGATCAATCTCGCTTCCGCGGAAGGTCATCCCGCCTCAGTGATGGACATGTCATTCGCGAATCAGGCGCTGGCCGCGGAATACATGGTCAAGAATGCCAGCAAGCTGGAGAAAAAAGTTTATTCCGTGCCGGAAGAAATTGACAAGGAAATTGCGCGGCTCAAACTCCAAGCGATGGGCGTGACGATTGATGAGCTGACCGATGAGCAGTTGAAGTATTTGAGTTCATGGCAGGAAGGGACGTAGGTCAGTGAGTAGTAAGCGGTAAGCAGAAGCCTCGCGAGAAATTCGCGAGGCTTTTCGTTTCGGCGTATGATTTTGACACCACATCGCCGAGGGGAAATTCGACGCCCAAACCCATCACACTTTTCTAAGGCGATAACCATCCGATTTTGGATGCATATTTGCCGTTCAAGCAGGCGGAGAAGATCAAGAAGTCCCGAGGCAAGCAGGGAGGGTTGGGGATTCGATGTTATTGTGTGGGGGCGAATGGCGTTCGCCCTGGGCGGACACCGTCCGCCCCTACCGTGAGATGGGACGCGTGAATTGGAATCCAAGCATTATCGGCATTCGATTCGTTTAAAGGAATTCAATTACGGTCAACCCGGCGCATATTTCGTTACGCTGGTGGCACATCAACGCGCAGAATTATTTGGTCACATCGTAGATGGGGAAATGGAATTGAACCGTCGAGGCGAAATTGTCAAGGAGGAATGGTTCAGGTCGGCGAACATTCGCCAAGAAATTTGTTTATACCCTGAAGAATTCATCGTCATGCCGAATCATATTCATGGAATTGTGTGGATTGTGGATGTTCCAAATATAGGGGCGGACGGCCGTCCGCCCCTACAAAAACCCATCCATCCACGTTTACAACGAAAACCGCGTACATTAGGGTCATTTATCGCGGGCTTCAAATCCTCTGCGACCAAACGCATCCGCGACGAATTTGGCGGCGTCGGCGTTTGGCAAAGGAATTATTACGAACATATTATCCGCAATGAAAAAGAATGGGATGTAATTCATCGTTACATCGAATCTAATCCGCAGAATTGGGAGAACGACGAAGAGAATTTGAAAATGTAAGCGGGCAGGTTTTGCACTTTCGCAATCTTTGAAACTCTGATACAATATTGTCTGCACGCCGAATGATTCGAAACATAAGGAAACCCTCGGCCTCCCCGTCGGGGGTTTTTGTGTGTCTGATTCGGCGTCAAGTGTCATGTATTAGTCGCTGACTGTTGAATTTCAAAACGGTTTGCTACCCGCTACTCTCTGCTCTCTACTAACTGCTCACTATGCTTATCGAACGAACTGACCTACGCAACATCGCCATCATTGCGCACGTGGACCACGGCAAAACCACGCTCGTGGATTTCCTTCTGCGACAGGCGCATACCTTCCGCGAGAACCAGCAAGTTGCCGAGCGCGTTATGGATTCCATTGATCTCGAACGCGAGCGCGGAATCACCATCCTTGCCAAAAACACGGCCATCACCATTCCCGATCCAAAGACCGGGCAGATGGTCAAGATCAACATCGTGGATACACCCGGCCACGCCGATTTCGGCGGCGAAGTCGAGCGCGTCATGAACATGGTGGATGGCGTCCTGCTCCTCGTCGACGCGGCAGAAGGCCCCATGCCGCAAACGCGCTTTGTGCTCAAGAAGGCGCTCGAGATGGGACACAAAGCCATCGTTGTCATCAACAAGGTGGATCGTAAGGATGCCGAGCCTGCGCGCGTGCTCAATGAAACATTCGATCTTTTTATCGAACTTGGCGCGAACGATGAGCAAGCGGATTTCCCCGTGATCTATGCCCAGGCGACGGCTGGCAAAGCGGGTCTCACACCGGACCTCGGACCAGACCTCCAGCCTTTATTCGATGTCATTCTCCGAAAAATCCCCGCGCCGCGCGTCGACCCGGATGCGCCTCTGCAAATGCTGGTGACGACTCTCGGCTACGATGATTATCGCGGCGTGACCGCGATGGGACGCGTTTTCGCAGGCAGGATCAGGGCCGGGCAAAAATTGGTTCGCATCAAAACCGATGGCGAGAACCTCCCAGAGTCTGTGCGCTATCTTTACACATTCCAGGGCTTGAGCAAAGTCGAAGTGGACGAAGTCAGCGCGGGCGATATTGTTTCGCTGGCTGGCCTCGAGGGAATTGCCATCGGCGAAACGCTGGCTGACCCGGAGAATCCCGTTGCTCTGCCAACCATCAAAGTTGAAGAACCGACTGTCCGCATGACATTCGGAGTCAACACCTCGCCATTTTCCGGCAAAGAAGGAAAATGGGGCACATCCCGTAAACTGCGCGAGCGTTTGTTCGATGAACTTCGCACGAACGTTGCTTTACGAGTCGAGGAAACAGATACTGCTGAAAATTTCCTCGTCAGCGGGCGCGGCGAGTTGCATTTGGGAATCTTGATCGAAACGATGCGGCGCGAAGGATATGAATTTCAAGTCTCGCGACCCGAAGTGATCTTCCACAAAGCCGATGACGGCTCACTGCTCGAGCCGTATGAGGAAGTCCACATCGAGACCAGCACCGAAACCGTTGGCGCTGTGGTGGAAATGCTCGGGGCGAGGCGCGGCAAAATGATGGAGATGCACGATACGGGTCAAGGCACAGCGCGCATGGTTTACGTTGCCCCGACGCGCGGCCTGCTCGGATTCCGCTACCAGTTCCTCACGTCCACGCGCGGCGCGGGCGTGATGCACACCATCTTCAGCGGCTACGATGAAATGGCCGGGCCGATGTCCACGCGCACAACCGGTTCCATTGTTGCAATGGAAGCAGGCGATACGACCGCGTACGCTTTGAAGTCCGCCGAGGAACGCGGCGCATTGTTTGTGAATCCCGGCGTTGCGGTCTATGAAGGCATGGTCGTTGGTGAGGCCAGCCGCGGGCAGGACATTCCGATCAATGTCTGCCGCAAGAAACATTTGACTAACGTTCGTTCATCGCGCGGCGATATGGAAATCCGTCTTACGCCGCCGCGCCAAATGAGCCTCGACGAAGCGATTGAATATCTCGCAGATGATGAATTGCTGGAAGTGACGCCGCTTTCGTATCGCATTCGAAAACGCATCCTCGATACCGAAGAGCGCGGCAAGCAAACCAAGAAAGCCAAAGAAGCATTGGGCGAGGAATGAAAGAACTTCCGAAGTCAAAGACTTCGGAAGTTCTGTTTTTTGCTAAGGGCATGCAGAGCTTACGCTGGTTATTGCTGACGTGCCGTATGCATTGGCAGCTGCAACACCAAATTGCACCGCGCCTGATGGAGTTGGATTGATTGGAAGATATGTAATCGTATACTGGGTGGTTGACAATTGGAGAAATAGCTTCCCATTGACATAAATGTTATAAGAGGCTGCATTGCTTACATTCGTCCATGTCAGGGCATCGCTGCGGCTTGTAAGGACCTTGACTGGAAAGTAAATGAACTGACAGCTTGTGATTACGGTTAGCTTGGAAGGCGCAGAGGGCGGTAATGCGATTTTTATAATGCCCGGATTAATGACTGGACTGATGGGAATGATCGGTTTGTTGGTAGGGGCGGCAGATGGTTTCGTAGGCTTTGGGGTGGGAGGATTGGCCGCGACCTGTGTGGGCGGCGCGGAGGGCGGCGCGATTTCGGCCAGTGTGCTTGTATTACCCTGCACTGTGGCATAAGCTCCCCAAAGCCAGCACGTTCCGCCGGTTGGCGTGTTGATGATCCAGTAATTCGAAGCGGAATATTTTCCCACCACTTGTGCGGTCGCGCCCGGTTGGAAAACCAGCACCAATGAATAACTTGGATCGGGGCCGGTCCGGCAATTCGTGGCCGTGCTGACGCTTACCATCGGCACGGACGACGTCGGCGTCAGCGCGGGCGCGGCCGTCTGCGTTGGCTGGGCAGTAAATGTTGGTGTGGTGTCCGCTCCGGGTTTCTGCGCCGGAAGATTGCACGCCAGGATCGCAACTAAAATGGCAGAAATCGCTAACAATAATTTTCTGTTCGTGTTCATGACAACAACCTCCAATTCAGTTGTATTTTGCTTCGTCATGAACACAAAGCCAATCCCCAAAATGTACCGAGGAGATTGGGGTCGTTTGCGATGCGGGGTGGAACGGACCTTGAATTATCCGCAGTGATGGACTTCGATGGTCACGATGCTGGAGACTTCGGAGTTGTTGAACGCCTGCACACCATAAGTAACATCCCGGTGACCAAAGTGGACGAAAGTATCAGTGTAGGAACTTGCATGAGCATGAAGAGTCGCGATTTGTCTTCCATTCCTGTACACGCGTACGCCTGTCTGGTCGTTGTCAGTGTTCGTCCATCGGAAGACCACCGTCCATTGCGACGCATTATTCCCCCACCAATAATCATCCGGGTCAGGCGTGGATGAAAGGGCTGTGCTGCTGCAGGAGACGCGCGGGTTGCGCGGTTCGCTCAAGGTGTAGTTCGATGCTGCTGGTGTCGCCGGCGCGGGGAGATTGCTAGTATCGCCGCTCACGCTCGCATATTGTCCCGAAAGCCAGCAAACTGTGCCGGGATAATTTGGCACATCAATGATCCAGTAATTATCGGCCGCATCTTCTCCCTCCACCGTTACCGTGATTCCCGGTCGGATCGTGATCACGAGGCCATAATATGCGCTGGGGCCAGCGTAACAATTTGTCGCGACGCTCACGCTCAAAGTCGGCGGCAGCGGCGTGTTGGTGGGCGTCGGCGTCAGGCTTGGAGTCGGCGTATTGGCAGGAGTGGCGGAAAGCGCCTCTTGTGTAAAAACTTCCAAAGTGCCCGCCACCATCGTCGAGACCTGCTGTATACCAGTGAGCGTGGGCGTCTGCGTTGCATTGGAAGAGGGCGCGCCCAAATCAACTGTCACACTGCAAGCCAGCCCAATCAGGGCAATCCCAAACAGGAGGAAGATTTTTTTGAGAGGCGTCATATCCATTCCTTCTACATGAAATATCTTTCCCTCTTGTGCCAACTATACTCCAATCGCCAAACGCAGATGTGTATTTTATGTGTAGATTTCGTCAGAGAATCGAAGCTTTTGGGGGTGAGGCATTTGGGAAATAACTCAAAGCGCGCCAGGGTTTGATTTTCATGACGCGCTTTATTTTGCGAAATTCGCGTGCGGAGTTTTTATCTTCGCCCCGAATTTATTGACAGGCGAAACTGATTGACCGCTGGCCGGACGCGCCGACCGCATTGTAGGCTTCCACACTGAAAGTGACCGTGGCTCCAACCGGGACATTCGTAACATCCTGATAGGTAGTGGCATTGGCCGGCAGATCAGCAATCAATGTATTATCGCGATAGACGTGATAGCCCGTTTCATTATTGGCATTATCTGCCCAATTGAGAGTCGTCGTCAGACTTGAGCAGGGGCCAACCCATTGATAGAAAAGACTCCCGGGGCGGGCTGGGACGCCGCTCGCCGCGCCGGCTGTCGGTGTGATATCCGGCAGGCTGGCGAAATTTCCGCTTGCAGTCGCGTATTCACCGGAAGCCCAGCAAGTATCTTGTGACTGCGGAAGCTGGACGAGCCAGTAATTATCCGCCGTGTCTCTTCCCAGGATGGTGAGCTTTGTGCCGGGATTGAAGGCGGTGATCAACTGGAAACTGGTTCCAGGCCCGCTTCGGCAATTGGTCGGATTGTTGATCGTCAAGACCGGAGCGGTGGATGTGGATGCTGGCGCCGCAGGCGATGCAAAAGGCGCGGGTGTGTTGGCTGGCGTTTGACCCTTGACCACCGATTCGGTCGCGGCTTGCAGCGTCTGCGCGACGATGGTGGCTGCCGCATCGTTCAAATTCGAAGTTGGCGGTGCGTTGACGCCGATGTTGCACGCTGTTATGACAAATGCCAGAAAACCAAAGGTTGCCAAGCGCATTGTTTTCGATTTCATAGTTCTCCTCAAGTTGGATGATTTATCTGCTGCAAGTGACGGTGATCTTCGTTTGTGCCGATTCTCCTACATCGTTGTAGACGGATATGCCGTACGTCACGCTTCCGCCCGGAACGATGATTGCCGTATCCTGATAAGCTGTTGTGCCAGCGGGCAAGTCAGCAATTTGAGTGTCGTTGCGGAACACGCGATACCCATTTGCGTCTTTCGTGGCATACCAACTTAGATTCGTCGTCACACTCTCGCTGCCGCTGGCAGTATAGGAGCAAAGGAAGGGATAATTTATCGTTCCTTTGGCAACCGGCAGGGGCGGACTTTGCGTGCTGGGCTGCGGCGTGACTTCAGGCAGAGATTGAAAATCTCCGGTGGGGGAGCCGTCTTGAGCCATCACCCAACAGACATCCGTGCCGTTCGGCGCCTTGACCAGCCATGCGCTCTGCGGCGTGTCCCTTCCAATCAGTTCCACAGTCGTGCCTGCAGTTAATGTCGCGACGATCCTGAAATTCGGGCTTGTGCCTGTCCGGCAATTTACGTTGCCATTGATATATAAAAATGGTTTGGCAAAGGTTGGTGTGGCGGACGGAAGAGGCGTCGGCGTGTGGTGAGATGCGGCTTGCGTGGCCGCCTGGAAGGTCGAGGCCACGAGTGTGGAGGCCGCTTCGGCCACGGTCAGCGGTTGGGGCGTTGGGGGCGCAGTCCCGCAGGCGGAGGCGAGCAACACCAGCGCACCCGCCAGAGTCAAAAAGGCTTTGCGTGAGTTCATGCGATTTTCTGATCCTGACTTTATGTTTTATATCTTTATAACATAAAAGTCGCCGGGCTTAATTAATGTCCCCTAATGTTTGCGCGCCACTTTCCTGAAGAACAAGTCGAGTAAGATTGGGTCGAAAAACTCGGCGTCGTGTTCCATGATCTGCAGGGACTTTTTATTCGAATAGGCGGGCCGGTAACCGCGGTCGCTGGTCAGCGCGTCGTATGTGTCTGCAATGCGGATGATGCGCGCACCGACTGGAATCTCCTCGCCTTTTATTTTATTTGGGTAACCGCTTCCGTCAAAATTTTCGTGATGGTTCAGGATGATCGAATGGATGGATGGATCAATATCCAAATTTTCCACAAGGTTTGCGCCGATGTTGGCGTGCTGCTGCACCATGATGTATTCGGCTTCTGTGAATCGTCCCGGCTTGTTGATGACGAATTCGTTGATGGCGATCTTGCCAATATCGTGAATCGACGCGGCGAATTTCAAAAGCTCCAATTCTTCTGCCTTCAAATCTGCGGCCCTGCCAAGTGCGAAGGCATATTCAGTCACGTGATCCGAATGTTTCTCGGCATGCGGATCGCGCAGCCCGATCAGCCGGATGAGGAATGGTAGTAATGTGGTCATCGTTGATCGTTTGTTATTCACCGTTTCCTTCGAGCCAGCTTGCCATGTATTCCGGCTTCTCCATTTCAACGGCTTGCCTGGTAAGCTGCAGCGGATAAAACGCATCCACCATCACGGCCAGTTCGTTGGTCTCCTTTTTGCCAATCGAAGCTTCGGTCATGCCGGGCTGCGGACCGTGCGGCAAGCCATACGGATGCAGGCTGATGTCGTACTGGTCAATGCCTTTGCGCGACATGAAGTTGCCCTCGGCATAATAAATCACTTCATCCGAATTTATGTTCGAATGATTGTAAGGTGCGGGAATGCTTTCAGGATGATAGTCGAACAAACGCGGCACGAATGAACAGACGACGAAGTTGTGTCCCTGAAAAGTTTGATGAGCGGGCGGCGGCTGGTGGACGCGTCCGGTGATGGGTTCGAAGTCGCCGATGTTGAAAATCCATGGATAAAGATAACCGTCCCAGCCGATGACATCGAACGGATGATGATCCAGTTCATGGCAGGTTAGGCGGTCACGCACCTTGATGTGGACCTCGAACTGGCCGCGCTCCGTGTGTGTCTCCAACTCTGACGGAACGCGGATGTCGCGCTCCGAATACGGTGCGTGCTCGAGCATTTGTCCGTAATCGTTTCGATAGCGGCGCGGCGGTTCGATCTGCGACGGAGCCTCGATCACAAAAAAGCGAGCTTCTTTTGATTCAAGGATCATCTGCCAAGTCGTCCCGAAAGGTATAACGATGTAATCGCCGGAATGAAACGGCAGGTTGCCAAATTGTGTCTTCAGTACGCCATTTCCTTCATGGACGAACCACGTCTCGTAGGCTTGGGCGTTGCGATAGAAATAATCCATGCTTTTGGATGCGCGCGCCACGCCGAGGATCACGTCGTTGTTGCCGAGGAGCGGAGTCCGCGCCGAAACGGGATCCGCTCCGAGCGGGGCTTGAACCGTTCTGAACGCGCGGTGACGGATCGGGCCGAAGTCCACGTATTCGGGTTTGAGCGATCCATAGTCTTCGGTCTTCATCACGCGCGGCGGCAAATAGTGATGATAAAGAATGGACTGGATGGATGAAAATCCCTCCAGTCCCATCAGTTCTTCACGATAAAGTTTGCCGTCCGGCTTTCTGAATTGTGTGTGTCGCTTATGCGGAATTTCGCCAAGCTTATGATAGAAAGGCATTACTAGCTCCTTTGCTGACAATAAACGGACATCTACCAATTAAATGTGATAAGGGCAAATTTTCTTACGGGGTAATTGTAATGGACTGAATCAAAGCATCCAAAATGATAATGGAGGGGGCAAACGAATCCGGCGAGGTTGCATTCATCTTGTCGGTGATTGCCTGATAATAATTATTGAACACAGTTGCATCTGGGCTGTTGTAATCCGGGAATGGGACCCCGCCAGCCGGGAGGGGCGCATTGGGGTCGATTCCGTTTGCGAGGAGCGGCGCTTGTATCGGCAGCACGACGATGATGTAATATTTCCCGTCATTGGTCAATCCCTCGAAATTATAGAACGTGGCGCTGTTATTGATTGGCCCAACCGCCTGTCCATATTGAGTTACAAAGCGTGCGCCTGATCCGTTCTTGAATTGAATGAGCTTTGCCTGTGCGGCGAACATGGACGCCGCATTGAAGTTCGGAACCTGCGGCAGGTTTTCGTTGGTTAAAGGCGAGGATGGACTTGACAATATGGCTTGAAGACGCTGCAGGCTGATCCTGGCGCCGTCATACATGGACGCGTATTCCTGCGCTGGGTAAACATCAATGAAGACCTGAGAAAAATGATCAGCAGGGAGGTTGTAATTGTCGAGCGTAAATTCAATATGGGCTGGTGCGACTGCCCACGGCCCGTTGTTTTGATCGCTGGGGTTATTCGGGATGGCCTGCGGTGACGCGCCGCTGGCAAGTCCGCTTGGGATAATGAAGCTGACGTTTTGAAACGAAACCGGAATTCCCGCCGGTTGGGCTGCTTGTGTTGGGGCTGGCTGTGTTGGCGGAATTGATGATGTGGCCGCGGGCGCAGCGGCGGTGACCGCTTGGATCGTCCCCGCTACGATGGTGGCGACATTTTGCTGATCCGGCGCGGTTGTTGTCGGCGCCGACGCGATACTGCAAGCCAAAATCAAACCGGCCATGGCAAAAACAAAAAAGACTTTCTTGAAATTTTGCATGTTCTCCTCATTGTGTTGAAATGGATTGAATGAGCGCATCGAGCGAAGTCAACGTTGGACTGAACTGATCAGGCTGGGCCGCGTTGATCAGATTTGTGATTTGGCTGTAATAATTTTCAAAGTCCGGGCCGGATGCGTTATTTTGCGGGAACGGAATCCCGCCGGATGGGATTGGCGAACTGGGATTATTGTCAATCGGGAGGAATGGCAATTGAGTTGGCAGGGTCGCGATGATGTAATACTTGCCGTCGCTCGTCAATCCTTGGAAATGATAAAACAAACCGCTGTTGCTGACGGGCGCAATACCATTACCGTACTGAGTGACCAATCGCACGCCCGCGCCGTTTTTGAAGGATATCGTCTGCATCTGTGCTGCAATCACTTGACCCGCGTTGAAAAACGGAATGCCTGGCATATTCTCCGCTGCCAGCGGAATGGTTTTGTTGACGATGCCTTGCACGCGCCGGATGTTTTCCTTCACTTGGTCGGACATGGAAGAAAAATCTTCCGCAGGATACACGAGTATTTGAGGGCGTTGATAGAAAGTAACCTGGCTGTAATTATCGAGCAAAATCTCGATATGTTCTGGTGCGATAGCCCAGGGACCCAGCTGCTGTGAATCTGTAAGCGCAGGGACAGTGCCGGTCAATGCGTTTGTTGCCAGTCCTCGAGGAATGGTCAAACTGACATTGCCATACGTGACGTTGTTGAAGTTTGGAACAGCCGTATGCGCCTGAACCGTTGATGCAACTACCGTTGCTACATCCGACTGAGATGGAGCCGCGGGAGCACCGAAACCACAAGCCAAAATAACTGGAATGGCAGCAGCTGCAATGAGTCTAATCAGTGTTTTTGATTTCATTTTTCGATTTGGCTTCCGGCTCTTCGATCACGACCACACTTTCCTGTTCGTTTGGATCATTGCGCGCCACCACCGCGATGACTTGTTCGCTCTCGCTTAAATTCACCGGTTGGTGTGGAACGTTCGGCGGGATGAATAAAAAATCCCCGGCTTGATTGATGCTTGAATGTTCAAGGTTCGGTCCGTATTTCGTTTCAGCACGGCCCTGAATAATATAAATGACTGTTTCGTACCCATTGTGATAATGTGGCGTGGCTTTTCCGCCCGGCGGAATGATGACGAGGTGAATGCACAAATGTCGTGATCCTGCTGTGCTGGCAGAAATGCCTTCAAAATTTGGCAGGCTCTGTTTGGTAAGATGCGTACCCTTTGGACGAACGGTGATCACCGGTTTATCTTCGACCATCATGATTTTTTGCCAACCTTGTTTCGTAGTGTGCCAAGCCTTTCGATTTCGAGTTCGACAACATCGCCTTCGTTAAGCCACGGACCTTGAGCTTTTGTCAATTCAAGCAGGCACCCCGTGCCGACTGTTCCGGATCCGATCACATCGCCAGGCAATAACATGACATATTCGGACGCGCGCGCAAGCAGATCGCCGAATGACCAATAAATGTCGTTGAAGTTACCGCGTGATTTTTCCGCGCCGTTGACGCAGCCCCGCATCGTTAAATCGTAGACCCCGGGGCGGGCTACCGCTTTATCGGCCAATTCATCCGCGGTGACGATGTACGGTCCCAGTGCGGACGCGAAATCTTTTCCCTTTGCCGGGCCGAGACTCACCTTCATTTCTTCGCGCTGAATATCGCGCGCAGACCAATCGTTGAAGATGGTGTAACCAAAAATATGTTGAGAAGCATCTTCGGGCTTGATGTTGATGCCGGGTCTTCCAATTATTGCCGCGATCTCAAGTTCATAATCCATTTCTTTTGTGTAGGACGGATATGGGATTTCATCGTCCGGCCCATATATGTTATTCGGATTCGTGAAATAGAAAATGGGAAACTTGTACCATTCCGCCGGGACTTCGCGTCCGCGGTTGGCATTTGCGGTTTTGACATGCGTCTCGAACGCGTACCCGTCGCGCAATGTCGTCGGGCGGAGCGGCGCGTGGAGTTTCACTTCATCGAGTGCGTAAGATGCTTTCGATATGTGGAGCACGGCCTCGTCCGCGCCGGCCTCGATGACGGCACGCATGTCGGGAAATGACAAGGGGTAGATTCGATTTTCTTTAATGAGACCCGGTTGCGGCGGAGTCTGATGCGTGGAAAAAGTAGCGAATTTCATTTTTATCCGTTTGAAGGTTGAATGTCAAAAGTTGAAAATCATCTCGCTCAAGCCGCTGTCCTCGGCGGCGAGACGCCACCGAGCGCGAATGCTAAGAGTTGAGAAGTTAAAAAGTTGGCAAGTCGAACTTTTCAACTTGCCAACTTGTCAACGTGGAAACGATCAGAGATTGCCGCGCTTTTCCTGTTCGAGTTCGAGCGCTTCGAATAAAGCTTTGAAGTTGCCTTTGCCGAAGCTCTGTGAGCCGTGGCGTTCGATGACTTCGATGAACATCGTCGGGCGATCCTGAATGGATTTGGTGAAGATTTGAAGCAGGTAGCCTTCATCGTCGCGGTCAACGAGGATGCCGAGATCGTGAATGGCTTTCATGTCTTCATCAATCTTGCCGACGCGGTCGGGCAGAATTTCATAATAGGCTTCGGGCACGCGCAGGAATTCCACGCCGTTGTTCTTCAGTTGCGTGACGGTTTTGATGATGTCGCCGGTGATTAGCGCGATGTGTTGCGCGCCGGGCGTGAGATAGTAATCGAGATATTCTTCGATCTGACTCTTCTTCTTGCCCTCGGCGGGTTCATTGATCGGGAACTTGACGCGGCCATTGCCGTTCTGCATGACCTTCGACATCAACGCGGAATATTCGGTCGAGATGTCTTTATCGTCGAAGTGCATCAATTGGCGGAAGCCCATCACTTTGTGATAGAAGTTGACCCATTCATTCATCTTTCCCAGTTGCACGTTGCCAACGATGTGATCAATCGCGGCGAGACCAACGGATTGCGCTTCCTTGTCTTTGATGGGACGATAAGTTGGAGCGAATGTGCCTTTGTAGTCATCGCGATCCACGAAGACATGCAGCGTTTCGCCGTACGTGTAAATAGCCGACGTACGATAGATGCCGAAGTCGTCTTTCTGCTCACGCGGTGCCCACGCGGACTTGCCTCCGCGCGACGTGGTCTCCTTCCATGCTTTTTCGACGTCATCCACTTCGAGTGCGATAGTCTTGACGCCGTCGCCGTGAACCATCTGGTGCGCGGCGATTTCGTTGGTCGGGCCATAAGCCGCAGAAACAACGAACCGCGCCTGCCCTGACTCTAAAACGTACGAGGCAAAGTCGCGGTTGCCGGTTTCCAAACCCGAATATGCCACCGGCTTGAAGCCATAAGCTTTCCACCAATAAAACATGGCGTGACGGGCATTGCCCACATAAAAGTGGACGTGGTCAATGGATTTTATTTGGAGGAAGTCAGCTTCCTCGGTCATGGGGCGTGAATCTGTAATGGGCGCGCTTTTAGACGCGATTTTTGTCATATCTCTCTCCTTTGGTCAGTTGGGAAGATTCTACGACAAAGGTTGTCCGATTGCAAATCAAAACGCTATGGGTTGGGCGGCGCTTGTGAATTTGGGATTTATTCGTCAACTGCCGTCTGACGGTTTCAAAATAGGACGCGGACACTCAAAAAGCGAGTGCAGGTGGGTGCTGTTTAACGCGGACGATGATCAAAAAATCCGCGTTTTCGGCGTTGACCCGCGTCCAAAACTTAACCTTTTAGATTTTCCTCGATGAACTTTTTCCAGATCGGGTATTCATCTGGATTCCAAATTCGTCGCAAATCTTTGAAAGCATCTTCGGGTTTCCATCCAAGCCGCGTGACGCGATATAACGTGATAAATCCAGTAGCGCGATAATTTGCGCGGCAGTGGACGAGCGTTTTCTTGTTTTTATTTTCGTCCATGGCTTTGATGAAGTCATCGAAATTTTGGCGCATCGGCGCTTCCCAGTCCACTGGGATATTGACGTATTTCATTCCAAGCGATTCCACCAATTTGTCTTCATCTGCTAAATCTTGTTCAGGATCGAACGGTACGAGATTGATCACTACTTTGACGCCAGCCTCGGCAACCGATTTAATTTGCCCGGCAGTCGGCATTCCGCTGCTCAACAAATTCTCATTCAGTTGTAAGAAGTTGCGAATATCTTGAATCATGATTTGACTCGCACAACTTTTCCATCCGTCATCTTTTGTAAATCATCCGGTGTCAATTCAAAGATGGCATTCGGCGTTCCCGCCGCGGCCCAAACTGTTTTGTATTGAAGCAGATCTTCATCAAGATACGTCTCCATCTTTTGCGCGTGTCCAAGCGGAGGCACGCCGCCGATGGCAAAGCCGGTGGCGGCGCGCACAAAATCCGCATCGGCGCGGACGATGGCTTCGCCCGCATATTCGCTGATGCGTTTCTCGTCCACGCGGTTTGCACCGCTGGTCAAAACAAGGATCGGTTTATTACTCGTTTTGCCTTTGAAGATCAACGACTTGGTGATCTGTCCAAGCGCGCAGCCTGTGCGGTCGGCGGCTTCCTGTGCGGTGCGCGTGCTTTCAGCAAACTCAATGACTTTGCAGTCGAAGCCTTGCGATGTCAAAATATCCTGGACTTTTTGTGCGGAGGGTGAGAGTGTCATGTCTTTTTCCAATGATACGAAGTGCTGCGCAATTATCCAAACCGAACGTTGTTTTTTCCTTATACGGACAAATCCGCATTTAGATATTTACGCAAGAAGCAGTAGAATTGCGACGGAGTATAACGCAAATGCCGCGTGAAAAGGAAGTTTACGCAGACCATGCGATTACTACATCTTGAAAATTTCTGTGACTGGCTGGGCAAGGTGAGCAATTGACGATGTTGCCCGAATGCACAGGCGTTTGGCGGATGAAAATATAAATGTCTGATTTGAAATTGAATTATCGCGTGGAGGGCGATGGCGAGCCTTTGCTGCTTGTTCACGGCTTTGGCATTTCGTTCAATATTTGGAAAAATCTGATTCCGCTTTTGCGACCACACTTTACTTTGGTGATGATCGAAGCGCCGGGGATTGGCGGGTCGCCGTTCGAGAAAAATGGACGATCCTATCTGGCCGCGTCCGTGGAAGCGATTGAATGCCTGCGCACAAAGCTTGGATTCGATTCATGGAATGTGCTTGGTTATTCCACAGGTTCGAGAATCGCTGAAGCTTACGGGGGCGCTTATGTCTCACGTGTGCGCGGCTTGATCTTTCTTTGTCCATTGGTTTTGCCGCGCTTCACCAATCTGAATCTACGCATTTCGCTTTGGGTGGATAAGTTCATTCCCGCCTATGGCGATTTTATTTTGACCGGCTGGCGGTTAAAATTTCTGATCCTGCTTCTGGGTTTCAGCCTGAAGCAGAATCCTCTGGCAGGCGAGTGGTTCGATGAAATAAGCCAAAATCCGCGAAATGTCTTGAAGGAAACCCTGCGGATGGTTGCGCCTGTTGGAACGCGTCCATTCGATGTGCCGAAGTCTGCTTTGCACATTTGGGGCAGGGATGATTTTGTCACGCAAAAGCCGCGGAAGCCGGGTCCGCATGACTTTTTTATCTATGCCAATCATGCCGCGCCGATGTTGGCGGCGGACGAAGTTTCTGAACTTATCATCAAACTCTTAGGAAATTCTTGATGTGCCTTTATGCGATTACGTTAAAGTGGGCATACAACAATAGTTCCTGTCACTGCGAGTAGCGCTTTGGTCTCGATACATCGCCTTCGGCAACACTCGACCAGCGGCGGCTCGCAATGGCATATCATGTGAGCGATATTCATGCGAACATTTTTTAGCGAGACCTGGAGCGATCTCCGCGCACTGCCAAACGATTTGCTTCATGACCGCGACTGGTTGATTATCACGGCCTTGATTTTGCTTCCGTGGCTGCTTTTGTTTTTGAACAACCATGATTTGACTTCGCTCCAGCCTCTAACCTGGATTTTCGGCTTTATTGCTTTTTTCTGGCTGGTCGGTCACCGGCATTCTCTTCCGTCACTGCAAATACGCAGGCCGCGCCTCGAACTTGTCGTCGCGTTGGGGTTAGCCGTTTTATGGATTCTTTATCGCGTGGGTGAATATTGGCATCTGTATACAATTCCTGCCCTGGGATTCGAGAACAGCTGCGGCCCGATTTCTGACACGCCGATTCCCAAAATGATCGAGATGTTTCTCCTGCCGCTTCTGTTTTTGATCGCGTTGAAATATTCTTTCAAAGCGATTGGCTTTTCGTTCGACAAATTTTCCTGGCTGGCCGCGCTTCTGCCGATCATTGTTTTGATCGTTTACGGTTTGACCAATCATCCGCTGAGATCATTCGCAATTTCATCGGCCTGTTATTTCTTTGGTGCGGGGTTGCCGGAAGAATTTTTATATCGCGCTTTTATTCAAACGCGGATCGAAGCACTTGTGCGGCGTCCGCTTTGGGCGGTGTGGCTGGCTTCGTTTGCGTTCGGCGCTTCGCATGTTCCGATTGACCTTGCCGGATCGCTTGTCCATTGGCAGGATGCGCTGCTCACGGCATTCACCTATCAAATGACGGTCGGCTTTGCGCTGGGTTATGCTTACATGCGAACGCGAAATGTCCTGCCGTTATCGTTAATTCACACGTTCATTGATTCTGCGATCTGATTTGTGGTTCGCCGCGGGTCGAGTAGCCGGTGATCTTCTGGCGTATCAAGACCAAGCCCGACGTCGTTAATTAACGTCAGTTCGGGATAAGGAGTGGTCTCAGATTTTGGACGCTGATAAACGCTGAAAACGCAGATTTTTCCTTTCCTTGTCAGCGCGAATCAGCGTTCTTCTGCGTCCCGATTCGCTAACCCGAACTCGCGTTTAATTAGTCCATTGCATGTGAGCGGAGATGCCGCGTGGCGCCTTGGCGCCACGCTCAATGACATTGTTGTTATCGAAAAATTGGGATTGTTTGATTTAGAAGTGCGTCTTCGATGCGTTCCTTGTGGCGTCCATGCATGGGCATGGATTCGATTTCGTCCATCGAGAAATAGCCAAACTCGATTATCTCATCTGACAAACCGACTTTTCCACCAACAATTTCTGTTTCAAAACTCAGGACGATAATTTGGACTTTGTTCCCGTCAGGATAGATGACCAATTGGTCGCGGTTGCTGTATACGCCGGTCAACCGCTTCGGTTGGATCTCGAGATGGGTTTCCTCGAGAACCTCGCGCTGACAGCATTCTTCGATGGTTTCGCCTGATTCCATTTTGCCGCCCGGCAAACACCACAAGCCATTGTCTTTGCGCCTGGTGAGAAAAACCTTTGTACGCGTTTCATCGAAAATAATGGCGCAGGAACCGATTCGCAGCTCCGCGCCCTGGGTGATGCGATTGCCGTAGATAACCTGAGTCATGAATCCTCCCGCCCTCACCCTTTCCTCTCCCAACGGGAGAGGGGACAGGGATGAGGGTTATTTTATGAATGTTCCGTTCCGCAATTCTATCAGCGTTTGCTGAATTTCCTCCATCGTGTTCATCACGAACGGGCCGTAGGGCGCAATCGGTTCTTTGAACGGCGCGCCGGCCATCAACATAAATCGCACGGATGAATTTTCTGTTTTCACGCGTAAATGATCGCCGTCACTGAATTTGATCATGCGGACAGATTCGACAGTTTGATCGCCGAAGACCCCTTCGCCCTCGAAGACATACGCGATGGCGGTGTGACCAGCTTCAATGGGCTGAGTCCATTCGTTATCGGCAGCCAGCTCAACGTCGAGGTAAAGAGGCGAGGCCGCGATCTCGGTGACGGGTCCAACAACGCCGTTGACTTGTCCCGCGACGACGCGGATTTTGATTCCATCCTTTTCATAAGTTGGAATCGTCGCGGCATTGACTTCCTGATAACGCGGCTCAGTCATCTTAAGGTGAGAAGGGAGGTTGACCCAAAGTTGAAATCCGTAAATGTTTCCACTTGGGCCGCGGCGCGGCATTTCTTCATGGAGGATGCCGCGGCCGGACGTCATCCATTGCACATCGCCGGGGCCGATCAGGCCCGAATTGCCGAGGCTGTCGCGGTGCGCAGTGGAACCTTCGAGCATGTACGTGACGGTTTCGATGCCGCGGTGCGGGTGCATGGGGAATCCGCGGATGGGACCCTCGACCGGATCGTTGAAAGCGAAATGATCGAAGAGCAGGAAGGGATCGAAGAGATTGGATTTGTGCGGCGCGATGGAACGTCGAAGCAGCACGCCGGCGCCTTCGATGACGTATTGCGGTTCGATGATTTGAGAAATGGTTCGTGAGTTGGTCATGCGGAATAGATGATGCCAGCCCGGAAAGTATTACATCAAATACCCGGCATTAAGATACTGGTGGGCAATTCGCGTTATCCGTCGAGATGATTTTTGAGCGAGCCATCTCATTGCCTTGATTATCCATCGCTGCGACTTGAAAATAACATTCGCCCTGGGGAAGGTTGGTAAATTGTGATTGGGTCTCGAAATCGGTTTTTGGATTTTCTTCGATCAGGCTGAGCGACTGCGGGGAATTTCCCCCAAAAACTTTATACGAAGCCACTTCGGTTGCGCCATTCCAGGAATATCCCAGCGTGAGCGTGTTCCCTTCAATTTTATAGGCAAGCGCCGGTAATGTGTTCGGCGAGCCCTGCCAGGGAAAGCGAAAGGCGCGATAACTGACGTACGGCTGGTCGAGCGAAAGCTCGAAAAGGATTTGATTATCCGGAGCTACTTCCGTCATCGAGACGTAAGCAAATTGAGTTGCCTGCGATGGCGATCCCCAGCTTATAAATGTATTTCCATCTGGAAGTCTTTGTGTGTTACCCATGTACGAACCGAAGACAGGCGGCGAATGTGTGAAGTCCCAGACTTCCGCCACGGTTTTGTTCGTTTCGTCCACTTTGTATTCCACGCTCTGCGAAGGCGCGGGGGTTTGTGTGGTGCCGTGATTATCGAAAACCGTAATGTCTCCATTTGGAAGCTGTCTGGCATCATGCTGGTAAGCAAAAGGCTGACTGTTGACAAATGTAAACATGCTTTCTTTGCCGCCCAGCCGCCAGATGATATCGCCGGTTTGAAGGTTGATCTTGGTAATCTCGTTGAGATTCCGGCTGGATAGCAGAAGGTTGCCGTCGTTCGATAAAGCGAGCGAATTTCCGTGAATCAAATCTATGTTTTGATCTGTCAACGTGGCAGTCGAATCAAAGAATGAAAAATGATCCCAGCTTCGCCATTCGAAGATCACATTCTTTGACGGGTCGAGCTCCTGGATCACCAGGCCGGTGACGGTCGCGTTGTTTTTTCCGCCTGGGACAACCCGACTCATATCCACAGTCTCTGCGTCATAAACCATCAGCAGCGCATCGCCATTTGGCAGGAGTTGGAAATCGTGCAGGTCCGCGGCGTAACCGTCTCCCGCCTGATAAATATCAACCACCTGATAATGGGAATTCATGAGGTAGATCGTGGAATTTTTTTGATCGTAATAGGATAACAAGCCATTCGGCTGTTCCTTGAAATCCCAGGCGTCCAGAGCACCTGCCGCAGACTGATAATAAACAAGCTGCCCCTGATCATTCAGAATCAGCAGATAGGATCCAATCGTTGACTCGGTCCAATAGAAAGGGGCTACAAAAATATATCCTTCCGTTGCGTCCAGCGAAGTTTGCGGCGCCGTAAAGGTGTAATGAGGAATATCCTGAGGCACAGTCAGAAAGTTGGGGAAGGCGCTGCGCGGAGCATGGCCTGGGACCGGAGGGGATGATAATTCGCTGCTTCCCGGCGATCCGGATTGCTGATTGATCGCAACCGTGAATGTATATGAAAGCGGAGGGTAGCTGGTCTCCGGGTCCACATAGAATGCGCTGACATTGACAGCAACCTGCTCTCCCGGCGCAAATGGACTCGCGGGTCTGAAGATGACCGTTTTGTGATCGTCGGCGAGGATCGTTTGCCCTGTATGCGGTCCGCTTGATATTCCCGATACGTTGAATTTCAATTGACCAAGGTCCTGGTTGGTCAGAGTGGGGCCATAGCGGACGATGATCGTTGTGTCTTTGGAAACATATTGGGCATTTTGCAAGGGCGAATAATATTGAGGCGCGGGAGATTGAGATAAGGGAACTTCAGCGGGGATAGGAGTCTGGGTCGGGGGAATCTGGGATGCGAGCGGCTGAGGTGAAGCCGGTTGCGGAACAAGAGGCGCGCACGATGAAAGCGCGAAAACAATGACCAGGCTGGCTGATAAAATTCTTGTTGCTTTCATTACTATTCGATTTATTCTCCAAAGCAGATGGATACATACAATGACTGTCAAATGGCAGTCATGATGATAGTGATGAAATGTGACCTAATTATTAACCTGTTATGTAGAAAATATATGGATCAGGAAAACTTGCGGAACGATTTATCTTTTGTGCGTATTTGTATCGCGCAACGGTTATAGCCGCGCCAGGATTTTCGGCAGGCTTTGAGTGAATTCCAAACTTTCGTTTGATACATCCAGTTGCAATAAATGCTCGATTGGCATGGTTGATAGCCATTTACCTAAAAATGAACTGAACCGAGCGGTGTCTTCTGCCGAGGCAATATTGATGCGCTGACGCGAAATCAATCGCCTGCGGATGACTTCTTCACTGGCTGTCAGATAAACAATCAGATCGGGCGGAGGAAGCAACTGGCGCGTCAGTTCGTAGAATCGGCGGCACAGATCGAATTCAGAATCGCTGAGCCAGCCGCGGGCGTGGAAGAGACGTGTGAATCCGTGGAAGTCCAGGTCGAGTCCACCGTCCATCAACGCGGGACGCGCCTCGGCGCGCAGTCCTCTCTCCTGCTCGGCGCGCAGAAGAAGATAGTCCATTTGATTGGCGAGGCAGTAGCTTTCATCTTGCTTGAATAACGTCTGAAACGGACGTTCAATATGCTGTTCGTAAGCGACCGCGAAATTCCCCGCGCGGCTCAAAGCCTGAACCAGGCTGGTCTTTCCGACTCCGCTTGCGCCGACGACTGTGATGAGTTTTCCCATCGGTCTCCCATCTATGCCCGCGGTTCGACATCGGGGCTTTGGGGTCGGCCAAGTTCCGCGCGGGTGAGAAGAATAACCGCGGCGAGGATCAATCCGCCGCCGATCAAAATGATCGCGCCGAGTTTTTCGCCGAAGAGCCACGCGGCCAGCAGAACGGTCACAACGGGTTCGAGCATCGAAAGCATGGACGCATTGGTCGGGCCGATGAGTTTGAGCCCGGCCAAAAATGTGACAACGGGAATGACGGTGGCGATCAACGTGACCGCCGCGACAGCCAGCCAGCCGGAGTTTGTCGCGGGCCAATGCGGATGATTGATGAACGTCAATATTCCAAAAACAATCCCCGCCGACGCGAAGATGACTGTTGACGATTGTACCGCTGAGACCTTTTGCATCACGCCGCTGCCAACGATGATGTAGATCGAATAAATCGCTGCGGCGGCGATGGCCAGGAAAATTCCCATCCATTGACCTCCCTGTGGATTGGCTGTCATCGCCGCGCCGAGCGTGGCTAATGCGAGGGCGATGAGCGTCAGGCGCGTGAATCTTTCCTTCAGGAAAACGGCGGAGAGAATGGCAACGAAGACAGGATACAAATACAAAAGCAGCGCAACCAAACCCGCGGATGCAAATTTGATGGCAGTCAAATATGAAAATGATTGCCCAACGTAACCAATTCCGCCCATGCCGGCGAGCAGATAAAGACTCTTGCCTTGCGGAATGGATTCGCGGCTGGCGAAAAGTAATATCGCGATGAACACCGCTGCAAATGTGAAGCGTAAAAACAAAAGCGTGAAGGTGTCCATGCCATCGGCGTAGGCATAACGACCGAAAATCGCAAGCGTCCCAAACGAAGCTGCGGAGATGATGATGAGCAAAATCCCGATGATGCGATTCATGCTGCGTCCGATTTATTTTGTTTGATTGTCCGATGTGTTTGCCGCGTCCCACCACTTCGATAGATGCGCGAGCGGACGAAGCGGCTGGTCGGCATAATGAGAAATGTCGTTGAATAACATCAGCCGCGCCCGCACCGGGTCTTTGAAATCCACGATGTTCAGGCACGCCGGAGCCTGATCGAGCCGGTCGCGATAACCGCGCGCGTCGAAGCCGAGCAGACTGCTCAAGATGAGTCGCAGCGTGGCTTTATGCGACACAACCAAAACATTTTCATCTTTGTGCTTGAGGACGATTTCTCGAATGATCGGCAGAGCGCGTGCCAAAACGCTGATTCCTGATTCGCCGCCTTCCGGCGCGAATGTAAATGGGTCAGCTTCCCACGCCGCGTATTCGTCCGCGAAACGCGTCTCGACTTCTTTGCGCGTCAAGCCCTCCCAGTGTCCGTGGCTGATCTCGCGCAGACCGTCGCATGGGATTGGTTCGAGCTTATGCGGCTGGACAAGGATGCGGGCCGTATCCATTGTGCGGTCAAGCGAACTGGCATACGCCGCGCTGATTTTCTTGTCGGCGAGCCGGATTGCGAGATGCTGGACTTGTGCGCGTCCTTCCTCAGACAGGAAAACGTTTTCCGCGCCTGAAAATTTATCTTCGGCTGTGAGCGGTGTCGCGCCGTGTCGAACAAGGTAGAGTCGTGTCGTCATAGATGCTCTGGTTATTTTTCCAACAACATGCCAGCCAACAACGCCGTGCGCGGCGCGAGACTTGGAATGTGAATGTACTCCAAATCTTTTTGATGCGCGTCCGCGCCTGCGGCGCCGAATCCATCCAGCGTGGGCGCGAGCTTCGATGTGAAATTGCCGTCCGAGCCGCCGCCCACGCGCGCCGCGCCGACATTGAATCCGAGTCCGTTCGCGATGTGCTGTGCCTTTTCCAAAAGTTGATATGTACCGTCCGATGGTTCCATGGGCGGACGATTGAGTCCGCCGCTGATTTCATAACGCGTCCCTTCGAGCGGCTGAATGGCGCGCAAGGCTGCATCAACGCGCTCCGCTTCGGGCGCGGACCAGATGCGTAAATCCACTTCGAGAGTCGCGTTATCGGCAACAACGTTCGACACCGTCCCGCCGCGAATTACGTTCGGTCCGAGTGTTGTGCCTTTTTCCAAATCCTGAAGCTGGATGATTTCACTGATCAAATGCGCCGCGCTGACGATGGCATTTCTGCCTTTCTCCGGCTCGACGCCTTGATGTGCGGCTTTGCCATAAACCCGAATTTTATAATCACCAACACCTTTGCGCGCGACCTTCAAATCGCCATTCATAAATGGAGGTTCGAGCACCAGCACGGCTTTTGCGCCTCTCGCCAAACCTTCGATGAATGGACGGCTGACTGCTGAGCCCACTTCTTCATCGGGCGTCAAAAGAAGATCAACTGTGCAGGCTGGTTTTTGTCCAAGTGCCTGAATGGTGCGTAAAGCCCAAACAGCCTGCACGGCTCCGGCTTTCATGTCATAAGCTCCGGGGCCGTAGGCGCGATCATCTTTGATAGACCAAATTTCCTCCCACGTGCCAATCGGGTAAACGGTATCCATGTGCGCGAGCAGAATAACGCGCTCACTGCTTTGACCTTGAATCTGAGCATGCAGCACATCGCCAATTTCGTTCGTGTGGCGCTTGACCGTTCCCATCGAACCAAGCCAGCTTTGCACAACATCTTGGACTTGATTGATCCCGTCTTTGTAGTTCGATGGCGATTCGACCCGCACCAGCTTTTCGATATCAGACAGAATATCGTTCGTGTGATCTTTGAGATATTCGAGAATATCTTTCATTGCGACTCCGTAAAAGGGATGCGGCTGATTGTAGCGCAAAACAAAACCGTGACCATTTTCCTTTGGTCGCGGTTTTGTTTCTTGTCATGAATCTTACGAAAAGGGCGAGAAAATTCGTATCAATTCGTGACATCGTACTCGAAGAGTAAATCCGCGGCTGGAAACTCTCTTACTTATCCGGCATGGACTGATATACCGACATCCAGTCGTGTGCGATTTCGTACTGCGCTTGTTGTAAAGATATTGCGCCGCTGCAAACCTGGTCATGCAAATAATTTTCGACTTTGTCTTTTTCGTGGAAACCCGGACGCGGTTCGGCGGGTTCAGGCCATAAATTGGCAATGCTATTGGAGCCGCCAAGTTCAAGCGAGATCAAATGGTCAACTTCGTATTGCCCGGCTGTATGGGATTTAACCCCATATTCGGCATAAACCTGATTCTTCTCTGATTCGGGCACATTTCTCACGTTCGACGAATAGCCGGGGACGCAAATCTTGTCCACGGTTGCATCGGGAAAGATCGCGCCGGGTGTGCAATCCGGATCGGGCAGCGCGTTTTGCGAGACACAGCCAGATGTCTTTGTGCGCCGGCCGAGGCTTCCTGTGCCGGTATCCGATGTGGGTGGTTGAGCGGGCGGCTGGGTCGCTGACTGGCTGGTGGTTGCGCCAGTCACGACGCTGCACGCGAAAATGATCATTGCGCTAACAACAAACATCGTAAAAATCATGGCCTGGTTTTTCATCTTGAATTATCCTTTTACAATTAAAGCTGATTGATCGCGGAACATTTCCTCTGCGACTTCGTTCAATTCGGGCCGGATGTTCATTACTACGAAAACTTTTCCTTTGATAACAGCATCCCTGCAAATCTCTGCGTTTTCTCTGGAGACGCCAAGTTTGGTCAACCTCTCCGCCAGTTTTTCCGGCGCGGCGCCTTTGAGCGGACCAACGTCTTTTGCCACCGCGTTTCGCTGTTTGATGTCCGCGTAGATGACCGAGATATCATTCAGGTTGAAGTCGGCTTCGGAAAGATTGTTCAACAAACTTTCGGTTCTCGACAAATTTTCCAAAACAGCCAGGATCATTTTCTCCTCACAATTCTTGTGCCGGCAAATTTCTATTCGCCCAGCAATTGAATCATATCTGATGCGAGATTGTCAATATATTGCCCGTTCGTGAGCAGGACAAAACCGGAGCTGCCGTCACGCAAAAATGAAATGTAACTTGAAAAGCCAGGTGTGACGCCAGACTTCCAAATCCGAGCCTGCGGACTATCGGGCCGGACGAGATCCCAGCCTAGCCCCGCACCCGTTCCGGGATTTCGGCCCTGCGCGGCGGACGTCTGCGCGAGTTTCAATTCCGGGCTGAGAGGGGTCGAATTTGGCCGCATGTTGGCAACCAGAAAGCGCGCCATGTCGTTGAGCGTCGAATGCAAATATCCTGCCGGGCCCATCGCACCGCTCTGCGGAAAATAATCTGCGGGCGAGTCGTCATATTGATGGCCGCGCGCCAACCGGCTTTGTTGGTCGGCGGAAAGGCTCATGGTTGTGTCCATTAATCCGAGCGGCTTGCTGACGGAATCAAATTCGAGTTCGCCGTAATCTTTTCCAGCCTGGCGCGCGAGAATATCGCCGAGCAGTTCATAACCATAATTCGAATACACATATTCCGAGCCGGGCGCGTAATCAAGCCGGATGCTGTCCAGATACGTGTAAAGATCATTTGGATCATCGGATTGGGCATCGCGCGGCAGGCCGGATCGGTGGGTGGCGAGGTCCACTATTTTGATTGGAATCCCTTTGAATGTCGGAGCCTGAATTCCATCTGGCAGATAATTTTGAATCGGGTCGTCCAGTTTGACCGTCCCGGCTTCGATGGCTTGCGCCAGCATGATTCCGGTAAACACTTTCGTAATCGAACCGATTTCATATTCAGTATCCGACGTGATGGGCTGTTTGTCTTCGTTGCCTGTCAATCCGTAATTGAGAAACATGACCTGCAATTGATCAATTTGCGGATTGCGGATGGCGAGCGCGATGGACAAACCCGAATTGTGACTTTGGTTCATGAACTTCGCGGCGAGGCGGTCAACCTGCGCTTTGAGTTCGTCATCGTTGAACAACAAAAGTTGGATCGTGGGAATCGGCGTGATCGTCGGCGTAGCTGTCGGCGTGGAGGTCGGGGATGGCGTGTCGGTGGGCTTGGCGGTTTCGGTAACGGGAGCCGCTGTCGGCGCGGAGGGAGACGGAGTCTGCGTCAACGCGGCGGATGCCGCGTCGCAGGCGGTCAGGTTGATCATCAGCAAGATTAACAGCAGAAGCAATGGTTTTCGCATTCGCCAGATTATAAAGCGCAAACGCGGCGTTCAGCCGGACTTGAGGCATGACCCACTGGAAATGGGATGGCGGTTTGTGCTACATTAGAAGTGGGAAGGGCGCCCTGTTTGAAAGGAGGCGGAAGATGACCCCGAAGAAGCGGTTGAGTATCCTTCTGGCTGATGACGGATCGCAGCATGCTCAGGCCGCGGTTGATTTGCTTGGCGAACTCTCATTGCCGCCCAAGAGCCGAGTCACGGATCTGCGCGTCTTCACGCCAGATCAGATTCCCGGCATCCCGGACTTTGAGAACGCCCTGGGAAAAACGAAAGAACAGCTTTTGCAAATGGGGATAGCGACTGAAACCAATCTGGTGCTTGGCGAGCCTGCAGAAAAAATCATCGAAATTGCCGAGACGGATCAGCCAGACCTGATTGTGATTGGGGCGAAAGGATTGCGTTCCACTCTCGGTATCCTGCTGGGCGGCGTGGCGCAGCAGGTTGTGGAATATGCCTGCTGTCCCGTGCTGATCGTGCGCGCACCGTTTCGAGGTTTGCGGCGCATCTTAATCGTCACCGATGGATCGTCGAGCGCGCGACAGGCCGCACATTATCTAGCCAGGTTTCCACTGCCCAAAAATGCGGATGTACGTGTGATGCACGTAATGCCACCAGAGCAGCACCCGATCATGATGACGTCACTCGGAGGAGTCTGGCAGACAGCGTATATAGAGCAGGCCATCGTTGACGAGGCGGCTGCCGTGCTTGAAAAGCAGAAGCGTAAAGGGGAGGCGCTTCTCAAACGGACCTGTGACCTGCTTCAGCGCAATGGAATTGCAGCCACATCGGTTCTGGAACGCGGCGACGCGGCGACTGAGATTATCGAATATGTCAAAGCCAATAATGTGGATTTGATCGTGGCAGGATCACGCGGTTTGAGCCAGTTCAAGGGCTGGTGGATGGGAAGCGTTTCGCGCAAGCTCATCCATTATTCGAATTGCTCGGTGCTGATCGTGAAAGCGCCGGGAAAGGAGTAATCTCATGGAAATCGAAGTTGGTCGTGTGACCCATTTTTACAACCATCTCTGTGTTGCGGTTCTGTCGCTGAAAATTGGATTGAAGATCGGTGATACGATTCATATCCTTGGACACCAGACGGATTTTACGCAGCGCGTGAATTCAATGGAAATTGAACATCATAATGTGGTACTTGTGAAGCCGGGCGAAGACGTGGCAATCAAAGTCATCGAACCCGTTCGCGTAAACGATATAGTTTACAGAGTCGTCCAGGGAACCGCCGAACCCATCGCGGCCTGAATTGGTTTTGCCTCTTTACCACTTTTCCCGGTGGAGATATTCCGCGTCCGGTTTCCGCCCGCGCTTCAATGACGGCGACGGGACATCTTGCGCGCGGTAACCAATCCCGATCACGCCGACTGGGGTAACTTCGGCTGGAATATTTAATAACTTTCGCAGCGCATCCAAATCTTTTGATCCAGCAAAGGCCGCGCCTAGGCCTTCGTCCACCGCGGCGAGCAGGGCAATCATCACAGCGCAGCCGATGTCCATGAACCAGTACGGCACGGGCCAGACGATCTCTGTCCCGTCTTCATTGACTTTATCTTTTTCCTGATATCGGCGATGGTAGGCGGCTTCGTTGGCGCATGGGATCAACAAAACGGGCGCTTTGGATATAAAAGGGTCGAAACCGCTTTTGACATATTCTTCTTCCTCGCAAGTTTTCGCAATGGCCTTCTTCAATTCAAGCTGCGTGACGACGACGAAGGATTGTCCTTGCGTAAAACCGGCGCTCGGCGCGTGGCGCGTTAGTTCGATAATGCGGTCAATTTTTTCCGGTTCGATGGGACGGTCCGAAAAATTTCGGACCATCCGTCTTTTGATGACGGCATCGCGGAATTCCATTTGCATTTCCTATTCTTTCGATAGATGACCACCCGCTTCAGCTTGATCCAAGACTTCGAGAATCGTTCGGACTAAATCCCGGGCGGCGGAGGCGCTCAATTCAACGGCGACCCGGCTCGAGGGTCCGAGCGTGGCGTTCACAAAGTCAATGTTGAGCGCATGCTCGAACGGCGCATTGAATGGGTGATCGTACGAAACGTTGGCTTGATCCAAAGATATCCATTCATTGTTGACTTTGCCGCTGCCTTCGACTTTTATGTTTTCAACGATCATTGTACACATGATGAACTCCTTTTACGATGTCATTCTGATGAGCAAGGCGACGGAGAATCTCGGTGATGCCAATTCAGACAAAAGCGGGACTCTTCGCTGCGCTCAGAGTGACATAAAGCCTCACGCTAAATACTTTTCCAGAAACGCAAAGACTTTTTGCCAGCCGTCCACGGCTTGTTCCTGCCGATACATGGGGCGGTGATAATAAAAGAATCCATGGCCTGCGCCCGCGTAACGGTGAAACTCGTAATTCTTTTGATATTTCTTGAGTTCCGCTTCATGGATGTTTACCTGCTCAGGCGATGGACTGGAATCATCGTTGCCGAACAGACCCAAAATGGGACAGGACAAATCTTTTGTGTAATCCAATGGCGCGACTGGCGTCTTTGGAGAAAGTTGCTCGGGTTTCATCACAACGTTGCCGCCCCAACAATCCACCAGCGCGTCGAAGCCGGGCGCGCGGCAAGCCGCGAGATAAGCATGGCGTCCGCCGGAGCATGTGCCGAACACGCCGACTTTTCCGTTGCAGTTATTCAGCGCGCGGACAACTTTCATTGCGCCCGCCAAATCGCCGACAACCTGATCGTCCGACACCCCGCCCTCTGCGCGGACCTTAGCCGCGATATCTTCCGGCGTTCCATGTCCCGCACGGAAAAACAAATTTGGCGAGATGGCAATGTAGCCGTGAAGTGCAAATTTGAACGACGTCTCGCGGTACCATGCGTCCCAGCCGGGCATGTGATGTGCCAGCACGATCGCCGGGAACTTACCTTCGCCCAGCGGTTGTGCCATGTAGGCGTTGATTGTGTCGCCGTTCGCGCCGGTCAATGTGACCGTTTCCGCGTGGACGCCTTCGTATTGGTCGGTGGTGTACATATAAAGCCTCCTTGTGTATTTACGGGAAGTTGTTGTTGGTTTCGTTGATTATATTCACAAACTGTATTATTTTGCGGGATGCATTCCAAGTCATCTTTCAGCGGGGGAATATTATTCATTGGCTATGTGTTTCAGAGTCTTCGCACGGGCGTTGGCGTCCTTCAAGATTTGGTCTATACTCATAATAATTTATATTTCCTGCGGCTGCCGCTTCTGATTGTTTGCCGCCCTTCTGAGGAGCAACCATGTCACAAAATCTGTTTGCCTTCGAGAAAAATCAACGCAGGCGGACTCTAAATATCATTATCTGGACAGCATTGATTGTAGCGGTTGCGCTTGGGTTTTTTGATATTCAATTCCGAACATGGGCATCAGTAATAGC
Organism: Chloroflexota bacterium; assembly: GCA_021824575.1. GTDB lineage: Bacteria > Chloroflexota > Anaerolineae > Anaerolineales > Villigracilaceae > Fen-1038. The sequence goes on from JAKAKJ010000084.1 coordinate 93,512, forward strand.
CCTTTTCAGCATGGCACTTCTTTGTATTCCCATCCTCATTCTAAATTCAAGGGGACATTTTGACATATCTGCTTTGCTTTTGAGCATGGTAGTGCTCGGCGTTATTAGTTTCAATTTGTATGATGGTGACGGCGCACATGATCCGGGGATTCTGGCCTATCCGATATTTATCATGATCGGAACGCTGGTATTCGGAAAGAAGGCCGCGCCGTTCTTTGCCATCACGGCAGTTGGTTCTTTGACATTGATCGTGTATCTGGAGGTTTTCCGGTATATCCATCCGAAGATTGGCCCTACAACCTTTGGAATTCTGATTCCGATGATTACTCTCTTGCTGGCCGCATCCGCAATCATCTGGACCATTGTCTATAATATAGAGATGAATTTGGGACGTGCCCGGGAGTCTGAGGCCGAACTTCGTAAGAATTACGATTTGACTTTGGAAGCGTGGGCCAAAGTTATGGAATACCGGGACAGGGAAACGGCAGGTCATAGTCGAAGGTTGGTTGATCTAAGTGTTCGGTTGGCACAAGCATTAGGTCTGGGCGAAGAGGAACTTACCCAACTTCGGCGTGGGGCGTTGCTTCACGATATCGGCAAACTGGCAGTCCCGGATGAAATACTTCTAAAACCTTCTGCGTTGAGTGAAGAGGAGAGGAAGATCATTCAAAAGCATCCGGTGTATGCGAAAGAAATGCTTTCTGAGATTCCCTTTCTCCAGCCATGTATTAGTGTCGCATACAGTCATCACGAACGCTGGGATGGAAAAGGGTATCCGGAGGGGTTGAAGGGCGAAGAAATACCTGTGCTGGCTCGCGTCTTTGCGGTTGTAGACACCTGGGATGCCTTGAGATCGGAAAGAACATACCGCCCTGCATGGACTAAAGAAGATGTGGCTGCCTACTTGCAGCAGAATGCAGGGACGATATACGATCCCCGCATGGTTGAAGTGTTTCTTGGAATGATCTAGGATTGCCGGTTGATGGTGGTGAGAAAGTAAGTGATGCGCTTCGTACAGCGAGATAGCATCTCGCCCTATGGCACTGACTTGTATGCCAGTACCTGCCAGTTCGTGTTTTTGAAACCGCTAAATCCACTTTCCACATATCACGCACTATTCTTTACTTACCACTTACCATTCCCCATTCCCATCATTGGTATAATTCCCCAACTTCAAACATCTGGAGAACGAATGGCCAAGAAATTATCCGGTGCGGAAATCCGCCAAACTTATATTGACTTTTTTGTCGAGCACGGACACACGGCTGTGCCGTCCATGTCGCTTGTCCCCGGCGGCGATGCGACATTGCTTTTTACAAACTCTGGCATGGTTCAGTTCAAGGATGTGTTTCTCGGCACAGATAAAAAGCCTTACACCCGCGCCGTAGATTCGCAAAAATGTATGCGCGTCGCTGGCAAGCACAACGACCTCGACGATGTGGGCCGCGATGATACGCATCACACCTTTTTTGAAATGCTCGGCAACTGGTCGTTCGGCGATTACTACAAAAAAGAAGCCATCGCATGGGCCTGGCAGTTGCTCACCGAAGTTTGGGGTTTGGAAAAAGAACGTTTGTATGCCACCGTCTTCAAGGATGATAAAGGTGATATTCCCACCGATGAGGAAGCCGCGTCCAATTGGCTCAAGCAGCCCGGCTTCGATTCTACGCACTTGTTTTACTTTGGACGCAGGGATAACTTTTGGGAAATGGCTGATACCGGTCCGTGTGGGCCGTGTTCTGAGATCCATTATGATCTGCGTCCTTCGGGAGAAAAAGTTACCGAAGCAGTTTTGGATAGTGACCGCTTCGTCGAACTTTGGAATTTGGTTTTCATTCAATACAATCGTCTCGGCCCCGATACGCTCGAGCCGCTTCCCGCCAAACACGTGGACACGGGCATGGGCTTCGAACGGCTGGTTTCCATTTTGCAGAATGTTGATTCAAATTACAAAACTGACCTCTTCACCAAATCGCTCGATGTTCTGCGTTCGCTCACGGGTCACACCGAAAAGCAAATGCTCGCGGATTTCACGCCGTATCGCGTCATCTGCGACCACGTGCGTTCCGCATCTTTTCTCATTGCAGATGGCGTCGTGCCCGGCAACATCGGACGCAATTATGTGACGCGCATGATCATCCGGCGTGCGGCTCGTTTTGGTACGAAGATTGGACTCAGGGAACCGTTCCTTGCCAAAGTCGCTGAAGCCGTGATTGCGACATACGGATCGTTTTATACCGAACTGGAAAAGAGTCGCCTTGCGATTCTGGATAACTTGACGCGCGAGGAAATCCGCTTCGCGCGGACCGTTGAAACGGGTACCGCTCAATTGGAGAATCTCCTCTCTGAGATTCGCCAACAGAACAAAACCGTGCTCGACGGCCGCCGCGCATTCGATCTTTATGCCACGTATGGTTTGCCTTTTGAAATCTCGCGTGACATTGCGCGTGAACATGGCCTCGAAGTGGATGAAGCCGGTTTCAACGCGGCCAAGGAAGAACACAGCAAAGCCTCCGGCGGCGGCAAGGCGATGGGCAAACTGGGCGGCGAAGATTCCGAATTCTTTGCGGGCATTTTGAAAGACCTGCAAAAGAAAAATAAACTTGGCGAACACGGCGTGGAGTATGATCCCTATACCAGTCCGCGCGTCGAGGGCGAAGTGCTGGCATTGATCGTCAACGGTCAATCGGTTGATTCTGCTTCCCTCGACGATGAAGTCGAAGTCATCCTTCCCAAAACTGGCTTCTACATCGAATCCGGCGGCCAAGTTGATGATGCCGGATATATAAAATCTATTCCAACATTCTCGAAGAAAATGGGGGGAGCCGGAGGGGCGCCGGGATGGGAAATCGAAATCACGGGCATGCGCCGCGCCTCTGCGGGCGTGATTGTCCACATCGGTGAAGTGATTTCCGGTCGGCCAAAAGTTGGCGATAAATGTATCGCCGAAGTTGACTTGGCGCGCCGTCATGACATCATGCGTAACCACACCGCGACGCATTTGCTTCACGCCGCGCTGCATCAAGTGCTTGGCGAACATGCGCGTCAAGCCGGTTCATTGGTCGCGCCGGATCGTTTGCGTTTTGACTTCAACCACCCGGAAGCGATGACGCCAGAGCAGATCGAACGCGTCGAGAAAATTGTCAACGTGGCGGTCGCAGCGGATATGATCGTTGTGCCAAAATTGAAGTCCCGCGAAGATGCGATTGCCGAAGGCGCGATGGCGCTTTTTGGTGAAAAATACGGTGAGACCGTCCGCACGATTTCGATCGTTCCCGAAGGCGTGGATTTGGTTGACGAGTCGGCAGTTGAGCATCCGACTGCATTGGCGGAACAATTGCCAAAGTTTTCCTATGAACTGTGCGGCGGCACACATCTCGAGCGCACATCGGATATCGGCGCGTTTATCATCGTCAGCGAGGGATCGGCGGCGGCAGGCGTGCGCCGCATCGAAGCGGTGACAGGCCGCGGCGCGTATGAGTTTATTGCCAGGCGGCTCAAAACCTTGAAGCAAACTGCGGCGGCGTTGAAATCGTCCTTGGACGAGGTGCCCAATAAGGTGCAGGCGCTCGAAGGAGAATTGGCTGATGTTCGGAAAGAAGTTGCGGCATTAAAAACGCAAGCTGCTATTTCTTCTTTCGTTTCTCTACTGTCCAATGTTCAAAAAGCTGATGATGTAAACATCCTTGCTGCGGAAGTCTCCAACGCGGATGCGGACACACTGCGCGCATTGGCTGACAAATTCCGTGAGAAATATCCGCAGAATGGTGTCTGCGTGCTGGCATCCGCTTCTGATGGAAAATCCACGCTGATTGCCGCGGTGACCGAAGATCTGGTCAAGCGCGGATTGAAAGCAGGTGATATTATCACCAGCATTGGCGGCCGCGGCGGCGGACGTCCCAACATGGCGCAAGGCAGCCTGCCGGATGGATTGAAAATCGGCGACGCGTTGGCGAAAACAGTAAAGGTTGTGGAAGAAAAACTGAAATGAAAAGATGACGGTCACTCTGCAAAGTGACCGTCATCTTTTAGATTCTCTATTCTTCCAACGTGCTCACATCGCCTTCGGGCAATCCCTGGGCGCGTGCTTTCAACACGCGGCGCATGATCTTCCCTGAGCGCGTCTTCGGCAATTTATCCGCGAACTTGACTTCCTCGGGCCGCGCAATTGGACCCATGTGAGTCGCAACGTGCTGGCGCAATTCTTCGGCGAGCTCAGGCGAAGGCGCAAACCCTGCGCGCAGTAAAACAAAGCAATGAATGCCTTGCCCTTTAACATCGTGTGGAAGTCCAATGGCTGCAGCTTCGGCAACTGCGGGATGACTGACCAATGCCGATTCAACTTCAGCTGTTCCGAGCCGGTGGCCGGAGACTTTGATTACATCGTCCACGCGGCCGATGATCCAGAAATAACCATCCTTGTCGCGCTTGGCTGAGTCGCCGGTGGTGTACACGCCGGGATACTTTGACCAATATTGTTGAACATAGCGATCCGGGTCGCCGTAAATGGTTTTCAACATCGCGGGCCATGGATTCTTCAACACGAGATAACCTTCGGTATCGTCGGGGACAGGATTCCCTTGTTCGTCAACCACCTCCGCCTCCAGTCCAAAGAAAGGACGCGTTCCCGATCCGGGTTTGAGCGGCACGGTCGGTGTGGGCGTGATCATGAACATGCCGGTCTCGGTCTGCCACCATGTATCCATGATCGGGCATTTCTCTTTGCCGATCACGCGGTAATACCATTTCCATGCTTCGGGGTTGATCGGCTCGCCGACGGTTCCAAGCAGCCGCAACGTTGACAAATCATGTTTGTTCGGCCACGCCTCGCCAAAGCGCATCAAGCCGCGGATGGCGGTCGGCGCCGTGTATAAAATGGTGATGCCGTAACGTTCGACGCACTGCCACCAGCGATTCGGATACGGATAGGATGGTCCGCCTTCGAACATGAACGAAGTCGCGCCGTTGAGCAGCGGGCCATAAACAATGTATGAATGTCCGGTGACCCAACCCGGATCCGCCGCGCACCACCAGCGATCTTCGTCCTGGATATCGAACACATATTTGAGCGTTGAATAAATTCCCACCATGTAGCCGCCGTGCGTGTGGACGATGGCTTTCGGCTTCCCGGTCGAGCCGGATGTGTAAAGAATATAAAGCGGATCTTCCGCGTCCATGACTTCGGTGGGACATTTGCCGTTTGCAATTGGGAGTGCGAGCAAATCATGATACCAATGATCGCGCCCCGCCTCCATCGGGACTTCGTGCCCAACCCGTTTAACAACAATCACGTTCTCGACAGACGGACATCGTTTAAGCGCCTCGTCCACTGTGCGCTTCAATTCAACAACCTTGCCGTTGTTGTAACTGCCATCCATGGTGATGACCAGCTTCGATGCGCTGTCTTCGATGCGTCCCTGCAGAGCGTCCACGCTGAAGCCGCCGAACACCACGGAATGAATCGCGCCGATCTTTGCGCAAGCCAGCATGGCAAACATGATCTCCGGGATGCGCCCCATGTAGATCGTCACGCGATCGCCCTTCACAATGCCCATGGCCTTGATGATGTTGGCGAAGCGGGTGACTTCTCGGTTCAGCGCATGATACGAGAATGTGCGCTCCAACTTTCCATCCTCGGACTCCCAAATGAGGGCAAGCTTATTCTTTCGGTATGAATTTAGATGCCGGTCAATTGCATTGTGAACGATATTTGTCTTGGCCCCCACGAACCATCTGAAGAAAGGCTTTTTCGAGTCGTCGAGCACTTTGTCCCACTTTTTGAACCATTCCAGTTCTTCGGCCTCCGCCGCCCAAAAAGCCTGTGGGTCTTTGCGCGCCTTCTCGGCCAGTTCATCCCAATCTTTTATGCGTGCCTGTGTGACAACCTCCTGGGATGGGTAATAGACTTCACCATCCAATTGCGATTTGCTCTTGGCCATGGCTCTCTCCTTTGGCGAAATATTTGGCTAAATATACAGCAAAACAATGGAGCGGGCAAATGTTTTTAAGATGCGAGATTCGCGGATTGCACGGAATTGCACGTACCACTGAAATACCCCGTCCATCCAAAACTCACGCCGCTCAAGACGATATGACTTCTTTCCAATCCAATTGCCCGGCTATTTTATGCAGGCGATGATCGTCATCCACGAGACGATAGTCCAAATTGCGAAAAACTTTTTCGGCCAAGGGTTTATTGACTGCCACAGGCACAACCGTATCTTGTCTTCCTTGAATAATAACTGTTGGAACATCTATTGGTGCAGGCAAATTATCCACGAATTCCGGGAGCATCAGAGCGGGGGCGAGCAAAATCTGTTTGCGGACTTGCGCGGGATGCCGCGTCGAAAACAGGGCAGCCATCAAGCCTCCGAAGGAAGAGCCAATCAAAGTCCAGTTGGATGCGCTGCCGAGGATTGGATAAAGTTGTTGCATCCGTTCGTCAATCGAACCGGTAAAGTCCGGCACGAGCAAGTCCGGATAGATTGTACGAACCAATGCGGCTTTATAAGTCTGGCTGTTGCTTTCCAGTCCGTGAAGGTAGATCAAGCGTTTTGTGTCAAGCATGAGCTTTGGCGCGCCGTTCCTGACGCAGGGCTGAACCTTGTATGGCGACTCCGATGATGACGAGGATGAAGAAGATCAATCCGGCGGTGGCCGATCTGAAATGGAACGCGTCAATGATCAACGACGCGCCGGCCAGCGAAGAAATGCTGATGAGTGCCCAGTCGAGCAGGACCGCGATCAGTGCCGCGCCGATAATGCCGCCAACGATAAAAACAATGATGCCTATTATGCCTTTGTCGAGACCGAACAAACCGGCGAGGCTGAGAAGGATATAGCCGCCGCCGAGAAATCCGGCGAGGCCGATGGCAAGTGATTCAACGAAGAATGCCAGCCCGGCAAAGATGATGCCGAGCACAAGTCCGGCGATGAGCGTGGTGAGATCGGAACCGTGGAAGAAGCGCGTGGCAACTTGCACGCCGATGATGAATCCGATCACGCCCACCATCAACCAGAAAATCTTTCGACCGGCAATCAAAAGGATCGCTCCCAAAATGGCATTGATAAAAGCAAGCATATCAACCTCCGTTCGTGGGTGGTTTTACTCGAGTGAATTCTTGCAGTTCTCTTCTTAACGCAATCGGAAGTGATGGCGCAATTCGTCTGAATGTGATCGCTGTCATCGGGTCTTCTGAATTGCTCAGCACCTGACGCAAAAAATAAGTCGTCTCGGTGGGGTAGGTTTTGTAAAGCGCCAAAACAAGTTCCTCGATCTCAAGCTGAAGCTTGGACGGCGCGGCCTCGACAATGGGTTCGAGCAATCTGAGTATGGGAGGCAGGTTGGCGAAAGCGGGATCCGAAACAGCGGAGATAATGGCCTGGATACCGTTCGGCCAGAAACGCGAGCGCCCCGGCTGGAGCCATTCAGCAATCAACTCGATGAACATATCCGGCGCTTCTTTTCTCATGCGTGCAAGGCTCGTATCCAATAATTCGGCGCGCAGGTTGGCATCGTTCATTTGTTGAGTCCATGCCGTCAAGCGTGTCAGCAGGCGTTCCTCTTTTGGAGGAATGTGTCCGAGTAAGAACGCGGCCAGTAAACGCGTTTCGAGATATTCCTCGTCCCACAAACGGTCGGCCAGTTCCAAAGCCGCATCGGGGTTTTCATTTGCGGGACGCGTCAATTCGCGTTCGATTTGCTTAACGATGACGATGGGTGTTCGATACGTTTGAAGGTTTTTGCCCGGTGCGGCAGCCTGCGGTTTTCGCACTGTGCGGTTGACATAAAAATCAAGCAGCTCGCGCAGATGCTTGATGAATTCATCCGGCACGAAGAAAAAGTCTGCGAGGCGCGCGGCTTGTTTTCGTAAACGGGCAAGATCAATGGCGGGCATAACAAAATGGGGCATGATACTTCATGCCCCGACGATTCTAATACGCTCTTGCGAAATAGATTTTCTTATCGGCCTTCTCGCCGCACACAATACATTTGCCTTCGCCTTTGGGCTGGTCGAGAGGCATGTTGCGCGTGGTGGCTTTGGTATCTTCCTTGACTTTCGCTTCGCATTCTTTCGAACCGCACCACCACGAGAATGCCCAGCCGTCCGCGACGACTTTCTTTAGTTCCTCATAATCTTTTGGATCATGGATGTTGGCATCGCGGAATTCAGTAGCGCGCTTCAGCAGGGACGATTGAATCTCGGTCAGCATCCCGCTGACAGCCGCCGCGAGATTCGTCTGTGGGACGAAGGATTTGCCGTCTCGTCCGGGGACGTCGCGGCGGGCGAGGGCGACCGAGCCTTTTTCCACATCCTTGGGGCCGATCTCGATTCGCAGAGGAACGCCGCGCATCTCCCAATCATTGTATTTGAATCCGGGTGTGACCTCCTCGCGGTCGTCCAGCTTGAGTCGGATGCCTGCGGCTTTGAGTTCTGCGAAGACCTTATCGGCGACTTCCATCACTTTGGTTTTCTCCGCACCGTTTTTGTAGATGGGCACGATCACAACTTGAATAGGCGCGATGCGCGGAGGCAGAATCAGGCCCTTGTCATCCCCATGCACCATGATGATGGCGCCAATCATGCGCGTGGACAGACCCCATGAGGTCGTCTCGCAATATTGAAGCGTGTTGTTCCTGTCGAGATATTGCATCTCGAAGGCTTTCGAAAAATTTTGTCCGAAGTAATGTGATGTGGCGGATTGCAAAGCGCGCTTATCCTGCATCATGCCTTCGATGGATGTGGTGATCTGTGCGCCTGCAAATTTTTCCGTCTCGCTTTTGCGGCCTTTGATGACAGGGATGGCGGCTTCGTTGATGGCGACATCTGCATAAATATCGAGGATGCGATACATTTCTTCCAACGCTTCCTCTTTGGACGCGTGCGCGGTGTGGCCCTCCTGCCAATAGAATTCAGCCGTGCGAAGGAATAATTTTGTTCGCAATTCCCAACGCAGCACGGAACCCCATTGATTAATGAGCACAGGCAGGTCGCGCCACGATTTGATCCACTTGGAATACATGTATCCGATGATCGTCTCGGAGGTGGGGCGCACAACCAAAGGCTCTTCGAGTTTTTCGCCGCCGCCGTGAGTCACAACAGCCAGTTCGGGCGAGAATCCTTCCACGTGTTCCTTTTCTTTTTCGAAGAACGACATGGGAATCAATATGGGGAATGCCGCGTTTATATGGCCTGTTTCTTTGAATCGTTTATCGAGTTCGGCGGTGATGTTTTCCCAAAGCGCCCAGCCATAAGGTCGCACGACCATGCAGCCGCGCACGGGGGCGTAGTCAGCCATCTCCGCTTTCAGCACGATTTGGTTGTACCACTCGGCAAAATCTTCTGCTCTTGTAGGTAGTTTTTCCTCAGCCATTTTTCCTCTATCAGTTTGAAGGTTGGCAGGTTGGAAAGTTAACCTGCCAACTTGTTAACTTGCTAACATGCCAACAGCAGTTTTTATATCCGGCGCGAATTGCAATAGCTCTTTCTGCGACGCGGATGTGTAACCGTCCATGCTGGTGAAAGCCTGACTGAAAACACTCTGCCATTCGTTTCCAATCAGGATGAGCGGCCTCCGGTGCAGGGAACCGATGATCATCAAATTCCAGGTGAGCGAGATTTCCGTAAGCGTGCCTGGACCGCCGGGGAGGGCAAGTGCCGCGTCGCAGCCTTCGATGAGACCCTGCAAGCGATCCATCAGTGTTTTCTTGCGCCATTCCTCCTTCACCCACGCATTGGGTCCAATAGCGCGCCAGCGCTCGATGTCTTCGCACGTCACGCCGATCACGTGTCCGCCCGCTTCAGCCGCGCCGCGCGAGACAGCTTCCATCGTGCCGATGTAGCCGCCGGTCAAAACGATGTGTCCGCGTTCGGCTAACAGCCTGCCAAGTTCCTGCGCTTCGGCATAGGCCGTTGAGCCTGCGTTGGGTTGTGAGCCGCCAAATACAGAGACTTTCATGGTAATCGGTTTCCAGTGAGTAGTGGTCTAAAACAAAAACGGCTCGCCAAAGTCTGGGGAGCCGCTCATTGACACGACGAACCAAGCCTATCCAGACCAGGTGGATTTTGTCATGCACGGGGACGGTAACGGGTTCAACACAAGTGAAGCAGTCCTGTAGATCATGCCGCCGATTATACACGATTTTCTCTGCAGCAAAGCAGAGTCAAATTATAAGGAGTGGCTACATGATGAGTGAACGAAGTCAATGAGGTTGTAAAGATAACGTGGATAGAGACATTTCTTCAATTTGTGTGGATTGTAATAGTAGGAGATGAACAAACGCACGGCACAAGCTAACGCATGGGGTAAATGGGCGGGGTATGGTATATTCGGTTCTGATTATGAGACGAGGCATGGCTAAGTTTGACCATAAGGATTTATTCGGGAAAACGGGCCCCGGGGATATGCTCGATTATTTGCAGAGCCACCTGCAAGCACGTGACCTTTCCAGGGACGAAGCACTAGCCATGTTGGGCGCGGTTCATGTCGAGTTGGCTAACCCGAAAGATTCCAATCGCGGGGTATATCAGAAATATTCTCAATTCATGGAGGCTTTACACAGCGAAATGCCCGATGTTCATGATTTTGTTGTCTCTGCGTGGGGAGAGCGCAGCGGCGTCCGGGCTGATCTGGCAGGTGCCAGGAAAGTCGAAAAAGAGGGAGGCAAAATTGCTGGAGGTCTCGGTATACCTCCTTTTTTTCAATTCATCATTCGCCGGTTGTTCTTTGCTTTTGTATCGTTGGTGGTGATTACTATGCTGTTGTTTGGGGGCGTCATGTTAACTCCGCCCCTGGCGCGTGCCCAGTTGTACCTGCCGCCTGGTCGAGGTGGTGAGCGCGCCACTCAAAACCTATTGAATACCTACATCAGCAAATATCATTTGGCCGATCCTTATCTTGTGCAGTACATGTATTGGGTGAGTTCGCTCTTCACAGACTCTTGGGGATACAGCCCAACGCTCCGTGAATATGTTTTGCCCTCCCTCTTGCATCGCACACCCGCGACTTTGGAATTGGCTCTGTATTCCCTGTTATTGCTTATCCCTCTTGGCCTTGCCAGTGGCCTGATGGCTGGCTGGCGGAACCGCGGCTGGTTTGACCGCGTCTTTCGTTTCCTGGCGTTCTTGGGAACTTCCATGCCGCCCTTCATTCTTGCTTTGATGTTGATAGCTATATTCTATGTGAAATTGGGTTGGTTCGCGCCCGGCCGCCTTGGAATCCTGATAGGCTTGGATGTGGCCAAGGCCACCTTCCACAACTACACCGGGTTCTTGACGGTGGACAGCCTGCTCAACGGTCGGTTCGATATATTTGTGGACGCTTTGCGGCATCTTGCCATGCCGGTCTTAACTTTATCAATCTTTCATTGGGCGACGCTTGGCCGCATCACACGAGCCACCGTGATAGGGGAGCGCCGTAAAGATTATATTGTTGCCGCGAAAGCGCGCGGGGTCGGAGAAGCCAGCCTGATGTGGAGGCATGCTTTGCGTGCCATCCTGGCCCCCTCACTGACAACCATGCTTCTGACGGCTGCTTCGATAGTCACAGGGGTCTTCGTTGCGGAGATCATCTATAACATTAATGGCGTTTCGCAGGTCATCGTGATTGCCATGAACAATGTGCCAGACATGACTGCAGCTCTTGGTTTTTCAGTGTACAGCATTATCATGGTCATTGGCCTGATGTTTATTTTGGATGTTCTCCAGGCATTGTTTGATCCCCGCATCCGGGACGAGGTATCGAAGGCATGAACCGTCTGCAACATTACTTTCGCTCCTGGCAAAACTGGCTGGGACTCCTGTTGGTATTCCTCTTTGTTTTTGTGGCTATCGGCGCGCCCTGGCTTTCTCCGATGTCGAAGAAGGATCCAGGGGTGTTTCAGCGGGTTGGCCGGGCAAGCGATAACACGCCGTATCCTCCCAGCCAGAACGCGCCCCTTGGAACCCTGCCAGGCCAGGTGGATGTTTTTCATACTCTGGTTTGGGGCGCTGGAGACGCGCTCCAATTTGGCCTAATGGTGGCTCTTGGCGCTTTTGTCTTCGGCGTATTGGTCGGCGCGGTCGCGGGCTACGCAGGCGGCGCGCTCAACGGCCTCTTGATGCGTGTTACAGATGCCTTCCTAACCTTTCCAATGATTGCTGGTGTTGTCTTTTTACAGGAGATTGTGGCCTCCACCATTGTGGCAATGGGCGGTATTTATTGGTTCAATGATCCTTATCGCGGCAAGGTGGTTTACTTTGAATTCACACCACCGATTTGGGTGAACTTTCTTTTGAAAGTGGACCCGCTCCTGATATGCCTGATCCTCTTTTCCTGGATGCCTTATGCCCGGCTCGTCAACACGATGGTCATTACCCTTAAACGAACAGATTTCGTTCAAGCTGCCCGCGCAGTGGGTGGCAGTTCCTGGTGGGTGCTCTTCCGCCACCTGATCCCAAACTCGATCGCGCCCGCTGTTGTAATGGCAGCGCGTGACGTGGGCAGCGCGGTGGTTTTGCAGGCGACCTTTACCTTCATTGGGATGGGTGGAAACTCAGCGTGGGGCACTTTACTTTCATTCGGGCGCAATTGGATCATCGGTCCCGGCGGCAACCTTCTGGCCTATTGGTGGACTTTTTTGCCCGCCACACTGGCTCTTGTTCTGTTCGGCATCGGATGGAATTTGCTGGGCGACGGTCTGAACGAATTACTCGATCCATACTCGCGCTAATATATAATTGCAACAATGACACGCGTTTTGGACGACTTGCTTCGCAAAACATTGCCGGAGCCGCGGCTTGACTTGATTCGCCGCGTGGCGGACGAGGCGTCCGCGCTGAAGATGCCGATCTATATCGTCGGCGGCTTCGTTCGGGACCTCGTGCTGGGCCGGGACGGCCTCGACTTTGATCTCGTCGTGGAGGGAAATGCAATCGCACTGGCACATTCTCTCGCATCGAAATATGGCGGCAAAGTCACCGCACACGAGAAATTTGGAACGGCAAAGATAGATATTCGAGAATGGATGTTGGAGAGTAGTAAAGCGAACGAGGACTATTCTCTAGTCTCTATTGATCTGATTTCTTCGCGCAGCGAAACGTACAAGCATCCTGCCGCACTGCCAACCGTCAAAATGGGAAGTATCGAAGACGACATTCGCCGACGAGACTTTACGATCAACACGCTCGCCGTCCGCCTGGACGGTCCCCATTTTGGCGAGCTGCGTGATGATCTCGGCGGCTTGGATGATTTGGAAAAGAAAATCATCCGCGTGCTGCACGAGCGTTCCTTCAATGACGATCCGACTCGCATGTACCGCGCCGTTCGCTATGAACAGCGTTACGGATTCAAAATCGCAGATGAAACATTGGCTTTGATCCCGGAAGCGCGCGCCTTGGTTGACAAATTATCCGCGCAGCGCATCCGCCACGAATTGGATTTGATTTTGGAAGAACCCCATGTTGCATCACTGCTTGCGCGTTTGGCTGAACTGGATTTGCTCAAACCAATTCACGCTGCATTGTCGTTTGATGATGCGGCGCGGCAAAGACTTGATAAAGCGAATTTTTCGCCGGATTATTCAGTCCAACATTTGACGCCAGCGAATTTACGCTGGTTGTTGTGGCTGATAAATCTTTCCGAAAAGCAAATCGAGTCGGTGAATAAGCGTCTGCATTTCACATCAATTCTTTATAATGCGTTGGCCGCATCATCGAATCTTCTTTTCTCTCTGTCTTCTTTCGTTGATTTAAAACCAAGTCAATGTGTTACCCAGCTCGACGAATTTCCTCCGTTTTCGATTTACGCGGTCTCCCTCGCTGCGCCAACTGGAAAATCAAAAGAAAATTTGGAAAAATATTTAACCGAGTGGCGGCACATCAAACCGAAGACAACCGGTCATGATTTGAAGAAGCTTGGCATCGAGCCGGGACCAAAATATCAAGAGATTTTATGGACACTCCGCGCTGCATGGTTGGATGGAAAAGTAGCGAATGGGCAAGAAGAAGAAAGTTTATTGAAAAGCATTCTGTGAAACTTATAAATCATCGTAAGGTTATAATTCCATCATGAATCTCAACCTCGAACCCTACCTTACCTTTGCAAAACAACTCGCTTATCGCGCTGGACGTATTACCCTGAGTTATTACAACAAAGGGATTCAGCATGATTTGAAATCCGATGCTACGCCCGTCACCGCCGCCGACCGCGCCGCGGAGCAATTCATTCGTGGCGAAATCGAAAGGGCCTATCCGGGTCATGCCATCGTTGGCGAGGAATTTGGCGAAACAGCCGGAAGCGGCAATCCGTTTTGTTGGATCGTGGACCCGATTGACGGAACCAAATCCTTCATGAAAGCCGTGCCGCTTTATTCCGTTTTGATCGCGCTGGAAATCGAAGGCGTTTCGCGCGTTGGCGTGGTTTGCTTTCCGGCATTGGACGAAATGCTTTACGCCGCCGATGGCCTCGGCGCGTGGTGGAACAACCAACGCGCACATGTTTCAAAAGTGTCAAAGTTGAAAGAGGCGGTTTTCTGTTATACAAGTTGGTCGGGGTTTCGAACAAAGAAGAAGCTCAAACTTTTTGAGCGCCTGCACAAGGAATGTTTCTACGGGCGCGGCTGGAGCGACGCGTATGGTTATCTTCTCGTCGCAACCGGGCGCGCGGAAATGTTCTTCGATCCGGGAATCAAAATTTGGGATGTGGGGCCGTTTCCGCCAATCTTTCGCGAGGCGGGTGGCTACTTTGGTTCGTGGGACGGCAAAGCCGGTCATACCTTTGGCGAGGGATTGGCCACTAACGCCGCGCTCCGCTCCAAAGTCCTGAAGATGATTCGGGAAACATAATCCAATTTTGTTTTTCTGTTGCTTTTCCATCCGGCTTGTCCTATAATCTTTTCATGGCGGACATTTCGTCGGGCAAGCTGGATGTATCCATAAAACCGCAGGACGAGCCTCTCCCATATCGTCTGCGCGAACATTTTCTTTCCACACCTGAAATCGCTTTATACCAGACGCTTCTGGAAATGTCGGAAGGGCGTTATATTATTTGCCCGAAAGTCGCACTCAACGATATTTTTTTGATCGTCCGCCCAAACGAAAACGTCCACTACTTCAATAAAATTTTTCGCAAGCACGTTGACTTTTTGTTGTGCCAGCCGCGCACATTCAAACCGGAGATTGGCGTTGAATTGGTCAAGCCCATTGCCAAGAACGAGACGCGCAGCAGCGATCAATTCATGGAGGATTTATTTCTGACGGCTGGCTTACCATTGGTACACATTCCATCCGGCGAACATTATGAGATCGCAGACGTTGTTACGCTGTTTCAGTTGGCTGTGACCAAGGCGAAACAAGGTGCGCATACGGCGCAGCTTTCACAGGACTCAGTGCCGGCCTGCCCGATCTGCGGCAAAATGATGGTTCTCAGAACATACCGTTCCGGACCTCAAAACGGCCAGCTTTACTATGGGTGCATTGACAACCCGAAGTGCCCCGGCATGGTTGCAATAAAAAATGGATGACCTGGTTTTGCCAGGTCATCTTTTTATGCGTAATGTCTTTTTGTTTCCGACGCGTATTTTATTCCAACGTGATCCTTGTTGGCTTCCAACCAATCCGCCAAATGCGTTTTGCCGCGCGGCGGCTCCTTGGACACAAGCAGGTTTGCCATCAACCCGTCCACTTCTTCAGGTGTGAGCAAAACATCGCCGAGGAACAGACTCATAAATTGCGCCGTTAATAACGCCAGGCGCGGATGAATTGAAACCAACGCGCGCTTTGCCCCGATTTTCCCGCCGATCAAATTTACCATTTCCTTGAAAGTGAAAATATCTGGCCCGACTGCATCGCAGATATAACTTTCTTTTTTATAAATTCCTTCGACCGCGAGATCAGCCAAATCTTCCACGTAAACGGGTTGCAACCGATAACTCCCGTCGCCGGGCAGTGCAAAGAATGGAAAACGTCGCAGCAGGAACGCAATGTTGTTGATCAAAATATCTTCATTGCCGACCAGAACAGTTGGCCGCAGAATCGCATATGTCATTCCCGATTCGATCACGGCCTTTTCGTTCGCAGCTTTTCCCCAGAAATAAGGCAGCGGAGAATCCGCAGATGGATTGGTGATGCTGATGTGAACCATCCGCTTTATGCCCGCGGCTTTGGCGGCATTGACCAGTTTGCGCGTATTCTCAACAGCGCGCGGCTGGGTATTTGAACCTTTATCAAAGCGCACCCAATACGTGTTGACAAAAACATCCGCGCCTTTCAATGCTTCTTTCAAACCACATTCATCATCGAAGTTCAACGGAAACGCCCTGACTTTGCCGTTGAATGGATCAGGCCGATTCGGATGATTAGTCAGCGTGATGACTTCTTCGCCGCGTTCCAGCAGACGTTTCGCGACGTATTTTCCAGAATACGAGAATGCGCCGGTAATTGCGATCTTCATTTTGCCTCCGCTTTGTTTGGCTTTGGTGCGACCAGAGCAAAGAACGAGACGAAGACGCCGATTCCAATGAGCGCGGCCAGAAAGCCTCCGAGGTTGCCCGCGAGATGACCGATGATCTCAAAGAACAAATCTTGTGACGTGGTTGCTTCTGGACGATAACTCAACGCGATGATGAATGGCAGACCAATTAACAAGATGGTCGAGAATACTGTCCAGAATTGTGCGCGGTCCTCTGTGCCGCACAGATCAACCAAAATCCGTCGCAGATACGGACGCAGGTACGTAATGATGAGCGCGCAAACCAGGAGCGTAATGGCAACTTCAATTAGAAAATATGTGATGGTATTCATAAGCTTCTCCTGTCTATTTCAAAATGGATAAGATTTTTTGAACGGTTGTTAATCCGAGACTGTCCAATTTGGTGACTGCGCGTGACAAGTTATCAATCGCGTCGAAGAAATCCTGCAAAGCCTGGATGCGCTGGATGAGGAATTTTCGCTCCGCTTCATCCATGGACCCTTTGGCGGCTTCCAGTTTATCGAGCGTTTCCTTCACTGACTGAATGGCGCGGTCGAACTCGCGGTTCTGCCGTTCGCCAAGGATCGAGCGGATGGCTTTATAGAAATCCGTCTCGGCTTCGTAGTAATCCTTGCGGTCGCCGAGCTTCGTCGAGCGGCGGACGAGTCCCATGCGCGCCAGCGCGCGCACATTTGTGCTGACTGCGCCTTTGGTCAATCCGCTCTGGCTGACCAATTCGTCCAGCGAAAGCGGAGCGGGGGAAATGTACAGCACCGCAAACAGCGCGCCGACGCCCTTTGGCAGTCCCCAGAAACGGCTGATGTGGCTCAAGCCCTCGATGAAATTTTGTTTGATCCGGTTGGTTTCTTTTGTCATGGCTGTGCCTTTAGAATGTTTAGTATTTACTAAACGAAATATATTCCAGGCAGGCGAATCTGTCAAGGCCAAAATAACCGCCTGTTCGGCGGCTTTCAAAATATGGATTTTTGTTTATGGGTTTGGAAATAAAGCTTTGATGACGTCTGCTCCGCTGAGATTGGAGGGGAGCTGTTCATATTTGCTGATGGAGACGCGCAGGCTTTTTCGATCGTCTTTGGATTTGAATGTGAATTCGACAAAGCCGGGCTGCGGACCGGGAACGGTTCCGGGCGAAAACGAAGCTAATGCTTTCATCGCGTTGATGATCCATGTCCCCAGTTCATTATTGTCTTTTAGGTTTGTAACGTTGGCCGTCACGTAAAAATCTGTCTCCATTGCGTGAAAGTCGGCGTGACCATCGGCGTAGACACAATTTTCACCGTAGGCTTGTGCGCGCCCGCTGGCTTCGGGTTGAAGTGATTTTATAGCCCGGTCAACTTTTGCGGAGATGTCTGCCAGACTTTGATATGCTGGGACAAAAGCGCACGGCTCATTTGTCACCGTGGTTGCGGGGCTGGTAACCAGCGATGAAGGGGATGCCATTGTTATTTCTTCAGTTATGGCCGGCGCGGTTGCTGACGGAGAATCGCACGCTGCTAGAAGGAGAAAGATGACAAGAATTAATTTCTTCATTTTAGCCGCCCGGAGAATTTGGATCTGGAATCCAGCCCGGAAAGTTACTGCCAAAATAATCCTTCAAATCCGGATTCTCATTAGCCCATTCCTGAAGGATGTCGCCGCTCATCTGCTCGGCTGAATAGGGCAGGTGTCCATTGCTGATCGTCGCCATCATGCCGGATGTCAGGATCACTTCGCCCTCGTCATTTTTCAATGAGCAGATTCCTTCAAGGCACGATGCTGCCAGATTTTTGGCATTCGGATCATAGTCTGCGCCAAGCGGATTGCCATCGGCTGATGCGGTGCCAATTTCGGTCTTGACTGCAACCTGGTCACCGCGCGGCAAAATCCAGATCTTGCCTGCATCGAGTGTAACATGGATCTCCAATTTGCTACTGCCGTTTGATGAGAGACTCTTGACCGCAAGAGATGAATTCCGTCCGATGTTGATCGCGGTGCCTCCGGGTTGGATTGTCAACCGCGCGCGGCCCGAACCGTCGGTTTGAATGGATGCGCCAACCGGGATGATCACGCCTGTTTGCGCCGGAACATAATTCCCGCCCGGCGTTTCCTGAACAGCAACTTTTCCCTGGATAGCATGAACCAAAACTTGTCCTGCCGCGGGGGCGGGCGAAGCTCCGGGTTGTGATGACGAGCCGGTTTGGGCGCGCCCGCCATCGGTCGAGGAAGGAAGCGGCGTATCTTCGGGTCCGCTTACACAGCTCCATCCTTCCGTGCACTGCAAGACGCGCAGTGATTCGGGAGATTGAGTTGCCGGCGCGCTGGCGCAGCCTCCGATCAAAAGGGCGATGATGATGAACCAACCAAACTTTGCCATACTATTTCAACAGGTCTGCCGCGGCGGCTGCCATGAGCGCCGTGCCGCGCACCAGCGCTTCCTCATCGAAGTCGAATTTCGGGTGGTGATGCCCGTAATCGAGATGACGCTCATGATTGTTCGAGCCGACAAAGAAGAAACAGCCCGGAACTTTTTCGAGCATGAAGGCCATATCTTCGGCGCCCATCGTCACATAAGAAGAAGTGTCGAGTTCCGAATCGGACAGGATGCGCTGTGCCGTGTTTTGGACTTTGCCGGCGATATCGTCGTTGTTGATGACCGCCGGTGTGATGCGTTTTACTTTCGACTCGATTTTGCATCCCATGGATTCGCCAACGCCGCGCGTGATCTGTTCGAATCGTTCCAGGACGATTTGGCGGACTGCCGGATCGAATGTGCGGATCGTACCCGTCAGCTCCGCTTCCTGCGGGATGATGTTGAACGCTGTGCCCGAATGAATTGTTGTCACGCTGACCACTGCGGATTGCAGCGGTGCGACATTCCTCGACGCGATGCTTTGCAGCGCGCTGACAACTTGCGCGGCGGCGATGATTGGATCAATTGTCAAGTGGGGCGTTGCGGCATGCCCGCCCTTGCCAATAATTTTGATTTCGAATTGTTCTGCACCTGCCATCACCGGTCCTTTGCCAATGCCCATCCATCCAACCGGCTTTTCATTCCACACGTGCATGGCGAGTGCGTAATCCACTTTTGGCCCGTCCAGCACACCGTCGCGGATCATCATTTCATTGCCGCCCATTTCCTCGCCATTGAGTCCTTCCTCCGATGGCTGAAAACAAAACTTGAGGGTGCCAGCCAGTTCGCTGCGATGGTTCTGCAAAATTTTGGCAACCGTCAACCCAATCGCTGTGTGCCCATCGTGGCCACATGCGTGCATGATTGATGGATTCTGTGAAGCATATTCTGCGCCTGTTTCTTCATTAATGGGTAATGCGTCCATATCGAAGCGGAGCAAAATGACCGGTCCCGGTTTCCCGCCTTCGAGCAGACCAACTACGCCGGTTTTGCCGACGCCTTTCGTAACTTCGAGCCCGAGCGCCTCGAGTTCTTTCGCGACAATGCCTCCCGTACGGACTTCGTGGAATCCGAGTTCAGGGTGGACGTGAAAATCGCGGCGCATGGATTGGGCGTAAGGAAATAAGGTCCGCGCTTCTTTCATGAAGTCAATCATGGCAATTCTCCTACTCCAATTCTAATGTATTTGGCGTATTGCTGGCCGTCAGTCACGCTTTCCTTTTTGGGTATCTTGCAAACGTGACCTACGAGCTTGAATTTCCGTGCGCGGGATAAATCCGCGTGATCTTGTGGCTGTAGATTTTATTCCAGCTTTCCTTCGTGATCCGGTCCTCATCGGGGACAAGAGAGCGCGGCGGCAAGTCTCCGGTGAAAGCAAAGCCTTCGTCGAGAATCAATGTGATGCTGTCGTCGCTGTGGCCGGGCGTGGCGATGATCTCACCACTCAATCCAATTGACGCAAGAAACTTCCGGCTGTCTTCGAATTTCAGGATGAGGTTGCCATCTTCAAAGATTTCAGCAAAGGGAGTTTTCTTTCGTTTGTGAAAATCGTTGAGCGGTTTGATGAAATGGACCTGGCTTTCGAGCAGAATAAATTTTGCCCCGAGATTCCTGAATTCCTGAACCAACCCGGCGTGATCGGTATGGAAATGTGACACAAGAACATATTTGATTTCGGTGGGCGTAATGCCTTTGCGTTTGAGTTCCGCTGTGAATTGCGGCATCGTGCCGGGCCAGCCGCAGTCGAATAACAGCTTGCCGTTTTTGATTTCCAGCGCGTAGTAATTGGTGGAGCGATATCCAACGTTGATGATGTTCATGGTAAGTTATTAAGTTGGAACGTTTGAAAGTTTACAAGTTGGGGCTTATTCGTTTGAGGTTCAGCCTTCCAACTTTCCAACCTGCAACCTGCTAGCCATATTTGACTATGCGGAATTTTTCTTCGTAACGCGGATTCTCGTCCGTGCTGTCTTCGGTGTGACGCGACTTCATACGTTCCTTGAATTTGTCCACATCGCCGATCTGGGTTTTATGGTGGAGCAGGGCTTCCACCTTGATCGGCCACGTGTCTGTCACATCCAATGTGACGGTCGGCTGCATGGTCAGCGAGCACCAGACTTCCTTTGGCATGTGGGGCGGATAACCTTCGGTGATCAATTCAGGGAAATATTCCTTATTTCCCGCTGCCGGAAAAACCGCATCGAGTACAACCTGTCCTGCGGCGCGGTGATCGGGATGATTGATACCATAGGTTGCAAATAAAGTCTGCGGATCGCAGGTGACGAGGATATCCGGCTTCATCTTGCGGATGATGCGGACGACTTCGCGGCGCAGTTCAAGGTCTGGGACAAGGTATCCGTCCGGACGGTCCAGCCAGTGAACCGCCTGTGCCCCGATGGCTTTTGCGGCATTGCCTTGTTCCTCATGCCGGATCGCGCACAACTTGTCGGGCGTCATGTCGGGCGAAGTCGAATCGTTGAAGCCTTTGTCGCCGCAGGTCAAAAGATAATATTCGATCTTATGTCCGGCGCGTGCCCAACGCGCAAGCGTGGCTCCGCAAAAAAATTCGGGATCATCGGGATGGGCAAGGACAACGAGAATATTTTGGGATGTTTCCCATGTGCCGGGTATTGGAGTGTTAGGTGTCATGTCTAATTGTCAGTTGGGAATCACGCGATTATAGATGGATCCGTTCTTCGGGAGTCGTGAGTCGGAATTGTTCGCAGTCGGAATTATTGTTTTCGGTTCGAAGCTTTTCCGCACGTGCATCCGCCGCCTTCGTGACGGTCGCACGGCGCTTCGGATTTGCGGCGCAGGGCTTCGAGTTCATCCCACGGCTGGATCTCGTCCCGGTCAAAGGTGAACCATTGCGAACGCTCTTCAGTTTCGATGGCGACAACGACTTTATTTGTCATCGGCAGAACATCCACAACTTTGCCTTCGCCCTTTGGTGTGACAACGCGTTTATTGCGCTTGGGCAGTTGCTTGCGCGCTTCGACATATTGCTCGTATTCGTAAATCAGACAGCAGCGCAGACGTCCGCACATGCCGGTGATTTCTTCCGGTGTGAGCGAGATGCCTTGTTCTTTCGCCATCTTGATCGAGATGGGACTGAAGTCGGTCAGGAATTTGGAGCAGCAGCGGGTTTCGAGTCCGCAGGCGCCCATGCCGCCGAGGAGTTTCGCCACATCGCGCGGACCGATCTGCCGCATCTCGATGTGCGTGTTCGGATACAAGTCCTGCATATCCTTTTTCAGCGATTTGAGATCCACTTTTTCTTCCGTCTCGGAGCTGAAGAGAAAGGCCAGCCGTGAGCCGTCGTAGTTGTATTCCGCGGCGATGACCTTGACGCCATCGAGATGAAGTTCCGCGGCGCGGGCGCGGCAGTTGATCATAGCCTCGGTCTGCTTGGATTGCCAGGATTGCTGGAGCAGGAGATCGCGCGGCGTGGCGCGTCGTTCCACAGACTTCCATCCGCCCTCAGGCACTGGAGGTGTTTCCTGTAGAACTGTCACAACTTCGCCCAGATGTTTGCCGCGGGACGTATCCACAATGACGCGTTCGCCGACGTTCAAGTTCGGGAACGCGCTGGAGTCGAAATGGTAGATTTTACCGATCCGTGTAAATCGGACACCGATAATGGTTGGTTGCATGACTGTAATTATACCGTTAAGAGTTCTTCTGATCGGCCAGTAATCCACATGATACGGCGATGACACCCGCCCACAGCTAACTGCTGCAATAGAAAAAATGAACCCGATCGCGTCGGGTTCATTTCTAAATGGCTATTGCTATTTTCGCCTGCTGCTCGTACCAAGCAGGGACCCCATCAAGCCGCGCACAAGTTCACGTTGGATTTGCCGCCCTGCTGGGCTATTGACGATTTTGAGCGCCTGATCCAATGCGGTCGGTTCCGGCTTGCTGCTCTTGCGTTTTTCAGAAGGCTCTGCTTGTGTTGTTCCTTGAGTTTGACCGATCACGGCCGAGCCAGATGTCATTGTCCGACCTTGAAGTTTTTCATAGGCTGACTCTCGATCAATGACCTGTTCGTAGCGTCCATACACAGGGGAACTTTTGATGATCTGCTGACGTATCTCGGGCGCGACGGGACCAATCTGGCTGGTCGGCGGCAGCATGAAGGCGCGCTGAACGATGCCCGGCATGCCTTTTTCGTCCAGCAAAGAGACTAAAGCCTCCCCAACCCTCAATTCCGTAATGGCTTTGGCTACGTCCAGTTTCGGGTTGCTGCGGAAAGTCTGAGCGGCTGATTTTACGGCCTTTTGATCCAGGGGCGTAAAAGCGCGCAGTGCATGTTGTACGCGGTTGCTTAACTGTCCAAGCACCA
The DNA here is from genome assembly GCA_021824575.1 of Chloroflexota bacterium. GTDB lineage: Bacteria > Chloroflexota > Anaerolineae > Anaerolineales > Villigracilaceae > Fen-1038. The sequence goes on from JAKAKJ010000084.1 coordinate 116,716, forward strand.
TCTCCGGGATATCCAGCGGATTCTGGCTGACGAAGTACACGCCCACCCCTTTGGAGCGAATCAGCCGCACAACCTGTTCGATCTTTTCGAGCAGAGCCTTTGGCGCATCGTTGAATAATAGATGCGCTTCATCAAAGAAGAAAGCCAGTTTTGGTTTTTCCGCGTCGCCGATTTCAGGCAGTCGCTCAAAAAGTTCGGAAAGCAACCAGAGGAGGAATGTCGCGTAGGTTTTGGGTGTCAACATCAATTTATCTGCCGCCAAAACATTTATCATTCCGCGCCCCTTTGAATCTGTTTGGATCATATCTTCCAGGTTCAGGGCCGGCTCTCCAAAAAACTTGTCGCCGCCTTGCTGATCCAGTGTCAGGAGACTGCGCTGTACCGCGCCAATACTGGCCCCAGAAATATTTCCATACATGGTTTGGAATTGCGCGGCGTTGTTGCCTGCGTACTGCAACATGGCCTGCAAATCCTTGAGATCGAGCAGGAGCAGCCCATTATCGTCTGCAACCTTGAACACAAGACTCAGAACTGCGCTCTGAGTGTCGTTCAGATCAAACAGGCGCGCTAGCAGTAAAGGCCCCATTTCTGAGATGGTTGCGCGAATGGGGTGTCCCTGTTCTCCAAATACATCCCAATAAATAACGGGATAACCTTGAAAGGAAAAGTCCTTGAGTTTCAAGAGTTGAATGCGTTCCTGGATTTTGGGATTGTCCCTGCCTGGCTGGCTAATTCCTGACAGATCTCCCTTCACATCAGACATAAAGACGGAAACACCGATGCGGCTGAGGCCTTCGGCAAGCACCTGCAAACTGATTGTCTTTCCTGTGCCGGTCGCGCCGGCAATCAATCCGTGGCGGTTTGCCATTTGCGGTAATAAATAAAGATCGGTTTCCCCTTGCGCGATTCGAATCGGGTCGGCCATGAAATCTCCTGTTACGGCGGTTGAAATGTTGGATTGATAAGAATACAGGCTGGCATAGTCGCGGAGTCGACCAACCAGCCAGCCTGTTCCACTTTACCTGTTAAAAGCCTTCCAACAGGTTTCCTAGAGCCAGGATTATGAAGGCGATCACAACCAGCCAAAATGCGAGGCCGGAAAGCACCGGAATCGTCACGAGATAGGCGATTACACCAACGACTGCAACGATTACGGCGATCCAGAATGTAATTTGCTTGGGTTCACTGAGATTCATATTTGCCTCCAGATGAATTGATAGTAACCTTCGTGACTCCGCAGCCAAATAGGCCAGTTATCGAAGGACTTGCTCTTGCTGCCCTTCTCAACAGTTATGCAGCCCAACTCAATGATGGTGCTCGTGTTCCTCTGCAAAAACCGCTTCAGCCTTGGTTTTGTGGGTGGTTCCATCGGGATGGTTTGGCGGTGAATAAATGGTGTAAAGGAACGCAGGTACAGTTTTTGACGTGTTGATCACGTTATGGTAGGTGCCCGCGGGAATGATGGCTGCATCATCCTGGTGCAGGACATGTTCTTCCTTTCCATTGAGGATGAACTTTGCCTCCCCGGCCTCGATCCTGAAGAATTGATCAACCTGTTCATGCGCCTCGTTGCCGATCTCCTCTCCGGGTTGCAGGCACATCACCACCAGTTGACAGAATTTCCCGGTGTACAGCACCTTGCGAAAGTTCCTGTTTGAAAGAGTTTCTTCTTCAATGGGACCGAAATAACCTGTCATGGGTTCAGCTCCTTTTCATGAAGTACTCTTGCGTTGACTGCGTCAGGATGATTCGAAACGCCGCGCGATCCCCGGATGGTTCTAATAAGTGACAACCCTCCGCAGTTTTTTGGCTTGTTTGATCCAGTCTTCGGTTTGCTTCAGGGTAGGCATCTTGTTGACCAGATTTTTGGCCTGATTTATTTCCTGCATCTTCGCATACAGATTGTTTGCCACGCGCTTGGACAGTTCGAGAACGGTGTCAACGCCGGCTTCTTCGAGCAGATCGGAATATTGACTCCCGACTCCCTTGATCCGGTACAAGTCGGCAAGGTTCACCCATTCCAGGATCAGGCTGTTTCCAATCTTGGTCATGGCTTCAATTTCACTGCGACCTTCGGCGGACGCACCTTTTTTCAAGAGCGCCTCTGTCGTGCGGATGCCGGCCTTTGCCAGCTTTTCAGCATACGCTGGACCGATTCCCTGCACATCAATGATTTTCATTTTTTTCTCCTTGTCAAAGTGTTGTCGTTGATGAGCTATCTCATCTTGTTGAAACCTGCTGTGACGGATAAATCATTTTCCTCCCAGCAGTTTGCCCGCCATGCCCAGCACCTCGTCCAAAGCTGAACCATCTCGATTTGTATCCAATAGAGTGTTCAACACATTCATCATGCCGGGGTTGGACTCGCGCTCCAACTGTTGTTGGCCGCCAAGAAAAGCCGACAGGCCATTTGTATCCAAATTATTTTGCTGCCGCTGCTGGCCGAGCAATCCCATTACTAGCGGAGCGGCAATTTGCAGAAGTTGTCCGATCTGGCTGCTGTTCAGTCCGGTGCCCTGAGCCAGGCCTTGTGTGACCACAGGCTGCTGTCCGCCGAGGACATGATTCAGAATTCCGGCCCCATTGGCAGATTGGGGATTATCCAGAAAGCCTGACACATTATTCAAGATGGAACCATCATGGTCCCGGGTCAAAGCCTGATGAAGCGCCTGTGCTTCCTCAGGTTTGGATGCGTTGTTGGCCAAGGCTGATAGGAGCAGCGGCAGCGCCGCTGATAACGCCGTGCTGGTTGTTTGCTCATCCGCGCCAATCTGTTGTCCAATACGGGATAGGTCTTGACCGGATAATTGTTGCATCAATTGTTGTGTCAAAGCATCCATCTTTTGCTCCTCCGAATTTATTGGCCGCCGTTGCATGGTGGGCAACAGGGTGTCTAACCCTCTTCGTGACGGCGACACGCTAACGCGGCACCCAACGACGCTTGGTACGTTGATCTGGTTATGCCCGACGCGTTGGGCGCCGCTCTTTTGCACATGGGATGTTGCTTGTGCTTGATTAGTGCAAAAGACTTTCAGGAATATTCCCGCCGTTCTCGGCGATCTTCTGCAGCACAGTCTTGTGCAGCCAGGTGTTCATTTTGGCAGAGTCGCTCATCAAATCTGCGGGGCAGCCAAGCTCGGTGGCAAGCTCTTTGCGGGCGCTAAAACTGCTGTCAATTCCGAGCAGCTTCAACAAATCAACGATCGAAACTTTCCAATCGAGTCCAGATTGTTCACCTGCGAGGTTATCGAGCTTGCTCATCACATCCACGACCGGGATGGCAGCAACGGCAGGCGTTACCGGTTTCGGTGCAGTGTAGTTGGAAGTCTGTGGAGTAGCGAAAGCGGCGGGTTTGGCCGGTGCGGTGGCTGCAGCCGGTGCGGCAGGTTTCTGAATACCAAGCTTTTGAAGAATTGTACTAAAGATACTCATTGGAGGTCCTTTCTATTAACGGGTCAGATTATTTCTTTTTTCCAAGCAGGCCGCCCAGCACATTCTCAGCCGCTTTGACGTTGCCGTCATTGCTCAACAACGCATCAATTTGCGGACCCACCGCCGCAGGCAGTTTTTTCTTCAGGTAATCAACGACGAGTTTGACAATAGTCTGGGCTGTGGCTTCCGGAATGCCGGTCTTTTTGACGATCAAGCTGACTAACTCATTCATGCATATTCCTCCGAATCGAATCCCCTCGACGACTGGATGATGAATCTCATCCATTTCCATTACTACGAGACTAGTCCCACTTAAATGTCATAATAGCATGTCTTGACAAGTATTTCAATAGCGAATGTCATATTCAAGCGAATCTGATAATTGAAGCCTGTATATTTTAGGCATCGCTGATTGTTTGCATAAAATCATTTTGTTGTATTTTGCAAGAGGTTGATAAAAATTTTCTATTCCACAATATTGATTGGCAATTCATTCTTATCACCGGAGTCAAGGTTATGGATTTTACCGGTCTGTTTAAATTGGACTTGAGTCAGAATATGCTTGATCAGGGCAGGGATGCGATGCGGGGACTCCTGCTTGTATCGTTTGCCAGTTATCTCTATAATGAACTTAGCAGCAAGAACATTTGCTGGGTGTGAGGGAGATGTGCCATCCGGGCACGTGATTGCGGAGGGTCGGAAGATGAACAAGTCTATGAATCGCGGCATTGCGGCTGTACTGGTTGTATGGTTGGCGGCCTCGGCATGCCAATTCCTGACAGGTGTTCCGCAGACTTCAACGGTACCAGCACAAGA